>NZ_CAJMZC010000008.1:0-314932 GCF_905220215.1 Paraburkholderia sp. J12
CGACCCGGGCCACACCGGGGCACTGGGCGAGCGCAAGCGCAAGGTAGACGGCATTCTGCTTGATGCCGTTGTTCCACATGGTTTCGCCCGCGGCGTGCAGGCCGATCGTGATACCGATCGTCAGTCCTTCTTGCGACGGATTCATGCCTGACACTCCATTGTCCTTATTCGCGGCGCCCGCTCAATTCGTATAGAGCGCAGCCAGCGCTTCGCTGTAAGTCCTCACGTTCTCTTCGGACTCCGGGTCGAGCGTGCGCAGAAATGCGTTGGCCGTCGCGCGATAGGCGGCGAAGTTCTCATCGTGCCCGACGAAAGCCTGATTCATGACGCGCCCGCCTTCCTCGCAATCGAACTCGTGATAGCGATAACCGCAGTTGCCGATCAGATGCGAGTTGTGTACGAGTGGGAAACCGCCATAGAGCGCTTCGTAATAGACGTAGTTCTGCGCGTTCTCCCAGTGATGGCTCACGATCACGTCTACATGATTCGTCACCGCTTCGGCGAACGGGAAACGCCCCTCGAAGGTCGCAATACCGTGACGCACGATATCCAGATCCAGGGCGAAATTGCTGAAGCCCGCGTGCTCTTTCAGGTGAAACGTGTTGTAAACGCTGACCCGTTCAAGCATATCCGCGTTTTCCCGGTGCGCCGTCTCGCACACCAGCATCGGGATGAAGCTCGTCTTCACCATGCAGATGTTGGGCTCGAAGATACCCGCTCGCCAGCGCCGCCTCCCCGGCTGGTATTCGAAGCGCTGTCCCGGATGCTGGCGCGCCATCTCGCGATCAAGCACGAGCGGACTCCACAGATGCGGCATCAAACGCACGGGCGCGCGGAAGGTGCTTTCGTAATACGGCTTGCAACTGCGCTCGTACTCGGCGAGCGTCCATACCTCGTGATATGGCGCCCCGCTGATCAGCAGGCCCTGCGGCTTGTCGAAGATCATGCGCTCGATGTCGATCACATAGTCGTTGCCGACCCGCATCGACACGGTCTTGCCGCCTCGTTCGCGGAACGCCACCACCCAGTCCTTCGCGAGCTGGGCGCTCATTTCGATCATGACATCAAGCTTCGAAGCCGCCTCGTTCATGTCGATGATCGGAACCGGGGCACCCGCGAGAAAGTCCCTCGCGTCGTCGGGCGTCGCATCGGATCCGCCGATCACGAGGTACGTTTCCGACACGATGGGCGAGCGCATCAGCAGCATCACGAGAAAGAGGCAGTTCTGGAAGATGCCGTTTTCCCACATCGACTGGCCGCCGCCCTTGCGCACGAAGATCGATACGCCGACGCGCAAGCCCCGAGCAAGCGGATGAGTGGAAGAAGCAGTCGTCATGCGTGGCCTCCGCCCGAAGCGAAAAACGCGGTGTCGCGACACAGGTGAGCCAGCCTTGCGGCGTATTGCTCGACATTGTGCCCGGCTGTGGGATCAATCGTCCGAAAAAGGCGCTGCGCGCGGGTGCGATACTCCGGCAGCCCGGCGTCGTGCGTTTGCACGGCGCGACGCAACTGCGCGCCGCCCTCTTTCGCGTCGAAGTCCGGGTAGTAGTAGCCCACGTCCTTCAGCCACGGCGAATTGTGGACGAGCGGATAGTCGCCGTAGAGTGCATCGAGGTAGCTGTAATTCTGGCTGTTCCCCCACTGGTGAGCGACCACGGCGTCCGCGAACTGCACCATGAAGCCGACGATGTCGTGCCTGCCGTGGAAAGTCGCGCGATGCGTCTTTACGATATCGAGCGAATTGGCGAGGTAAAGCATGGTCGGATGATCCTTGATGTGCAGCGCATTGAGCACGTGCATCATCTGAATGCAGTCGCGGTCGACGCGATACGCCTCGTCGCACACCAGCATGGGAATGCTGCAGGTTTTCACTACCGAAATATTCGGCTCGAAAATGGCAACACGCCAACCGGCTTGCACTCCCTCCGGAGAAATCTGGCGCGGAACATAGCCATAGCGAAACCCCTTTTCGGCAACCTCGCGCGAGCGCGCCTCCACGAACTGAGGATGCCAGATGAACGGCACCTCGTAAGCGTCGCAACGATGGATCGTGCGCAACATGGGAGCGAGCGCGTCATCCTTCGGCAAATACCAGACCTCGTCACAGCGATCGGGACGCAGTGCGGTAGCCGGCTTGTTGAAGACCACCGCTTCCGCGAGTGCGACAAAGGGCTGACCACAGCAGTGGAACACAACCTTGCGGCCGCGCGCGCGCATGAGATCGGTCCATTTGCTGTCGAGGGCACCCGCCATCTCGATGACGACATCCACTTCGTCAGTCGCGTCTCGCATCGACATGATGCGCAGCCCCAGACCGCCGAGGTCGACCTGGGGCGGCATGGCGCCCTGGTCACCACAGTCGATCAGCACCACGGCCGTAACGAACGGCACGCGCTGCAAGAGTTGCGCGAGAAAGATCACGTTCTGGCCAAGCCCATTGGACCAGATGTTCTGCGATGCGTGCGTGAGCACGGAAATTCCGATTCGCATGTTGGCACCGCTATCGTTCAGGTTGTACCGGACGGAAAAAATTCGCCGGCGGATGCGCGATGCGCGGCAGCACGCGCCGCAAGATCGACAGCGACTTCAGCCAGCACCGGCTCCCACTGCCGGAACTGCTTTTGCCGATACAGCGTGGTATTCGGATACCACGGGTTGTCGCGCCGCTCGAGTTGCCAGACCCAGTGGGGATTCACGTCCAGCAGCACCCATGTCGGCTGGCCGAGCGCACCCGCCAGGTGCGCCGTCGAGGTGCATACCGAAATGACGAGATCGAGAGAATCGACAAACGCGGCGGTGTCGTCGAACGTACGCCATTCACCACTGAAGTCCGCGATTTCGAAACCCGCGGCTCGCGCGTTGGCAACGTCTTCGGCCGCGCCCGGCTGGAGCGAATAAAACGCAACGTCACCGGTCAGCGCGCCGAAATGGGCGGCATAGCACTCGAGCCCAACGCGACGATAAAGATTGCGCTGATGCACGTGACTGCCGGTCCAGACGAGCCCTACCTTCAGCCGCCGCTCTCCGGCAAGCCGTCTTCGCCATTGCGCAGCCGCCTCGGGATCGGACGAGAGATAACGCACTGGACCCGGAATGGCGTCTTCCCTCGTGCCGAACAGCATCGGCAAACTCAGGAGCGATACCTCGCAATCGTAATGCGGCAGATCCGCGATGCCGCCACCGATGGTGCACAGGTCGCAATGCTCGCCGAGACTGCGCTTGAGCAACGCGCCCATCTGCGGAAACGAATTCCACACGAGCTTTCCGCCTTCGCGATGCACGTGTTCGGCAAGCATCGGCACGTAGCGGCAAAATTGCAGCAGATCGCCCATCCCCTGCTCGCCCCAAACCAGCAGCGTGCGGCCGAGAAGCGGTTCGCCCCGCCATTGCGGCCGGGGGAAAACCGGGCGCCCCGATTTCAGTTCGCGCGCGCCCTGCCAGCGGAATTCGTGCCCCACCCAACCAGCGCTGAAATTACCGCGCACCAGCTGGATCGCGGCCAGATTGAACTGCATGGTGGGATCGTTTGGCGCAACTTTGCAGCCTGCACGAGCGGCCTGTTCAGCTTCGTCCCACTGCTGCGCTTCTTTCTTTAGCATCGCGTAGTTGTTCAACGCAAGCTGGTCGTCGGGCGCAAGGGTGACCGCACGTTGCGCCGCCGCTTCGGCGCGCGCGAGCGTCGTTTCGTCTGGCCTGAGTCGCGAAAGATTGATCCAGGCACCCGCATACCCTGGATCGTCGATCACTGCCTGTTCGAGCAAGCCGATGATCTCCGGATTGGCGGGATCGGTTTGCATCAGCGAGACCGCCAGGTTGTTCCGGAGATGATGAAAATCAGGCTTGATTGCGTAGGCAAAGCGGTACGCTTTCAGGGCTTCCGCGTGACGATCGGCATATTGCAGGGCCAATCCCGCCGCAAAATGCGCACCGGCGCGATCCGGCGACAGGCGAGCGACGGCAGCCGTAATGCGGATGGCTTCGTCTACCCTGCCTGCATGGTGTGCGGCATTGACGCCTGCAACCAGCGTATCGTCGTCGAGCGCGCGCAACCCCCTGGTCGTCTCGTCGAGCAACGCGCGCACGGCATCGTCCGAAGCCGGGCGGGTCGCAGCGTCGACAAGATCAATGACGCGTTGCCAGACAAACTGCAGTGAATCACGGAAATCACTTTGCATGATATTTCCAGCGCTCCGCCTGGACACACGCCTCAAAATGTATCAGATGCGAGGTGCAAGCAGAGCGTCGACCAGGTTCTCGAATCAACCTGGCATCAAGGCTGCATCGCGACCTC
This sequence comes from Paraburkholderia sp. J12, assembly GCF_905220215.1. Lineage (NCBI taxonomy): Bacteria > Pseudomonadati > Pseudomonadota > Betaproteobacteria > Burkholderiales > Burkholderiaceae > Paraburkholderia > Paraburkholderia sp. J12. The sequence goes on from NZ_CAJMZC010000008.1 coordinate 4,292, forward strand.
GACGCGCCGATTGTTCGCGCGCCCCTCTGCCGTATCGTTCGAAGTAACCGTATTGGCACTCCCGCGTCCCACGGCAACGACCTTGTCTGCATTCAGTCCGTGAGCACGCAGATAACTTGCGACAGCATCGGCACGCCGCTGCGACAACGCGAGATTGGCCGTTGCGCGGCCAACCGAATCGGTATAACCGGTCACGGTGACTTGCGAGAAGTGCTTGTCGCCCTGCTCGCCCAACATTTTGTCGAGTACCGTGCGGGCCGCCGGCGTGAGCTCGGCTCGCCCGAAAGCAAAGTACGCGTCGCCCGCAAGAGCCACCGTTTCCGCCTGCGGATGAGCATCGACCACGGCCGGTGCGACCCCGGCAGCCGCCGGTTCGACCGCCTCGGGCTTTCCGCACTGAAACACCATCGAATTCGGATCCGACTTTTCGCGCAATGACTTTGCCGACTCCAATACCGTAACGGGCTTGTCGCCGCAAATGCGGGTAGCCGCATTCATGCAGGTATTGGGGCCGGAAAATAGACCGTGGCAATCGACTTCGAAAGTGCGAAGACCGTTTTGCGGCGTCAGTTCGTTGGCGCTGAACGTCGGGCCCGAGGCGCTGGAGCACGCAGCAAGAGACAAAACACTGAAGAAAAGCGAGACATTGAAGAGTTTCACGAGAACTCCTCCCTTTTGCATCAGAGCGCATGCACGCAGTGCGCCGGAACGACAGCGTACCGGCGTGCGCGCTCTGTTCATCATATAAGAAAGAGCGGCCGCGCTCCCGATATTCCAGAAGAAAACCCGGCCGACGAGAAGCCGGAACCAGGACGAAGCCCGGTTCCGGTCAACAGCGATTACTTCCACTGATACAGCACGCCAGCGCCCACCACGTGCTGGCTGCCGCTAAAGCCGCCGTTCAGCGATGCCTTCAGGTTCTCGGAGATGCGTGCCTGCATGCCGACCGCCACCGCCTCCTGACCGCCGAACGCCGCGGTACCGAGACCCACGCCGAAGTCGGAGTCGCGATCCATCTGCGGAATCGAGGCGACCGCCGCGGTTGCGGCAATGCCCTGACGCGCCATCTGGTCGGTCTGCTGGATCTGCTGCTGCTGCTGCGCAACCTGGTTGCCCAGACTGTTCAGCGACGACGACATCGTCGACGAAACCGCATTCAACTGGTCCACGTTGACGGCATCGGTGCCTTCCGTACCCGGTGCGACGTTCGTGATCTGGCGTTGCTGCGTTGCACTACCGACCGAGACCACGTTCGAGCGCCCGCCGTCCGTCGAATTCGCGCCGACGGCGACGGAGTTCGAACCCGGGGTCACCGTCGGCGCGGCCGCGTTCGGCGCACTCATGTCGGCGGCGATGCCCGTGTTGGACAGCGAGCGCGTCGTGGTGGTGTTGTTATTGACGATCGACGTCGACAGTTGGCTTAACTGATTGTTGATGCTGTTCACGCCGGTCGACAGCGAAGCCACCGAACTGTTCGTCGTGCTCAAGCCGGTCGAGAGCGAACTCAGGCCCGTCGAGGTCGAGGTCGACAGCGACGAAACATTGCTGTTGACGCTCGAAAGCCCCGTCGAGAGCGAATTGATGCTGGTCGACGTCGAGGTGGACAGCGAAGCTACCGTGCTGTTGGTCGTGCTCAGGCCGGTCGAGAGCGAGTTGATGCCCGTGGACAGCGAGCTGACGCTGTTCGCGGTCGAGGTCGAGAGGCTGTTCAACGCCTGGTTCGTCGCGTTGAGCTGGCTGCCGTTGACCGCGTCCGTGCTCGTGGCCGAAAGCTGGCCCGCCGCGACGTTCGTGAGCTGACGCTCGGCACCCGGTGCGCCGATGCTGACGACGCTGGCCGGATTGGAGCCCGCGAACGAGTACGAGAGGCCGCCGATGGTCGCGCTCGTTGTCGGGTTCGGTGCAGCCGTTACCGAACCGCTGCCGAGCGCCACATCGTTCGCATTGTTCGCGACGGCGTTCGTACCGAAAGCCAGCGAACCCACACCTGCCGCCGTCGAGCTGTTGCCGAGCGCCACCGAACCGTCGCCGGAAGCGATGTTCGCGTTGCCGAGAGCAACGGCGCCGTTGCCGGTAGCCGTGTTGTTCGCACCCAGCGCGACAGCGCCCGTCCCCGTGGCGACGTTCGGGTCGCCGATCGCCACCGCACCATCACCGCTCGCCGTGTTGGACGCACCGATCGAAACCGCCTGACCACCGCTGGCCAGTGCGTTCTGACCCACGGCAACCGCGCCGTTCGAGTTGGCGTTGGCACCGTCGCCCACCGCGACGCTGCTCGCGCCGGACGCCGTAGCGTTGGTACCGGAGGCCAGAGAATTGACGCCCGTTGCGCCGTCGTTGTTGTAGTTGCCTTGCTGCGTGCCGTTGTCGTTGACGCTGTAGTAGTGCGTCTTCGCAACGGCAATCGCGGTCGAGGTTGAGGTCGAGAGCGACGTCACGTTGCTGTTGGTCGTGCTCAGGCCGGTCGAGAGCGAGTTGATGCCCGTTGAAGCCGAGGTCGACAGCGAGGCGACGTTGCTGTTGGTGGTGCTCAGGCCGGTTGAAAGCGAGGCTTCCGTCGTCGAGGTGGAGGTCGACAACGAGGCCACGTTGCTGTTGGTCGTGCTCAGGCCGGTTGAGAGCGAGTTGATGCCCGTCGAGGCCGAGGTCGACAGCGACGCCATGTTGCTGTTGGTGGTACTCAGGCCGGTTGAGAGCGAGCCGATGCCGGTCGAAGCCGAGGTCGAGAGCGAGTCCACACTCGTCGACAGCGAACTGATGCCCGTCGAAGCCGACGTCGACAGCGACGCCACGTTGCTGTTGGTCGTGCTCAGGCCAGTCGACAGCGAACTGATGCCCGTCGAGGTCGCGGTCGACAACGAATCCACGCTCGTCGAAACCGAGCTGATGCCCGTGGAAGCAGAGGTCGAGAGCGACGTCACGTTGCTGTTGGTCGTGCTCAGACCCGTCGAAAGCGAAGCCACGTTGCTGTCCGTCGTGCTCAGGCCGGTCGAGAGCGAGCTGATACCCGTCGAGGCCGACGTCGACAAAGAATCCAGCCCCGTCGAGAGCGACGCCACATTGCTATCGGTCGTGCTCAGGCCAGTCGACAGCGAACTGATACCCGTCGACGCTGACGTCGATAGCGAATCCACACTCGTCGAAAGCGAAGCCACGTTGCTGTCCGTCGTGCTCAGGCCGGTCGAGAGCGAGCTGATGCCGGTCGAAGCCGACGTCGACAGCGAATCCAGGCCCGTCGAAAGCGACGCCACATTGCTATCAGTCGTGCTCAGGCCCGTCGAAAGCGAGCTGATGCCGGTCGAGGCCGACGTCGACAGCGAATCCAGACCCGTCGAAAGCGAAGCCACGTTGCTATCCGTCGTGCTCAGGCCGGTCGAAAGCGAGCTGATGCCGGTCGAGGCCGACGTCGACAGCGACGTCACATTGCTATTAGTCGTGCTCAGACCCGTCGACAGCGAATCGATACCCGTCGACGCCGACGTCGACAGTGACGCCACATTGCTGTTGGTCGTGCTCAGACCCGTCGAGAGCGAGTCGATACCCGTCGACGCCGACGTCGACAGCGATGCCACATCGCTGTTCGTCGTGCTCAGGCCCGTCGACAGCGAGTCGATCCCCGTGGAAGCCGACGTCGACAGCGACGTCACATTGCTGTTCGTTGTGCTCAAACCCGTCGAGAGCGAGTCGATGCCGGTCGACGCCGACGTCGACAGCGACGTCACATTGCTATTGGTCGTGCTCAGACCCGTCGAGAGCGAGTCGATGCCGGTCGACGCCGACGTCGACAGCGACGCCACGTTGCTGTTGGTCGTGCTCAGACCCGTTGAGAGCGAACTGATGCCCGTCGAGGTTGCGGTCGACAACGAATCCACGCTCGTCGAAACCGAGCTGATGCCCGTGGAAGCCGAGGTCGACAGCGACGCCACATTACTGTTGGTCGTGCTCAGACCCGACGAGAGCGAACTGATACCCGTCGACGCCGAGGTCGACAGCGACGCCACATTGCTGTTCGTCGTGCTCAGGCCCGTCGAAACCGAGCTGATACCCGTCGACGCCGACGTCGACAGCGACGTCACATTGCTGTTCGTCGTGCTCAGGCCCGTAGAGAGCGAACTGTTGCCCGTCGACAGCGAAGCGATATTGCTGTTGATCGTGCTCAGGCTACCCGAAATCGAGCCGACACCCGAGGACAACGATGCAATGGTGCTATTCGTCGTGCTCAGCCCCGTCGAGAGCGACGTGATGCCCGTCGAAGCCGACGTAGAGAGCGAGTAGAGCTGGCTGCCGTTGATCGCATCCGTACTCGTTGCATTCACTGCACCAGGCGCGACATTCGTCAGCGTCACCGGGGTCGTCGAACCGACCCCGCCCAACGTCACCTTCGTATGGGTTGAATCGTCGTACATCACTGCATTCGACAGACCGGTGGACAACGAGCTGATGCCCGTCGAAGTCGACGTCGACAGCGAAGCGATACCGGACGAAGTCGAGCCCGACAGCGACGCCACGTTGCTGTTGGTCGTGCTCAGGCCCGTCGACAGCGAGCCGATGCCCGTCGACGCCGACGTCGACAGCAAAGCGATACCGGACGAAGCCGAGCTCGATAGCGAAGCCACGTTGCTGTTCGTGGTGCTCAGGCCCGTCGACAGCGAGCCGATGCCCGTCGACGCCGACGTCGACAGCAAAGCGATACCAGACGAAGTCGAGCTCGACAGCGACGCCACGTTGCTGTTCGTCGTGCTCAGACCCGTCGACAGCGAGCCAATGCCCGTCGAAGCGGACGTCGACAGCAAAGCGATACCAGACGAAGTCGAGCTCGACAGCGACGCCACTGCGCTGTTCGTCGTGCTCAGGCCTGTCGACAGCGAGCCAGCCGTCGTCGAGGCGGAGCTCGACAGCGAAGCGATATTGCTGTTGATCGTGCTCAGGCTGCCCGAAATCGAGCCGACACCCGAGGACAACGATGCAACGGTGCTGTTCGTCGTGCTCAGGCCCGTCGAGAGCGACGCCACAGTGCTGTTGGTCGTCGAAACGCCGCTAGACAACGAGGTAACCGTGCTATTGGTCGTACTCAGCCCCGTCGACAACGAACTGATGCCCGTCGAAGCGGACGTCGAGAGCGAAGCGATACCGGTCGAAGCCGAACTCGACAGCGACGTCACGTTGCTGTTCGTCGTGCTCAGCCCCGTCGAGAGCGAGCCGATGCCCGTCGACGCCGAGGTCGACAGTGAAGCGATACCCGACGAAGTCGAACTCGACAGCGACGCCACGTTGCTGTTCGTGGTGCTCAGGCCCGTCGACAGGCTGGCGACATTGCTGTTGGTCGTGCTCAGACCGGTCGACAGCGAGGCCTCCGTCGTCGAGGTGGAGCTCGACAACGATGCAACCTTGCTGCTGGTCGTGCTCAGGCCCGTCGACAGCGAGGCTGCCGTCGTCGAGGTGGAGCTCGACAGCGATGAAACGCTGCTATTGGTCGTGCTCAAACCCGTCGAGAGCGAGCTGATACCCGTCGAAGCCGACGTCGAGAGACTGGTAATGCTCGACACAGTCGTGCTCGCCACGCTATAGAGCTGGCTGCCGTTCACGGCATCGGTACTGGTGGCCGTCACGAGGCCGGCCGCCACATTCTGGATCCGGCGCTCGGAACCCGGCGAGCCGACACTGACCACACCGGCGGCAGAGCTGGTGCCCGCATATCCGCTGAAGGTTTGACCACCGATCGTGGAACTGCCGACCGCGCCTGTACCGCCGGTTGCAGCGCTCGCGGTGCTGGTCGTCGCGGCGTTGGCGCCGAGCGCGACCGAGCCCGCGACCGTGGCGCTCGCCGACGAGCCCAGTGCGACGGCATTGTTTGCCGAAGTCGTCGACGCCGCGCCGAGCGCCACGCCTTCGCTGGCATTCGTGACAAGCGACGAATCGCCAATCGCAACCGACGATGTCCCGCTCGCGGTAGTGGCACGACCCACTGCCGTGGCATCCAGGGCCGTCGCCGCCGCACCCGCGCCGAGCGCCGTTGCATTGGCCGCGCTCGAGGTGCTCGATGCGCCCACGGCGACCGAACCGGCACTACCGGTCGCCGTCGAGCCATCGCCGAATGCCAGTGCATCCGCGCCGGTGGCAAGCGCCGTTGCGTTGAAACTTCCCAGATTGCCAAAAGCGATCGCGCCATTGCCCGTTGCCGTAGCCGAGCTGCCGATTGCAACCGAGCCGTTAGCACCGGTAGCAGTCGCACCATCGCCGACTGCCACCCCGCTGATGGTGGCGGTGCTGCTGTTACCGATCGCGACCGTTCCGGTGCCACTGGCCGAATTGGCGTTACCGATCGCCACAGCGCCGTTGCCCGTCGAGGTGTTGTTTTGCCCCATCGCCACGGCGCCCGTGCCTGTCGCAGCATTCGGGTCGCCGATCGCCACGGCACCATTGCCGCTGGCAACATTGGCTGTTCCGATCGAGACGGCCTGGCCGCCGCTTGCCGACGCACCCGTGCCGATTGCCACGGCGTTCGCCGCACCAGCGCTCGCACCATCGCCAATCGCGATTGTGTTGGTTCCCGTGGCAGACGCAAGCGGTCCCATCGCCACAGCATCCGCCCCTGACGCATTCGTGCCAGTACCAATTGCCGTGGCACCCGCTGCGCTGGCAGTGGCATAGCTGCCCAGCGCCATCGTATCGCCACTGCCCGTGGCACTAGCTCCGTATCCGATGGAGACGTCGTCCGAACCGCTTGCGGTAGAGGTAGCGCCCATCGCGATTGCGCTGGTTCCCGTGGCATTCGACAGCGTGCCGAAGGCGAGCGAATCCGTGCCCGACGCCGTCGTTTGCGCGCCAAAGGCAAAGGAGCCCTGGCCCGAAGCCGTTGCATTGATACCCATCGCAACAGAGCTCACGCCCTGGGCTTGAGCTCCCCAGCCGATGGCAGTGGCGCCCAGGCCCGTTGCAGAACTGCCGCAGCCCACGGCCAGGGTATTCATACCCAGTGCGGCCGTCCCTTGGGATGCCGTATCCACAGTGGCTGCGGTAACCGTTACCTGACCCAGCGTCTGCGCACCGGTAAAGTCATTAATCCCGGCTGCCTGCCCAGACCCTACGTTTGACGCGACGCCCCACGTCGTAGCCGTCGTTTGCTGGCCAAATCCGTACAGGCCACCGGTGTAACTCGCACCGGTTCCGTAAACTGAGCTCGCAGTCAACGGATTGACCATGCCGCATGTATCCGATGCGCCCACGAGCGCGACACCATTCATGGATGCGGTGGTGTAGCCGCCGCCCAGCAACTGGCTATCGAAGCTGTTCGAGACATTCGAGTTCGCACTCGACACCCCGGTGTTGTTCGCAATAACGCCGGCTTGCGCCGCGAAGGGAAAGACCGCGCCAGCCAGAGAGACAACCAGCAGCGCAGCGGAGGATATCGCCTTGAGCACGCCGGGAAAGCCTTCCCGGCTCTGAACCGCGCGTCCCGTTCGTCCGCCCGCGCAATAGCCTTTAGCCAACTCCGATGCGACAATCCAGGCGTTTCTCGCACGGCTCCAGACAATTCGATAATGACTATTCATGACCACTCACCTACAGATTTCTATCGTTACGATCTGCCAACCTGATAGCGCTTTCGAAACTGCCAGCGCTTTTCTGCGCTACAAAACGCTTAGTTGTCCCAATTTCCCGGTCTAGTTCTTCGCTTTGATGCCCCGGACCAAACATCGATGACGTGCTTCAAGGCACGCCACGCCAAAACCCTGCAACCCAACCGCTCCGGCCTCGATGGCCATTCGCGCATCCTGCTCGCCCTCGACTTTCTCAACGACCACCATCGGCGCAAGAGCCCGGCACAGCGACACCATGTTGCGCAATACCTGCGCATCCTCGACCGACTCTCGGGCACGGTGCAGATAGCTTCCGTCGACCTTGATCACATCCGGCTTCACGGCGCGCGCAAACGCGATACTGCTGTGGCCCGCACCGAAGTCATCCAGCGCGATTTGACAGCCCAACGCCTTGAGGCGCCGAACAAAAGCCACCGCAACATCAAAGTCAGGAAGCGGCGCGGTTTCCGTGATTTCAATCGTGAGGCGGCCCGCCACGTCCGGCTGGGCCGCAAGGCGATCGACCACGCGCCCCCAGAAGCTGTCGAGCATCACGCTGCAGGCGGACACATTGCAGCCAAGCCGCGCGTTGGGGCGCTGCTCCAGTTCGTTCAGTGCCGCCAGGACGACCGCGCGGTCCAGCATGCGGACGAGGCCCAGTCGCTCGAGCGCCGGGATGAAAGTCGCCGGACCGCTGCTCGCGGCAAAATCCGAAACGCGCAGCAACCCTTCTGCGTAAAGCTCCACGCCAGCCCGGTCATGACGCATCACCGGCTGGAACTCAAGACAGATTTGCCCGGCATTCAACGCCTCGACCAGGGCGACTGCCTGCGCCATGCTGCGTTTGTAGTCGAGGCACCATCCCGCACCGAACTGCGGCAACGGCAATTGGGGCGACAAAGCGTCGAGATGATCCAGCGCCTCCGGGTAGCAAAAGCCGCTACCGACGGGCCCCAGACGACTCGATTCCACCGATCTCACCGTGACGACCGGAAGAGCGGTACCCCCCTCGAATTCAAACAGAACGGCCGCCAACTCCAACTGCCAGTTTTCTACGCGTCGAGCGAAGTCGGAGGGATCGTCCGCTGTGAACGTGGCCGCCCCCGTCATGAACATGGCCAGAAAAACGCCCGGTCGCAGATCCACCACCAACGCACCCCATAGTCGAACGCGCTGTTGCAGCGTCTGGATGGCTTCGTCGGCGAACGCGTCACCATAGACCGTGCTCAGATGCACATGGTTGTGCATCTCGACCAGCACGTATCGAGTTTCCATAGCCAAGGCATTCGAGGCCTTGTGCGGATTAACTCTGGATACCGGGCTGGCACCTTGAGAGGAGGGAGTGATCAGACGCATGATGAACCGTCAACGCGACAACGAGAGCCACAGTTGAGCTTTTCGTTAAAGTGAGCGGATTAAACACTTCGACGCGTTGCCGGACTTTTGAATAGCGGACTAATGTTCTTGTTTTTCCCCGGATGACTTAATTTAACAATTCGAATATGACCCAGCGCACATAACTCCGTGGGAGAATCAAAAGTTAATAAACGTTGGTTCATGTCGACTGGAAATCGTAAACAGCGGATGGCGTCGGCAACCGAAGAGCGGTTCTGGTCTGATATCGCCACACTGCCCGAAGCGGATACCCATCTCGCTCAAAGCCCCATCCCGTAAGGCCTACAGGCCTTTCATACGGTCGGACTGTTCGCCGCGCTGCGCGCGCCACAGGCCATTCGGTGGTAATTCCGCGTTACATCAGACAAAGCCGACGACCGGCGAAAAAGTGTTAACTATCCAGTCTGTCTGATATGCTGAAAGCATGCGGGCCGGACGGAATGAATAATGAAGGAAACACTTCATTTGTTTGTCACAAGATTGCTAAAACGAAAGCATTCCGGCAGCCTTTATCTACTAATACATTAGCAATCCATACTATTACGGGGAATCTCCTGGCATAGCCTTCTCCCGATCACTCCCATCATTTCTCCTATCCGTTCGGGAGATGCCCAATGTCAGCGGCAAGTACCATTACGCAATCGATGACCGGCGTTAAGCATTTGCTCTTCTGGAGAGTCTTCGTAGGTGAGGCTTCGGAAGCCGCTTTCCAGCAGCACCATTTGACGATGACTCGCTCATCGCTGCGGATCGCCTTGCTTGCCGGCCCCGCGCTCTTCCTGGCGTTCTCTTTCTCAGACTTTGAAATTCTGGGCTTCGCGCCTCTTACGTTGTTTCTTCTGCTGGTACGCCTATCGTTCGCCTGGATTGCAGTGTGCTGCTTCTACGCCCTCAGGCGTTGGCCGGATTCAATCCTGACACCCAGGATCGTGGCAACCATCATCGCGGCCGGTGGAATGACGATATTCATGATCATCACGTGGTCGTTGCCGGGCCAATTCCTGCGGCATGCGATGTCGATGTGCGCGCTGTTGATGCTGATGTACTTCTTCGTGCCCAACCGGTTTGCAATCTCAGCGGCCATTGCACTCATCGCGAGCGTAGTCTTTGTACTGATTGCCGTGAAGCAACGAGAGATCGGTCGATCCGATGGGCCTGCCCTGATGATACTGGTCCTGATCAACGGCTTTGGCCTGGTGGTGGCAGCGCGCTTGGAAGGGCATCTGCGCGAAATGTTCCGCAATCAGGTGACGATGAAACATCAGGCAGAGGCTCTCAACCAGGCATTGCGTTACTCGGAGGACTTGAACCGGCAAAAGGTCGAGACCATCGGTTATATCGGACACGACCTCCGTGCCCCGCTTTCGACGATCAGCATGTATTCGAAACGGCTGATCCACCATGCTCACGACAAACAGGTCCCGCTCATCCGTGCAATCGAGCGTAGTGTCGGCTACCAGCTCAGCCTGATTGAAGAACTGCTGGAATACACAAAGGCCGAACTGAAGCCGCTTGATATCAAGCCGGTACCCACCGACATTTCGGCACTGCTGCTCGACGTCGCGGAATTTTCCTCGGCACTGTGTTCACGGCAGGACAATGAATTTCGCTTTCAGTTGCAAACCACCCTGCCGGTGCTTGTGGAATGCGACGGGCGGCGCTTGCAACAGGTCCTGCTCAACCTACTTTCCAATGCCGCGAAATTTACCCGTGAGGGCACCGTGACGCTTGCCGTCCATCTCGTGCCTTCCGTGCAGGGACTCGGCATTGGCTTTGAGGTCTCGGATACCGGAATCGGCATCGATCTATCGCAACACGCCGACATCTTTGACGCGTTTCGGCAGGTTAAGGAAACCGGCGGCGGGACGGGATTGGGACTCTTCATCGCACGTAGCATTGTCAATGCCATGGGCAGCGAGCTTCGGGTAGCGAGCACGCTGGGATGCGGGACTACGTTCTACTTCGAACTGACGGTCCTCGTGCTCAAATCGGAAACGGAACCGCAGCCTCACGTCCCTGGCGCAACGGCAATCGTCTCCGATGCAGTTCGGATAGCTGAGGAAAAGCGGGTTCATATGAGCCGCCCGCCCGTAGCCGATCTTGACGAACTGGCAAAGCTTGCAAAACAGGGAAGCCTGACCGACATCGAACAGTGGATCGCCCGGTTCTCCGGGACCGGGCAGTATCCGGCCTTCACCAGCGAAGTGCAGGAATGCCTTCTTCAACTCGATTTTCATGGAATCGTCGGCCTGGCCACGACGTCCGAACCGCGAACCACCGACCACTAGGCACAGCTGATCCGACAACGCAGCGCTGCGTCGCTAACGCCCAGTCAACATCGACTACCGATCGTTAGCTAGGGTTCGGAGCTTGAGTAAAATGAAAAATACCGACACATCATTCTTCCTCGATTTTTCGGGGTCTGCCCTCTCGATCTTGCTCGTCGACGATCAACCGATTGTCGGCGAGGTGATACGTCGTGCATTGCGTACGGAGCATGACATTGCCCTGCATGTTTGCACGAATGCACACGAGGCCATGAGCATGGCCCGGGAAGTCAAGCCGTCGCTGATCTTGCAGGATCTCATCATGCCGGGGATCGATGGCCTCGATCTTGTCCGCGCGTGGCGAGCCGCTCCCGAAACAGCGCGGGTACCGATTATCGTTTTGTCGGCAAAAGAAGAGCCTGTCGTCAAACGCGCAGCGTTTATCGCGGGCGCGAACGATTATCTTGTGAAGTTGCCCGACACCATCGAGTTAACCGCACGGATTCGATACCATTCGCATTCCTATCTGGTTGCACGCCAGCGCGACGAGGCACTCGACTTTCTCTCGCATGACATGCGCTCGCCGCAGACGTCGATTCTTGCGCTTCTCGACACCTACCGCAGGGAACACGGCGAACTCCCCGCACCGCTGGCGCGCATAGACGCGCACGCGCGACGGGCGCTCGCCCTTGCCGACAGCTTCATTCATCTGACCCGCGCCCAGTCACAGCAGGACGAACGAGGAGCCGTCTTTCTCAAGGAGATCGTTCTGGATGCAGTGGATCAACTATGGGAAAAAGCCGCCGCACTTGGGAATCGGATCGTCGCACCCCTGCCTGACATCGAAGATAAAATCTTCGGAGACCGTATGATGTTGACGCGCGCAATATCCAACCTGATCGATAACGCACTCAAATACGGACCGCCCGGAGCAAGCGTGCACTGCACGCTGCGCGACGATGGCAATGCGTGGGTCATCGGCGTGGAAGACGCGGGAAACGGTATCGCACTGGACCAGCGCGAAGCGGCAACCCGGTCGTTCGTACAGTTCGGGCCGGGACACAGTCGGACCCGCGATGGCTTTGGTCTCGGGTTGGCGTTCGTCTGCACGGCAGCAGCGCGGCATCACGGCCAGATTGTGATGGGCGATACCGAACGCGGTTTCAGCGTTGCACTGCGCCTACCCAAGCAGTCGGGCTGACCACGCTGCGGTTCATGCGCACACCACGGTAATTCTTCCCTCTGCCTCGGCGCCTCGGTCTCGAAGGGCTGCGCACCAATCATGGGCAGACAAAAAGCCGGTATAGCGGCGCTCAATTACACCCTCCGTCTCCCCCGATTCATTCCGCCAGTGCCGCGCGTCGGCGCCGTCACAGCCGCCCGGCCCGGCGCTCGCGCGCACCGGGCCGTCACGGCTTTACGCTTTGTGCGAGGATGAATCGCAATCCGGGATACGTGCGTCGCGCATGGTCCCGACGCGATGCACGCCGCATCACGCAGTCGCCCCACGTCCGCCAACCGCGCAACCCGATCACGAAACCCGATGACGACCCCGCTCCGATTGAATCACCGGTCCGCGAAGCGCACGGCCATGTCCGCCGGCACGCCTTGCACGTCGCAGGAGGCCCGCACGGTGCCCGACAGGCGAGCCTGGGTGCTAACGCTGGCGCTGCTCGCAGCGACGCTGGCCGGCTGCGTCTCGCTTGCGCCGAACTACGAGCAACCGCCGCTGCCCGTGCCCGAGACCTTCCCTGCAAGCGGCGCGGCCAACGGAAGCGAAAGCGCCCTGAGCGCCACCACCGTGGGCTGGAAGGACTACTTCACCGATCCGGTGCTGCAAGGCCTGATTGGCGACGCCCTCGAATACAACCGGGATCTGCAGCTGGCGATCCAGCGCGTCGAAGAAGCACGCGCGCTGTATGGCATCCGCCGCGCGGACCAGTTCCCCACCCTCGGCGTCGAAGCCGATCTCGCGCGAGCGCGCGTGCCGGCGCAACTTTCGGGTTACGGGCGTCCCGTGACGGCCTCGCAATATCAGGTGGGCGTCGGCCTCGCCAGTTGGGAACTCGACTTCTGGGGCCGCGTGGCCAATCTCAAGGAAGCCGCGCTGCAGAACTATCTCGCCAGCGACGCCGCCCGCCAGGCCGTCACGCTCACGCTCGTCGAGCAGGTCGCGAACAGTTACCTCAGCCTGCGCGAACTCGACGAACGCATCATGCTCACGCAGGAAACCATCGCGAGCCGAGAAAAGTCGTATCGCATCTTCAAGCGCCGTCACGAAGTGGGCGCGATCTCGAAGCTCGATCTCAAGCAGGTCGAAACGCTCTGGCGCCAGGCCGTCGCGCTCGGCGCGCAGTTGCAGCAGGAGCGCGCCATCCGCGTGAACGCATTGCAGGTGCTGGTCGGCAAGCCCGTCGATCTGCCGCACGAAGACATCCGCCTCGACGACGCCGCCGTAATGAGCGACCTCCCGCCGGGCCTGCCCTCCGATCTGCTGACGAACCGCCCCGATATCGTCGCGGCCGAGTACCAGTTGCGCGCCGCCAACGCCAACATCGGCGCGGCGCGCGCGGAGTTCTTCCCGAAGATCACGCTCACCGGCTCGTTCGGTACGGCGAGTACGCAGCTCTCCGATCTCTTCACCGGGCCGAGCCGCGCCTGGAACTTCGGGCCGAGCGTTTCGCTGCCGATCTTCGACATGGGGCGCCGCGAGTCGAATCTCGAAGTCGCCAAGGCACAGCGCGACCAGGCCGTGACCTCTTACGAGCTCGCCATCCAGTCGGCGTTCCGCGACGTGGCCGACGCGCTGGCCGCGCGCCAGTGGCTCGCCGATCAGGTGGACGCACTGCGCGCGACCGTGGAGGCGCAAGCCGAGCGCGCGCGCCTCGCCCAGCTGCGCTACGACCACGGCGCCTCGCCTTTCCTCGAAGTGCTCGACGCGCAACGCGATCTGCTCGCCGCGCAGCAGGAGTTCGTGCAGACGCGCCGCGCGCTGCTGTCGAGCCGTGTCTCGCTCTACGCCGCGCTGGGCGGCGGCGGCTTCGCCACCAGCGCGCCGGGTACCGAAACATCGCGCAGCGCGCCGGCGGGAGCCGCCGCCGTGGACGTCATCGCGCCGGAAATCGCCGCGCCCGGGACCGGTACGCCCAGCGCGGCGCCGATTCCGAAAGCGCCGCCGTCCATGCCCGCCGCCGCACCGAAAAATCCCTGATTCCGAGGTTCCCGTCATGCAGATCTTCGCCCGTAAATGGATCCCCGCCGTCATCGTGATCGCCGTCGCGGCGGGCGGCTATTTCGGCTGGCGCTATTTTGCGGATCGCGGTCCGGGCGCCGGCTTCGTCAGCGGCAACGGCCGCATCGAGGCCACCGAGATCGACGTCGCCACCAAGCTCGCGGGCCGCGTACAGGACGTGCTCGTGCAGGAGGGCGACTTCGTGAGCGCCGGGCAGACGCTCGCGCACATGCAGATCGACACGTTGCAGGCGCAACGCAGCGAGGCCACGGCGCAACATCAGCAGGCCGTGAACACCGACGCCAGCGCCAAGGCGCAGATCGCCCTGCGCGAAAGCGATCAGCGTGCCGCGGAGGCCAGTGTCGCGCAACGCGAGAGCGAGCTCGACGCGGCACGCCGCCGTCTTGCCCGCTCCGAAACGCTGTCGAAGGAAGGGGCCTCGTCGATGCAGGAGCTCGACGACGACCGCGCGCGCGTGCGCAGCGCGCAGGCTGCCGTGGCCGCCGCGAAGGCGCAGGTCGCCGCGGCGGCGGCGGCCGTGACCGCGGCGCGCGCGCAGCAGACCGGCGCGGAATCCGCTGTCGCGGCCGCGCAGGCCACCATCGACCGCGTCCAGGCCGACATTCAGGACAGCGACCTGAAGGCACCGCGCGCGGGCCGCGTGCAATATCGCGTGGCGCAGCCGGGCGAAGTGCTCGGCGCGGGCGGCAAGGTCCTCAACATGGTCGATCTTTCGGATGTCTATATGACTTTCTTCCTGCCCGAGCAGGCGGCCGGCCGCGTGGCCCTGGGCCAGGACGTGCACATCGTCCTCGACGCCGCGCCGCAGTGGGTGATCCCCGCCAAGGTCACGTTCGTCTCGGCCACCGCGCAGTTCACGCCGAAGACGGTCGAAACACAAAGCGAGCGCCAGAAGCTCATGTTCCGCGTGAAGGCGCAGATCGACCGGGACCTCCTGCAAAAGCACCTGAAGTACGTGAAGACCGGATTACCGGGCGTGGCGTGGGTCAAGCTCGACGCCAATGAAGACTGGCCGGCCAACCTCCAGGTGAAGGTGCCCTGATGAGCGAGGCCGCAGTCCGCATCGAACACGTCAGCCTGCATTACGGCAAGACCGTCGCGCTGCGCGACGTGACCCAGGACGTGCCCGCCGGGCTGATGGTGGGCCTGATCGGCCCCGACGGCGTCGGCAAGTCGAGCCTGCTCGCGCTCGTGGCCGGCTCGCGCGCGGTCCAGGAAGGCACGGTGTGGGTGCTGGGCGGCGACATGTCGAGCAAGAAGCATCGCGACGACGTCTGCCCGCGCATCGCCTATATGCCGCAGGGTCTCGGCAAGAACCTCTACCCCACCCTGTCGGTCGAGGAAAACCTGCAGTTCTTCGGCCGCCTGTTCGGCCACGGCGAAGCCGAACGGCGCCGCCGCATCGACGCGCTCACGCGCAGCACCGGCCTCGATCCGTTTCTCGCGCGGCCCGCGGGCAAGCTCTCGGGCGGCATGAAGCAAAAGCTCGGCCTGTGCTGTGCGCTGATCCACGACCCCGACCTGCTGATCCTCGACGAGCCCACCACGGGCGTCGATCCGCTCGCGCGCGCGCAGTTCTGGGACCTCATCAACGGCATCCGCAAGGAACGGCCCTCGATGACCGTGATCGTTGCGACCGCCTACATGGACGAGGCGCAGCGCTTCGACTGGCTGATCGCGATGGACGACGGCGCCATTCTCGCCACCGGCACGCCTGCGGAGCTCCTCGGCCGCACGCACACGGAATCGCTCGAAGAGGCCTTCATCGCGCTCTTGCCCGAAGCGAAGACGCGCGGCCACGAGCCCGTCGAATTCGTGCCGCTTCAAGCCGACGAGCATGCGGAGATCGCCATCAAGGCGGAGGACCTGACGATGCGCTTCGGCGACTTCGTCGCGGTCGATCACGTGAGCTTTCGCATCCGGCGTGGCGAGATTTTCGGCTTTCTCGGCTCGAACGGCTGCGGCAAGTCCACGACCATGAAGATGCTGACCGGCCTGTTGCCCGCGAGCGAAGGCAAGGCCTGGTTGTTCGGCCACGAAGTCGATCCGCGCGACCTCGACACGCGGCGGCGCGTCGGCTACATGTCGCAGGCGTTTTCGCTGTACGGCGAACTCACGGTGCGCCAGAACCTCGTGCTGCACGCGCGGCTCTTTCACGTGCCCGAGGCCGACATTCCCGCACGCGTGGACGAGATGGTCGAGCGCTTCGATCTTGCCGAGGTGCTCGACACGCTGCCCGCGAGCCTGCCGCTCGGCGTGCGCCAGCGGCTCTCGCTCGCGGTGGCGATGGTGCACCGGCCCGAGCTGCTGATACTCGACGAGCCCACCTCGGGCGTCGACCCGGTCGCGCGCGACAACTTCTGGCGCCTGCTCATCGCGCTCGCCCGCGAGGATCAGGTGACGATCTTCATCTCCACTCACTTCATGAACGAGGCGGCGCGCTGCGACCGCATCTCGCTGATGCACGCAGGCCGCGTGCTGGTGAGCGACACGCCCGCCGCCATCACGGAAAAGCGCGGTGCGGCGACGCTCGAAGAAGCCTTTATCGCCTACCTCGTCGATGCGGGGGCCGGCACCGAGGCGAGCGCGACCACGGAACTCTCGGCGCTTGCGGAAAATCCCGACGCGCTCGCGCATCCCGCACCACACCGCGGCTTCAGCTTCCAGCGCGCTTATAGCTACATGTGGCGCGAGGCGCTCGAACTGCGCCGCGACCCGGTGCGCGCGACGCTCGCGCTCGCGGGATCGCTGCTTCTGCTCTTCGTGATGGGTTTTGGCATCAGCATGGACGTGGAGGACCTGCGCTTCGCGGTGCTGGACCACGACCAGACTTCGCTTTCGCACAACTACGAGCTCAACCTCGCGGGCTCGCGCTACTTCATCGAGCGGCCGCCCATCTCGAACTACGCGGAGATGGACAAGCGCATGCGCAGCGGCGAACTCGCGCTCGCCCTCGAGATTCCGCCTGGCTTCGCGCGCGACGTGGCGCGCGGCAAGGCGGTGCAGATCGGCGTCTGGATCGACGGCGCGATGCCGCAGCGCGCGGAAACGGTGCGCGGCTACGTGATGGGCATGCATCAGGGCTGGCTGCTCGAACAGGCGAAGTTGCGCCTCGGCGCCGACGCGCACGCACCCGTCTCGGTCGAAACACGCTTTCGCTACAACCCCGACGTGCGCAGCCTGCCCGCCATGGTGCCCGCCGTCATTCCGGTCCTGCTGCTCATGATGCCCGCCATGCTCACGGCGCTCGCCGTGGTGCGCGAGAAGGAGCTCGGCTCGATCATCAACCTCTACGTGACGCCGGTGACACGGCTCGAATTCCTGCTCGGCAAGCAGGCACCCTACGTACTGCTCGCGATGCTGAACTTCGTGCTGATGGTGCTGCTCGCCATCACCTTGTTCGGTGTACCAATCAAAGGCAGCTTTCCGACGCTGGCCGGCGCTGCGGTGCTCTATTGCCTGTGCGCGACCGCCATCGGCTTGCTCGCCTCTACTTTCACGAACAGCCAGATCGCCGCGCTGTTCTTCACGATGATCGGCACGATGGTCCCCGCGGTGCAGTTTGCCGGCCTGCTGAACCCGGTCTCGTCGCTGGAAGGCGCCGGGCGCGTGATCGGCCAGATCTATCCGGCCAGCTATATGCTCACGATCAGCCGCGGCGTCTTCAACAAGGCCCTGCACTTCGGCGACCTGTACGAGTCGATCTGGCCGCTCGCCCTCGCCACGCCCATCGTGCTCGGCCTGACCGTCGCGTTGCTCAAGAAGCAGGAGACGTGAGATGCGCCGACACCTCGCCAACGTTTACCGCCTCGGCGTGAAAGAGCTCTGGAGCCTCGCGCGCGATCCCATGCTGCTGATCCTCATCGTGTTCTCGTTTACGGCGATGATCTACTCGTCGGCCAGCTCGCGCCCCGAAACGTTGCACAAGGCACCGATCGCCGTGATCGACAACGATGTTTCGCCGCTCTCGCAGCGTCTCATCCAGGCGTTCTTCCCGCCGCACTTCCTCGCACCGAAACTCGTCACGCCCGACGAAGCCGACAAGGGCATGGACGCCGGCAACTACACCTTCGTCCTCAACATCCCCCCTAACCTGCAGCGCGACGTGCTCGCGGGGCGTGCCGCCGAAGTCCAGCTCAACGTGGACGCGACACGCATGAGCCAGGCCTTCACGGGCAGCAGTTATATCCAGCAGATCACTAACGACGAAGTGACGGAGTTCGTGAACCGCTACCGCGCGCCCATCGAGTCGCCCGTCGATCTTGCGGTGCGCATGCGCTTCAATCCCAATCTCACGCAGTCGTGGTTCGGCGCGCTCATGGAGATCATCAACAACGTGACGATGCTCTCGATCATCCTCACGGGCGCGGCGCTGATCCGCGAGCGCGAGCACGGCACCATCGAGCACTTGCTGGTGATGCCGGTGACGCCCACCGAAATCATGCTCGCCAAGGTCTGGTCGATGGGGATCGTGGTGCTGGTGGCCGCGGCGCTCTCGCTCACCTTCGTCGTGCGCGGCGCGCTGCACGTGCCGGTGGAAGGGTCGGTGGCGCTCTTTCTGGCGGGCGCGGCGCTGCACCTGTTCGCCACCACGTCGATGGGCATCTTCATGGCCACGCTCGCGCGCAGCATGCCGCAGTTCGGCATGCTGCTGGTGCTGGTGCTGCTGCCGCTGCAAATGCTCTCGGGCGGCAGTACGCCGCGCGAGAGCATGCCGCAGTTCGTGCAGGACATCATGCTCGTCGCCCCCACCACGCACTTCGTGGAGCTGGGCCAGGCGATCCTGTTCCGGGGCGCCGGCATTTCGGTCGTGTGGCAGCCGTTTCTTTGGCTCGCCGTGATCGGCAGCGTGCTGTTCGCGTTCTCGCTCGTGCGTTTTCGCAAAACGCTCAGCCAGATGGCGTGAACCGTGTGGTCTGCGGAGCGGTGATGAAACCGCGCCAACGCCGGCAGGCTAGCGTGCATGAGGGGTGCGTCAGGCAACCGTTCAGCCCCGCAGCGTGCCAACCCGCCCGCGCAGCCCGGGGTTGACACGAATCGCCGGCTAGCGGCTATCCGCCGCTCCCAGCGCTCCGGCACCGGCGCCATCGTGGTTCGCCATGTCGTCGGTCGCGCTGCCCTGGAGAGGCGCGTAGCGATAGCATCCCAGCACGCCGAACAGTATCGCGGTCACGACGGTGGCGGCAGCGAGCCCGTAGAGCGCCTGAGACCACGACCCAGTCTCGCTGCGCAGATAGCCGATGGCGGCGGTGCCTCCCGCGGCCCCGAGCTGAAAAACGGCAAATACGGAGCCAAACAGCGAACCGAGCGCACGCGGCCCGCAATAGCGGCGCAGCGCGTAACCGAGCACGCTGAATTCGGCGCCCACCATGACGCCGATGAAGACGGCACAAGGCGCTGCCGACAGGCCCGACGCGCCGCCCGCATAAAGCAGCATCGCACCGGCGCCGCACAGCGCCAGCACCGGCATCACGAGCTTCACGGGCACGCGATCGAGCAGCCAGCCGATCGCCAGCCGCGCGACGAGCGTCGCCACGCCCACCACTGACTGCAACGTCACGGCGACGGCAATGCTCGATCCGTTGTCGACCAGAATGGCAACCTGGTTGACCAGCACGGCGGTACTGCAGCCGCCCAGCAGCAGGAACGCGAGCGCGATCTTCCAGAACGACGCATCGAGCCATGCCTGCGCGAGCGTCAGGCCGGGCGCCACGGCCGCGCCGGCCGCCCGGTCGTGCTGCGTCGCGGGCCGGGCGCGTTCGTGAACGAAGTACCACGCGCAGGGCCAGGCGACGACGACCGACAACACGCCGATCACGACATAGGCGGCCCGCCAGCCGAAGTGAGCGGCCGTCGCGCCGATGAGCGCCGGCAACAACACGGCCCCCACGCCGATCCCCACGTTCGCCACGCCGATGGCCAGCCCAAGCCGCTGCTCGAACCATCCCGAGACCACCTTGATATAACCTGAAGGCCAGACGCCGAAGCCTAGCAGCGGCACCAGCACCCACAGGAGATAGAACTGCCGGATATCGCCCGAGAGCTGGGACAGCATCGCGTAACCGGCCCCGTAGAGCGGGATCGAAACGAGAATGATGCGGCGCGCGCCGAGGCGGTCCACGAGCATGCCCTGAATCGGCGAAGCGACCATGACGGCGATCGAGATCAGCGTCGCGGCCAGCGCGATAGCGCCGAAGCCCCAGCCGAACGCGCGATGCAGATACGGGACGAATACGCCGAAGCACAGAACGGTAGTGGTGCTCGCGCCGACCGAGAGCGCGGCCGCTGCACCGAACGTGCTGCGCCAGCCGGGATTGAGGCGCCCATCGGGCGCGCGCAGCCTTTCCTGCGGGGGGCAGCCGTCCGGCGCCGCGTGATGGTGTTTCATGTCTCCTCCTGTTGTACTTGCGGGTTCGTGGGTCCGGGTGCGCCCGGCATCAGAACGTATGACGCATCCCGACCATCGCACCGACCTGGTTCATGCCCTTGCCGGGCGTCGCCAGACCGCCGCCGCTCACGGAATACGCACCGTTCCTGCTGTTTTGCAGCCAGCCGAACTGGGCATATGCCGACGTGCGCTTCGAGAGAAAATACGTTCCGCGCAGCGCTTCCATCGTCGCCCGCGTGTCCTGCTGGCTATTGACGATGCGTTGCGCGAGGCCATCCACGTTGAAATACGGCGTCACCTGATAGCCCGCTTCCAGCACGTACTGATTCGTCGTCACCCCGCCCGCCTGTGCCGGTTGCGCGAAATCGACGTGACGGTTCAGCCACAGCGCCGCCAGCCGCAAGCTGCCGAGCGTCGTATTGGCGGCAACGATCAAACGGGAATCGTGATCCCCGCTCGCGGCGAACCCCAGCGGGGCGAGTCCATTGAAGAGGTTGATGGCCGCACCGGGGCCGCCATTCTGCTGTTCGTACACTACGGCGCCGCCGCCGTAGGCGCTCTGGTACTTCAGCATGGCGGACCAGTCGCGGCACGCGGCGGGGTCGCCTGGCAAGTTGCCCGCGCAGTTGCCCTGCCCTGGCGTATTGCTCGCGCCCGCGGGCGAGCCGTCGCGGCCGAACGACCAGGACGCGCCCGCCGTGAAATCGCCGAAGCGGCCCCGCCACTCCACCGTATTGTCGGCGCGCGATGTGGCGATGTACGGATCCAGCGACGCAATGCTGTACAAGCTCGGCCCGATCATGTCCGATGAGTCGATGGCCCAGACGATCATCGAGTACTGGCGGCCGAACGTGAGATCGCCGTACGGCGTCGAGATGCCGACCCATGCCTGTCGCCCGAAGAGCCGGCCCACCTGGGTCGACGACCCCGTGCCGACATTGATGCCGCTTTCGAGCTTGAAAATCGCCTTGTAGCCGCTGCCAAGCGGCTCGTTGCCCTGCAGTCCGAAGTTCGAGGGGAATTCGCCGGTATTGGACGGCACCCGCACCATCGACTGGCCTGCCGCATTGGCGTGATTGATGTACTCCACGCCCGTGTCGAGCGTGCCGTACAGCGTCACGCTCTGTGCATGGACGACGCCGGCGAGGCACATCGACACCCAGACGCACGCTTGCCAGCCACGCTTTCTTCGTTGCTTCACATTCGTCTCCTTACCTTATATATGGATAACTAATTTATTTTTCTGTGACTACGATGCTGCAAATGCCAAATACGAACTCAATACAACCTCAACACAACCCCAACACGACATCGATAAACGGCCACGTCTGCCGCGTGGCCGTCCGGTGCGATCACGGACCGGCTCAAGCGCGGCAAACGGTGCTTCTCAAATGCCCGATCCCCGTGACGGTGACGTCCACCACGTCGCCATCGCGCAAAAAGACCGGCGGCTTGCGCCCCACGCCGACGCCGGCAGGCGTCCCGGTCAGCAGAACGTCGCCGGGTTCGAACGTGTACCAGCGGGCGAAGTGCGCGATCGTGTGCGCAACGTCGAAGATCAGATCGCTCACGCTCGCCTGCTGCATGACCTCGCCGTTGAGCCGCGTGGTGAGCTGCAGGAGCGCAGGATCGGGAATCTCGTCGCTCGTCACGAGCGCCGGACCCAGCGGCGTGAAGCCGTCGAACTGCTTGCCCATGATGTTGACCTCCCAGGCGGTGCGCGCCTGCCAGGGCTCGCGGGCTTCCCACACTGCCCGCACCCAGTCGCGCGCGGAGAGATCGTTGGCCACCGTATAGCCGCCGACGTAGTCGAGCGCGGTCTGCGCCGTCACGCCGTGGCAGGTCCTGCCGAACACCACCGCCAGTTCGCCTTCGTAATCCACCTGGCGGTCCGCGTCGGGCGGCAGTATCACCGGCGTGTCGGGCGCCGCGATCGAATGCGGACTCTTCAGAAACCCGGTGGGGTGAGGCGGAGCCGGCGTCCCGGCCATCTCGGCCAGGTGCGAGCGGTAGGCGAGTCCCGCGGCCAGCACGAGGCCCGGGCGCGGAATCGGCGCGAGCAGCGGCGTCGCGGCGCCCGTCAGCGTGCCCGCGGCACGCAACCGCTCGCGCGGCGTGTGCTCCATCGCTTCGACCCGCTGCACGATTTGCCGCACGATTGCGAGCCCGGCCTCGCCGGCCGCCAGAATCTCGCGCAGCGAGCCGGGCAGCCACGCTTCGAGCGAACCCGGCAGCGCGGCGCGCGCCAGATGCAATATCTCGCCCGAGCGGAGAATGGCGCCAGGCGCGCCCGCGATTCCGGCATCGATGGTGACGAGCTTCATGTCAAAAGGTTTCCTTATCGATTCTGTTGATGAAAAGCGCCACAAGGCGGCCGCGATGTCCTGGCGATATCCGCCCTTGGTCCGAACCCCTAACCCCGAACCCCTGACCCTGTTGGCAGGCTACAAAGACCGCCTCGCAGAAACCAACAAAAAGCGATGATGGCCGTCATCACTGGCCGAAATGCGGCGGGGCAGCGGCCGGTTCCGGCGGCGCTCATCGACTGTCGTCGCCCCCGGGCGGCGTGCCCGCGAAGCGCGCGGGACGTTTTTCCAGCCGTGCGCGAATGCCCTCGGTCTTGTCGCTCGTGGCGAACAGCAACTGGAAAGACTTGCGCTCGAAGCGCAGGCCGGCGTCGAGCGTGCCGGCCATGCTTTCGAGCACGGCTTCCTTGATGGAGCGAACGGCGAGCACGGGCAGCGCGGCCAGTTGCTTCGCGAGCGCGAGTGCGCGCGGCTCGACGGCTGCGTCGTCGACCACCTCGCTCACGAGGCCGCAACGCAGCGCTTCACCGGCATCGATCGCTTCGCCCGTCAGCAGCAACTGCATCGCGCGAAACTTGCCAATTGCCCGCGTGAGCCGCTGGGTCGCGCCGCCGCCGGGCATGAGCCCGATCGACACTTCCGGCTGCCCGAAGCGGGCCGACGTGCCCGCGACGATGAGATCCGCGTGCATGGCCAGTTCGCATCCGCCGCCCAGCGCGTAGCCGCGCACCGCCGCAATAACCGGCTTGCGGCAGCCGCCCACCG
The DNA here is from genome assembly GCF_905220215.1 of Paraburkholderia sp. J12. Taxonomy (NCBI): domain Bacteria; kingdom Pseudomonadati; phylum Pseudomonadota; class Betaproteobacteria; order Burkholderiales; family Burkholderiaceae; genus Paraburkholderia; species Paraburkholderia sp. J12. Next base: position 28,246 of record NZ_CAJMZC010000008.1, read on the forward strand.
CGTCCCAGAGCCGGCCCATGTCGCGGCCGGCGATCTCGAGCGGATCAGCGTCGACGTATTCGGCCAGATCCGCGCCGGCGCAGAAGGCACGCTCGCCGCCCGCGAGCACGACCACGCGCACGGTGTCGTCGGCATCGCAGCGCGCGAACGCCGCCGCCAGCTCGCGCCGCAGCGCCAGATTCAGCGCGTTGAGCACGTGCGGCCGGTTCAGCCGCACGCAGGCGACACCCGGCGCGAGCGTCGAGACGAGCACGAGATCGGTCGTCATTCCAGCGCTCCCGCATCGCTAAAGACCGGCGTGCGCTTCTCGAAGAAGGCATGCACGGCCTCGGCATGATCGGCGGTGTGATGCGCCTGCCCTTGCAGCACGCCGGCCGCGTCGAGCGCTTCGCTCACGGTGCCTTGCCGGGCGGCCCGCAGCAGGCGCTTGGTCCAGCGCAGCGCCTGCGGCGGGTTCGCGGCGATACGCTGCGCGAGCGCCAGGGCTGCGTCCATCAGCGCCTCCGGCTGGGCCAGACTCGAAACGAGGCCGATCTCCAGCGCTTCGCGCGCCCCGAGCGTGTCACCCGTGAAGGCCAGTTGCGCCGCACGCGACCACCCCACCACGCGGGGCAGATACCAGCATCCGCCGTCGCCGGGAACGATGCCGAGCTTCACGAAACTCTCCGCAAAACGGGCCTCGGTCGACGCAATGCGGATATCGCACATGCAGGCAAGATCGCAGCCGGCGCCGATCGCGGCCCCGTTCACGGCCGCAATGATCGGCACCTCGAGCTGCTCGAACGCGCGGGGAATGCGCTGGATGCCATTGCGATAGTGCGCGGCGATCTCGGCCGGCGAGCCTGCGAACATGCCCGCGCGATCGCGCATGTCGACCACGTTGCCGCCGGAGCAGAACGCCGGTCCCGCGCCAGTCAGGATCGCCGCGCGAATACTCGCGTCGCGGTTCAGCGCCGCGAAGAGCGTTTCGAAGGCCGCAAACATCACCTCGCCGGCCAGCGCGTTGCGCGTGTCGGGCCGGTTCAGCGTCAGGATGGCCACCGCGCCTTCGCGCGCGACCAGAATCGGATCGTTCATGGCAGTCACTCCACGCGCTCGAGCGCGACGGCAATGCCCTGACCAACGCCGATGCACATCGTGCACAGCGCACGCCGGCCACCCGTGCGTTGCAGTTGCCGGATCGCCGTCAATACGAGCCGGATGCCCGACATGCCGAGCGGATGCCCCAGCGCAATCGCACCGCCGTTCGGATTGACGTGCGGCGCATCGTCGGGCAGACCGAGGCCGCGCAACACTGCGAGCGCCTGCGCGGCAAACGCCTCGTTGAGCTCGATGACGTCGAAATCGCCGATGCCGAGGCCGGTCTGCGCGAGCAGCTTGTGCACCGCCGGCAGCGGGCCGAGCCCCATGACGCGCGGCTCGACACCCGCCGTCGCGATGCCGGCGATACGCGCCATCGGCGTGAGCCCGCTCTTCGCGGCGCGCTGCTCGTCGGCGACGAGCAGCGCAGCGGCGCCGTCGTTCACACCCGAAGCATTGCCGGCCGTCACGGTCCCCCCGGCCCGGAATAGCGGCGGCAACGCGGCCAATGCGCCCTCACTCGCGTCGGCGCGCGGATGTTCGTCGTGCGCCACCGTCGCCGTTTCGCCGCGTCGCCGGCCCGGGACCTCGACCGGCACGATCTCGGCGGAGAAGAGTCCTGCTTCGATGGCCCGTTGTGCGCGAAGCTGGCTGCGCAGCGCGAACGCGTCCTGGTCCCCGCGGCTGACGCGATGTTCGTGCGCAACGTTTTCCGCGGTCTCGCCCATCGAATCGATCCCGTACAGCGCCTCCATGCGCGGGTTCACGAATCGCCAGCCGATGGTCGAATCGTGGATTTCCGGCTGACGCGAAAACGCGCTGGCCGGCTTGGCCATCACGAACGGGGCGCGGCTCATGCTCTCCACGCCGCCGGCAATGGCGAGCCCGAGCTGACCGGAGACGATGCCGCGCGCCGCGCTCGCGAGCGCTTCCAGGCCCGAGCCGCAGAGGCGATTGACGGTCGCCGCGGGCACCTCGGGCGGCAGGCCCGCGAGCAGAGCGGACATGCGCGCGACGTTGCGGTTGTCCTCGCCGGCCTGATTGACGCAGCCGTAGTAGACCTCTTCGACGCGCGCCCAGTCGGTTCCCGGGTTGCGCTGCATGAGCGCGGCGATCGGCAGGGCGCCCAGATCGTCGGCCCGCACGGATGCGAGCGCGCCGCCGTAACGCCCGATCGGCGTGCGCACGCCGTCGCAGATATAGGCGTGTCCCATCACAGCCCCAGCACGCGCTCGGCGTTTGCGTGAAAGACCTTGGCGAGCACCTCGTCCGAATAACCGAGCTCGCGCCATTCGCGCAAGATCCGCTCGTAGGGCAGGCTCGGGTAATCGCTGCCGAACATGATCTTGTCCTGCAGACGCCCGCGTATGTCCACCTTCAGATTGCCCGGAAAATGCTTCGGCGCCCAACCCGACATTTCCCAGTACACATTGCCTTTGTGCAGGGCCACGGCCGTGGTTTCGTCGACCCAGGGCCAGCCGGGATGCGCCATGATGATCTTCAGGTTCGGGAAGTCCGCCGCGAGGTCGTCGATCGCCGCGGGATGTGCGTGCCGAATGCGCGCGCCCATGCCGCCGGGCAGCCCCGCGCCCATGCCGGTCGTGCCCACGTCGATCATCACAGCCGCGCCGAGATGGGCAATCTCTTCGAACAGCGGGTAGTAGCGCCGGTCGTTGACGGCGAAGTGCTGCATGATGGGGTGAAAGTGAAAGCCCATGAAGCCGAGTTCGCGCACGGCCTTGCGCGCCTGCCGGATCGCGATCTCGCCTTTGGCCGGCTCGAGCGCGCCCCAGCACTGGAGGATGCGCGACGGGTTGCGCTTCCACATGTCGTGCACGTATTCGTTCGTGCACGGCGGCGTGGCCACCGTCGTTTCGAGGTCGAGCGCGACGAGGCATGCCTCGACGCCGGCATCGCTGAATTCGGCCACCACGGCTTCCTCGCTCTTCGCCACCCAGTTGCGCTTCCAGTAGGTCGCAAGCGCCTCCACGTAGGGGCCTTGTGCGTCGATCCAGGTCTGCGTACCTGGATAGCAGTGCAAATCAATAATGCGCATCGCTGATATCTCGTTGAGTCATATCGCCGTTAGTGGGAGGGTGCCGCGATCGTCGATGCGACGCGTTCGGCCAGCGCCTTCTTCGATACCTTGCCGAACGTCGAAACCGGAAACTCCGGCAGGATTTCGAGCCGCTCGGGCAGCTTGAACTTCGCGATCTCGCGCGCGGCGAGAAAGGCGACGAGTTCCGCCAGGTCGAGCGCCCCGCCCGGCTTGAGCACGACGCACGCGCACATTTTTTCGCCCATCGCCGCGTCGGGCATCGGCACGCAAGCGACGTTCTGCACCGCCGGGTGCATGAGGATCAGGTTCTCCACCTCTTCGGCGCTGATCTTTTCGCCGCCGCGGTTGATGAGATCCTTCTTGCGGCCTTCCACGATGTAGTTGCCGGACGGATGCAGCCGCATCAGGTCGCCGGAGCGATAGAAGCCGTCGGGCGTGAACTGCCGCGCGTTGTACTCGGGCGCGCCGAAGTAGCCGCGCAGCGTATAAGGCCCGCGACACGCCAGCTCGCCCACTTCGCCGGGCGGCACCTCGCGCCCTTCGTCGTCGAGCAGGCGCACCTCGTCGTCCGCACAAACCGGGCGGCCGCAGGTTTCGAGCAGTACGTCCTCGGGGTCGTTGGCGCGCACGAACATCAGGAGGCCTTCCGACATGCCGAAGTTCTCCTGCACGAAAGCCGAGGGAATCAGCTCGCGCGTGCGCAGCCGCACCTCGGGCTGCATGCGCTGGCCGCCGCTCTGGATCTGCCGCAGCGAAGTCAGGTCGTAGTGGCCGATCGTCGGCTCGTTGATGAGACGGATGAGCAGCGCCGGCACGACCTTCAGGTGCGTGACGCGATGCTTCTCGATCAACGCGAACATCTCGGCCGGCCGCGTATTCGCGTGCAGGACGACCGTCGCGCCGTTGAACAGGAAACCCTGGATGCCCGGGCACGCAAGCGGCAGATTGTGCGCGATGGGCAGTACCAGCAGCAGGACCGATTCGGCGTCCACGCCGGCCACTTCGGCCGCCACGCGCGAGTTGTACGCATAGTCGTTGCCGGTGCGCGGAATCAGTTTGGGGATGCCGGTCGTGCCGCCCGATAGCTGGAAAATGCACGGGTCGAGCGGATCGATATGCAGCGTGGCGAGCAGTTCGGGAGCCAGTTCGGCCGGCTGCTCGATCAGCGCGGTCAACGAGTGCTCGCCGGGGCCCGCCTGCCCGAGAACGATACGCCATTGCAGGCAGGCGTTTTCGTCCTGAATGCGCGAGACGACGGGCGCGAACGCAAAATCGCCAGCCCGCTCCGGGTAGATGCAGCAGCGCGCACCGGCAAGCTTCACGAACTGGTTCAGCTCGGTATGGCGATGCGTGACCAGCGCCGCGATGGGAATACAGCCAATCTTCTGCAATGCAAAGTAAAGCAGCACGAACTCGGCGACATTCGGCAGCGCCGGGACCACGCGATCCTGGGGCCGAAGGCCGAGCGCGTAGAGGTTCAGCGCGAGATTCGTGGACAGCCGGTCCACGTCCGCGTAGGTGTAGACGCGCTCGCCGTCGATGAGCGCGGTGCGCCCGGCGAAGCGCGCGAACACATCCGCGAACTCGGCGGCGAGCGAGCGATCCTGCCAGTAGCCGCGCGCGCGATAGCGCTCGGCGAACTCCGCCGGAAAGGGAACGAAACCGTTCAACATGCGTATGCCCTCCTCACGTCGAGCTGGTGTAGCCGCCGTCGATCACGACGATCTCGCCGGTCACGAAGCGGTTGCCCTGCAGCAGGTTCAGCATCGTCTCGGCCACGTCGTCCGACGTCACGCAGCGGCGCAGCGGCGTCGCGCGGGCGCGCTTGCCCATGAGGTCGCCATACCGCTCGCCGAGCATGCGCTCCATCCACTCGCCTTCCATCCAGCCCGGCGCCACGGCATTCACGCGGATCTCCGGGCCGAGATTCCACGCCAGCGTCTTCGTCAGATTGACGACAGCCGCCTTGCTCGCCGCGTACGGCAGCGGCTGGGGGCCGGGCCGCAGACCCACGATGCTCGCGGTGTTGACGACGGCGGGTTGATGACCCTTGCGCAGCAGCGGCACCGCCGCGCGCGTGACCTGGAATGTGCCGCGCACATTGACCGCGAAGGTACGATCCCATTCCGCCAGATCCAGGCTTTCGAGGTCCTTGACCTTCCAGCTCGCCGTGGTGCCCGCGTTGTTGACGAGCGCTTCGAGGCCGCCGAATTCGCCGTCGATCTCCGCCATCATGCGGCGCACCTGGGCGTCGTCGCTGACGTCGCATTGCAGCACCCGCGTTTTCGCCCCGAGTTCGCGCGCCTCGGCAGCCGTTTCCTCGGCCCCGGCCGCGCTCGTCGCATAGTTGAGCGCGACGTCATAACCCGCCCGCGCGAGTGCCAGCACGGCGCTGCGGCCAATGCCCGTCGCCCCGCCCGTGACGAGCGCCCTCTTTCGATCCGTCATGTTTCTGTCTCCTGAAGATGAACGCATTGAACCGGCGTGCGCCGTCCGCCGGCGCGGGAGGCACCGGTTGGCGAACGAACGTCGGGAATGCGGGCGGCCGCGTGGCCGCCGTCTGTCACGCGGCAAGACCGGGCATGAAGTCGTGCCTTGGGAGGTCTCCTCATGCCGGTCTCGCGCCGGACTGGAAACCACTATAGAAGCGAGGGCAGCTTCACAGAAGATATCTCGAAGTGCGAGGCGATACCGTTTTGGTATCCCCACAGGCACGACGCGGCGCGAGGCATACACCCCGCAGCCGACGGTATGCCCCTCAGGCGACGATGGGTAGCGGCAGCGAGTGGAAGACGGCTTCTGTGAGCGTGCGAAGCCAGCGGTTGCCGCTATCGGAGTCGAAGCGTTCGTGCCACTGCATCCAGATCTGGAACGGCGTGACCGCGAACGGAAGGTGAGCCAGCCGCAATCCCGCATTCGCCTCCACCATGGCCCGCGCGAGCCGTGAAGGAACGGTCAGTAAGAGCCGCGAGCTTGCCACCACGCGATCGAGCCCGAGCGAATGCGCCGCGGTGAGCACCACCTTGCGCTGTGCGAGCAGGCCGTGCGCGAACAGCGTCTGCTGCAACGCCGCGTCGCTCGCGCCGCTCGGGCGGTAGGTCAAGTGCTCCGCAGCCAGGTACTCCTCGGTGCTCAGCGTTTCCGAGACGATCTCGTGTCCCGCCCCGAGCACGACCACAAAGGTTTCGTCGCACATCTTCGCGCGGCAAAAACCCTGGCCGAATAGCGGCCAGCTGCCGATCGCCACGTCGATCTTGCCTTCGATCAGCAGGTCCCGCGCCTCTTCGGCCGACGACGCGCCGACCGTCTCGAAGCGCACGCCGGGCGCGATGCCGTGTGCCGCGGACAGCAGGCCCGGCATCAGGACGAACTGGCCGATATCGTTCATCGCGAGACGAAAGCGCCGGTCCGACTGCGCAGGCTCGAAGCGCCGCGCCTGGTCGATGGCCCGCGTGAACTTCTCGATCCCCTCTTCGACGAGATCGATGATCTCGCGCGCCATCGGCGTCGGTTCCATGCCCGACGGCGTGCGAACGAAAAGCGGATCGTCGAAGCGCTCGCGCAGGCGTTTGAGCGCGTTGCTGACCGCCGACTGCGTCATGTTGAGCGAGTCGCCGGCCTGGGTGACGCTGCGCGTGACGTAGATCGCCCGGAATACGAGGAACAGATTGAGGTCGACCGTATTGATGTTCATGTCGTGCGTCCGGACGAATTCGGGGCAGGTGGCGTGGCGGCGGTGTCGGGGGCGTAGCGCCGCATGACGTCGCAGAAGTACTCGGCCGCCGGCGTGAGCGGCAGCCCCGAACGCCGGATCAGCACGATGGGCGGCGCGGGCAGCCGCTCCTTGATGGGAATGAGCGCGAGCGCGTCGCGCGTGAGCGGAAACTCGCCCCATTGCACCGGCAGGAGCGCCAGCAGGTCGCTATGCGCGAGACCCACCATCATGGAAAGCGCCGAACGCGTCTTGAGCATCACGCGCGGCTCGCCGAGCCGGTAGCGCGCGAACAGCGATTGCAGGTCGGCTTCGGCGTTGTAGTCGACAGACGTCGTCGCCCACTCCGCGCCCGCGAGGTCCTTGAACCGCTTCGCCGCCGAAAGGGGATGCCCGCGCCGCGCGACCACGGCGCGGGTGTTCTCGAAGAGCCGCTCGGTGGTGAGTCCAGGGGCCGGTGGCACGCGCGGCGCGGCGCCGAGGTAGAAGTCGATCTGGCCGTTGCGCAGCGCCGCTTCGACATCGGGAAACAAGCCCTCGATCAGTTGCAGGCGCACCAGCGGATAACGCTGCCTGAAACGCGACAGCGCATGCGGCAGCATGCCGACGTGCGGCATGATCGAGAGGCCCGCCACCAGCGTGCCGCCCGCGTCGCCCTGATTCTGCGCCAGCTCGTCTTGCGCGCGCTGGACTTCGTTCACGACCGCGCTCGCGCGCTGATAAAAGAGCCGGCCGAGCGCCGTGAGCGTCATGCCGCGCGCCTCGCGCTCGAACAGCACGACACCGAGCTCGCGTTCGAGCGAACGGATGCTGCGCGTCAGCACGGGCTGCGCCATGCCGAGGTGCCGCGCCGCCGCTCGCAAACTGCCGTGCTCGACGATAGCGACCATGTCGCGAAAGTGATTCAGCCTCATTGTCCAGCCTCTGTTTCCAGTGATACCTGCTCCCGATCACACGGCGGATTCTGATGCAGCCAGGGTATCCCTGACAATTCAGCACTTCACCCAGGTCCGCGTGCGCAGCGCCACCGCTTCAGGCCGCCTCACGCCCCCTCACGCCGCATCGCAGCACGCGAGCGCCGCGGCGGCCGCCCATTTCTTCCGGTGATTGGGACCATCACGCCTTTTTGTTGGATTCCGCGCCGAGCGGTTCGTATAGTCGGTTCAAACCACGACGTTCCCGGCGTCCTTCGCGACAAGGAGAATCCCTGCATCATGAAGTTCGGCATTACCCTTCAACCCGGCGGCACCCGCTTCGAATGCGACGAGGCAACGACCCTGCTGCGCGCCGGACTCGACGCAGGCAGCCGCCTGCCGTTCAGCTGCCGCTCGGGCGTGTGCCGCACGTGCCGCGGCAAGATCGTCTCGGGCTCGGCCGATCCGGGCCTCGTGCATCCGAACTATCTGAGCGCGTCCGACATCGCCGCTGGCTACGTGCACCTGTGCCAGGCCCGGCCGCTCAGCGATTGCGTCATCGAAATCGACGAGCTCGATCCGGCGCAGTCGTTTCCGGTGCTCGGACTGCCCGCCCGCGTGCTTCAGCTCGAACGCCTCGCCGCCGACGTCATGCGCGTGCAACTGGGCGTGCCGCCGAACGAGCCGGTCCGCTTCAATGCCGGCCAATATGTCGAGGTGCTGCTCGCCGACGGCGTGCGCCGCGCCTACTCGATCGCGAGCGCACCGCACGTGGACGGTCTGCGTCAGTTCGATCTCCATGTCCGCCACATGCCGGGCGGGCTCTTCACCGACCGGCTCTTCTCGACGGTGAAAGTGCGCGACATGTTGCGCATCGAAGCGCCGCTTGGCCAGTTTCATCTTCGCGACGACGCCCGCCGCCCGGCTATCCTGCTCGCATCGGGCACGGGCTTCGCGCCGATCAAGGCGATGGTGGAAGCCTCGCTCGCCGCGGCGAGCCACCGGCCGCTGCATGTTTACTGGGGCGGCCGCGCACGCCAGGACCTTTACCTCGACGCCCTCGCGCGGCAATGGGCGCACGACCATGCGCACATCGCCTATACGCCGGTGCTGAGCGCCGCCACCCCGGCGTGCGACTGGCAGGGACGGACCGGCTTCGTGCACGAAGCCGTGCTGGAGGATCACGGCGACCTCGGCGCATTCGACGTCTACGCTTGCGGCGCGCCCGCGATGGTCGAGGCGGCGCGGCGCGACTTCTGCGCACGGCGCAACCTCCCGGAAGACCGCTTCTTTGCCGACTCATTCGTCTCGCAAGCCGACCTTGCCGTTGCGCAGACGATTTCCTGACCCGTTTCCCCGACCGAACATGACCACTCCGCTTCCCGAAAATTGCCGCGTCGATCCGGCCAGCCGCCAATCGGTGCTCAAACCCTACTGCCTCGGCCACGGCACGCTCGAGTGCGCCGATCTCGCGCAGTCCCGACGTTTCTACGAAGAGTTCCTCGGCCTCGAAGTCGTTCAGCACGCGATCACCGCGCTCTCGCTACGTCTCGGCATGCGTTTTCACATCGTCTGCGTCGAGGTCGGCAACGAAGTGCATCCGTGCAACGTGCTGAATCACTGGGGGCTCGATGTCGCGAGCCGCGACGAAGTGGACGCGGCGCATGCGCTCGCACACGAGTACAAGGAGCAGTACGGCATCCGGCAGATTCTCGACGTCCAGCACATGCACGGCGTCTATTCGTTCTACATGGAAGACCTCGACCACAACTGGTGGGAAATCCAGTACTACGAAAACGGCTTTTGCCACGACGACTATTTCGATTTCGGCGACCGCTTCACGCGCGCGCCTTCCGGTGTTGCACAGTCCTGATGCGCACACACGCTTAGCATTCCCTACGAATTTATGATGAAAGCCATTCGTATATTTCGCCACGGCGACCTGAACGAAGTGATCTATGACGACTTCCCCATGCCGGAAGTCGGCGAACACGACGTGCTCGTGCGCGTGCTCGCAACCACTGTTTCGCGTTGGGACATCAAGTTCCGCATCGGCGAGATGAAAGGCACGGCGCTGCCCGGACGCAAGATGTTCCCGCTGCCGATGCAGCCCGGACGCGACGCGGCCGGCGTGGTCGAAGCAGTCGGCGCCGGCGTGCGCGCGTTCAAGCCAGGGGACGCCGTAGTGGGCCTCGTGCATCCGGCGAATCCCCTTTCGCCCATGACCCTTCGCGGCTTGAGCAACCTCTCGACCGATGTCGACTATCCGGGCCATACGTCATTCGGCGGCAACGCGCAATTCGTGGCGCGGCCGCAATCCTGTTGGCTTCCGCTGCCCGAAGGCGTATCGCCGCAACTGGCGGCCGCGGCGATGTGGTCGTATGCCACCTCGCACCGCATCCTGAACGACCGGCTGCAGGCACGCGCAGGCGACTGCGTGCTCGTGGTGGGCGGATCGGGCGGCATGGGCTCCGCCACACTCGATCTTGCCCGGCTGATGGGCGTGCGCACGGTGGCCGTCACCCGCTCGCCCGCCAAGACAGCGTTCCTGAAAGAGCGCGGCGCCGCCCACGTTTTCATCGTGCCCGGCGAGCAGGCGGCAGCGCAGATTCGCGCGGTGGGCGACACGCTGGGACTCGACGGCGCCGTCGACTACAGCGGCGACCCGGACATGCTGCGGCTCGGCGTCGACGTGCTGCGTCCGGGCGGCACACTCGTGCCGGTCGCGGGCGAAGGCGTGCGCAGTCCGATGCCGATCACGGCCAGCGATTGCGTACGCCTCGAACTGAACATCCGGGGCGCGCGCGCCTCGACGCTACACGACCAGCGCACCGTGCTGCGCTTGCTGGCCCAGGGCGCGATCCACCCCGCCATCCACGCCGTGATGCCGCTGTCCGAGGGACGAGCAGCCCAGGCGCTGCTCGAACGCGGCGACGTGGCAGGCCGCATCGTGCTCGATCCGTGGGCCTGATGCCGCTACGAGAGCTGCCTTCCCGGTGCGTCGTGCACGGCACTCCGCACCGCGCATGCCCGGTTTACTCCACTCATTGAAACGCCATCATGCCTCAACGGACCCTCGACGAAATACGCGCTGTTCTGCTCGACAAGGCCAGACGCAAGCTCAACCCGGTGGTTTTCGTACCGCCGGAAATCCTGACCGAAGCGATGGCGCCGCTCACGAGCACCGACCGCGACGCATGGGCGCACGCGTTCCTGGAAGCGGCCATCCCCTACGAACGGCAGGCCGATGCGGCGCGTGCCGAAGCGCGCCCCGAAGACGAACTCGCCGCCCTGAAGATCGCCTATGGCCTGTGCTGGCTCGGTCGCTACCCGGCGGCCAACTCGGCCGGAAAACGGGCGGCCTACGCCCGTGCGCGCGCGAATCATCGACACCTGCTGCACCGGCTCGATCCCGAGGCGCAGCGCGTCGAAATTCCGTTTTCCGGCCGCGAATCCGAGGGCCGTGTCATTCCCGCCTTCCTGCGCCGGCCGCCGGGCAGCGGCACGCATGCACTGCCGACGATACTCACCTGGGGCGGCATCGACACGTTCAAGGAAGAGCGTTCGGTGCTCGTCGAACCCTTCCTCAAGGCGGGCTTCGCCGTCCTCGCCATCGATATGCCGGGGACCGGCGAAAGTCCGGTCAACGGCGCGTCGGACGCCTTGCGTGTGTGGGGTGCGGTATTCGACTGGCTGGATGCGCGCGACGACGTGGATCATGCGCGGGTCGCCGTGCACGGACTGAGCACCGGCGGCTATTGGGCGACCCAGGTGGCCCATGTCTACAAGAACCGGATCGCGGCGGCGATCAACCAGGGCGGTTGCGCGCACTACGCCTTCGATCAGAGCTGGATCGCGACGATGGATCAGGGCGAATACGCGCTCGAGTTGCCGGAGACGCTCGCCAGCGCCTGGGGCCTCTCGACGCGCGAGGAATGGATCGCGTACGCGCCGTCGCTGTCGCTACTGCGCAGTGGCGTGGTCGATACGCCGTGTGCGCCCATGCTGCTCGTCAACGGCGTGGACGACTCGATCTTTCCGATCGACGACATGTATCTGCTGCTGCGCCAGGGCCAGGCGAAAACCGCACGCTTCTATCCCGGCGGCCATATGGGTCCCGGCGCGCAAACCATCCCGCTGATGATCGGCTGGCTCAAGGCGACGCTCGGGATCGCAGGGTGACGGAGCGGACGGAGCAAGTCAGCCGCCACGATCCGACTACTTCGTACAACCATACAGACGCATGAACAGTTCGACTCCGCGCGCCGCGCGGCGTCGAATCTCCGCGTTCCCCGGCGGCTGGCGATAGCGGAAGATCGTTTCGAGCCGCAGAAAGCCCTGCCAGAGTCCGATCAGGTCGGATGCCGCCTCGACCGGGTCGTCGGTGGCGATCCGCCCTTGCTCAATCCCCATTTCGATGAGCTTGACGAGAATGTCGCGGTTGCGGCCGGGGCCGACTTCGAAGAAGCGCCGGGCCTTTTCCGGGTGACTTTCCGCAGCCACGGCGATCAGGCGCTCGAGGCCGACCATCTGCGGATTGGCAAGAAAACCCAGCACGCGCTCGCCGAGCCCGCACAAGGCCGCCTCCAGATCGCGGCCCGCCGTGTCGGCGAGGTAGTCGTTCGAGATGATACGTTCGGACTCGCGCGCCATGACCGCCTCGAGCAGCGCGTTGCGGTCTGCAAAGTTGGCGTAGAGCGTGACCTTCGAAACGCCCGCGCGCGCGGCGATCTCGTCGACGGTGACGCCGTCCGGGCCCTGCGAAAGAAACAGGTCGCGCGCGGCGTTCAGCAGGGCCTCGCGTTTCGCGGGATCCTTCGGACGGCCTCTGGGTGCGGTAACGGAAGCGATACGTGTCATGTTCGACGGCCTGAAAGCGCGGCGCAGCAGCGCCAGACACAAAAACCTGTACTGTACGACGCGGCGCGCCTGCCCGGCAAATCGCCGCGCGCGCCACGCCGGACGCTCACGCGCTTTCGAACGCCAGCGCCGAGCCGCCGATGACGGGCAGCAGCAAGCGCGACGGCAACGCCTTGCCGTGGTGGACCGTGTCGGTGCCGACCATGTCCGGCGTGAAAATATGCGTGAACTGCTGGTCGGTGAGCGCCGAATCCGCGCAGGCGATCTCGATGCGAATCCGCGAGCCGCGCCGGAACAGGTGCGCGCACGGCATCAATGCGATCCGCAGCTCGACAGGAACGCCCGGCTCGAGCGGCACGGCCTCGCGATGCGGGTGCACCGGCGCGCCGGGCATGCTGGCCGCTTCGTCGATCGCGCGGTGCGAAGCCCGCAGCCAGCCTTTCGTGACCACGCGCGCCGCGGGCTGGCGCCCCTGCGCCGTCTGCGGATCCTGCGGCGACTGCTCCGAGAGACGGACGATCACGTTCATGTCGGTGCGCGTCGAGGAGGCATGCAGCACGAGTTCGACGGGGCCTGCCAAGGCCAGTTCTTCGGCCAGCGGCGCCGAAGTGAAGGTGAGCACGCCGCGCACCGGATCGAGGCCGTAGGGCGTCGCGACCACGGGGCCGCCGATCCAGTCCGGCGCCGGATAGGAATACGACGAACCCGCCTCCCGTTCCTCCGGCTGCCCGACCAGCGCGCCGTCGTTGACCGACTTCACGCTTCCTGTCGGCCCTTGCGCCAGCCACAGGGTGGCCTGCTGCACGTCCGGCGGCGGCCACGAGGACGCCGCGTCGGTGATGTTCGTGCCGTCGTAGGTAAACTCCACATCCGGTCGCGACGGATACGCCGTCTCCTTGCCTTTGAGCCAGTGGTCGTAGAACGGCAGCAGCACGTCCTCGTGAAAACGCTCCGAGGCGTAAAGGCCGAGCGTGGCCGCGCCGTTCGCCGCGCTCATGAGCTTGAGCTTTTTTGGCCCGCGCACGAGGCCATAGCCGCGAATATTGCCTTCGAGGTGGATGTCGCGCTTCGCCCACACCCCGATCGAATAGACCGGAATCGTCACGTCGCGCAATAGCGGCGCCACCAGCCGCTCGTCCCAGAAGGCGTCGAGCGTGGGATGCTGCATGACGATCGCGGGCAGATCGACCGGCACGTCTCGCGGCTCCGAGCCGTTGTGCGGAAATTTATTCGCAATCCGAACCGATCCGTTCCACCAGCCCGCCATGAAGCTGGACGCGATGCCGCCCTGATACGCCCAGCCGCGATACGGATCGATGTTGCCGTCGAACGGCGCGATACAGGTGAGATGCGGCGGCTGCACGGCCGCCATCGCCCACTGCGACGCCGCATAGTACGACTGACCGATCCCGCCCACGCGACCGTTCGACCAGGGCTGGGCAGCGATCCATTCGATCACTTCGTAGAGGTCCCGACGTTCGCGCTCGTTCAGGAAGCCATAGTCCCCCTTCGACTTGCCGGTGCCGCGCACGTCGAGATGCACATAGGCATAGCCGTGCGACACGTACCAGTGGATCGGCCCCGTCTCGTGCCAGAAGAACACCGTGCCCGGCGGCAGGTCGTCGTTGTCGTAGCGGTACGGCGAAGCGGCGAACAAGGTCGGCACGCGCGCATCGCCCATCGGACGGAATACGCGCACGGCGACTTCGACGCCGTCACTCAGGGTGATGGATACGTCTCGTTGATCGACGAGGTTCATCTCAGTCTGACTCCATAGCGTTTGAGAATGGCAGGCGGCGTCTTGCGCCGCCCTCAATGCATTTGCCCCTGCGTGTCTTCGGGACAGGCGGCGGAAGGCGGGGCGTCCGGCAGTCCGGGCGCGCGCTCGAGATAGCGGTAGCGGCCGAGCGTGCCGAACAGCAGCGCGGTGAGGAGCGTTGCGAGCGTCAGCCCGTAAAGGCAGTCGTGGTACGAACCGGTCTGGCCGCGCAGATAGCCGATAACGGCGGTCCCCACCGCGCCGCCCAGCTGGAACACGGCGAACACGCAGCCGAACAGCGCGCCGAGCGCGCGCGGGCCGCAATAACGCCGCAGCGCATAGCCGATCACATTGAACTCGGCCCCGGTCATGATGCCGATGAGCACGGCGCACAACGCGCCCGGCGCACCGGCCGCGCCGCCCGCATAAAGGACCATGGCGCCGGCGCCGCACAGCGCCAGCACGGGCATGACGAGCTTCACCGACGCGCGGTCGAGCAGCCAGCCGACCGCCAGCCGCGCGACGAGCGTGGCGATCCCCACGACCGACTGCATGGCCACGGCAGTGCGCACGCTCGCCCCGTTGTCGACGAGAATGGCGACCTGGTTCACGAGCAGCGACGTGCTGCACGCGCCCAGGAACAGGAACGACACGACGATCTTCCAGAACGCCCCGTCGCGCCATGCCTCGCCTAGCGTGAGGCCGGGCACCGTATCCGCGCCCGGCAGCCGCGCCGTGGAGCGCTCCGCGCGCGGTCGCTCGTGAACGAAGAAGAACGCGCAGGGCCACGCGATTGCCACGGACAGCGCGCCGACCACGACGAACGCCGTGCGAAAGCCGTAGCGGCTCGCCACCACGCCGATCAGCGCGGGCAGCAGCACCGAGCCGACGCCGATGCCGACATTGGCCACGCCGATGGCCAGCCCGAGGCGGCGCTCGAACCAGCCCGAGACGACCTTGATGTAGCTCGACGGCCAGACGCCGAATCCCAGCAGCGGCACGAGTACCCACATCAGATAGAACTGGTGGATGTCGCCCGACAGCAGCGACAGCGACGCGTAGCCTGCGCCGAACAGCGGAATCGACGCGAGGATGATCGGACGCGCGCCGAAGCGGTCGACCAGCAGCCCCTGGATCGGCGAGATCACCATGATCGCCACCGAGATCAGCGTGGCGGCCATCGCAATCGCGCCGATGCCCCAGCCGAACGCGCGGTGCAGATACGGCACGAACACGCCGAAGCAGATGATGGTGGTGGTACTGGCGCCCACCGAGAGGGCCGCCGCAGCGCCAAACGTACTCCGCCAACCGGCGTACAGGTGCCCGCCGCCGTCACGCAGGGTTTCGCGCCGCATGGAATCGGGCGATGGAACTGGGTATTTCATGTCTCCTCCTTTCTGCTCGCCCGTGGGCCGGCCTCGAAGGAACCGGGCTGGCCCGCGGGCATCGCCATGCCGACGCTCAAGGCATCAGCACGATCTTCCCGAAATTGGCCCCGGCTTCGAGCATGTCGTGCGCGTGCCGCACGTCGTCGAGCGGCACGCGCACGATGCGGTCCTCGTGAGACGGCGCGAGCAGTTGACGCGCCACGTAATCGCACGCCGCGTCGTCCTCGGGGCGCCCGAAGTGGACGTAGCTCGCGAAGTGCTTGTACGTGAGCGACTTCGAATAGCGGGCCGGCTCGATCGAGCCGGGTCCCGCCGCCTTGCCCGTGATGAGCAGCTCGCCCTCCGGCAGAAGAATCGTCGCATCGCGCCCCAGCGTATCGGCGCCCACGCTGTTGATCGACAAGTGCACGCCCTTGCCGCCGGTGAGTTCGCGCACGGCCTCGACGTAGTCGCAGGTCTTGTAGAGCACGACGTCGTGCGCGCCGTTTTGCCGGCAGTAACCGGCTTTCTCGGGCGAACCCGCGAGAGCGATCACGTGCAGCCCGTGTTCGCGCGCGAGCCGCGTGAGATGTGCGCCCACGCCGCCCGACGCCGCATGCAGCAGAACCCGCTGCCCGGCCTTCGCGTTGGCCCGACCATGCAGGATGAGATAGGCGATGCGCAGGTTCGAACCGTGCGAGACCGCCTGCGCGGCGTCCACTTCGTCGCCCACCGGAAACAGCACGCGCCCGAGCCTCAGCCCCTCGGCCGTGACGCCGCTCTCCACATCGGCGGCCACGTATTGCGCGTAACCGCCGCCCATCATGATGGCGAGCACGCGCTGCCCGACGGCATAACCCCTGACCTCCTCGCCTGCCGCGACGATCCGGCCCACCACTTCGCGACCCGGCACATAGGGCAGCGCCGGATGGTGCACATAGGTGCCGCGGCGTAGCAGCGTATCGGCGAAGATGACCCCGGCCGCTTCCACCTCGATCAGCACCTGCCGCGCAGCCGGCACCGGAACCGGCAAATCGACGACGTGGAGATTCTCGGTCCCGCCGAGCGCGACGAGTTGCACGGCCTTCATGCGCGGCCTCCTGTTACGTTTGCGACCACGGCTTCGAGGCTGCCGCCGAGATCTTCGAGCACCACGCGGGCGGCGTTGCGGCCCGGGTGGCCCGAGATCGCACCGCCCGGATGAGTGGTCGCACCGGTCTGGTACAGGCCTTTGATCGGCATGCGGTGATGCGCCCAGCCGGGGACCGGCCGCATGTGTCCGTTCTGCGAGGGCAGCGACGAACCGCCGTGGCACGAGCCTTCGATGTTGTGGAGATTGCGGCGTTCGAGATCGAGCGGCGTCTTGATCGCGCGGTGCACGATCTTGTCGTCGGTGAGATTGGGCGCCACCTTGCGCACCTCGGCGAGGATGGCGTCCGCGTACTCCTGCCCGCGCGCGTCCCACCCTGCCGCGCCGGTGCCCGCCAACGCGTAGGGCTGCGGTCCGACGATCTTGATTGTGTGACAGCCGGCGGGCGCGCGTCCGTCGTCCACCACGCTACCCGTGTGCACGACGATGCCCGTGCGCGGATTGAAACGTCCGAGCACGTGGTCTGCCATGCCTCGCACCATTTCCTCCGCGGAAAACGGCAGTTCGCCGGCGATCGTGACGCGCTCGCCATCGCGACACTGGAAGCGCGGCGGCTCCGTGGTCGCCAGGTACTGCGCGAAGAGCGTGAAACCGGGCTTGAACGTGCTGGCGCCGAACAGGAACTCGTCGCCCCAGAGCCTGGCCGGCGCCATGTCGACGAGGTGCTTGACGTGGATGGTCGAAATCACGGCGTGCCGTGCGAAGAAGCGCTCGCCCGTGAGCGTTTCGATGCCTACGCAACGATCGCCCTCCAGCATGAGCGCGCCCACCTGGCGGCCGCAGAAGATCTCGGCGCCGCGCGCCTCGATCAGGCGGCGCAGCGCCTGGGTGAGCTGCCCGGCCCCGCCCTTCGGGGTTGCCCAGCCGCCCAGGTGGTTCGAGACGATGCCGGTCAGGAGCGGCCGCGCCGATCCCGGGTAGTTCACGGGATAGATCGTGAGCGACGCCTTGAACAACAGGCTCGCCTGCACGACGGGATGCCTGAAGCGCTCCTTGACGATGTCGTAGGCCGACAGCGACAGGAAGCGCGAGAGCTTCATGAGGCCGGGGTCGCGCGTTTGCGGTGGCACGCCGCCCGGCGTCGTCGCGTCGACCTGGAAGAAGTCGCGAAATCCCGCGATCTCCTTGAGCAACTGGCGATACGCCTCGCCGTCCGCCTTCGAGTACGCCTCGATCTGCGCCACCGTCGCGTCCACGTCCTTCATGAACGCGATCGAATCGCCCCCTTCGAACACCGAAACCGACTTGACCTCCGGGTAGATGTACTCGAGCCCGAAATCGAGCAGCCCCAGTTCGTTGCGGCTGATGATGGGATTCGACTGGATCTGGCTATGCGCCGACGAACACGTGTCGAAGAAATAGCCCGGAAACAACTCGTCGGTCACGCAGTTTCCGCCGACCTCGTCCATCGCCTCGACGAGCCCCACGCTGTAGCCCGCGCTGGCCAGATAGGCCGCCGAGATCAGGCTGTTGTGGCCGCCGCCGGCCACTACCACGTCATAGTGTCTGTCTGTCACGTCTGTCTCCTTTGAATCATGTCCCGCTCAAAACGGCGCTGCGGACAAAGCAGCACCTTCCATGAACCACTATAAATTATACTAAACTGTTCAGTAAATTAAATAGATACCCCAGGTCGCGTCGCACGCGACTCGACTAGAAGTCGTGCCTCATGCCGATCATCGTGCCGAACTGGTTCATGCCGCGACCGGGCGTGGCGGGGCCGCCGCCCGTGACCGTGTACGCGCCACGCGCACTGTTCTGCAGCCAGCCGCACTGGGCATAGACCGACGTGCGCTTCGACAGGAAATACGTCGCGCGCAGCGTTTCCATGGTCGCGCGCGTGTCCTGCTGGCTGTTGATCATGCGTTGCACGAGACTGTCCACATTCAGGAACGGCGTGAGTTGATAGGCCGCCTCCAGCACATACTGGTTGGTCGTAATGCCGCCCGCCGCCGCGGGCTCCGTGAACGTGACATGGCGGTTGATCCAGAGCGCACCCAGTCTCAGGCTGCCGAACGTCGTGTTACCTGCCAGGATGAGCCGCGAATCGTGATCTCCGCTCGCCGCGAACCCCAGGGGCGCGAGGCCGTTGAACAGATTGATCGCGGCACCCGGTCCGCCGTATTGGCGCTCGTACACGACCCCGCCGCCGCCATAGGCGCCCTGGTACTTGAGCATCGCCGACCAGTCGCGGCAGGCTGCGGCGTCGCCGGGCAGATTGCCCGCGCAGTTGCCCTGCCCCGGTGTGTTGCTCGCGCCGGCCTGCGAGCCGTCACGCCCGAACGACCAGGACGCGCCCGCCGTGAAGTTGCCGAACTTGCCGCGCCACGCGACCGAATTATCGGCGCGCGAAGTCGAAATGTACGGATCCAGCGAGGTCATCGCGTACATGCTCGGGCCGACCAGGTCAGAATCCATGATGGTCCAGAGGATCATCGAATACTGGCGGCCGAACGTGAGGTCGCCATAAGGACTCGAAATCCCCACCCACGCCTGGCGTCCGAACAGACGCCCCACCTGACTCGACGCGCCGGTGCCGACATTTACGCCGCTCTCCAGCGTGAAGATCGCCTTGTAGCCGGCTCCTAGCGGCTCGTTGCCCTGCAACCCGAAGCGCGAGGGAAACTCGCCCGTATAGGAAGGCATCCGCACTACGGACTGCCCCGCTGCATTGGCGTGGTTGATGTACTCCACGCCCGTATCGAGCGTGCCGAACAGCGTTACGCTCTGACCCTGCGCCAGCGGGCATAACCCCGCCAGCGCGACCGCACCCACCCACCCGCCCAACCCGAAGCCTCGTTTCACGTCTGTCTCCTTGATATTTTGTTTGGATACCTGAATGATTGACACGAAACCACCGAACCGCGAGACAACCTGTTTCCCCTGCTCTCTCCTCCTTCGAAGCGGACCGTCGCCCGTCTCCTGATTCAATCGGTATAAATCGGTATTTCAGATGCGCGTCGCCGCGCGCCCCTTCAAGCGCAGCATCTCCCGCGCTTCGGCCGGTGTGGCGACGTCGCACGAGAGCGCCTCGATAATCGTCCGCATGCGCCGCACCTGTTGCGCGTTGCTGGTCGCGAGCTGGCCGGGGCCGTCCCATAGCGAATCCTCGAGCCCAACCCGCACGTTGCCGCCGCTTGCCATCGCCAGCGTGGCGACCGGCATCTGCGTGCGCCCGGTGCTCAGGACCGACCACACATAGTCCTCGCCGAATAGCCGGTCGGCGGTCCGCTTCATCATCTGCACGTCTTCGGGATGCGTGCCAATGCCACCGCGAATGCCGAACGCGCTCTGAATGAAGAGCGGTCCGTGCAGCAGACCGCGGTCGAGAAAATGGGCAGCCGTGTACAGGTGGCCGATGTCGTAGCACTCGATCTCGAAGCGCGTTCCGCTTGCGCCGCACTGACGCAGGATCTGCTCGATGTCCCGAAAGGTATTGCGAAACACGAGATCATCGCTGCCTTCCAGATAGGGCCGCTCCCACGCATGATCGAAGGACTTGAAGCGGCCCAGCATTTCGTACATGCCGAAGTTCATCGACCCCATGTTCAGCGAGGCGATCTCGGGCTCGAACACCCGGGCCGGCTCCAGCCGCTGTTCGAGCGACAGCACCGGCGAGCCGCCCGTCGTCACGTTGATGACGGCATCGCAGCCGTTAGCAATGACCGGCAGAAACTGCCGATATATGGCCGGGTCCTGCGTCGGCCGGCCGCTCTGCGGGTCGCGCGCGTGCAGATGGACGATCGCCGCGCCGGCCTCGGCCGCCTCGATTGCGGAGGCCGCGATCTGGGCCGGCGTGACCGGCAGGTAAGGCGACATCGAAGGCGTATGGATCGACCCGGTAATCGCACAACTCACGATCACCTTGCGTCG
This sequence comes from Paraburkholderia sp. J12, assembly GCF_905220215.1. Lineage (NCBI taxonomy): Bacteria > Pseudomonadati > Pseudomonadota > Betaproteobacteria > Burkholderiales > Burkholderiaceae > Paraburkholderia > Paraburkholderia sp. J12. The sequence goes on from NZ_CAJMZC010000008.1 coordinate 49,020, forward strand.
TCGAACGGTATTTTTAGTTTTCTCTATGATTCGCAATCCTGATTAATTGAAAGAAAATCCCGCGCCGCGCGCGGTTCGTGATTACGTGACGGAAATCCCCTCGAACAAGAGAGTCAGCGAGTCGCGCAACTCCTGGAGGCCGGCATCGAGCGGCAGCAGGGGTTCCTGCAGCCACTTGCGCACGTGTGCGGCATAGATCGCGAAGACCAGCTCGCCGATCTTCGCCGGGCCGCGCCGGCCGCCAAACGTCCTGACTTCGCCGCGCTTCTGTGCGGCCTTGACGAGAGCACCAAACTGTTCGAGCATCGACGCCCGGTCCTGCTGCAAGCGGGTGGCGTGCGGCCCCTCGGAGAAAAACACCATCTCGCGCAGGACGAGTCGCGACAATTGCGGCTCGGTGCCGAAAAATTCGTAGAAGCCGCGGAACACGTACATCAGCTGATCGAGCAGGGGCTTGTTCTCTGGAATCGTCGTGAACACCACGCGATTCTTGCGCTCGAGGCCATCCGTCACGACGAGAAACAACAGGTCGCGCTTGTCGTGCGCGTAGGAGAACAGCGTGCCGAGGCTTACGGCTGCCGTGTCGGCCACCTCGCGCATCGTGGTCTCGTCGTAACCCTTCGAGCCGAACAGCATGCGGGCAGCGTCCTGAATGCGCGCGAACTTCTCGAGCTTGTTGCGCTCGCGAAGGCCGAGTGGCTTCGAGTTGTCGGTGGGAGGCGTCGTCACGCTGGGCATAGGGTGGCTCGAATGGGGGTAGGGGAAAACGGGGGCGCGGCTACGCGCATGCGTATGGTACGACCTCCTGGACGATCGCTCCAAATACGGACTCGCCGGCATCGTCCACCACCTCGATCGACACGACGTCTCCGAAGCGCAGATGCGGCGTGCGCGCGGCGCCAAACTCCAGCACTTCCAGCATGCGTTTTTCCTGCAGGCACGAACTGCCCGCCGCCCGGTCCCGATTCGACACGGTGCCCGAGCCGACGATCGTGCCCGCCTCGAGTTCGCGCGTGCTGGCCGCGTGCGCGATCAGGTCGGCGAAGTCGAAGTCCATGTCCACGGCCGCGTTGGGAGCGCCGAGCCAGGCGTCGTTCACGTGGCTATGCACCGGCAGCGCGAGCTTGACGCCGTCCCAGGCGTCGCCGAGTTCGTCGGGCGTCACCGCAACCGGTGCGAACGCCGTCGCCGGCTTGGAGGTCAGAAAACCGAAACCCTTCGGGAGCTCGGCCGGCATCAGATTGCGCAGGCTGACGTCGTTGACGAGCATGAGCAGCCTGATATGGCCGCGTGCCGCTTCCCGGCTCACGCCCATCGGCACGTCGTCGCAGATCACCGCGATCTCGGCTTCGAGGTCGATGCCGGCGGCTTCGTCGGCGACGAGGATGGGCTCGCGCGAGCCGATGAAGCTGTCCGACGCGCCCTGATAGATCATCGGTTCCCGATACAGCAGCTCGGGCATCTCGGCGTTGCGCGCGCGCCGCACGAGCTCCGCATGGTTCAGGTAGGCCGAACCGTCGAGCCACTGGAAGCTGCGCGGCAGCGGCGCCATGCACTGCTGCGGATCGAAGGCAAAAGCGTCTGCGGGCAACTGCCGCGGATCGTGCAGCGAGCGGTACACCGCTTCGAGCCGCGGAGCGACCTCATCCCACCGCTCGATGGCCTCGCGCAGGGTGGGCGCGATCGTGCCCACGGCCAATGCGTACTGCAGGCTCTTGTCGACCACGACCAGGCGGCCATCGCGTCCCCCGTTCCTGAGCGTTGCGAGTTTCATGAATTCGATTCCTCAACTGATTTCGTCAAAAAAGCCGGCGCGCACCTGCACCGGCGCCTTCAATCCCGCCACGGCGGCCTCCAGCCGCATCCGTTCCGCCTCGCTGCGCGCCGGTTCGGGCAGCCAGGTCCGCTCGTGGCCCCACAGGCTGGGGCCACAGCTGAGTTCCTCCGGCTCCCAGTTCGCCATATCGACGAGACGGCCTCCCCAGCCGAGCTCGATCATGAAGTCCGAGGGCGTGCGCACGTAGAACGAGGTCATGTAGTCGTTGCTGTGCCGGCCGAGACTCGCGCCCAGCGGCACGCGATGATGGGCGACGAGGTCGTAGGCCTGCCCCACGTCGTCGAGCGACAGCAGTTCGAGCATCAGGTGATGCAATCCCGTGCGCTGACTGCGGATGACGGCGAGACTGTGATGCCGCGCATTGATGTGCAGGAAGGTCGCGTCGAACGGCCGCGCCGCGCTGTCGCTCACGCGAAAACCCAGCACGCGCTGGTAGAAGTCGAGCGCGGGTGCCGGGTCGGTCGCGAGCAGCACGACGTGGCCAAGACCGAGTTCGTCGGTCTTGAAGCCCGCGAGCGGACGCGTGAACACGGGCGGCTCCAGGGCTTCGTGCTGACTCGCGCAGCATTCGACGCGGTTTCCCAGCGGATCGTGAAAGCCGATGAATCCTGCTACGCCGCGCCGCGCGCACGCCTCCTCGCGCCCCCGCTCGACCTCGATGCCGTGCATATGCAGGCAGGCAGCCGCGTCGTCGAGCGACACGCCCGGGGCAAGCTGCCAGCCGATATAGCGCAGGCCCTGCGCATCGTCGTCCAGCACATCTTCGACGACGAGCCGCGCGACGCACGCATCGAATCTGAGGGCGAGCGTACGGGCATCGAATTCGACGGGCGCGACGCCGAGGATCGTGGACGCGAAGGTGCGCCAGCTCTCCAGTCCCTTCGCGCCCACGCCCAGATAGGCGAGTCCGGCGAGCGGCAGCGGCGCCGCGTCCGCTCGCCTGTTCAGTGCGTTTTCCATATCAATGCGCCATCTGTTCGCCGCTGATCGAATCCGCGCGCTTGGGCCATGCGTCGACGAGCACGACCGCCAGCACGGCCACTGTGTCCGAGCGGTTGCGCCAGGCGTGGTTCGTGCCGCGCTGGATTACGACATCGCCTGTCTGCAGCGTCGTCTCGCCGGTGTCGAGCACCATCTGCAACGGACCCTGCAGACAGATCGCGTAATCGATGCTGTCGGTGCGGTGCAGTCCCGCGACTTCGTTGCCCGGTGCGATCTGCAGCACCGAAAAGCGGCTGCCCGCTGCCGGCGGCGCGATGCCGGTACGATGCAGCCCGGCATCCTCGTCGCGCAGGTAGTCGGGCGCCGCACCGGTGAGCCACATGAGCGTCGTGCGCAGACGATCGGCCGGTTCGCGCTGATTGCTGGCGGCGCCGTCCAGCCACACCGTGCTGCGCCCCTGCTCGTCGTGCCCGGTCACCACGCGCCGCAGCGGCACAAACGCCGTCGTCGCTTCCTGATCCTGCTCGTTCATCACCCCTCTCCTCGTTGATCGGTGCCGGCGGCACGCACGCCCCCACCCTGCAGCCAGCGGCGGCCCTCTTCGTAAAGCGCCTCGACGCGCGGCCCGCGCAGTTCCGGCAAGTCGCGCTGCACTTCGAATCCGTTATGCGTCTGCAGGTAGGCCAGATGGCGATACGACGCGGGAAACTGCGCGAGCAGCGCTGCGTCGAGTTCGAGGCGCGCACCGGGCTCGACGGTATCGAGCCGGTCCACCTCGTACACCGGCTGGCGCCGCACGATCGCCCAGCGCCCCTCGCGCTTCTCGAAGAAGTCGTAGAAGCGCCCGGTGCAGGTCGCCTCCACCTGCATGCCATGCAATGGCGCACGTTGACGGATCTGCATGCGCACCTGGGCAATCGCGCGATCGCCCGCCACCTCGCACAAGAACCCGCACTGCATGTGCTGAACGTTCGCGCCACGTTCGAACGCCGCACGCGTCTGGGCGACGAATGCGTCCGCGGGCCCGCAGTAGCGGGTGGAACTCATCGTGCCGCCGGCATGCCAGCAGGCCGCGAGGCCCGCCCAGTCGCCGGTGTCGCGCAGCAGAATCCACGCGTCGACCACGGCGCGGATCGCTGCGACATCTGCGTTGACCGAAGGCGCGCTCACGACGGGTTCTCCGGCTTCGCGAGCGGACCCAACTGCGGCGCCGGCGCAGCGAAATGCCATTCGGAGAACATCTCCGGCGTCGGTGTGAACGTGCTGGCCTGCCAGGCTTCGGTCAGGATGTCCTCGTCGGCCACGTACTCCAGCGCGCCGCCGAACGGGCTCTTGAAGTACCAGAAGCATCCCGACGAGGCGTAGTGACGGCCCGGGCCGATGTGCGTCTCCCAGCCGAGCGAGCGGAAGTGCTGACCGCCGCCGATCATTTCGTGGATGTCGCGCACCTTGAAGGCGAGGTGATTGAAGCTCACCTTGCCGTCGTCGAGCAGGAACAGGTGGTGGTGATTGCCGCGCAGCGCACCGCGCAGGAATACGCCACGGCCCTCGTAGCGGTCGGATACCGTAAAGCCAAGCCGCTGCCGGTAGAAGTGCTCGGCCGCCGCAAAATCCTCCACGCCCAGCACGATGTGGCTCAGTTCCTGAGGCTGCGCCGACTTGTAGAAGCGCGACGGGCTATTCACGCGTTGCGGGTCGCCGGGCGTATTGAAGCGCAGCGGGTCGGCCTGCAGCGGCACCTTCACGGAGACGCGAAACGCAAGCGCGAAGCCCGACGGGTCGATCGTGCGCAGCACGCCTTCTTTGTCCACGGCGACGGCCCGATCCTTCGAGAGTTCGTCGTTCAACCGGTCGAGGTCGGCAACCGATTCGACGCCCCACATGATTTCGCGGACCGTCGGGCCCGCTTGCGCGGCCGGCGGCAGCCACGGCTCATCCGAAGGCGCGAAGCGCACGCCCGAGCCGTCTGCACAGACGTAGTGTCCGGCTGCCGATCCCGCGACCGCCTTCTGCAACCCCCACTGCGACAAGAATCTCTCCGCCGCGTCCAGATCGTCGACGCCGAACGTCACGAGGTCCAGGCCTTTAATCGCCATCTCCACCCCTACTTTTTCAATGATTGACCGTTGGTGCGTGCCTTGCTGGCCACTCGCATTTTTGAAGTCTATTCTATTTTTAGAACACGATATAGTTTTTTGTGGCCAGGGAATTCCTGTACCGATGTGTAGAGGCAAGGGCAGATGTAGCTGAACGCAGTCCGGGGACGAACGGATGGAGTCGACCGGATTGAATCGAAGCGATCCGGGCGGGATCGAGTGGAGTGCAAAGAACGCGATAACACTTCGGGCAACCCGACTAGACGCGTCCGCGCGTTGAGACAGGCACCGCATGAACGGCTCCGCCGATACATTTATTTTTCGTTGCTGGCGGAGCGAAGAGCGGCTAGTTTTGTGAATTCAGCAAGCTGAAGATGCGAAGACCGCGTACGAGCCTGGCCCACGCCGCGAGAAGCGATGTCAGGCCAGGGCCCCTTTCGTTATTCACATGGAGAACACCATGATCCAGTCGCAAACGACGCAGGACGAACGTGCTGGCCTGACCGCCGGAATTCTTGCCGCCAAAGGCGCCCGGGATCTATCGTTTGCCGACATCGCGCAGGGGACGGGCCTGAGCGTCGAATATGTCACGGCCGCCCTGCTCGGCCAGCACCCCCTGCCCGCAGAGGCCGCGAAAGCGGTGGGAACAAAGCTGGGCCTCGGCGACGATGCGGTCGCCCTGCTCCAGACCATACCGCTGCGGGGCAGCATTCCCGGCGGTGTGCCCACCGACCCGACCATCTACCGCTTTTATGAAATGGTGCAGGTCTATGGCACGACACTCAAGGCGCTCGTTCACGAGCAGTTCGGAGACGGGATTATCAGCGCGATCAACTTCCGGATCAGCATCAAAAAGGTCGACGACCCCGAAGGCGGCTCGCGTGCGGTGATCACGCTGGACGGCAAGTTCCTGCCCTACAAGCCGTTCTGATTTGTTCTGGTTCGTTCTGATTCACACTGACGCACGAATCGTCTTTCTGAAACCATGCCCCGGTGGCGGCAGAGCCGGGGGCCTTTCGGCGTGCGCGCCGCCGGTTCGGGCCGCTAAGGGGCGAACGCCGCACCGCGAGCGTGCAAGCGACGAATTGCACGCCCTTTCCCCTGTTTCGCCTCCTGGCGGAACACCCCTTCCGTATCGTTCGCCTCTCTGCCCGGTCGCTCAGCCCGCTGCACGGGTGGGGACCGGGCCGCGTCATGCCGGATCCCCTCTGTAACTTTCGCCCCGGTCTCGACGAAATAGCATTAGCCAATCCCACTGCGAACGACACCCGGGCGCTATCGCCATCCGCTGCGGAATAACCGGTGGAATCGAACGTTCACCAGTCAGATTGCCTGTACTCACCTTGCCGGCACACGGCAAGCGAATGCTTTGGAGCACCCTGTTCATGCCCTTGTTTCTGGTCGCCTGGCTCGGCGGCGTGCTGACGATCCTCAGCCCCTGCATCCTGCCCGTACTGCCCTTCGTGTTCGCCCGCACCGGACAGCCGTTCGTGCGCAGCGGATTGCCGCTGCTCGCCGGCATGGCCGTCGCGTTCAGCGCAGTCGGCGCGCTCGCCGCGGTCGGCGGCGGCTGGGCCGTCGCCGCCAACCAGTACGCGCGGTATGTCGCGCTCGCGCTCATCGCCGTTTTCGGCGTCGCGCTATTGCTGCCGTCGCTGGCCGAACGGCTCGCCCGCCCCGTCGTCGCGCTCGGCGCCCGGCTCTCGGCGCCCGGTGACGATCCCCAGCGGCCGCCCGCCGGCGTCGCGGCGTCGCTGCTGCTCGGCGTCGCGACCGGCATGCTCTGGGCTCCGTGCGCCGGCCCGATTCTCGGCCTGATCCTGACCGGCGCCGCGCTGCAAGGGGCGAGCGTCCACACGTCGCTCCTGCTGCTCGCCTACGCGGCCGGCGCCGCGACTTCGCTCGCGCTGGCGCTCGCGGCCGGCGGCCGGGTCTTCGCCGCGATGAAACGCTCGCTCGGCGTCAGCGAATGGATCCGACGCGTGCTCGGCGTCGCCGTCCTGGCCGGAGTCGCGGCGATCGCGCTGCATCTCGATACCGGCGTGCTCACGCGGCTCTCGCTCGCCGGAACGAACCAGCTCGAACAAACGCTGCTTGACCGTTTTCATCCGGCTGCGGCGGCCGCGGCAAGCGGCTCCATGCAGGCAGCCCCGTCGTTGCAGGCCGCGCAGCCGGCATCGGCCGACGCGCTGCCTGTCGAAGGCACGCTCCCGTCGCTCGACGGCGCCGTGCAATGGCTGAACTCGCCGCCGCTCACGCCCGCCGCGCTGCGCGGCAAGGTCGTGCTCGTCGACTTCTGGACCTACTCGTGCATCAACTGCCTGCGCGCGCTGCCCTACGTGAAGGCCTGGGCCGACAAATACCGCGCGGCCGGCCTCGTCGTGATCGGCGTGCACGCGCCCGAGTTCGCGTTCGAAAAAGACATCGGCAACGTGCGGCGCGCCGTATCGGACCTGAAGATCGACTACCCGGTCGCCATCGACAATCAGTACGCGATCTGGCGCGCGTTCGACAACCAGTATTGGCCCGCACACTATTTCGTCGATGCACAGGGCCGCATCCGTCATCATCATTTCGGCGAGGGCAACTATCAGGAATCGGAGCAGGTGATCCGGCAGTTGCTGACCGAGGCCGGCGCGCGCGACCTGCCGACCGGCTTCGTCGACGATACCGGCTCGGGCGCCGAAGCGCCGCCGGCGATGGAAGACGTCCGCTCGCCGGAAACCTATCTCGGCTACGAGCGCGCGCACGGCTTCGCGTCGCCGGGGGCGCCGGTGGCCGATGAGCCGCACGTCTACGCGGCCGGCCCGCTCGACCTGAACCAGTGGGCGCTGGCCGGCTCGTGGACGCTCGGCGCCGAACACACCGACCTCGACCGCGCGGGCGGCGCCATCGTCTATCGCTTCCATGCGCGCGATCTGCATCTCGTGCTCGGACCCGGCGCCGACGGCCGCCCGGTGCGCTTGCGCGTGACGATCGACGGCCAGCCGCCCGGCGACAGCCACGGCGCCGACGTCGACGCCGAAGGCAACGGCACCGTCACCGGCCAGCGGCTGTACCAGCTGATCCGCCAGCACGGCACGATCGTCGATCACACGTTCGAGATCCGCTTCCTCGATCCCGGCGTGCAAGCGTTCTCGTTCACTTTCGGTTAGCGAGACGGCGCAGCCGCTTCGTCGACTTCCTCATGGAGCCATCGTCATGGACACAGAAACCCGCGTCTCCCGCTCTACCGCCGGCCGTCACGGCTGGCGCTGGCCGCTCGCCGCCGCGGTAACGGCGCTCGTCGTCGCGGCCGTCCTCGTCCAGCCGCGCGTGCAAGCCGACGAGATCCATGTCGTGCCGGCGCCGGCTGTCGACGAGAAGGCCGCCACGGGCGGCGCTCCCGCTACCGAAACCGCCGTGCTGGCGGGCGGCTGCTTTTGGGGCGTTCAGGGGGTGTTTCAGCACGTGAAGGGCGTGACGGCAGCCGTGTCGGGCTACACCGGCGGCGATCGCGAATCGGCGCAGTACGAGACGGTCAGCACGGGCACGACCGGTCACGCGGAATCGGTTCGCATCACGTTCGATCCGCGCGTCGTCAGCTACGGCCAGATCCTGCAGATCTACTTTTCGGTCGCGCACGACCCGACCGAACTGAACCGCCAGGGACCGGACACCGGCACGCAATACCGCTCCACGATCTTCCCCACGACGCCCGACCAGGCCCGCATCGCGCGCGCCTATCTCGCGCAACTGCGCGATGCGCACGCATTCTCCGCTCCGCCCGTCACGACCGTCGAGCCCGGAAAGACGTTCTATCCGGCCGAAACGTATCACCAGAACTACCTGACGCTGCATCCCGACGCACCGTATATCGCGATCAACGACCTGCCGAAGGTCGCCGGGCTCAAGCGGCTCTTTCCGGCGCAGTATCGCGAGCGACCTGTGCTCGTGGATACGGCGGCGTCGGGCAGCGCGAGCTGACGGCGCCTGGCAATCGGCGATCTGATGGATGTTTGTGGAAGAACCCGGAGGAGCCCGGAGGAGCCCAAAAGGCCCCTGTGGCGGAAAGCAGCCGGAGTCGAACCGACCTGGGAACGGCTGACGTCCCCAACCAGGTTTGAAGCCTGGCCGTACCACCGGATACGAATGCCTTCCTTCGTACACCTGACATACCGCCGATCACAACGCGGCGTTCAGAGCACTTCCTGCAACCGGCTATCGGCACGCAGCACATGCCGTTCGCGGTGAAACCGAGTATATCCAACGCGATCGAAGAACTCCAGAATCTGGATCGCGCGCTTGCGGCCCAGCCCGGTAGCGTCGCGAAACGCCGCTGCGGAGATCGAGCCGCCTTCGGCCGCCGCCACGCCCGCCGCAAGCCGCGCGAGTTCGTGCACGACCTCCCGGTCGTAGAACAGATCGCGCACGACCTGATACAACTCGCCTAGCCGCGCGAGCTTGCGCAACAATGCGCGGACGGCCTCCTCGGGTTGCCGCGTCTCGCGCGCGAGGTCGCGCACCCACGGCGGATCATAACGTCCTTGCGCAATCAACGGTCTCAAACGTGCCGCGAGCGTCTCCTCCTGCGCGTCGAGCGACACGGCATGCGAAGGCAGATGCAGCCACGGCCCGCTGCGCGCCACGCGGCCGTCTTGCACGAGCGCGTCCACCACGGCACGCCACACGGCATCGGTAACGAGCGGCGCCGCGATACGCCGCAGGCGCGCGGCATCGGGACCCTGCTCGTCCGGCATGCGCGCATGAAACTCGCGCAATGCCTCGACGATGCGTTCTGCCATGCGCTCCCAGTGCTGCCGCGCCATGACGACACCGTCGTCCGCACGGCCATGCGCTGCAATTTCGATCGCATCGCCCGGCAGCGCGAGCGCGTCGGCGGCGTAACCCGTCAATTGCGTCAGCGTCGTGCGGGCGATGCCTCTGGGCGCCTGCTGGACCAATGCATCGATACGCCCTTCGTCGAGCCACACCTGCAACGCATCGAGCCACGCGCGACGCTCAGGCGTGCGCCGCCGTCTGGCCGGTCCGAACGGATCGAGCACGCGACCGCCGCCCACCGTACGCGTGGCCTGCGCGTTGCGCACGATGAGCCGGTCGCCGGGCAACGCTACCAGCGGCGTATCGAAGACGAGTTGCACGCGCGCGCGCTCGCCCGGTCCCAGCGTCTCGCCGTCGAGCAACGCGACGTTCGCCATGCGGTGCGCGGTACCCAGATGCACGTGCAGCGGCGTCCAGTGTTGCAACGTGAGATCCGCGTCGCCCAGCAGGCTCAATTCGCAGTCGATACGCGTCGCGCCCTGCGCGAGCCTCGCGTCGACGATCCAGTCGCCGCGCGCGATCTGCGCCTTGTCGATGCCCGCAAGGTTGAGGGCGCAACGTTGACCCGCCCGCCCGTCTTGCGCCGGGCGGTTCTGCGCATGGATGCTGCGCACGCGCACGGGCAGCCCTGCCGGCGCCAGCGTGAGCGTGTCGCCTACCTGCACACAGCCCGCGAAAACCGTGCCCGTCACGACCGTGCCCTGCCCGGCCAGCGTGAAGACGCGATCCACGGCGAGCCGGAAGAGTCCGTCGGCACGGCGCCCCTGCCAGGCCATCGCTTGCTCGCGCAACCAGGCGTCGAGCCTCGCCACGCCCTCGTCGCCCGCGTGGGTCGCGCACGTTTCGAAGCACGGCGCAGCGGCAAGCGCAGTCGGGGCGAGCCACGCGGCAATCTCCGCGCGCACCTGGGCGAGCCGGCCGGCGTCCACGCGATCGGTCTTGGTGAGCGCGACGGCGCCCTCAGTCACGCCGAGCAGTTGCAGGATCGCAAGGTGCTCGCGGGTTTGCGGCATCACGCCGTCATCGGCGGCCACTACGAGGAGCGCGAAATCGATGCCGCAGGCGCCCGCCGCCATCGTATGGACGAGTTTCTCGTGCCCCGGCACGTCGATGTAGCCCAGTACGTCGCCGTTGGTCAGCGGCACATAGGCGTAGCCCAGCTCGATCGAGATGCCGCGTGCCTTCTCTTCCTTGAGGCGGTCGGTATCGACGCCGGTCAGCGCGCGAACCAGCGTGGTCTTGCCGTGATCGATATGCCCGGCCGTGCCGACGATCACAGGCGCAACTCCGCCAGCTGTGCGACAAAGGCGGCTTCGTCGGCGCTTTCGAGGCAGCGCAGGTCGAGCCGCAATGCATAGTCGGCAATGCGGCCGATGACCGGGCGCGGCAGTTCGCGCAAGGCCCGCTCGAGTTTCATGAGCGCGCGCCCACTGCCGCTCTTGCCGGTATGGCGCACGACGAGCCCACTGCTCGGCAGCACGTCCACCGGCAGAGCGCCGCTGCCGATCTGGCTGAACATGGGTTCGACGCTCACTGCATAGGCGTCGCCCAACGCGCGCTGCAACGTGGGCAACGCACGCTCGGCGGCCACCTGCATCTCCGGCGCGGGACGGGTGAGCAGACGCAACGTAGTGAGTCTTTCGCGCAGGAACTCCGGCGCCTGATACAGCCGGAGCACCGGCTCCAGCGCGGCCAGGGTCAGCTTGCCCACGCGCAGCGCCCGTTTGAGCGGATGCTTCTTGATCTTCGCGATCAGTTCTTTGCGGCCCACGATCAGCCCGGCTTGCGGGCCGCCCAGCAACTTGTCGCCGCTGAACGTCACGAGGTCCGCACCGGCTTGCACGGTCGCGCGCACGGTGGGCTCGGCCGGCAGGCCCCACTGGGTGAGGTCGGTCAGCGTGCCGCTGCCCAGATCGACTGCCACGGGCACTCCGCGCGCCCGCGCGAGCGGCGCGAGTTCGTCGAGTTCGACGCTCTTCGTAAAGCCGCTGATCGCGTAATTGCTGCAATGGACCTTCATGAGCAGCGCCGTGCGCGCGTTGATAGCTGCTTCGTAGTCCTTGAGATGCGTGCGATTGGTCGTGCCGATCTCGCGCAGCTTCGCGCCCGCGCGGCTCATGATGTCGGGAATGCGGAACGCCCCGCCGATCTCCACCAGCTCGCCGCGCGAGACGATCACCTCCTTGCGCGTGGCAAGCGCCGAGAGCGCGAGCAGCACGGCGGCCGCGTTGTTGTTCACGACGGTCGCGGCCTCGGCACCCGTCAATTCGCAGATCAGGTCGTCGATCAGGTCGTCGCGGTCGCCGCGCTTGCCTGTCGCCAGATCGAACTCCAGATTGGCCGGCTGCGTCAGCGCCTGCACGACGGCGGCAACCGCGGCATCGGGCAGCAACGCGCGGCCGAGGTTCGTATGGAGCACGGTGCCCGTCAAGTTGAACACGGGACGCAGCCGGCCCTGCGCGCGCTCCGCCAGCTGACGTCCTGCCTCGTCGATCGCCCGTTCCAGCGAGAACGGATCGGCTTCGCCGTCCGCAGTCGCCGGCGCACCACCCTGGCTTTTTGCCTGCACGTCTTGCCGCCACCGCTCCAGCGTGGCGCGTATCGCGGCCAGCACCTGCGTGCGACCATATTCGGCAATCAGCGGCTGTGCCGGCGCGGAGGCGATCACGCGCTCCACGGCCGGCATCCTCGCGAGCAGCGCATTCAACGCGCGCGCGTCACGCTCCGTTTCCTGTCCCACGGCTTCGCTCATCGGGCTTGGGCTCACTTATTGATCGGCCGGCACATCGGGCCATAGCAGCGGATTCGGACTCGCGCGCCGATAGCCCGCATCGCTCATCAGCAGGTCGAGCGTGAGGCTCGCGAGATCGTCGGCCAGCGGCTCGAAATCGAAGTCCTTCTCCTGGTAGCCGATCTTGCGATACGTATGGCACTCGTCGCACGATTCGGCCTTGAGCGCAGGATCGCCGCCATCGATGCCGTGATACGCAATGCCCTTGGTCGAATCGCAGTTCGTGCACTTCACGCGCACTACGTGCGTTTCGGTCCCACACAGGCTGCACTGCGTGTAGCGATAGCCCTGATACGCGCCGCCCACGCGGACGATGCTCGCCACGGGCGGGACGCCGCACACGGGGCATGCGCCGGCCGCGTCGACATAAGGGACATCACGCGTGTCGAGCCGGCTGGCGAGGTCGGTCCATATCACCTGGAGCGCGGCCATGATGAAGGGTGCCGTTGCGGGCGCAACTTCCGCGTAGCGTTGCGCGAGCAGGGCGTCGACCTGCGTGTCGAGGTCGGCGTCGCTCATGGCTCGCAGTATATCGATCACCTGGGCGAGCGCGGGCGCCACTGCACCCGCGGCCTCCACGCGATCCACGAGGCGGCGCAGCACCTCGCGCCATTGCGGATCGCGCTCGCCCGAATGCGCGGGCAGGACAGGCATGGAATGACGCTGTGCGTTTGCCATCGCGTCGGTATCGGGCATCTGCGCGGCCGTGTCTTCGAGCACGGCCTGCTGTGCATCGACCAGCGCCGCCATCAGCCGGACATATCCGCCGATGGGACTGCGCTCCGCCAGCCGGCGCAGGCGCGCGGCGCGCGCGACAAAATGCGTCGCGCGCTCGGGCAGGCGGATGCGCGGGATCGCGCTGGGATCGAGCGCCTCGATCTCGCGGGGTTCGAGAATGCGTTGCGTCACGACTTGAATTCTCCAGAAACAAAAAGCCGCCGCGCCCTGCCGGGCGGGCGGCCTGCTGGCACGCGCCAGGGCCCCACTCCGAGGCCCTATGCGGTGCGCCTATTACTTGATGCTCTCGCGGAACCAGCGCGGATGATGCTTCCTCGCCCACCCCCACGTGACCGTGCCGCGCACCATCGCGCCGATCGAGCCTTTCACCCACAGCGCCGCATAGATATGCACGACGATGCTGACGATCAGCACGAAGGCCGCCGCCGCATGCACGAGGGCGGCGATGCGGACCACCTCGATCGGAAAGTAGAACGAAAAGTAGCGCCGCCAGATCACGATGCCGCTCGCGAGCAACAGCACGAGACAAGCCACCAGGGTAAAGAATAGCAGCTTCTGTCCCGCATTGTATTTGCCGATCTCGGGCAGCTTGTCCTCGCGGTTGTGCAGCACGTCGTCGATCTGCTTGAGCCACTGCACGTCGTTTTTGTCGAGATAGTTGTGATGCCAGAAGCGCAGCGCAAGGATCAGGAACGACACGAACATCACGAGGCCGACGAACGGATGCAGGATGCGCGTCCACTGGCCGCCGCCGAACAGGGCGGCGAGCCAGAACATGGCCGGATGAAACATCGCGAGACCGGAGAGCGCGAGCAGCACGAAACTGATCGCGGTGATCCAGTGATTGGTGCGCTCATTGGCCGTGTAGCGCACCAGCAGCTTCGGTTCATGATCTTGCATCGTCGCGCTCCTCGGGTTCGCCCTTGATGCGGCGCGCCTCTTCTTCGGCGGCTGCTTCGTCTTCGGCAGTCACCTCGTTCGGACCGATCCGCGTGTAGTGGAAGAAGCCCGCCAATGCCGCGAGCGCGATGCCCGCCAGCGCCAGCGGCTTCGCCACGCCCTTCCACAGCCGCACGAACGGGCTGATGCGCGGGCTGTCGGGCAGGCCGTGATAGAGCGAGGGCTGGTCTGCGTGATGCAGCACGTACATGACGTGCGTGCCGCTCACGCCCGGCGGATCGTAGAGGCCCGCATTCTCGAAGCCGCGCTCCTTGAGGTCCACGATACGCTCGGCCGCATGCTGTTTCATGTCCTCCTTGGTGCCGAACACGATGGCGCCGGTGGGACAGGTCTTCACGCAGGCCGGCTCCTGGCCCACCGCCACGCGGTCAGAACAGAGCGTGCACTTGTAGACGCGATGATCCTTCTTCGAAAGCCGCGGGATATTGAACGGGCAGCCGGCAATGCAATAGCCGCAGCCGATGCAGTTTTCCTCGTGGAAATCGACGATGCCGTTCGTGTACTGCACGATCGCGCCCGGCGAAGGACAGGCCTTGAGGCAGCCCGGATCCTCGCAGTGCATGCAGCCGTCCTTGCGGATCAGCCATTCGAGGTTGCCGTTCGGATTTTCGTACTCCGTAAAGCGCATCACGGTCCACGAATGCTCGGAGAGATCCATGGGGTTGTCGTACACCCCATGGTTCACCCCCACCTCGTCGCGCAGGTCGTTCCACTCCATGCACGCCGTCTGGCAGGCCTTGCAGCCGATGCACTTCGTGACGTCGATGAGCTTGGCCACCGTGCCCGTGACCGGCTCGCGCACGCCCGGCGGCGGCGTGGTGGTCGCGGAAAGGCGCTTGATGTCCAGTGATTGCAGTGCCATGTCTCGCGCCCCCTATGCCTTTTCGACCTTCACGAGGAACGACTTGAACTCGGGCGTCTGCGAATTGCCGTCGCCCACCGGGGGCGTCAGCGTATTCGTCAAATAGCCCGGTTTCGTCAGACCTGTGAAGCCCCAGTGCAGCGGCACCCCCACCGTATGCACTTTCTTGCCCTCGATCGTGAGCGGCTTGATGCGTTTGGTGACTACGGCCACCGCGATCAGATAACCGCGGTTGCTCGACACCTTCACGCGTCCGCCGTCCACCACGCCCACCTCGCTCGCGAGTTCTTCGCCGATCTCCACGAACTGCTGCGGCTGAATGATCGAATTCAGGCGCGCGTGCTTGGTCCAGAAGTGGAAGTGCTCGGTGATCCGATAGGTCGTTGCGACATGCGGGAACGACTGTGCCGTGCCGAACGTGGCGCGGTCGTCGGGGAACACGCGCGCGGCCGGGTTGCTGGTCGCGAGCGGGTTGTTGGGATGGAACGGGTTGTAGCCGAGCGGATTCTCGAAAGGTTCGTAGTGCTCAGGGAACGGCCCTTCGTTCATCCCGTCGCGCGCAAAGAACCGCGCCACGCCCTCCGGGTTCATGATGAACGGTCCCATGCCCAGATCGGGCGCTTCGTCCACCTTGTAATCGGGGATGTCCGCGCCGGTCCATGCCGCGCCGTTCCAGGCGATCAGCTTGCGCGTGGGGTCGAAGGGCTTGCCCGCCGTATCGCACGAAGCGCGGTTGTAGAGCACCCGGCGATTGGCCGGCCACGCCCACGCCCAGTTCAGCGTCTGGCCGATGCCTGTGGGGTCCGAATTGTCCCGCCGGCCCATCTGGTTGCCCGCCTCGGTCCACGCGCCGCAGAAGATCCAGCAGCCGCTCGCCGTGGTGCCGTCGTCCTTGAGCTGGGCGAAGCCGGAAAGCTGCGCCCCCTTCTTCACGAGCACTTTAGTGGGATCCTTCGCGTCGGTCTGATCGGCAAGCGCCCGGCCGTTGTACTCCATTGCCAGTTCCTCGGACGTCGGGCTCGTGGGATCCGAATACGGCCAGGTCAGCTTGACGATCGGATCCGGGCACTTGCCGCCGTCCTTCTCGTACGCGGCGCGAATGCGCAGGAAGAGGCCCGACATGATTTCCAGATCGCTCTTCGCCTCGAAAGGCGCGTCCGCACCCTTCCAGTGCCACTGCAGCACGCGGCTCGAACTCACGAGCGAGCCGTTTTCCTCCGCGAAACACGTCGTGGGCAGGCGGAACACCTCGGTCTGGATCGAAGCCGTATCGACGTCGTTATAGTCGCCGTACTTCTTCCAGAACACCGACGTTTCCGTCTCCAGCGGATCCATGATGACGAGCCACTTGAGCTTGCCGAGCGCGGATAGCGTCTTGGCCTTGTCCGGCGCCGAGGCGATCACGTTGAAACCCTGGCAGATATAACCTGTGAGCTTGCCCTGGTTCATGAGCTCGATGGTCTGCAGCAGATCGTAGGGCTTGTCGAGCTTGGGCAGCCAGTCGTAGCCCCAGTTGTTCTCCTTCGTCGCGTTGTCGCCCCACCAGGACTTCATGAAGCTCACGAAAAACGCGCCGTAGTGCTGCCAGTAGCTCAACTGGTTGGGCCGCAGCGGCTGCGAGGCGCGCTGCTTGATATAGCCGTCGTAGTCCTGCTCGGCTTCGCCCGGCAGCGTCATGTAGCCGGGCAGCAGGTTCGACATCAGGCCGAGGTCGGTGAGCCCCTGGATGTTCGAGTGGCCGCGCAGCGCGTTCATGCCGCCGCCCGCAATGCCGATGTTGCCGAGCAGCAACTGCACCATCGCGCCGGTGCGGATCATCTGCGCGCCGACCGAGTGATGCGTCCAGCCGAGCGCATACAGGATCGTGCCCGCGCGCCCCGGCACGGCCGTGCTCGCGAGCATTTCGCACACCTTGAGGAACTTCTCCTTCGGCGTGCCGCAGACCTTCTCCACCATCTCGGGCGTGTAGCGCGAGTAGTGCTGCCTGAGCAGGTTGTAGACGCAGCGCGGATGCTGCAGCGTCGGGTCGGTCTTCACGAAGCCGTCGTCGCCGATCTCGTAGTCCCACGACGACTTGTCGGGATACGCATGCTTTTGCGCGTCGTAGCCCGAATAAATGCCGTCGTTGAACGCGAAATCGTCGCGCACGATGAAGGTGAAGTCCGTGTAGTTCTTCACGTACTCGTGCTGGATCCGGTCGTTCGCGATCAGCCAGTTGATCACGCCGCCCAGGAACGCGATGTCCGTGCCGGTGCGTATCGGCGCATAGAAGTCCGCCACGGAAGCCGTGCGGTTAAAGCGCGGATCGACCACGACGAGCCGTGCCTTGCGGTGCGCTTTCGCCTCCGTGACCCACTTGAAGCCGCACGGGTGCGCCTCGGCCGCATTGCCGCCCATCACCAGTATTACGTCCGCATTGCGAATGTCGACCCAATGGTTCGTCATCGCACCACGGCCAAACGTCGGGGCAAGACCTGCCACCGTCGGGCCGTGTCAGACACGCGCCTGGTTGTCGAATGCCAGCAGGCCCATGCTGCGGGCCACTTTATGCGTGAGATAACCGACCTCGTTGCTGCCCGCCGAGGCGGCCAGCATGCCGGTGGTCAGCCAGCGGTTGACGGTCTTGCCTTCTTCCGTCTTCTCGACGAAGTTCGCGTCGCGGTCCTCTTTCATGAGCTTCGCGATGCGGTCGAGCGCCTCGTCCCACGAAATGCGCTTCCACTCGTTCGATCCGGCCGCGCGGTACTCGGGATACTTGAGCCGCGCCGGGCTGTGGATGAAGTCGATCAGGCTTGCGCCCTTCGGGCAGAGCGTGCCGCGGTTGACGGGATGGTCGGGATCGCCCTCGATGTGGATGATGCTGGCCGTGGCGTTCTTCGCGCCGTCGCCGAGACCGTACATGAGGATCCCGCAGCCCACCGAGCAATACGGGCAGGTGTTGCGGGTTTCAGTGGTGCGCGCCAGTTTGTATTGTCGGACCTCGGCGAGTGCGGTGTCGGGCGCGAAGCCCATCAACGCGAGGCTGGAACCTGCCAGCGACGTCGCCGTGATCTTGAGGAACTGACGCCGGGACATTTGCAGCATGGTGCGGTCCTCGGCTATTCGAGTTGTGGGTGGTTTCAGTATATGCCCAATTTCAGAGACGGATCACTCAGGAAGGCCGGAACGCAAGATAAAGGCGGCCAGGAATCGCGCTTGCTATATTGAGTCAAGGTTTAGTCAAGGTTTAGTCAAGGTTTAGTCAAGACGATGCTGCGCCGCAGCCAGACTGCTGCGGCGGACCGCTCCCAACCCGCCGCCCACGCCAGCCCCACGCCTGCAACACGGAACGAACATCATGGCCACGCTCTCCCCCGAACGACTGCAATCGGCCGCGCGCAAGGAAGCGTCGTGGGTGGTCGGCGCCTGCCGGCAGTTCTTCAGCGACCGGTGCCCGGGGCTCGCCGCCAGCATCGCGTTCTATTCGGCGTTTTCGCTCGCTCCCACGCTCGTGATGGTGATCGCGGTGGCCGGCTGGTTCTTCGGCGACGACACCGCGCGCGGCCAACTGTTCCGCCAGGTCCACAACGTACTGGGCGACGAGGCCGCCGCCGGCATCACGACCATCGTCCAGAACGCCCACCGGGCCGGCAAGGCGGGCGGCATTGCCACCATCGTCTCGCTGTCCCTGCTCGCCATCGGTGCTTCGGCAACCTTTTCGTCGCTGCATGCCGCGCTCAACGTGGTGTGGCCGCCGGACGGCAAGCGGGCGTCCAGCGTGTTCGCGCTGGTGCGGGTACGGCTGATTTCGTTTTCGCTCGTGCTGGGCGTGGCGTTCCTGCTGATCGTCTCGCTCGTGCTGGATACGGCCATCACGTTCGTGGGGCAGTGGCTGTGGGGGAATTCCCCTTATGTGATCATCGGAAACCTGCTGCAATTCGCGGTCGGCCTGATCGTGCTGGCCGCCGCTTTCGCGGCACTGCTGCGCTTTTTGCCCGACGCCGACGTGTTCTGGCGCGACGCGCTGGTGGGCGGCACCGTCGCGGCAGTGCTGTTCTCGGCCGGCAAGAAGCTCTTCGCGCTTTATCTCGCCCATGCGGGCATGGCGACGACCTTCGGCGCGGCCGGTTCGCTCGCCGTGCTGCTGATGTGGCTGTATTTCTCCGCGGCCGTGCTCCTGCTCGGCGCGGAGTTCTCGGCGGCGCGCGGACGCCTGCACGACCCGCGCGGCGCCTGGGGTTTCCTCGAGGAAACGCCGCCGGGCAGCCGCGCCAAGCTCGCCTCCGTGCTCGCCGCTTCCACGGTGCTCGCGCCGCACGGCAGTCCCGCTACGGCCCGCGCGGCTCATTCCGTTCCGATCGGAAACCCTGGTGCGGTGGCGGGTAAAGCGGCCTCCGAAGCGACCGGCGACGCGCCGCTCCATGCCGCCGCAACGCCCACAGGAATGGCCTCGGCAACGGAATTCGACCAACCGGCCGGTGCCGCCCCGGCCACAGCCTCGCCCCTTACGGCCATAACGCACGCCAGCGCCGAAGGCGGTGCTTTCGCGCGCCGCCCCGGTGGTACATCCGCCCCCCCGATCCGCCGCTCCGCCGCGCACATGGAGGACGGCGCGACCTATGCCGCTGCGCTCACGATCGTCCATGCGGGCCGCACGGTGGCCGCCGCCGACCGCTACGTCAAGCGCCATCCCTGGGGTTCGGTGCTGCTCGCCGCGGGTGCCGCGATCGCCATGACCGCCGCCGCGGGACGCCGCCACGACGCCGCCGGAGAGGCCAAAACAGACGAAGCGGCGGCCGGCGCCACCGGCCGCAAGCCCGCGTCCGACGAACACTAGTATCAAAAACAACAATAATGCAGAGTCAATGATCTAATATTGCTAAATCAGGAATAATCGCTGCAGGCCCCGTTTTATAAGGCTTGCAGGCACTGTGTCAGCTTTTTGCGACACTCATTTTTTTTCAGTTCTTGATAACGAAGGTGCTGCGTTATTCTGCTTCGCGCAACAACTAAACCAATCATCTGCGTGGAGAAATCTGGATGAAACGAGTCGCACTCTCGACCCTCTCGCTTGCACTGCTGGCTGCTGCCGGTACGGCACATGCACAAAGCAGCGTGACCCTGTATGGCGTGATCGATGAATCGATCCAGTGGGCCCACAACACGGTTGATGCCAACGGCAACAACAAGAACCTGGTCGGCCTCTTCGGCGGCAACATCTCCGGCGACCGCTGGGGCCTGAAGGGCACGGAAGACCTGGGCGGCGGCCTGAAGGCAGTTTTCCAGTTGGAAAACGGCTTTGACATCAACACCGGCAAGCTCGGCCAGGGCGGCCTGATGTTCGGTCGTCAGGCATTCGTCGGCCTGACCTCGGACCAGTACGGTACGGTCACGCTGGGTCGCCAGTACGACCCGCTGGTCGACATGATCCAGCCGCTGACGGCCGACAACTACTTCGGCAGCACGTTCGCAACGCCGGGCGACGTCGATAACAACGACAACAGCTCGCGCACGAACAACGCGATCAAGTACACCTCGCCGCTCATCGACGGCTTCCAGTTCGAAGGCCTCTACGCACTCGGCGGCGTCGCCGGTTCGACCGGCTCGGGCCAAAGCTGGGGTGCAGCCGGCACGTACGGCATCGGCTCGTTCAACGTTGCCGCTGGCTACTTCATGATGGACAACGCTTCGTCGCTGGCCGCCCGCACGAATTCGGACGGCGTGGTGGGCTGGGCGTCGGGTGCAACGTCGGGCGCGGTGTTCGACAGCCAGATCAACGATGCTTACGCTTCGGCCAAGTCGATCGGCACGGCTTCGATCGCAGCACAGTACGTCGCCGGTCCGTTCACGTTCAGCGCACGTTACAGCAACGTTCAGTTCAAGCCGGACGGCTTCTCGACGTTCACTTCGACCCAGAAGTACAACGTCGCTGGCGGCTTCCTCGGCTATCAGCTGAACCCGGCCCTGCTGCTCGGCCTCGGCTACACGTACACGCACGGTTCGGGCGACTCGTCGAACACGTACCACCAGGTCGCACTCGGCGCGGACTACAACCTGTCCAAGCGTACCGACCTGTACGCCCTCGCGGCTTACCAGCACGCCAACGGCCAGGAGCCGGGCGCGGCGCCGGGTACGTCGGCAGGCGCTTCGATCGGCTCGTACGGCTACAACTCGGCTTCCAGCTCGCAAGAACTGGTCAGCCTCGGCATTCGCCACAAGTTCTAATAGAACGGCACAGCCGGGCTTCGGCCCGGTGCCGGAGCCGCTCCCAGACCGGTTCCGGTTGTGTTCAAACGGCGTGGCCGCTAAAAACCACACGTTGCAGCAAGGAAACCAGCTCACGGCGTCAAGCCCGGGCTGGTTTTTTTATGGGCGCGAGCCGGCGCCTGGCGGCTCCATCCTGGCACCGCAACGCTCCAGCTCAATCCCGGCAAACCCCTCTCGAATCAGCGCAATCGCGCGAGCAAAGCCTCCGCGTGAGAGACGAATGCCTCGGCAAGCGCGGGCCGTGCCTCGCCCTCCGCACGCACAGCACGCGCAACATATAGCGCTTCCGGCAAGGCCGGCGTAAAGCGCTTCACCACCACGCGCGCAGCCGCACCGGCGGCGCTCAGCGAATCGACCAGCGCGATCCCCAGGCCCGCCTCCACGAGTCCCACGACCGACTGCGCGAGCGCCGCCTCGGCCACCTCGCGCCGCACGATACCGGCCTGCGCAAAGACCTGGTCGACTCTCACACGCCGCTCGCTGGTTCCGGCAAACGAGACGAACGCAAGGCCCGCACAATCGGCCGCGCTCACCGCGCGCTTGCGCGCCAGCGGGTGACCGCGCGGCACGATGCAGCGCATCGGCCATTCGCCGAGCGTGGCGAGTCGCACCTGCGGATGCACCATCGACTGCGCGACGAATCCCAGATCGCAACGCTGCGTGCCCACGCTTTCGAGCACAGCGGCGGACTCGTGTGCGACCAGCGCCACCGCCACGCCCTCATGCTCCCGAGCGAACGACGCGAGCACACGCGGCAGGAAGTCGGCGGCAAGATCCGGCGTAGCGGCAATCGAGAGGACGCCCCTGCGCCGCTCGCGAATCTGCCCGGCAGCCTGCGCCACGCGTTCGAGCCCGACGAACGCGCGCTCGACCTCCTCGTTCAATGCATGCGCTTCCGCGGTCGGCACGAGACGGCCGCCTCGCCGCTCGAACAATACGAAGCCGACGCCTGCCTCGAAGTCGGCCAGCAAGCGGCTCACTGCGGGCTGCGAAATGCCTAGCGATTCGGCGGCGCGCGTCACGTTGCGCCGCTGCATGACGGCGCGAAACGCTTCAACCTGACGGATACGGAGGTCGGCGGAAGACATAATATCCAGGAATGGCTTACTACAAAGAACGTCGAAATTCGAAAAATCTACATTGCGAATTCGTCATTTATTCCTGAATTTAACAGTCATTCTTTCAAGGCGCCAGTCATAACATTTATGCATGGACTTCCTTGAATTTTTGCCGGGACACATTACCTTGCTGGTGCCGACAAACCCTATGAATGAATCGCATCCTCCAGCGAGCGCGCATGAAAAATCCCCGCGGGCAAGATGCCGGCGGGGATTTTGGGTACTGACGTGTGCCGCAGCCGGGAGGCCGCGACACCCAGCAACAGCCGCAATTACGCGGACGCTGCGTCCTTCAGCTTCTTCAGTGCGCGTGCCTTGATGCGAACCGTTGCAGGCTTCGCCGGGAACCAGCGCTCCTGACCCGTGAACGGATCCTTGCCGAAGCGCTTCTTCTTCGCCGGCACAGCTTGCACGACGATCTTCAGCAGGCCCGACAGCGTGAATTCGCCGGCGCCCTTCTTGTGGACCGAACCGAGGATCGTGTCTTCCAGTGCGGCGAGCACGGCCTTGGCGGCCTTCGGCTCGACACCGGCACGCTCGGCGACGTGCGTAGCCAGCGAGGCCTTCGTGAAGGTGTCCTTGATCGGCGCCAGTGCGCCGGACGCCTTCACGGCGACCTTCTTAGCTGCGGCCGTCTTGGCGGGCGCTTTCTTTGCTGCAACCTTCTTGGCCGGGGCAGCTGCCTTTTTGGCCACTTTCTTTGCGGAAGTCGGCATGTTTCTCCTACCAGTGTTGGTCAGTGAATCAACAAAGCACTGCGGAATGCATGTGCTTCAACGGCGGATTCTACAAGCGCGCAAGCGTTTTGCGTGACTCTTTTGCATCGTCGATGCAAATTTGTTGCGCAGCGCTGACTGCCGGACGCATTTTGACGCCTGTTTACAGGGGTAAACGTGCGGCCCGCCTGGTTCGACGCCCTGGACTCCACTCGGGCGCGGCGGCCAGGCACCGCGTCAAAAGCGCTACCGTCACGCACTTTTCGCGCGATCGGGCGTCGCGCTCGCGTGCCGCAACGGCATGCGCCACGCCGCTACGGCACCGCAAAAGCAAAGCGCCCGGGCGTACAGGACGTCCCGGGCGCTTCATCTTAAGCGTTGCCTGAATGCGGGCGGCGCTGCCCGCAGGTACTCCGCTCGGCGTAATTTCAGCGTGCGCCTTCGCGCTGGGCGGCGGCTTCGTTCAAGGCCGCAGCGGTGCTCTCGTGATGCTCGCGCGAGAGGCGGCGCATGAGCGGCAGCAGCGCGATGGCGATCACCATGCCGAGCGCCGCGAGCCAGCCGAGACCCGAGAAAAGCCGCGTATAGAGCGGCAGCGAAACGAGCGGATCGAGCTCGCCCGAGGGCATCTGGGCGAAGTTCGCGACCACACTGCCGAGATACTGCGAGACGCCCGTGGCCACGAAATACGCGCCCATCATGAAGCCGCTCATGCGCGCAGGCACGTAGCGCGCGACCATCGCGAGGCCAAGGCCGCTCACCAGCAGTTCGCCGAGCGAGTAGAGCCCGTAGCCGCCCACCATGAACCAGGAGGACACGCGTCCGTCGACGGCATAGCGCCCGCTCGCCGCGAACACGAAGAAACCCGCTGCGACCACCGCGAAGCCGAGCGCGTATTTCACCGCGACCGGCATGTCGCGCCCGTTGCGAGCGAGCGAGGTATATAGCGAAGCGAGCAGCGGCGAAAGCAGCATGATCCAGATGGGGTTGAGCGCCTGGAACTGGGCGGCGCTCCAGCTAAAGAGCGTCGTGCCGAACAGCGTGAACCCCGGATCGACGTTGCGCAGCGCGAAAAGCGTGAGCGACGTGGACATCTGCTGATAGAACACGAAGAACAGAATGGCCTGCAGCATGAGCACGAGCGCGGCGACGAGGCCCGCCCTCTCGGCGCGTTCGGCGCGCATCAGCATCCATGCGAACACCGCGAGCACCGCCACGCCCGCCGCGTACACGCAGCTCACCGCCACGGCCTTGTGCTGCAGCACGAAGGTCGTCGCCGCGCCCAGCGCCACGGCGCCCACGGCAACATAAGCCGCGTAGCGGTAGTTGATCGGCGCGTCGTCCGGGATGGAGCCGATATGCGCGAGCGTGCGGCGCATCAGCAGGAAGTTGAGCACGCCGAGCAGCATGCCGGCGCAGCACACCGCGAACGCGGCATGCCAGCCCCAGTGATCCTTGATCCAGGGCGTGGCGAGCATCGACACCGTCGAGCCGATGTTCACCGCCATGTAATAGATGGTGAAGGCGCTGTCGAGCCGGGCGTCGTCGCCCTCGTAGATGCGGCGCACGAGGTTCGCCGCATTCGACTTGAAGAGCCCGTTGCCCACCACGATCACGCCGAGCGAGGCGTACATGTGGTGCAGGCTGTCGTCGGGCATCGCGAGCATCAGATAGCCGGCCGCGAGGATGGTCGCGCCGGTCACCATCGAGCGGCGCGCGCCGAGAATCTGGTCGCCGATCCAGCCGCCGACCGACGGTGCCGCATAAACGAGCGCCGTGAAAGCGCCCCAGGTGAGATTCGCGCGGCTGTCGTCGAAGCCGAGCTGCCCGACCATGAACAGCACGAGCAGCGCGGCCATGCCGTAGTAGCCGAAACGCTCCCACATTTCGATCAGGAAGACCGTTGTGAACGAGCGGGTCTGGGAAGCGGGGGTAGTCATGTCACTCCTTGTCTGCGGGCGCCTGCGACGGGCGCCGACTTTACTCTACCGGGCCGATGCACCAGGCACGCCGGCTATCACGGGACACCCCGCAAACCGGCCGTCGGCCGATGCTCTGCCGCTGGCAGCAAATACGCCTTTTTTGGCGGCCTGGCGCGCGTTCCCGGCGATAGAGTGGCAATCGACCGGCGGCAACCAGACAACGGCCCTCTTTTCCTCACCTCGCACGGAACCTCGCCATGGCGCTTCAAATCGGCTTTCTTCTCTTTCCTCGCGTGCAGCAGCTCGACCTTACAGGGCCTTACGACGTGCTCGCGTCCATGCCGGACACGCAGGTCCGGCTGATCTGGAAAACGCGCGACTGTATCACGTCGAGCACCGGCCTCGTCATGACGCCCGATACGACCTTCGAAACGTGCCCGCAACTCGACGTGCTCTGCGTACCGGGCGGTAGCGGCGTGGGCGACCTGATTCCTGACGAGGAAACGCTCGCTTTCCTGCGCCGCCAGGCCGCCGGCGCGCGCTATGTCACGTCCGTATGCACGGGTGCGCTCGTGCTGGGGGCCGCCGGCCTGCTCAAGGGGCGCCGCGCGACCACGCATTGGGCCTTCCACGAACTGCTCACGCCGCTCGGCGCAATTGCCGTGAAAGAGCGCGTGGTGCGCGACGGCAACGTGATCACAGGCGGCGGCATAACGGCCGGCATCGACTTCGCGCTGACGCTCGCGGCCGAACTGATCGGCGACGAAGCGGCCCAGGCGCTGCAGCTCGGGCTCGAATATGCGCCTGCTCCGCCCTTCGATGCAGGCAGCCCCGAGACCGCGCCGCGCACCATCGTGGAGCGCGTGCGGGCTCGAAACGCCGAGTCTCTGGCGACACGCACGCGCCTCGTCCATGAAGCCGCAGCCCGACTCTGACCGCTCGAGCAGAGACGGCGCGCGCCCCTCGCGCCCAGCGTGGTTGCTCAGGGTCTTCGCGCGCTATTCACCGTCACGCGCATCGTATACATTGCACGAGGGGCTATCGCTGCGGCAGCAGCGCGGTGTGCGTGGTCGCCGCACCGTGCTGCGCGCTTGTGCATCCTCACCCTGGCAAGCTCATACCAACCAATCAGAAGGGGTAGTCAATGCGTCTTTCCACCAGCATGCCGATTCTCGCCGCGGCAGCCGCCGCATTTCTGATCGGCGCCGCCGTGCCTGCCTACGCGCAGGATGCGAGCGCGCCGGCCGCCGCCGCGCCGACGGGGGCCGCCTCCCAGCCGCTCACGAAGGCCGAGAAGAAGAAGCAGGCCAAAGCCCAGCACAAGGCCGAACGCAAGGCCGCGCGCGCGAAGAACAACGCCGAACTGAAGAAGCTCGAGCAAAACGGCTACAACCCGGCGGTGAACGACCCGAACTATCCGCAGAACCTCCAGAACGCCGAAAAGAAAGCCAACGCCCCCGCCGGCGCAAGCCAGTAGTCCTGCAAAGACACCGGCATAAGCCGACACGACGAAGACGGGAACCAGCCGCAGCAGCGACCCGCCTTCTACCGTGCGACACACCCCGTGTTTCCGAAAGGAACACGGGGTGTGTCGTTTCTGGCGGACAACGAACGGCAAGCGGCTTTTGAACAGCTTGGGGGCATTCCTCCTTCAAAACGATTACGCTTGCCCTGCCGCCCGCCGTTGCCGTCAACCTGTCCGCACCGTGGCCCTCGCGGCCCATGAGGCAGCCTGTCTTGCACGCCGCTCATCACGGAGCTCAAGCTCATGAACGTATCGAAACCTGATGCCATCCCCGCACCCGCGCCGAAAAAGAACATTCCGCTGGGGCTGATCGCAGGTATCGTCGCGCTCGTGGTGGTGGCGCTGCTGCCGCTGCCGGCGAGCCTGCCGCCCGCCGGTCAGCGCATGCTCGCGATCCTCGCCTTTGCCGTGGTCGTGTGGCTCACCGAAGCCGTCTCGTACGAAGCGAGCGCCATCATCATCACCTCGCTGATGGCGTTTCTGATCGGCACGGCGCCCACCATCGAAGATCCCAGCGTCTATTACGGCACGTCCAAAGCGATCAGCATGGCGCTCGCAGGGTTCTCGAACTCGGCGCTCGCGCTCGTGGCAGGCGCGTTGTTCATTTCCGCTGCGATGACCGTCACGGGGCTCGACAAGCGCATCGCACTCGTTACCCTCTCGCTCATCGGCACCACCACGCGGCGCATCCTGATCGGCGCAATCGCGGTCACCATCGTGCTCTCGCTCGTCGTGCCGAGCGCCACCGCGCGCAGCGCCTGCGTGGTGCCGATCATGGTAGGCGTGATCTCCGCGTTCGGGGTGGACAAGCGCTCCAATATTGCCGCCGCCATCATGATCGTGGTGGCCGAAGCCACCAGCATCTGGAACGTGGGAATCCAGACGGCCGCCGCGCAGAACCTGCTCACGGTGGGCTTCATGGACAAGATGCTGGGCGGCCGCGTGACCTGGCTCGACTGGCTGATCGCGGGAGCGCCGTGGGCCATTGCGATGTCGGCGGTGCTGCTCGTGCTCGTGCTCAAGATGCTGCCGCCGGAGACCGATGCGATCGCCGGCGGCAAGGAAGCGGTCGAGCGCTCGCTGCGCGAGCTCGGCCCGATGACGGGGCCGCAAAAGCGTCTGCTGGGCGTTTCCGTGGGCCTGCTGTTGTTCTGGGCCACCGAAGGCAAGCTGCATCCCTTCGACACCACCTCGGTCACCTACGTCGGCCTCGTGCTGCTGTTGTTGCCGCGCTTCGGCGTGATGGACTGGAAAACCGTGCAAAGCCGCATTCCCTGGGGCACGGTGATCGTGTTCGGCGTCGGCATCAGCCTCGGCACCGCATTGCTCACGACGCGGGCGGGCCAGTGGCTGGGCGACCTCGTCGCGCATCACACCGGGCTCGACACGGCCGGGCCATTCGCCGCGTTCGCCATCCTCTCGGCATTCCTGATCGTGATTCACCTTGGCTTCGCGAGCGCGACGGCGCTCACCTCGGCCATGCTGCCGATCCTCATTTCGGTGCTGCAATCGATGCAGGGCGATTTCAGCCGCCTCGGGCTCACGATGCTGCTGGGCTACGTGGTGAGCTTCGGCTTCATCCTGCCGATCAACGCGCCGCAGAACATGGTGTGCCTCGCCACCGACACCTTCACCGCGAAGCAGTTCGCGCGCGTGGGCATCGCGCTGACGATCGTGGGCTACGCGCTGCTGCTGCTTTTCGCCGCTACGTGGTGGCGCTGGCTGGGCTGGATCTGACCTGGATCTGACGAGCCCGCACACTCTCTTTTGACGCACAACCGGCAAGGAGCCGCAGATGGAAGTCGCAATCGATGACGCACGCCGATTCGCCGCCGACGTGCTGATGAAACTCTCGGTGCCCGCCGACATCGCCGCCGACGTGGCCGATCACCTCGTCGAATCGGACCGCGTGGGCTATTCGAGCCACGGGCTCTCGATCCTGCCGAACTACAAACGCGGCGTCGAAGCGGGCTTCGTCACGCCCGACGGCCGCCCGGAGCGCGTCGTGGACCGCGGCAGCCTGATCGGCTACAACGGCCATCATGGCTTCGGCCAGCACGTGGGCAAGGTGGTGATCGACGACGCCATTGCACGCGTGCACGAGCACGGCCAGTGCATCGTGACGTTGCGCCACAGCCACCACCTGGGGCGCATGGGGCAGTACGGCGAGATGGTTGCGCAGCAGGGCTACGTGCTGCTCGCGTTCAGCAACGTGGTGAACCGGCCGCCGGTCGTCGCGCCGTATGGCGGGCGCGAGGCGCGGCTCACGACCAATCCGCTCTGTTTCGCGGGGCCGCTGCCGGGCGGGCGACCGCCGTTCGTGGTCGATATCGCGACGAGCGCCATCGCCGTAAACAAGGCGCGCGTGCTCGCCGAAAATGGCCGCCCTGCGCCTCCTGGCTCGCTGATCGACGCCGATGGCAATCCGAGCACGGACCCGAATGTGCTGTTCGCGGACCCGCCGGGCGCCCTGCTGCCGTTCGGCGCGCACAAGGGCTATGCGCTCGGCCTCGTCGCCGAGCTGCTGGCCGGCGTGCTTTCGGGCGGCGGCACGATCCACCCCGACAATCCGCGCAACGGCATCGCGACCAACAATCTCTTCGCGCTCGTGCTCGATCCGCAGGTGGACTTCAACCAGACGTGGCGCTCGCAGGAAGTGGAGTCGTTTCTCGACTATCTGCTGGGGTGTCCGCCGCAACATCCCGACGAGCCGGTGCAATACCCCGGCCAGTACGAAGCGGCCAACCGCGCGCGCCACACGGTCACGATCGACCTGCCCGACTCCGTGAAAAAGCCGTTCGGCGAACTCGCCGCGGAACTGGGCATCGCGCCGCTCGATGCCGTCTAGCGCCGGTTGAATGGGGCGGGCGCGGTATCCGCGCCGCCCCCTCCACCGTCACACGGCGACGGCGCCCACGTAGTTTTCCGCCATCGCCGTCGCCGCCGCGCGCGAGGTCGTGACATGCTCCAGTTCCGCTACCTGCAAGCGCTGCTCGAAGGGCGAGGCGTCGTCGAGGCGGTGCATCATGCGCGTCATCCAGTACGAGAAGTGCTCCGCGCGCCAGATGCGGCGCAGCGCGGTTTCGCTATAGGCGTCGAGCAGATCCATGCGGCCTTCCCGGTAAAACGCCACCAGCGCCGCCGTCAGCACGCGCACGTCGGCCACCGCCAGGTTGAGGCCCTTCGCGCCCGTAGGCGGCACGATATGCGCCGCGTCGCCCGCGAGAAAAAGCCGGCCATGCTGCATGGTTGCCGATACGAAACTGCGCATGCCCACGATGTTTTTCTGGAAAATCCGGCCTTCCACCACCTGCTGACCATCCGCCGAATCGACGCGCGCGTGGAGTTCCGACCAGATGCGGTCGTCCGACCAGTTATCGACGGAATCCGCGGGATCGCACTGGAAATACATGCGCTGCACATTCGGCGAGCGCGTGCTGACGAGCGCGAAACCGCGCTCGTGGCGCGCATAGATCAGTTCATCGGAAGACGGCGGCGCTTCCACGAGGATGCCGAACCAGCCGAACGGGAAGACACGCTCGTAGTCCTCGCGGCGGCCGGCCGGAATCGCGGCGCGCGAAACGCCATGAAAGCCGTCGCAACCGATCACGTAATCGCACTGCAGTTCGTGCGGTTCGCCTTCGTGTACGAAGCGAAGCGAGGGGTGATCGGTTTCGATGCCGTGAATCGAGGTATCGGAGACGTCGAAGAACACCTTGCCGCCGGCGGCCATACGCGCGGCGACGAGGTCCTTGAGCACCTCGTGCTGTGCATAGACAGTGATCGATTTGCCGGTGAGGCCGG
Organism: Paraburkholderia sp. J12; assembly: GCF_905220215.1. Lineage (NCBI taxonomy): Bacteria > Pseudomonadati > Pseudomonadota > Betaproteobacteria > Burkholderiales > Burkholderiaceae > Paraburkholderia > Paraburkholderia sp. J12. Next base: position 79,398 of record NZ_CAJMZC010000008.1, read on the forward strand.
TGAGATCGATGCGCCGGCGCCGGCCTTCGAAGGCCAGTTCGAAGCCGTGATGCACGGCCCCTTCCGCCTTCATGCGCTCGCCCACGCCCGCTTCGGTCAAGAGGTCCATCGTGCCCTGCTCAAGCACGCCGGCACGGATCGTCGATTCGATCTCGTCGCGGCCGCGCCGCTCCAGCACCACCGAATCGATGCCGCGCAGATGAAGAAGATGAGAAAGCAGCAAGCCCGCCGGGCCTGCGCCGATGATGCCAACCTGAGTGCGCATGACGCTGTCTCCTATGGAGGTGTGTTTTGCGCAAGTTTGGCTTCACGTCGGGATATCTCGCAACGCGATATGGCGAATACGAATTATCTTAATTTGAGATACAGCACCACGCCGTCTTTGTTGTGCAAGATCGTCGCCGCACTCCCCACGGCGGAACGCGAATTGCTTGGGCCTACCGGTTTGCCGCGAATGTGACGCCTCGCGGCCGAACCGTCTTCCGCTTATTGCACACGAAAGCCATGCCGAATCCGTTCCGCTTTTTCCCTACGCTTTCCGATCCGAAACAGCATGGCGCTCGTGCGGCAGGACTCGCCCCGGCCGTCGCGCTATGCATCGCCCTCGCCGCCACGTTCGGCATTGCTGCCTCTTCGGCCGAAGCAGCACAACCGGCTCAAAGCCCAGCCCCCGTGCAGGATCTCCAGGTCGAACCGCTGCCGCCCTCGGAGCTCTACGGCCTGCTCTATCGCGACGTGGAACTCTCGCAGGTCTATGCGGACAGCAAGACCTTCGCCGACATGACTCCCAAGGCCCCGCCGGAAGAGATCGCATCGGCCTACGCAAGCTGGCAGCAACAGAACGCCGGGCTGCGCAACCCCACGGCACGCAAAGCCGCGCTCACGCAGTTCGTGCAACGCTATTTTTCCGCGCCGCCGCAAGCCGACGGACACTATGTTTCCGATCCGAACCAGGACGTGGTGGCCCACATCGATACGCTCTGGAACGTGCTGCGCCGCAACCCCGACACCACCCAGCAGGCAGGTTCGTCGCTGCTGTCGCTGCCGTATCCCTATGTCGTGCCCGGCGGCCGCTTCAACGAGATTTACTACTGGGATTCGTACTTCATCATGCTCGGGCTCGAAGCGAGCGGCCGCCATGAACTCTTGCTCGACGAGCTCAATAACTTCGCTACCCTGATCGATCGCTACGGCCATATCCCCAACGGCAACCGCAGCTACTACCTGAGCCGCTCGCAGCCGCCATTCTTCGCGCAGATGGTGAGCCTCGCGGCGCAACGCGACGGCGACACCGTCTACGTGCGCTATCTCCCGCAGTTGCGCAAGGAGTACGACTACTGGATGGCCGGCGCGCAAGGGCTGAAGCCGGGCAAGGCGTCCGCCCACGTGGTCCGGCTTGCCGACGGTACGCTCCTCAACCGCTACTGGGACGCGCGCTCCGCGCCGCGCGACGAGTCGTACCGCGAAGACGTGCTGACCGCGAAGGCAACGCCGCAGCGCGACGCCGGGGATCTGTGGCGCAATCTGCGCGCGGGCGGCGAAACGGGCTGGGATTTCAGTTCGCGCTGGCTGGCGGACCATCGCACGCTCGCCACCATCGACGTCACCTCGCTCGTTCCCGTCGATCTCAACAGCCTGCTCGCCGATCTCGAACGCACGCTCGCAAAGGCCTATGGATTGAAGGGCGACGCGAGCGAGGCGCGGGCGTTTGCGCAGCGCGCCCAGCAACGCACCGCCGCGATCGACCGCGTGCTGTGGGATCCGAAGCTGCACGCCTTCAGCGATTACGACTTCGTGCATGGCAGGCTCACGCATCGCCTCACCGCGGCCACGGTCCTGCCGCTTTACACGGGCATCGCCACGCGCCAGCAGGCGCGCGACGTGGCCGCAGCCGTGCGCGCCGGCCTGCTGCGGCCGGGCGGCCTCGCCACCACCCAGGTCTCGACCGGCCAGCAATGGGACGAGCCCAACGGCTGGGCGCCGCTGCAGTACCTCGCGGTCATGGGACTGCGCCGCTACGGCGAAGACGCTCTGGCGCAGACCATCGCCACGCGCTGGATCGCGACGAATCTGCTCTACTACCGGCGCACGCACAAGCTCGTGGAAAAGTATGACGTGAGCGCGGCGGCAGCCGATGCGACATCGGCGGGCGGCGGAGAATATCCGCTGCAGGATGGCTTCGGCTGGACCAATGGCGTGCTGCGCGTGCTGCTCCTCATGTATCCGCATACCTCCACTGCGACTTCGGTGAAACGCCTGCCCGCCACGCCTTGACGCGCGAAACGCCAGCGCGCCGGACGCACGCACCGGGCGACCGGCGTACACTTTTTTCGCGCGGCGCTGCAACATCGCGCGTCGCCGTCTGCTTCCCCGGAGTTTCCGATGCGCAACGACACCGCCTTTCTGTTCGACCTCGACGGCACGCTCGTCGATAGCGTCTATCAACACGTGCTCGCGTGGAAAAACGCGCTCGACGCCGACGGCATCGAGCTCTCCGTATGGCGCATTCATCGCCGCATCGGCATGAGCGGCGGCCTCTTCATGAACCAGCTGCTGCGCGAAACGCACGAAGCGATCTCGCCCGAACGCCTTCAGCGCCTGCAGCAATTGCATGCCGACGCCTACCGCCGCCACGCCGACCAGATCCGTCCGCTGCCGGGCGCCCGCGCCCTGCTCGACGCGCTCACCGCCGCGCAGATTCCCTGGGCGATCGCCACCAGCGGCAGGCTCGAAACGGCGTCCGTGAACCTCGCCGCGCTCGGCGTGGATCCGGCCGTCACGACCGTCGTCACGCGCGACGAGGTGCGCCACGCGAAGCCCGACCCGGACCTCTTCGTCGGCGCGGCGTTGCGGCTCAACGTGCCGATCGAACGTTGCATCGTGGTGGGCGACAGCGTCTGGGACATGCTGGCGGCGCAACGCTGCCGCGCACTCGGCGTCGGGCTGCTTTCGGGCGGCTACGGCACCCAGGAACTCGAACGTGCGGGCGCGCTGCGCGTGTACGAAGACCCCGCCGACCTGCTCTACCACCTCGACGAAGTCGCCGCGCGCAACTGATTGATAGCGCCAAAAAGGGGCATTCCGGCGAAAAGCCAGCCGCCGCGCCACCGGGCACGCCCCTTGCGCGCCCTCGTCCGCGAATCTGCCGGGAAATGCCTGGAAATGGCCGGCAAACGCCGCTGCGGCCGCCGCTTCCGGGCCCGCTGTACGGGGTGCACGCCGCGCGCCTTCGGCGTATGCTGATTGCAATCACTACAACATGGACGTCCGGCTTGCGCCGCTCGACCGCGATGAACGCTTTAGCCCCTGCCCCCGGTTCCCAGCCCGCCTCGCGCGTAACCGTGGTCGTGCTGACGCGCAATCACGTCCGCCAGACCGTCGATACCGTCGCGCGCCTCATCGCGTTGCCGGAGCACCCCCAGGTGATCGTGGCCGACAACGGCTCGACCGACTCCACCATCGGCCTGCTCGCCTCGCTGTTTCCGCAGGTGCGCATCGTCCAGGGCCTGCGCGACCGCGGCATGGCCGGCTTCAATCGCGCCGTGGCGCTCGCGCGCACCGAGTACGTGGCCTGCTGCGACGACAGCACCTGGTTCGCCCCCGGCGCGCTGACACGCGCGGCGCAACTGCTCGACGCGAATCCCGGCGTGGCCGTGCTCAATGCCTGCGTGGCCGACCCCGACGAGCGCGAGATCCATCCCGCCTGTCTGATGTTCGCCGCCACTTCGCCCGGCAGCGACGGCCTGCCCGGCCTCGCGCTGACCAGTTTCATGGCGGGTGCGTGCATTTTGCGGGTCAGCGTATTCCGCGAACTGGGCGGCTACGAAGAGCGGCTCTCGCGCGGCGGCGCCGAAGAGCTCGCCGCCCTCGACGTGCTTTCCGCGGGCCATTCGATCGTCTACTGCGAAAACGCGCTCGCCCATCGCGAGCCGCTCTACCGCTGGTTCACGCGCGCGCAGCACTGCACGCTCGCACGCAATTCGGCGTGGGTCGCCTGGATGCGCCTGCCGGCGCGCGACGCGCTCGCCGCCACCGGCCGGGCGCTGGCGGTCTTTGCGCGCCAGCGCTCGCTCGGGCCTGCGGGTTTCGCGCTGCTGCGCGGCGCGTTCTGGACGCTGCGGCAGCGCCGCGTGGTGCCGCCACACGTCGTGCTGCTCACGCGCCAGGTGCGGCGCGCCCAGCGGCACGTGCGCGTGGGCATTCCGGCGATGGCCGAGAAGTACGATCGCTCGGGACAACGCGCGTGGTAAGCTCGGCCGCACCCCGCCTGCATTGCCCCCTACCTGTTCGAGGACCATGACGAAGTCCGATTCCGGCCTCGTGCCGCAAGGCAGCGCCGCCCCGCAGGCCGAGAGCCTCGCCGCCGCCGGCCGCAGCAGCCGCCGTTTCGAGGCGCTCGTGCAGCCCATCGAAGACTACGCGATCTTCCTGCTCGATCCCGACGGCTGCGTGGCGACCTGGAATCGCGGCGCCGCGCGCATCAAGGGCTACGAAGCCCACGAAATCATCGGCGAGCATTTTTCGCGCTTCTATACCGAAGAAGCCAAGGCGCGGCGCTGGCCCGAGCACGAACTCGAGCAGGCCGTGCTGCACGGCCGCTTCAACGACGAAGGCTGGCGCGTGCGCAAGGACGGCACGATGTTCTGGGCCAACGTCGTCATCACCGCGCTGCGCGAGAACGACGGCTCGCTCGCGGGCTTCGCGAAAGTCACGCGCGACCTCACGGTCGAACGCCGCCAGGTGGAGGCGCTGCGCCTCTCCGAAGAGCGCTTCCGGCTTCTCGTGGAAAACGTGAGCGACTACGCGATCTTCATGCTCGACCCCGAAGGCCAGGTGGTGAGCTGGAACAGCGGCGCGACCAACCTGATCGGCTATCGACCGGCCGAAATCATCGGCCAGCATGTTTCGGTGTTCTATCCATCCGAGGACATGGCCGAAGGCCAGCCCGAAGGCGAACTGCGCCGCGCCGCCGAACAGGGCCGCAGCGTGAACGAAGGCTGGCGCGTGCGCAAGGACGGCTCGATGTTCTGGGCCAACGTCACCTTGACGGCGATCCACGACGCGCACGGCCATCTCACCGGTTTCGCGAAGGTCACGCGCGACATGACCGAGAGCCGCCGCAACGACGAACTCGAACATTCGAGCGAGCAGATGAAGCAGTTCCTCGCGCTGCTGGCCCACGAACTGCGCAATCCGCTCGCGCCGGTGCGCAACGCCATTGCGACCATGCGGCTCGTGCCGCAGGCAAGCGCCGAGATGGACCGCGCGCGCGACCTCATCGAGCGGCAGATCACGCATCTCACGCGTCTCGTGGACGATCTGCTCGACGTGGGCCGCATCACCTCCGGCAAGATCGAGTTGCGCGAAGCGCCGCTGGAACTGCATGAAGTGATCGCGCATGCCATAGAAGCGGCGCAACCGTTCACTGCCGCGCGCAACCAGCAGGTGGACGTGCAGATGCCCGATACGCCGCTGCGCATGATCGGCGACCATACGCGCCTCGTCCAGGTCCTGCAGAACCTGCTGCACAATGCCTCGAAGTTCTCGCCGGACGGCAGCCGCATCGTCGTCGACGTGCATACCGTTTCGCGGGTCGCGCAAATCCAGGTTCGCGACCAGGGCCGGGGGCTGCGGCACGGCACCTTCGAATCGATTTTCGGGCTCTTCAGCCAGGACCGCACCATGCCGAGCCCGAGCGAAACGGGTCTCGGCATCGGCCTGATGCTGTGCCGCTCGCTGGTGGAACTGCACGGCGGCACGATTTCCGCAACGAGCGCGGGACCGGGCACCGGCAGCACGTTCACCGTCCGCTTGCCGCTCGAGCGCATCGGCGCGCATGGGCATACGCTGCTGTCGCCGTTCTCGCCGACGCTCGCGGACGCGCAGGCGGCACCGTCCGTGCCCGCGCTGCGCGTGCTGATCGTCGACGACAACCGCGACTCCGCCGATAGTCTCGCGATGCTGTTCGAACTCAAGGGTCACGACGTGCGCGTCGCCTATAGCGCAAGACAGGCGCGCGAGCGGATCGTGGATTTCACGCCGGACGCCGCGCTGATCGACATCGCCATGCCCGAGATCGACGGCTATGCCGCGCTGCGCGAATTGCGCGAGGAGGCGCGGCTTGCGAATACGTTGTTCGCCGCGATGACCGGTTTCGGCCAGGCCGCCGACGTGGAACTCACGCGCGCGGCGGGCTTCGAAATGCACCTCGTGAAGCCCGTCGATGCCGCCCGGTTCGACGAAGTGCTCGCGCGTGCCGCCGCACGGCGGCCGGCCGTGCCAAGGCCGGCGTAAGCGCCCGCGCGAACGCGCCGTCGCGAAGTCAGGGGCTGACCGGCACGAACTGCCGGTAGTCCACCTGCGGGCCGCGCACGACGATGGCCGTGGATTCCGGCACCTCAGCCCACGCGTCGGGCAGATCGACGAGCGGCTCCGAGACGATCAGATAGGCGTCGTCGCCGGCGGCGGTGATGCGCGGATCGTCGGGATAGAGTTCGTGCAGATGCTTGAACGAGTTGCTGTGATAGAGCGAGCGCGACTTGCCCTCGCTCGAATAACGCACGGCCACGAGCTGCTCGCCGTCGCTGGCGCAGATGGTCATGTTGAGCGGACGCTCGATGCCGCGGCGCTTCGCCGTCGCCTCGACGAACCCCGCCATGCGTTCGAGCGCGGGCACGGGTTCGTGCTCGAGCCCGAACGTCATCGCCAGATAGAACATCACTTCCGAATCGGTCGATCCTTCGAGCGCGTTGAAGCGCCCCGGATCGATGGCCACCAGCAGATCGCGCCGCACTAGCGGAAAACTCTCGATCAATCCGTTATGCGCGAACATCCAGCGCCGGTGGCGAAACGGATGGCAGTTGGTTTCCTGCACCGGCGTATGCGTGGCCGCGCGGATATGCGCGAGGAACATCGGCGCCGTAACGGCGCGCGCGAGCTCGCGCAGGTTGCGATCGTTCCAGGCGGGCTGGATGCTGCGGTAGCGATAGGGAATGTCGTGCGGATGCTGGTACCAGCCGAGGCCGAAGCCGTCGCCGTTGGTCGTCGTCGCGCCGAGCGTCGAATGCAGGCTCTGGTCGATCAGCGAATGACGCGCGCGGAACAGCACGGTTTCCAGATGGACGGGATTGCCCGAATAAGCGAGCCAGCGGCACATGTTGCACTCCTTCGTGACGGTCGGTCAGTTTGTGCCGCGCAGGTCGGCGATAGGGGTGAGAAAACCCGTGAGCCCGGTCAGAATGATCTGCACGCCGATGCACAGCAGCAGGAACGACGAAATGCGCATGGCGACGCGCGTGCCTTCCACGCCGAGGTATTTCGAAAGGCGCGCGGCGCGGCTGTACACGTAATAGATCACGACCATCACGAGCGCGGAAATCGCAATCGAGGCAATGCCCGAAAGCAGCCAGGCCGAAAGCTTGTGCGTGCGGTTCGCATTCAGCGCAATGGCCGTGGCGATGGAACCGGGCCCCGTGGTGAGCGGCACCGTGAGCGGGAAAAACGCCTTGCCCGTGGCCGACTCGGGACCGACGCGCTTGATCGCGGGATCCTGCTCTTTTTCCACCGGCGTTTCGGGCGCGTTGAGCATTTGCCAGCCGCTCACGGCCACCGCCAGACCGCCGCCGATGCGCAGCGCCTCCATGGAGATGCCGAAGAAATGCAGGATCGGCGTGCCGACGAAAAACGCCACGAGCAGCACGAAGAACGCGTTCATGGCCACGCGCCAGGCGAGCTGGCGCCGCTCTTCGTCGCTGAGCCAGGCCGTGCGGTCGAGAAAGACGAACGCAATGCCGATGGGATTGATGATGCTGATGAGTCCGGTGAAGCCGAACAAAACGTCTGAAATGAGGCTTTCGATCATGAAGTCGATCCGGTAGGGATAGTCCGGCCCGGGCGTGCACCCCCGGGACCCGGCTCGCGTGCAGTGTAACTGGATCGGCGGCACGCGTGCCTGTTCTGCGGCACGCGCCGCCCGCGCCCGGCCGCGATCCCGCGGCGCAGCATGCTTTCAAAAAGCATACGGCATTATTGGCGCCTTTACGGCGTGCCCTCGGCGAGCATAGAGTGAGCGCAACGGCGCTGGTCACGACGTAGTCCTTTTATATAAGAGGAGTGGTTCATGTCATTGCGGTTGCTCGCTGCCTTGCCCTTCATCGGCATCCTGCTCGGAGTGCCGTTCGTCAACCGCACCGAGCCGCTCGTGCTCGGCATGCCGCTCGTGCTGGCCTGGATCGTGATGTGGGTCGTGCTCACCGCGGTCATCATGGCGATCGTATACCGGCTCGATCCCGTCAACCGCGCGCCCCTGAACGACGCCGGCGAGGTGCAATCATGAGCGCGCTCGTTCTCATCGCGGCGATCACGCTGGTCGCGCTCTATCTGGGCATGCGCGCGCGGCGCGGCCACGACATGGATCTCGAGCAGTGGTCGGTGGGCGGGCGCAGCTTCGGCACCGCCTTCGTGTTCCTGCTCATGGCGGGCGAAATCTATACGACGTTCACCTTCCTCGGCGGCAGCGGCTTTGCCTACGGCAAGGGCGCGCCGGTCTACTACATCCTCGCCTACGCCACGCTCGCGTACATCCTCTCGTACTGGATGCTGCCGCCCATCTGGCGTTTCGCGAAAGCGCACCGGCTCGTCTCGCAGCCCCACTTCTTCGCGCGCAAGTATCAGAGCCCCGCGCTGGGCGTGCTGGTCGCGCTCGTCGGCGTGGCGGCCCTCGTGCCGTATCTCGTGCTGCAACTCAAGGGGCTCGGCATCATCGTCTCCACGGCCTCCTACGGGGCGATTCCTTCCACGGCGGCGGTCTGGATCGGCGCAGTCGTCGTGACCGCCTACGTGATCGTTTCGGGCGTGCGCGGCTGCGCCTGGAATTCGGTCGTGAAGGATACGATGATTCTGGCGGTCGCCATCTTCCTCGGCATCTATCTGCCGATCCATCACTACGGCAGCCTCGGCGACATGTTCCGCGCCATCGACGCCGCCAAGCCAGGCTTCCTCACGTTCCCGGCCAAAGGCCAGAGCGTGACGTGGTTCCAGTCCACGGTGCTGCTCACGGCACTCGGCTTCTTCATGTGGCCGCATACGTTCGGCTCGGTCTATACCGCGAAGAACGAACGCATCTTCCGCCGCAATGCGGCAATCCTGCCGCTCTACCAGCTGATCCTGCTGTTCGTGTTCTTCTGCGGCTTCGCCGCCGTGCTGAAGGTGCCCGGCCTCAAGGGCGGCGACATCGACCTCTCGCTCTTCAAGCTCGCGCTGCAGACCTTCGATCCGTGGTTCGTCGGCGTGATCGGCGCGGCCGGCGTGCTCACGGCACTCGTGCCGGGCTCGATGATCCTCACCACCGCCTCCACGCTGCTCGCCAACGACGTCTATCGCGGCGCGCTGATGAAGAATGCCGACGACGCCCGCGTGCGCAACCTCGCACGCATGCTCGTGCCGGTGGTCGCGCTCGTGGCTGTGGGCTTCGCATTGAAGGGCGGCGACACCATCGTCGCGCTGCTGCTGATGGGCTACAACTTCGTGACGCAACTGTTCCCGGCGCTCGTGTGCAGCCTCTCGGCGCGCAACCGCGTCACGAAGCAAGGGGCGTTCTGCGGGATCCTCGCGGGCGTGGCCGTGGTGGTCGTGACCACGCTCATGCACGTAAGCGTCGCGCAGCTCATTCCGTTCGCGCCCGATGCGCTCAAGGACATCAACATCGGCTTCCTCGCGCTCGGCGTGAACGTGATCGTGCTCGCGGCGGTCAGCGTGGTGACGCAGCCGCGCGCGCATGCGGGTCATACGCACGCAAGCGCGCACTGATACGGCGGTCTCTGCCTCGATTGTGCCGGGCGCCATGCGCGTCCGGCGCTTCCCTGCCCTGCGCTTAGCGCTTCGCCGCGCCGTAAAGCGTCGAATCGGCGAAACCTTCCGCCGCCAGCACATCGCCCACCAGAATGAGCGCCGTGCGCTCGATATCGGTGGCGCGCACCTTCTCCACGATGTCGGCCAGCGTGCCCGTCACGCGCTCTTCGTCGGGCCAGCTGGCCCGATAGATCACGGCGACCGGGCAGGCATTGCCGTAATGCGGGCGCAGCTCTTCGACAATGCGCGCGAGATGGCGCACGCCCAGGTGGATCGCCAGCGTCGCGCGGTGGCGAGCGAGATCGCCCAGTTGCTCGCCCTCGGGCATCGCGGTTTTCGTCGCGTAGCGCGTGAGAATGAGCGTTTGCGAGACGCCCGGCAGCGTGAGCTCGCAGCCGAGCGCCGCCGCGCAAGCCGCCGTCGCCGTGACGCCTGGCACGATTTCATAAGGAATGCCAAGCTCGCGCAGGCGGCGAATCTGCTCGCCGATCGCGCCGTAAAGCGAGGGGTCGCCCGAATGCACGCGCGCGACATCGTGGCCGTTGCGATGTGCCTCGTGCAGCAGCGCGACGATTTCGTCGAGGGTGAGCGGCGCGGTGTCCACGACCTGCCCGGCGCGATGCCCTTCCAGCACTGCGGGCGGCACGAGCGATCCCGCATAGAGGATCACAGGACAACTACGTACGAGCCGCTGCCCTTTGACGGTGATGAGTTCCGGGTCGCCCGGTCCGGCGCCGATGAAAAAGACGGTCATTGCCTGGTGCTCCGAAGGAAATGGGCGGCGGCCAGCGCGTCGAGCAGCGACTCCGCCGACTCGAACTCGCGTTCAGCCGCCGGTAGCACCGGGCGGCGCAGCATCACGACCGGCAGGCGCCGTTCGCGTGCCACGCCGAGCTTCGCCTCGGTGGCCGCGCCGCCACTGTTCTTGCTGACCACCACGTCGATGCGCGCTTCGTCGAACAACGCGCGTTCGCCCTCGGGCGTGAACGGGCCGCGCGCGTCGATCACGCGCGCGCGCGCGTGGCCCGGATGCGCTTCGAGGCAACGGACGGTCCAGTGCTGATGCGCGGGCACCTCGTCGAGGTGGGCGAGCGGCTCGCGCCCCAGTGTGAAGAGCGGGCGTTCGAAGCGCGCGAGCGCGGCCATCGCACCCTGCCAGCCGTCGACCAGGCGCCAGTCGTCGCCGGGCTGCGGGTGCCACGGTGCGCGCCGCAACGCCCAATACGCCACGCCGGTTGCGGCGCACGCGCGCGCCGCGTTCGCGCTGATCTGCGCCGCGTAGGGATGCGTCGCATCGGCCACCACGGCGATACGCGCTGTCTCCAGATAACGCGCGAGACCTTCGGCGCCGCCAAAGCCGCCCACCCGCACCTCGCAGGCAAGATCGTCGGGCACGCGGCCGAGGCCCGCGAGGCTATAGACATGTTGCGCAGCCAGTTGCCGGGCGATGCGCAGCGCGTCGCCGGTGCCGCCCAGCAGGAGCAGGCGCGGCGTCACGGTTTCGTGGCCTCGTAGAGCGTGACCGGCAGCGCCTGGCGCCACGTATCGAAGCGGCCGAGCGGTTCCGCTTCGCCGATGCCGATGCGCGTGAGCGTGCCGCCGTGCTGCGCGCGCCAGGCAACGAGCGCGGCTTCGCTTTGCACCGTCACGGCATTCGCCACGAGGCGACCTCCGCTTGCAAGCCGGTCCCAGCAGGTCTCCAGCACGCCGGGCACCGTCACGCCGCCGCCGATGAACACGGCGTCCGGCGCCGCGAGACCCGCCAGGGCGTCGGGTGCGCGGCCCGCGACGAGTTGCAGCGCGGGCACGCCCAGCGCCTCGCGATTGTGTTCGATGAAACGCTGGCGCTCGACATTCGATTCGATGGCGATCGCACGGCATGCTGGATGCGCACGCATCCATTCGATGCCGATCGAGCCGCTGCCCGCGCCCACGTCCCACAACAGCGCGCCCGCCGTGGGCGCAAGCCGCGCGAGCGTGAGCGCGCGCACGTCGCGCTTCGTGAGCTGGCCGTCGTGCAGGTAGGCCTCGTCGGGCAAACCAGGGGTTAGGGTCCATGCGTGCGCGTTGGCATTCGCATCGGCCGCGCATTCGAAGGCGACGAGATTGAGGGCAGCGACTTTGCTGGCCTGCCAGGCATCGGCGCGGCCGTCGAGGCGACGCTCGCGCTCGCCGCCCAGGTGCTCGAACACGGTCAGGCGCGTGGCGCCGAAGCCGAGCGTTGCGAGCCACGCCGCGAGTGCGGCTGGCGTGCGGCCATCGGCGCTCAGAGCCAGCACACGCGAACCCGCATGCAGATGACGCCGCAGCCCGTCGAGCGGCCGGCCGACCAGCGAGACCGCTGCCACGTCCTGGAGCGCCCAGCCCAGCTGCGCAGCGGCCAGCGACAGCGACGACGGCGCGGGCAGCACCGCCATCTCCTCGGGTGCGATGCACCGTGCCAGCGTTGCGCCGACACCGAACAGCATGGGGTCGCCGCTGGCCAGCACGCACACCCGCAAACCCGCCTCGCGCTGCGCAAGCACGCTATAGACGCTGAATGGCTGCGGCCAGGGCTTGCGGCGTGCGCGCACGCGCGCGGGCAGCAGCGCGAGATGGCGCGCACCGCCCATCACCACCTGGGCCTCGAAAAGCGCGCGCCGCGCCGCGCGCCCGAGTCCCGCATAACCGTCCTCGCCGATGCCGACCACCGTCAGCCACACATGCGTGCCCTGCATGCACTCTCCGTTCCAATCCTGCATTTGCGCCCTGCAAAAGCAGCCCTTTGCCCGGGGCTGCGCCTGAAAACGGGCATAATACCGTGTCCGCCGGCGCCCGATGAGCCCGGGTCAGATTCGCTGCCTGCCCCGGAAGGAAACCGCAAAGCCCTTTGCGCCCCGCGCGGCCCGAACCTGGTGTGCCCTTGAAACACGAATCCCCCCTTGCTTGCCCTGCCTCCGCCGGCGCGCGCCATTCGGCGTGCCCCGGGCTCTTGCGCGTGGTCGCGGCGCGTGACGGCGGCCTGTGCCGCATCCGCCTGCCCGGCGGCACGCTCACGACGGCACAGGCGCGAGCCGTCGCTAACGCGGCGCGCACGCAGGCAAACGGAATCATCGAACTGACGAACCGCGCGAACCTGCAGGTGCGCGGCGTGCGCGCAGGCAGCGAACACGCGTTGAGCGAAGCACTGATGCGTGCGGGCCTCGGACCCGATGCCGGCGTGCCCGGCGGCGAAGGCGACGCAACAGCCTACGAAAATGCCTGCGTCGCCGACGATCTGCGCAACCTGATGCTGAGCCCGCTCGCGGGCTGCGATCCCCAGGCCTGCTTCGATACGACGCAACTCGTCGCGCCGATCCTCGACGTGCTGCAAGGCGAGCCGCGCTTCGCGGCGCTCTCGCCGAAATTCGCTGTTCTCGTGGACGGCGGCGAGCGCCTTGTCGCGCTCGATCATCCGCACGATATCTGGCTCGCGGCGTTTGCCCACCGGGACGGCGTAGCGTTTGCATTCGGCCTGGCAGGCACGCCTCGCGACGGCGCGCTTGCCGCCGTTGCGCCTGCGCAGGTCCCCGCCTTGCTCCGCGCGCTGCTGCATGCCTTCCTCGACCTCGCGCAAGACGGTGAACGCCGCATGCGCGAAGTCTGCGCAGTTCATGGCGCGAACGCAGTCCTGCAACACGCCTGGCGCTACCTGGATTTCGCGCCGTTGCGCGACGCGGCCGTGTGCCGATGGCGTCGCGCATCGACCGATACCGCAGCACGCCTCGGCGCACACGCGTTGCACGCCGACGGCAGCGGCTACGCCGGCGCGCAACCGCCGCTCGGCAGGATCGACGCCGGCACGCTCGACGCACTCGCCTCGCTCGCGCAATCGCAGGGCGACGGCACGCTGCGCATCACGCCGTGGCAGGGCGTGCTGCTACCCAACGTAGCGGCCGGCGCGATGGCGCATACCATCGAGCAACTGCACACACTGGATCTCGTTACGGACCCCGCCGCCCCGCTCGCGCGACTGATTGCATGCACCGGCTCGGCGGGCTGCGCAAAAAGCCGCGCCGATACGAAAGCCGATGCCCTGCGCCTCGCGGCCCGGCTGCCCGCGCACGCCGAAGTGCATCTGAGCGGTTGCGAGCGTTCATGCGCGGCGGCCCATCGCGCGCCGTGGACCCTGCTTGCCGTCGCGCCGGACTGTTACGACCTCTACGCACGCGACGAGGCGCCAGCCGGATTCGGCCGCCTCGTCGCCTCCCATCTGACGATCGAAGCCGCAGCGCAGACCCTCGCGCAGCGGCCCCGGAGCACTCCCGATGCCTGATTACCAGCGCGACGGCGCGGCGATCTACCGCGAATCGTTCGCGACGATCCGCGCCGAAGCCGACCTCACGGGCATTCCGCCCGACCTCGAAAAACTCGCCGTGCGCGTGATTCACGCGTGTGGCATGACCGATATCGCCGCCGACCTCGCGTTTTCCGCAGGAGCAGGTCTCGCGGGCCGCGCGGCGCTCGCCGCCGGCGCCCCCATTCTTTGCGATGCGAAGATGGTGGCCTACGGCATCACGCGCGCACGCCTGGCCGCCGGCAACGAGGTCGTCTGCACGCTCGACGATCCCCGGGTGCCCGGCCTCGCCGGCAAGATCGGCAATACGCGTTCGGCCGCCGCGCTGGAACTGTGGCGGCCGCATCTGGCCGGCAGCGTCGTCGCCATCGGCAACGCGCCGACCGCGCTCTTTCATCTGCTCGACATGCTGGCCGCGGGCGCGCCGCGTCCGGCGCTGATCGTCGGCATGCCGGTGGGGTTCGTCGGCGCGGCGGAATCGAAGGCACTGCTGGCAAGGGGCGCGCACGGTGTGCCGTTCGTCGTCGTGCACGGCCGCCGCGGCGGCAGCGCCATGGCCGCCGCAGCCGTCAACGCACTTGCTTCGGAGACCGAATAAATGAACCGGAAAGGCCGCCTCTACGGTATCGGCGTCGGTCCCGGCGACCCTGAGCTCCTCACGCTCAAGGCGGTACGCCTGCTGAAATCGGCGCCCGTGGTGGCGTACTTCGTCGCCAAGGGCAAGAAAGGCAATGCCTTCGGGATTGTCGAGGCGCATCTCGAAGCGAGCCAGACGCACCTGCCGCTCGTCTATCCCGTCACGACCGAAGCCCTGGAGCCGCCGCTCTCGTACGAGGCCATCATCGCCGACTTCTACGATACGGCGTCCGTGATCGTCGGCGCACACCTCGACGCGGGCCGCGACGTCGCCGTGATCTGCGAAGGCGACCCGTTCTTCTACGGCTCGTACATGTACCTGCACGACCGGCTCGCGGCGCACTATGAAGCCGAGGTCGTGCCCGGCGTGTGCTCGATGCTCGGCGGCGCAGCGGTGCTGGGCGTGCCGCTCGTCTATCGCAACCAGAGCCTGTGCGTGCTTTCCGGCGTGCTGCCCGAAGACGAACTGCGCCGGCGCCTCGCCGATGCTGACGCCGCCGTCATCATGAAACTCGGCCGCAACTTCGACAAGGTGCGCCGCGTGCTGGGGGAGCTGGGACTCGCCGGCCGCGCACTCTATGTCGAGCGCGCAACGATGGCCAATCAGCGCATCGTGCCGCTCGACGAGGTCGATCCCATGGCGTCCCCCTATTTCTCGTTGCTCGTCGTGCCGGGGGAAAAATGGCAGCGCTGATTCAACCGCCCGCCATCGTGATCCTCGGGCCCGGTGCGCTCGAAACGGCGCGGCGGGTGCAGCGTTGTTACGAGGGCGCGCGCGTGCACGCGCTGCAAGGCCGCGTGGAAGGCGACATCGCCTTCAGCGAACTCGGCCCCCACCTGCGCGCGCTCTATGCGAGCGGCACGCCTGTCGTGGCGCTGTGCGCCGCCGGCATCGTGATCCGCTGCGTCGCTCCGCTGCTCGCGAACAAGGGCGCGGAGCCGCCCGTGCTCGCACTCGCCGAAGACGGCAGCGCCGTCGTGCCGCTGCTCGGCGGCCTCGCGGGCGTGAACGTCATGGCGCGCACGATAGGCGAGGCCCTCGGCATCGCGCCCGCGATCACCACGAGCGGCGAATTGCGCTTTGGCACCTGCCTGCTCGATCCGCCCAGGGGCTACGCCCTGTCGAGTATCGATCAGGGCAAGCGCTTCGTTTCCGATCTGCTCGCGGGCGAACCCACGCGCATCGAAGGCGACGCGCCCTGGCTCGACGACGTGGATCTGCCGCGCGACGCGCACGCATCTCGCGCGATTCGTGTGAGCCCGCGCGTGTGGGACGGCTCGCGCGAAGCGCTCGTGATCCATCCGCGCAGCATTGTCGTGGCGGCGTGTCAGGCGCATGCGGGACTAGCCGATGCGATACGCGAGGCGCTGGCGTCGCAAGGCTACGCCTCGCTCGCGCTCGCTGCATTGCTCGCTCCCGCTGCAAGCATGAGCGATCCCGCGTGGGCAGCGACGGCCGCCAGTCTGGGCGTGCCGCTGCGCTTCGCAGAGGGGGCCGGCGCAACGTCTCCCGCGACGCCTCGCGCCCTGCTCGAAGCCTGCGGATTTGCTACGCATGCCGAAGCAAAAGGCATCGCGCTCACGGTCGCCGATGCGCCGGTCGATCCGCACACGGTTGGCCGCGCCCGCGGCAAACTGACGGTACTCGGCCTCGGCCCGGGCCGCGCCGACCTGCTGGCTCCGGCGGCCCGCGCCGCGCTCGACGCGGCCACCGACATCGTCGGCTACGCCACCTATGTCGAGATGGCCGGCCCGCTGCGCGACGGCCAGCAACGCCACGCCACCGACAACCGCGAAGAATTGCAGCGCGCCCGCCACGCCTTCGAACTGGCCAGCGAAGGGCGGCGCGTGGCCGTGGTGTCGTCGGGCGACCCCGGTGTGTTCGCGATGGCGGCCGCCGTGCTCGAAGCCCTCGAAACCTCGGACGACGCGCGCTGGCACACCGTCGAACTCGAAATCGTCCCCGGCATCTCGGCGGCGCTCGCCACGGCCGCGCTCGCGGGCGCGCCGCTCGGCCACGACTTCTGCATGCTGTCGCTCTCGGACAACCTCAAGCCCTGGGCCGTCATCGAGCGGCGCCTCGCGCACGCGGCCGAAGCCGATCTCGTCATGGCGTTCTACAACCCGATCTCTCGCGCGCGGCCGTGGCAACTCGACCGCGCGCTGGAAATCGTGCGCCGGTATCGCACGCCACAGACGCGTGTGGTGCTCGGCCGCGATGTGGGACGCCCGGCCGAATCTCTACGACACACGACGCTCGGCGCGCTACGTGCCGAAGACGTGGACATGCGCACGATGGTGATCGTCGGATCGTCCGCCACGCGCGGCTTTGCGCGCGGCGACGGCGGGGAGTGGACCTATACGCCGCGCTGGTATCGCGACAACGCGCCGTCTGCGGACTGAGGTTCGGTGCGGCCGCGATCAGACCGATTCCTGCGGGCACCAGGCGGAGGAGCATCGGAGCAAGCTAGAAGAGCCGGGCTTGCCCCGACGTCACCGTTTCAAAGTCGTCGCTCAGAAAGACAAGAACCGCATCCGCAACGGGTTGCAGCTGACGCGTCACATAAAACGCGTAGTCGACGGGCGCCGCCAGCGTCTCCAGCGGCTGCGGCCCGGCCACGGTCATCACGTAGCTGATCCAGCCGCCGTTCTGGTACTGCAACGGCCGCCCCTGCTCGCGATTGAATTCGTCCGCGACGCGTGCCGCGCGCACGTGGGGCGGCACGTTGCGCTGATAGTCGGTCAGCGGCCGGCGCAAACGCTTCCGGTAAACGAGCTGGTCGTCGAGTTCGCCGCTCAAGGTTCGGCGCACATACTCGCGTATGTAATCGGCGTAGGGCTCGCGTTTGAACACGCGACGGTACAACTCGCGCTGGAACTGCTGCGCGAGCGGCGTCCAGTCCGTGCGAACCGTTTCTAGCCCCTTGAACACCAATTCGTCGCTGCCGTCTTTCGCACGCGAGAGCCCTGCATAGCGCTTCTTGCTGCCCTCTTCCGCACCGCGCACGGTAGGCATGAGAAAACGCGAGTAATGCCGCTCGAACTGCAATTCGAGTGCGCTTTCGAGCCCGTAACGCTCCCGCAACTCCGTCTTCCACCACGCGTTCACGTGTTCGACGAGCGCGTTGCCCGTACGCACGGCCTCCTCCTCGCCATAAGGACGCCGCAACCACACGAAAGTCGAATCCGTATCGCCGTAAATCACGTCGTAACCCTGCGCCTCGATGAGTTCGCGTGTCTTGCGCATGATCTCGTGCCCGCGCATCGTGATCGAAGAGGCAAGCCGCGGGTCGAAGAAGCGGCAGCCGGTCGAGCCGAGCACGCCGTAAAACGCGTTCATGATGATCTTCAATGCCTGCGAAAGCGGCGCATTCTGCTGGCGTTTGGCGGTGTCGCGGCTCTCCCAGACCTGGCGGACGATCTCCGGAAGACAGTGCTTCTCGCGTGAAAATCGCGCGCCGAGAAAACCCGCCACGGACTTCTCGCCCGCCGGATCGCGCAGGCCTTCGATCAGCCCCACGGGATCGATGAGAAAGGTACGGATGATCGACGGATACAGGCTCTTGTAGTCGAGCACCAGCACCGAATCGTAGATGCCCGGGCGCGAATCCATCACGAAGCCGCCGGGGCTGTTCTCGCCCGTGACATCGCCAAGATTCGGCGCGACATAGCCGAGCCGGTGCATTCTCGGCAAATACAGATGCGTGAAGGCCGCGACCGATCCTCCGCTGCGATCGACGGGCAGCCCCGTCACCGCCGCGCGTTCGAGCAGAAAAGCCATGAGCTCGGTCTTCTCGAAGATCCGCGTTACCAGTTCGCAGTCCTTGAGGTTGTAGCGCGCGAGCGCGGGCTTGTCTTCGTCGAAACGGCGCTGGATTTCGTCCATGCGCTGATACGGGTTGTCGATCGACTTGCCTTCGCCAAGGAGCGTCCGGGCGACATATTCGAGGCTGAACGAGGGGAAGCTCCAGGTGGCCGAGCGCAGCGCTTCGATGCCGTCGATGATGAGGCGGCCGGCCGCCGCAGCGAAATAGTGCTGCTGCGTGGAGTGTTCGCGCCACTCCATGACCTCGCCGCCGCGGCCGAGACGCAGCGGCACGCCGTATTGCTCCGCATGGGCGCGCAGCACGCGCAAGTCGAACTGCACGAGATTCCAGCCGATGATCGCATCGGGGTCGTGCCGCGCCATCCAGGCGTTCAGGCGTTCGAGCATTTGCGGCCGGTCTGCGCAGTAGTCGAGCTGGAAATCGAGCCCGCTCGCGTCGCCGTTGGCGGGCGCGAGCATGAAGACCTGGCGCTGCCCGCAGCCCTCGAGCGCAATCGAATATAGCTCGCCCTGCGCGCTCGTTTCGATATCGAGCGATACCAGCTTCAACTGCGGACGATATTGCATCGATGGCCGCAGTTCGCCGTCGCCCAGATGGCCCGCTTCGTCGGGTTCGCCGCGAAAAAGCACCGGCGCCGTGATGAAGCGCTCCATCATGTAGCGCTCAGGCGGCTGGATATCGGCCTCGTACACGTCCACGCCCGCTTTGCCGAGCCGCTTGGCGAGGCCCGCCAGTTGGCGATACTGCGGCGTGTAGAGCCCCAACACGGGGCGTTGGCGAAAATCCGTGAGCGAGAGCGAACGCAGCTCGACGCGCCCTTCGCCTTTGAGCATCCGCTCCGCTTCGGCCTGCTGGGCGGCCGGGATGAACGCGACGGAAGGCTGCGGGCGCAGGCGCAGCATGCGGGGTCCGGCCGGCGTGGACAGCCAGAATTCGACCTCGGTATACGTGCCCGCATCGCGCCAATGGCGCGTCAGAATGTAACCCTCCTGAAAATCGGTCAAAGCCATACCCAGCCGTCTACGTGATCTTTGGGGATTTTAATACGTCAGTGCTGCACGGCTGCCTACGCTTTTTTCGCCCGTACGGCGCTCATGGGCTAAAGAAGTCAACGGCACGCGCCGTTATTCCGGTTAGGGCATTTATCGGGAATTTCCAGAGGCCGTGCAGATACAGTCCACTTCATCGGTGACGGCGGCCGCGCCCGGTACGAGCACGACCAGCGGCACGGCAACGTCGACGCCTGCCAGCACGAGTGCAACGACGACCGCTTCGGGCGCCACTTCAGGCGCCACCTCGGGCAGCGCGTCTTCGAGCACTTCGTCGTCCTCGTCCTCGGGTTCGACGACGTCCTCCACATCCTCCACGACTTCGAGTGGCGGAGCGGGCGGTGGCGGCGGGGGTGGTGGAGGCGCCGCATTGTCCGCCAGTTCCATGTCCGCCAACGAGATCAATCAGTTGAAGGCGCTCATCCAGTCGCTCGAAGCGCAACTGGCGACGTTGAGCGGCAAGACGAACTCGTCGGGCTCGTCGTCCGGAGCGTCGAATCAGGGCAACACCGGTGTCTACAGCGCAGACGGCACGACCAGCGCCGGCACCCAAAGCGCTTCAGGCACCGCCGCCGGCGCCCCGGCGTCCCAGAACAGCAGCGCCAACGAGATCAGCCAGATCGAATCGGAACTCGAAACGGCCCAGTCCGAACTCGTTCAACTCATGCTCGCCAGCGGCCAGACGACCGGCCTCGTCTCGACAGCGGCCTGAGCGCCGCGCATCGGCCTGGCGGTCGCCCGGACTCATCCGGGCGACCGCAGATTCGCTTCAAAGAACGCGCGCACCGCAGCATCGAGCTGCTGGTGAAAGGCCACGCGATCGAAGCCGTTGGCATCGACGCAAATTTCCGGCTCGTCTTTCTTCATGGCGTCGGAGCAAGGCGCGAGAAAGGCGAAGTGCGCCGCATTCCGCACAAGATGGAATTCCGGTTTCTGCGCAAGCGCGTTGGCCAGCGCCGGGGCGTTGCGAGGCTGCACGCCATCGCCTCCGAATTCCGAAGCCCACAACTGAATAGGCGCTTTCACGTTCTTGAGGTCGTCCGCGCTCGGGAAGACATTGAGCGGATCCGCAATCACAAAAGCTTTGATGCGGGGGTCGTGCGTCATAGGCGTCGAGGGCAGGTCCCCCCGCGCAAGCTGGATGCAGATCGGAGCCGCGGGATCCGGGCAAGTCACATCGGCATGCGGGAAATCCGGTTCGCCGCCGGCCAGCACCAGGCCCGTGTAGCCGCCCCGCGAAAAGCCGAAAAATCCAATTCGCTGCGCATCGATCCTGCCTGCGTCCGGCGAGGCACTCAGCATGTAATCGATCAGACGCTTGACGTCCTCGGGCCGCTCCACGAACCCGGAATACTCGCCTGCGTGACGCATGTCGGAGTACGTGTCGCCGGGATGGTTGAGGGCGACAACGACGAAACCCGCGTCGGCCAGTACTTCGGCCAGGTCGTGGTGGCCAAGATACGATCCGCCGTTGCCGTGCGAAATGACGATCAGCGGCAGCTTTTCGCCAACGGTCGGGCAATCGCGCCGCCCTTTCAGGATCGTCGATGCGACCGGCACGTCCTGCGCGGGCTCGGCGCACGGCGTCCACACCATCGCTTTCAGCGCCGGGCCATTGGCGTCGGCGGGAACCTGAATGACCTTGATGCCCGCCGCGTGCGCGACGGTCGCGAACAAGCCGAGCAGCACCGCCGATATCCAGGCTTTCATAAGAACTCCAGAATTGACGCTGCCGGCTTTCGCCCGCCAGATCAGCGTCTATCGCAAGGTTTCGATACCGGCCAGGAGCCGGATCGCCGCACCGTCGGGTATCCGGTCAGGAAAGCGGCCCCGTATGGCGATTGAACGTGCATTCCTCGCCGAGCGCGTTCGTCGTGGTCGTGATCGTGATCACGTTCACGACGGGACACGTCACGTCCACCGAATCGACCAACTTAACGTGCCCGGAGTGCAGGCCGAGTCCGGTCTGCACGGACTGGGGCGGTTCGTTGTGCGTGACCGTCGCAGCAGTGTACCGCGGTCGATTCGAAGCGGCTCCGCAGCGTGTCCGCGTTGCGATGCCCGCACGTGGGCTGCGAAACTTCAGGGATTGAGTTCGAGTAAACGGCAATCCTCCGGATTAAAACGCCGCTTTAAAGACAATTGAATCGCAATCGTCGAGTCCCGCCACGAACGTGCAATGCGATACACTTTCGCCTCGACAGCACAATTGCAGCCCGGGTTTAAGTGCAGTTCGCAGCCCGAATATTTTCGTTTTGCTTTCACGCATTCGATATCGTCGATTTATCCGGATTCGCCCTCTCTCACGGCCCGCCCTCACTCATGTTCAGCCCCATCGCGCTATTCGGGATCTTGATCGTCTCCTGCCTGATGAGCGTGGCCATCCTGGGGTCTCTGCATCGGGCCGCCATGCCGGGCATCGGCCGCTGGTGCGTGGGCTATGCGCTCTTCGCCGTGGCTTCGTCCGCGATTATCATGGCTGGCGACCGGCCGCATCCGCCGGCGATTATCGCCATTTCATTCGTCGCATTCGTGGCCGTGCTGGTGCTCGTGCAAGGCACGCGCCAGTTTTTCGGCCTGCGTCCCGTGCGGTATGCCGAGTTGGCGGCGTTCGTCCTCGTCTGCGCTGCGCTGGTGTATTTCACGTACGTATCGCCCAGCAGCGAGAGCCGCGTCGTCCTCATCTCCATCGCCATGGCCTATGGACGGATCGCCGTGGGCACCCTGGTGCTGCGCCACACGCCGCGTGAGGGCGCACGCTACGCCTGCCGGTTCGTCACCGCGGCGGCCTACCTGGGCGCAGGCGTCCATATCGTGCGCGTTCTCGCGGTGGTCCTCGGTGCCGCGCCGTCGGTCACCTTTCTGCAGCCTTCGCCCTGGAACGTCCTGTTGCTCGGCGTGGCAATCGTTTCGTTCCCCTGCATGTCGATCGGCCTCGTGATGCTCGCTCACGACCGGATCGTCAAGAAGATGGAACATCTGGCGACGATCGACGAACTGACCGGCGCCCACATGCGCCGCGCGTTCATGGCGAGGGCGAACACCCTGCTTTCGCGCGCACTGCTAACCGGCAAGCCGCTGTCCATTGCCATTCTCGACATCGACAACTTCAAGGCCGTCAACGACGGCTTTGGCCACGCGATCGGCGATCGTGTGCTCACACGTGTGGCTTCGGCCGTGTTGAGCCAGTTGCGCCCATGCGATCTGTTCGGGCGGTTGGGCGGCGAAGAATTCGCGATCGTGTTCGTCAACGCGCGCAAGAACGAAGCCGCGGCGTTGACGGACGCGCTGAGGCTTGCCGTGGAGCACTCGCCGGGCGACGGCCCGCGCTGCACGCTGAGCGCCGGCGTGGACCGGGTCGTGCCGGACGACACGCTGGAGCGCGCCATGGCACGCGCCGACGCGGCGCTCTATGCGGCAAAGGCAATGGGCCGCAACCGCGTGGTAACGGCGACAGAGAGCGAACTGCGGGACGTCGCGTAACCGGGCTGACCATTCGCTGCCTCAGCCGGTCATGCGCACCTCACATTGATTGCCCACTCAGCAAGTGGCTTCGCGGCCGAACTGCAGGTTCGACCGCCTCGACCTTCGTTTCGCGCGCCCTATTGCGCCAGTGCCGCAAGCAACTGATTCTTCACGATCGCCGTGGCAAGCGGCTGCCGGCCGAATTCGTACCACGCGATATTCCGGCGCCACATAGCGCCGGAAATCGGCTTCACGACCAGCAGCGGGTCGTCTTCCCACGCCGCGTGCCGCAGACGCGGCACGATCGAAATGCCCACGTTCTGCCGCACCAGATCGGCAATCGCCGCGATCGAGTTCAGTTCCAGCACCGGGCTGACCTCCACGCGCAGCCGTTTCAGCAAGCTCGCCACATGCGTGCCGGTCAGCGAGGTGGTTTCGAAACCGATGAACGGGCAGCGCTTGAGCAGTGAGGTCACCGAAGCATCGGCGGGCGCGAGCGCCGGATTGGCCAGCAGCACGAGCGGCTCGTCGTACAGGCGCTCCCACAGTTCGGGCAGGCTGGTCGTGCGCGGCTCGGTGACGATCACCGCCGCATCCAGCGCGCCGCTGCGCACCTGGCGCTCCAGTTCCGGACTGCTGCCATGCGTGAGCCGCACGCTGAGGCCCGGGTAGAGCGCCTTCAGCCGGATCACGCTGGCAGCCAGAAAGCCCATCGCCGAAACCGTCGCGCCAATTGTAATCGAGCCCTCGATGCCATGCCTGCCGGCCACGCCGCGCAGCAGCGAATCGTACGCGGCGACCACCGTGCGCGCCTGTTCGAGAATCGAGCGGCCGGCATCGTTCAACTGAATGCTGCGCCCGCTGCGGTCGAACAACTGACGCTGGCACAGGCGCTCCAGCGTGCGCATCTGCGCGCCCACGGCCGCGTGCGTCAACGCCATGCGGTCGGCCGCCGCCGCCATGGTGCCGTGTTTCTCGATCGCCAGAAACGTGCGGAGCATGCGAATTTCGCTCATGCCAGATCTCCTGAGCGGCCATGCAGGCGCGTATCGAAAGCGCCTTGTGACGGCATGGTCCGTGCGCCGCATGATCGCACGAAACGAAAAAAAATCTTTCCTTTATGGAAAGAAAATAACGCTTTTTATTTTATTTCCAGCGCCCGAAAATCGATTCGTCCAGTCGATCCGGCGCACGCTGCGCCGCCGCTTCCGCGCGAAGCGGAGCCTTTTCGGGTAAGGAGTCCCACGATGTCGCAAATCCAGCCATTTCCCTTTGTCAGCGTTTCCGGCAAGCCTTACGATCGCGGGCTGCAGTACGGCCGCGTGGTGGCGTCGCGCGTGGAGCTGAGCGCGTCGCGCTACGGGCAGACGCTGCGCAAGCTCGGCTACAGCGAAGCGGCGCAACGGGATCTGATCCGCTCGCTCGAACAGCTCATCGGCGAATTCGCGCCCGCGTATCTCGACGAAATGCGCGGCATTGCGGCCGGCGCCGAGGTGCCGTACGAAGACATCGTGATGATCAACGCGCGCACCGAGGTGCTGGCGAAAGCCCGCGCCGAACAGGCGCAGGCCGCCGAGGACGAAGACGGCTGCACGGGCGTGCTCGTGCTGCCCTCGCGTTCGGCCACGGGGCAACTGATCCACGCGCAGAACTGGGACTGGAAGGCCGATTGCGTGGATACCGGCATCGTCCTGCGCGTGCGCAACGACGACGGCCCCGACTTCCTGACCTTCGTCGAAGCCGGCGGCCTCGCGCGCAGCGGCCTGAACGCCGCCGGCGTCTCGATCACCGCGAACTACCTCGAGTCGGACCGCGACTTCACGCAACTGGGCGTGCCGCTCTCGCTGCTGCGCCGCCGCGTGCTCGAAGAACCGGTGTTCGCCAACGCACTGCGCGTGATCGCCACCACGCCCAAGTCGTGCTCGAACAACATCATGCTCGGCATGGCCGAAGGCTTCGGCATCGACTTCGAATGCGCCCCCGACGAAGCCTTCCCCCTCTATCCGGGCGACGACCAGATGATCGTGCACGCGAACCACTGGGTGAGCCCCATCGCCCGCACGAAGCTGCGCGATACCGGCTGCGAGAGCTCGCCCGACAGCTACTACCGCGACTGGCGCGTGCGGCAGGTGCTGAACGCTACGCCGATGGTGGACCGCAAGGCGGTCAAGACCGCGCTGTTCGATGCCTTCGGCACGCCCTATTCGGTGTGCCGCCCGCCGCGTCCGGGCACGCGGCACACGATGTCGGCGACGGTGGCGATGATCGTCATGATTCCGGCCGCGGGCGAAATGGACGTGGCGCCGCTGCCCGCGCTCAACCGCATCTTCACGCGCTACAGCCTGCAAAACGAGCCGCTGCACGAAGCGGTGTGACCGGTTGTTGCACCCGCGCGCCGCGTCGAGCGAAGCGGCGGCAGACATGAACGCATTCTTCGCGAAGGACAGACCGATGTTCGATACCGCCCAGACCCTGCCGGGCCTCAGTTCTGCGAAAGCCGAGGCGCTGTACGACCTCGGCTCGACCACCGTGTATGCCAGCCGGCACGATCCGCGCTTTCCGTATGTGCTGTATGTGCCCGACGAAATCCTCGCGCCCGGCAACGACGTCGAACTCGTGGTCGTGATGCACGGCACCGGGCGGCACTTCACGCAGTACCGCGATGCGTTCGCGCCGTTCGGCCGCTGGAACCGTTGCGTCGTGCTGTGCCCGCTATTTCCCGTGGGCGTGCTCGGCGACGGCAATCGCAGCGGCTTCAAGCGTCTCGTGGAAGGCGACATCCGCTACGACAAGGTGCTGCTCGACATGGTAAGCGAAGTGGGCGAGCGCTATGGTAAGCACTTCGAACGATTTGCGCTGTTCGGCTATTCGGGCGGCGGCCAGTTCACCAACCGTTTTGCCTATGTGCATCCCGAACGGTTGTGGGCGGCCTCGATCGGCGCACCGGGCAACGTCACCGTGCTCGATCAGACGAAAGACTGGTGGCTGGGGCTCGGCGGCTTCGAGCGGCACTTCGGCAAGCGCTTCGACGCCGCCGCCCTGAAGCGCGTTCCGGTGCAGATGATCGTGGGCCGGGCCGACCTGGAAACGTGGGAAATCACGGTGCGCGAAGACAGCCCCCTGTACCTGCCCGGCATCAACGACGCCGGGGCCACCCGGCCCGAGCGGCTGCGTACGTTGCAGGCCTCGTTCGAAGCCGCGGGTATTCCGGTGCGCTTCGACGAACTCGAAAACATCGCGCACAATGGCATGCAGGTGGTCGAGGTCGTTCAGGACTTTTTCGCACGGGTACTGCGCACGATGCGCACCGGAGACGAGGCACATGGATAGCGGCAGCGAAGCGAAGCGGATCCGCAAGGTCATCGTCTCGACGGTCGTTGGCGGCACGTTCGAGTGGTTCGACTTCATGGTGTACGGCTTCTTTTCGAGCCTGATCGCGCGAACGTTCTTCACCGGCGTGGGTCACGGCGAGTCCATGCTGCTCACGTTCGCGACGTTTGCCGTCGGGTTCGTGGTGCGGCCCATCGGCGGCGTGGTGATGGGCATGTACGCGGACCGCGCCGGGCGTGTGAAGGCGCTGTCGTGGATCATGGTGGCGATGTCGGCTGGCTCGCTGCTGCTCGGCCTCACGCCCGGATATGCAACGCTGGGCGTCGCCGCGCCGATCATCGTGGTCGCCGGGCGCCTCGTGCAAGGTTTTGCCGTGGGCGCGCAGTTCGCGCTTTCGTCGGTGACGGTCTACGAGGTCGCGCCGCCCGGCAAGAAAATGTTCTACGGCAGCTTCAACATGGTGTCGCTGGCCATCGCGGCCATGCTCTCCTCGGGCGGCAGCTTTTTGCTGTCGCGGCATCTCTCGCACGCCGAGATGGCGGAGTGGGGCTGGCGCGTGCCGTTTCTGATCGGCGCGCTTGTCGGGCCGTTCGGCTTCTACATCCGGCATCACATCGGCGAATCGGAAGACTTTCATCGCATGCAGGCGCACCCCGCTGCGCGGGCGCCCGCCCTCGTGCGCATGCGCGACTTCCTGCGCGAAAACGGCGACGCGCTCATCTGCGCCATCGGCGTGATGATGGCCGGCACGTCGCTCAATTACGTCTGGAATGCGTATTTGCCGAACTATGCGCAGACCCAGCTGCACCTGCCGCTCAGTTCCTCGCTGTGGGCGGTGTTCGTCACCAGCATCATGGCGTGCGTGCTTTCGCCGGTCTTCGGCAAGCTCGCGGATCGCGTGGGGCCTTACCGGCTGTTCTGCTTCTTCATTGCGAGCTGGCTGACCTGCGTGTTCCCGCTCTTCTGGTACCTGCTGAAAGATCCCAGCGAAACGCGCCTTCTGGTCGTGCAACTGATCGGCATGCTGTTCGTGACGCTGCAGGGCGCCGCGCATCCGGGCATGCTGGTGAAGATCTTCACGGTGCAGGGCCGCTCGACCGGCGTGGCGATCTCGTACAACACGGCCGTGATGCTGTTCGGCGGCTTCGCGCCGTTCTATATCTCGCTCGTCGCGCGCGTGGCGGACGCCCGCTACATTCCGCCGGGCTATCTGTTCGGCACGAGCCTCCTTGCCATCACGCTCGTGCTGCTTTCGCGCACCGGACGCCGCGTGTTGCGCGACGATCATGCGGAGCGCAGCTACACGACAGCCGCAGACGATTACGGCAACCCGGCTGCCGCCGTAGCGGCCCACGAGCAATCGCAATTGCGTTCGTAAGCTCAGTTCGCACGCGACTCGCGCCCCCTCGGCCCAGCCTGCGGCGCAACTACGGTCGAGAGCGGTTAAAGTCTTGCTCTGTGCAGATAAACTGACGGGCAGGAACCAACGATGTCGCAAGCAGCACAAGGAAACACCCCGGAGAACACCCCGCGCGGCGCGCATCCGCTCGACGAGGTCGTGTGGAACGCGCTCGCCGGCAAGTTGCACCGCTTTGCCATCGGCGACGAGCGCTCGCGCCGGCTGCCGTCGTCCATCGGCCCCTTTGCCGCCGTCGCCGATGCCGGTCCGTCCTCGTTCGACGCCTTGCGCGAACTGATCGACATGCACGGACCGGCCGCCCTGGTCACGGCCGAGGCCATCGCACCGCCGGACGGATTCGCCGTCCTCAGGCAGGCAAAGCTGCTGCAAATGATCTGGCAAGGCACGCCCGATCCGGCGCATGCATGGGAGCACACGCGGCTCGGCGCAGCCGACGTGCCGGAGATGCTCGCGCTCACCGCCGCGACCGAGCCCGGCCCCTTTGGTCCGCGCACGATCGAGCTGGGCGACTATCTTGGCCTGCGCAAGGCAGGCAGGCTCGCCGCCATGGCGGGCGAGCGCATGCGCCTCGAAGGCTATACGGAGATCAGCGCGGTCTGCGTGGACCCGGCCTTCCGCGGACAAGGTCACGCAGCCGGCCTGATGAAACTGCTGATCGCGGCCATTGGCGCGCGAGGAGAAACGCCCTTCCTGCACGTGGTCACCTCGAACCACGGGGCCATTTCGCTATACCGGACCCTGGGCTTCGTCGAGCGCAGCGAGATGAATCTGCTGGTGCTCGGCGGCGGCGAGGCCTGACCCGCCGGCCGCCGGACCGGGCATCGTCAGGCGGCCGTATCGCGCAGGCGGAACGTGTTGACGACGTCGCGCAGCAGTTGCGCCTGCTCCTGCATCGACTGCGCCGCGGCGGCCGCCTCTTCCACCATCGCCGCGTTTTGCTGGGTAGTCTGATCCATCTGCGCAATCGCGATGTTGACCTGCTCGATGCCGCGGCTCTGCTCTTCGGACGCGGCCGAGATCTCGCTGATGATGTCGGTCACGCGCTTCACGGCGTCCACGAGCGACTGCATCGTGCCGCCCGCGTTTTCCACGAGATCCTTGCCCTCGTCCACGCGCGCCACCGACTCTTCGATCAGGCTCTTGATCTCCTTCGCGGCATCCGCGCTGCGGCGCGCGAGATTGCGCACTTCGCCCGCGACCACCGCGAAGCCGCGCCCCTCTTCTCCGGCGCGCGCCGCTTCGACCGCAGCATTCAACGCGAGGATATTGGTCTGAAACGCGATGCTCTCGATCACGGCGATGATGTCGACCACGCGCGTGGAACTCGCCGCAATGTCCTGCATGGTCGTGACCACGCGCCCGACCACGGCGCCGCCCTCGCCTGCCAGTTGCGAAGCGCCCTGGGCCATCTGGTTCGCTTTCAGCGCGTTATCGGCGTTCTGCTTGACGGTCGCCGTGAGCTGCTCCATGCTCGCCGCCGTTTCGCCGAGCGACGCGGCCTGCTGTTCGGTCCGCGCCGATAGATCGAGATTGCCGGCCGCCATCTGTTCGGCTGCGACCGTGATGGTCTCGGTACCGCCGCGTATGCGCCGGATCGCATCGGCCAGACGCCCCTGCATGCGCTGCATCGCGAACAGCATGCTCTGCTGGTCGTCGCGGGCGAGTTCGACGGGATGCGAGAGATTGCCGTCCGCAATCGTCTCCGCCACCTGCGCCGCGTAGGCCGGCTCGCCGCCCAGGCTGCGCTTCACGTTGCGGATGATCAGCACGAGCGCAATCGTGCTGAAGCTGCCGATCACGAGGATCGTGAGCAGATAGCGCAGCAGATTGGCGCGAAAGGCGGCATTGATGTCGTTTACGTACACGCCCGAAATCAGATACCAGTCCCACGCGTCGAAGCGTTTGACGAAGCTGATCTTGGGCACGTGGTCGTCGTTGCCGGGCAACCTCGCCATGTAATCGACGAAGCCCTGGCCTTGCGCCTGCGCGAGCTTGACCATCTCGACGAAGAGCAGCTTGCCGTCGGTGTCGGCGTAGTGCGAAACGTCCTTGTTGCGCAGGTCGGCCAGCGTGGGATGCATGATGACAACGGGCGTGGCCGTCGTGATGATCATGTAGCCGTTGCCGGGGTAGCGCATGGCCGCGAGGCGCGCCATGGCCTGCTGCTTCGCCTGGTCGATCGTGAGTTCGTGCTGATCGACCTGTTTCGCGTAGTCGGCCACGATGCCGTACGCGGTTTCCACCACGTTCTGCACGGCCGCCTTGCGCTCCGAGAGCATGGTCGTGCGCGACTGCCACGCAGCCCAGCCGCCCAGACCCAGCAGGCCGAGCCAGGTAATCAAAAGTGCGAGCCACAGTTTGGTGTTCAAACTCATCCGGTCCACGCCATCTTCTCCATCGCCAGCCAGTACCGGCCCGATTGCCGGGCCACGTGTTCGACCGCGCCCGCTGCGATGAATGCGCGACGGTGGCGGCCCCCACTGGTTAACGGCGCGGCAGCGCGTTCCCTGAGTACGAAAATATTGGGGAAAGGCCGACCAGGGTTGGGCCGGGGCACGAAGAATCGAGCCGGACGTCACACGATTTTCATAAAGGCGTGACGAAGGCCGAAAGGGCCTCAATCATCAGAGGATTGAGCCGGAATGCGACTGGGGTATGCGAACGCTTCCTCACATAGCTCATCAATCCCTGGCAATCCGAAATATACTTTGCTTGAAGCAAGCTTCCGCAACAGCATCGCTGCCAACGCAGTTGACAATTTCCGCGTAGCATCGCCCGTCATGGACCTGCTCGTTTTCAAACTCGTCGTCACCCCGCTCCTGCTATTGGCCGCAACGCTCGCCAGCCGCCGCTGGGGCGAAACGATCGGTGGCCTGCTGGTCGGCCTGCCCCTCACCTCCGGACCGATCTCCGTGTTTCTCGCGCTCGAACACGGCCCCGCATTCGCCGCGCAAGCCACTGCGGGATCGCTGGTCGCTACCGTGGCCCAGGCGGCCTTCTGCTTCGTCTATTGCCGGCTTGCACCCTTCGGGTGGCCACACGCCCTGATCGGTGCATGCGCAACGTTTACGGGCGTAGCCGCATTGCTGCAATGGAGCGCGCTACAGCAAACCGGCCTCTTTCTCGTTGCGATTCTGGCCATTGCGCTCGCGCTCGGCCTCATGCCCCGGAATACAGCGAGGACCGGCATCCTCGCAGCGCCGCGCTGGGATCTGCCCGCCCGCATGGCGCTCATCGCCTGCCTCGTGGTAGGCGTGACGCTGATCGCCCCCTATGTCGGGCCACGCGTGAGCGGCGTGCTCGCTTCCTTTCCGTTCATGGCGATCATTCTCGTGATCTTCGCGCATCGCATGGCCGGCCCCGCGGCAGCACAACAGGTGATGCGCGGCATGGTAGCGGGACTCCTCAGCTTCGCCGCATTCTTCTATGTGCTGAGCCTCACGTTGATACGACTGAATATGCTCATCGCATATGGCATCGCGATGCTCTGTGCATTGGCACTGCAGGCACTATCGTTCTATCGGATGCATATTCCGGCAACGGACCCCGTAGAATAGATCTGGATTTTTCCTACTCTTTGCCGTAAACGTAGAGATCCTGATGTTTATCCGGAGCGCGCCGATGACACCTGCCGAAGACACTACCACGCACGCTACCCCGCTCACGCCCGAGGCGCTGCCGCCAGGCCAGCCGCTCGCCTGGCCCGTGATCGATCGCGACGGCACCCTGCTGCTCGATCGCGGCGTTATCCTCGTGAACGAAGCGGAACGCGATTTCCTCTTCGAACACTTCGCCCCCCATCGCGGCGACCAGCAAGCGCCCGATGCGCCGCAGGAAGCAGCCGGCGCGGGCAACGCGGGAGCGCTCGCGTCTGCCCGCGACATGCATCTCACACTGGGCGCGCTCATGGGCCTGCGTGCGCAGATGGGCGGCAGCAGCGGCCCGATGCATCCCTGCCGCCTGATTGGTTTCGCACCCAACGAAATGCTGTTCGTCACGCCGCCGCATGTCGATGGCCGCATGGTCCCTCTCATGCCGGGCGAGAACGTCGATATCGTTGCGATTGCGAGCCAGGCCGTCTTCCGCTTCGTCTGCTCGGTCGAGACGATCTGCCAGTCGCCCGTCGAATACCTCGTGCTTTCGAAGCCTGGCGCGATCCGACGGCTGCGCGAGCGCAAGTCGATCCGCGTGCGCGCGCGCATTCCGGTGCGTTACGGGCTCGGCGAGAGCGGTACGGGCTACGAGGGCATCGCGCTGGCCCGCGGCATCAGCGCGCTCGGGCTCTCCATTACGGCGGCGTGGGCCGTGGGCCAGGTGGGCGAGCGGCTGCGCATCGCGTTCAGCCTGCGCTCGGGCGACGTGGTGACCCCCATCGAAACCAGCGCCGTGATCCGCAACGTGCAGCACGAAGCAGGTCCCGATTCGCCCACCACGCTCGGGCTCGAACTCGATCAGCTCAGCGCCACCGAGCAAATGGCGATGAAGGTCTATGTGTTCGACCGCCAGGACGACGTGCTCTACTGGACGGGTTCAATGCGCTGACGCCTCGCGATCGAGGAGCGCGTGGGCGTCGATGCATTGCGCCTCCCACGCCTGCGCTAGTGCTGCGCAGCGGCCGAGTCGCACGGCCGCCGTTTCGAAATCGACCACCGTGACGTGATCCGCATGACGCGGGCGTGCGGGCCACTGCGTACTGCGCCCGTCGGTGAGCAGCCACAGATGACGGTGCCGGGCCAGATCACGGCGCGCGGAGGACTGAAGCACGCGCGCCGCGGCTTCCACACCCGCTGCAAGCGGCGTTCCTCCGCCCGCACCGATGGGCGCGAGCCAGCGTTCGTTCCACCAGCGCGGCACGGCCGGGCCGAAACGCAACTCGGCACGGGCGCCGCCGAAGGCGATCAGCGCCACCTCGACACGGTCGTTGCGCGCGCGATCGAAGAGCGCGGCAAGCAGGCCCTTGGCCAGCGCCAGTTGGCCGCGCGCCAGCATCGAGGCCGAACAGTCCAGCACGAAGCAGTGCAGCACCCCTGTGCCCGTCTTGCGGCGCGCGTAACGCAGATGATCGGCATGCAGGCGTTCGCTTCGTTTGGCCATGAACGTGGGCGGCCACGCAATGCGTGCGCCCTCGCCGCCGTCGCGTGCCGCGCGGCCCGGGCCATCACGCCGCCGGGCGCCGCCCTGTGTCGAGGCGGCGGCCCTTGCCCGACGGGTCAGCGTTTTTTTGAAGGCAGCGGGATCACACCCTTCACGCTGGTTGCCGCAACCGGCTCAGGCGCAAGCTCGCCCCACCCGGTTTCTGCGCTTTCCTCTGCTTTGGAATGCGAACTGTTTTCGCGCGTTGGAGCGTGTCCCGCATCTGTTGGATTGCGGAGCGCGGGCTCCTGAACCGCACGGCGCCGGTGCGCGAGCACAGCTTCGGCCACCCGGTCGACGTGTGCCGCGCTCACCTCGCCCGCTCCTTCGAATGCGGCCAGCGCGCGCGCGGTGCGCAGCATCACGATATCCGCACGCAGGCCATCGACCGCAGCTTCGATGCATAGCGCCGCCACGCGTTCGTGTACGGCGTCACCGGCCACGAGAGTGCTCACGCGCTCGCGCGCAGTGCGCAGTCGGGCGGCAAGCCCGCGCTGCGCCGCCTCGTGTGTGGTACAAAACGCGTGCGGATCCGCGTCGAAGGCCAGCCGCGCCTTGACGATCTGCTGCCGCTCGCGCGCATCGTAGGCGTTCTGAAGCTCGACCATCAAGCCAAAGCGGTCGAGCAGTTGCGGGCGCAACTCCCCTTCCTCGGGATTCATCGTGCCCACCAGCACGAAGCGTGCGTCGTGCGTATGCGAAATGCCGTCGCGCTCGACCGTGTTGCTGCCGCTGGCCGCGGCATCGAGCAGCATGTCCACCAGCGCGTCCGGCAGCAGGTTCACTTCATCGACGTAAAGCACGCCGCGGTGTGCCTTCGCGAGCAGCCCGGGCGAAAAGCGCACGGCACTCTCGCGCAGCGCGGCCTCCAGATCGAGCGATCCCACCAGCTTCTCTTCGCTCGCCGAAAGCGGCAGCGTCACGAACGCGCCATCGGGCAACAACACGGCCAGCGCGCGGGCCGCCGTCGATTTCGCCGTGCCGCGCGGGCCGCTCACGAGCACGCCGCCAATTGCCGGATCGACGGCCGCGAGCAGCAGTGCCTGCTGCAACGGCGTCTGCCCCACCAGCGCAGTAAAGGGAAACGCAGGGCGTGAAGCCGCTTCGCTCATGGTCCGGATCCTTCGAGTGTCTGCCCGGCTTCGAGCAGGCGTTGTTCGAGTTGTGCGCGATGCTCGCCCGGCTGTTGCCACAGTCCGCGCTGGATCGCTTCCAGCAGGCGTTCGCAGATGGCATGCAGCGCGTGCGGATTGTGCCGTTCGAGGAAAGCGCGCGTGGCGTCGTCGTGAACGTAGGCCGAAGCGACGAGCGCGTACTGATGGTCGCCCACCACGCGCGCCGTGGCGTCGTAGCCGAACAGGTAATCGACGGTCGCCGCCATCTCCGCCGCGCCCTTGTAGCCGTGGCGCTTCACGCCGTCGATCCATTTCGGGTTCACCACGCGCGAGCGGATCACGCGCGCGATCTCTTCGCCCAGCGGACGGATGGCCGGCGCAGCGGGGTTGCTGTGGTCCGCGTGATACAGGCTCGGCTGCGCGCGCGAGAAGTGTCGCGCGGCCGCGGCCATGCCGCCCTGGAACTGGTAGTAGTCGTTCGAGTCGAGCAGATCGTGCTCGCGATTGTCCTGGTTCTGCAGCACCACGTCGATGGCCGCGAGGCGTTCGCCGAATGCCGCGCGCGCCTCGTCGCCGGCGCTATTCTGCGCATAGGCGTAGCCGCCCCACGCTTGATAGGCCTCGGCCAGATCGGCGTCGGTCTGCCACTGGCGCTGATCGATCAGGTCCTGCAAGCCCGCGCCGTAATGGCCGGGGCGCGCGCTGAAAACGCGCCAGCCCGCGCGGCGGCGTGCCTCGGCGGCGTCCTCGCCGCGTTCGACGAGCGCGTCGCGCTCGCGCAGCACGCGCGCGCGCAACAGGTTCTGATGCAGCGGTTCGTCGAGGTCCGCCACGGCCTGGACCGCCGCGTCGAACAGATGCATGACGTTCGGAAACGCGTCGCGAAAGAAGCCGGAAACGCGCAGCGTCACGTCGATGCGCGGCCGGTCGAGCGCCTCCACCGGCATGATTTCGAAGTCGATCACGCGCTGACTGCCCGCCGCCCACTTCGGCCGCACGCCGAGCAGCGCGAGCGCCTGGGCGATGTCCTCGCCGCCCGTGCGCATGGTGGCCGTGCCCCACACCGAAAGCCCCACGGCGCGCGGATAATCGCCGTGGTCCTGCAAATGCCGCTCGATCAACTGCTGCGCCGACTTCATGCCGAGCGACCAGGCCGCCTGGGTGGGCACCGCACGCGTATCGATCGAATAGAAGTTGCGGCCCGTGGGCAGCACGTCGGGGCGACCGCGCGAGGGCGAACCGCTCGGGCCCGGCGGCACGAAGCGGCCTTCCAGGGCGCGGCGGAACTGGCGCAGCTCTTCTTCGCCACAGGCGTCGAGGCGAGGCAGCACGTCGTCGCGCAGTCGTCCGAGCACTTTGAACGCATGGGGTAACGACAGATCGCAATCGACGTCAGATCCTTCGCACACCCTGGCAACCAGCGAACCCGCCAGCCCCTCCAGCCGCTCGCGCGCGTCGCCCGCATGGCGCCAGGGCGCATCGCTCACGGCGTCGAGCATGGCCGGACGCGGCCCGGTCCACGGCGCGGCCCAATCGACGGTCGCGGCATCGAGCAGATGATCGATGCCCAAATCGCGCGCGAGCGCATCGATCAGCCCCGCGTTGGCGCCCTGTCCGTCGCCATAGGGATAGCGGCCCAACGCGAGCAGCGTGTCGCGCCGCTGCGTTCCTTGCGGCGAGATGCCGAAGGTATGCAGTCCGTCGCGAATCTGCGCCTCTTTCAGCTCGCACAGGTAGGCATCGGCACGCGTGAGCAACGCGTCTTCCGTCTCTTGGTCCTGTGGCGCCGGCATGCTCAGCTCTTCATGCAGCCGGTGCTCGACGATCGTCTCCAGAATGGTCCGGCGCAGCAGCTTCGCGCGGCGCGGGTCGACCATCAATGCTTCGTAATACTCATCGACCTGGCGTTCGAGATCCTGGAGAGGGCCATAGTTTTCGGCGCGCGTGAGCGGCGGCATCAAATGGTCGATGATCACGGCCTGCGCGCGACGCTTGGCCTGGCTGCCTTCGCCGGGATCGTTCACGATGAACGGATAAAGGTGCGGCAGAGGGCCGAGCGCCATGTCGGGCCAGCAGGTGTCGGCGAGCGCGACGCTCTTGCCGGGCAGCCATTCGAGGTTGCCGTGCTTGCCCACGTGCGCGATCGCGTCGATGCCGAAGGTCTCGCGCAGCCAGAAGTAGAACGCGAGGTACGCGTGGGGCGGCACGAGTTCGGCGTCGTGATAGTTCGCGTAGGTGTTGTCGCCGCGCGAGCGCGACGGCTGGATCCCCACGAACACCTGGCCGCAGCGCCAGCCCGCGATCATGAAGCGGCCGCGGCGCACCGTAGGGTCCTGCTCGGGCGCGCCCCAGCGCGCGATGAGCGCGTTCTGCGCAGCAGCGGGCAGTTGCGAGAACGCGCGCCGGTAGTCCTCGAGCGCGAGGCTCTGCCAGGCGGGCCGCAACGCGCGCGTATCCGGGTCGTTGGTCACGCCCTCGGTCAATCGCGCCATCAGCGCTTCGCCGTCGTCGGGCACATCGGCCACGCGGTAGCCAATATCCCGCAACATCCGCAGAATGCCGACCACCGAAGCCGGCGTATCGAGCCCGACGCCGTTGCCGATGCGCCCTTCGCTCATCGGATAGTTCGCGAGCACGAGTGCGAGCTTCTTCTCCGCGTTCGGCAGCCGGCGCAAAC
Source organism: Paraburkholderia sp. J12 (assembly GCF_905220215.1). Classification (NCBI taxonomy): domain Bacteria; kingdom Pseudomonadati; phylum Pseudomonadota; class Betaproteobacteria; order Burkholderiales; family Burkholderiaceae; genus Paraburkholderia; species Paraburkholderia sp. J12. The sequence continues at coordinate 116,214 of NZ_CAJMZC010000008.1, forward strand.
GGCACCAGCGGCGGCTCAGTTCGGCCACGAAGGCCACGCGCTCCGCGTCGGGCTGATAGCGCACGACATCGACCTGGGTTGCCTTGCAGTGATACGCGAGCCCCTTGAAGCTGATCGCGCGCGTAATCACGCGGCCGTCCACTTCGGGCAGCGCGACGTGCATGGCGATATCGCGCGAATTGAGGCCGTGATTGTCCTTCACCCAGTCTTCGCGGTTGCCGCCGCTCAGGATCACCTGGAGCACCGGTGCATCGCCCGCCAGCGCGAGCGGCGCGGGATCGTCGAGCGAGGACGCCGCGAAAGCCGTGGTGTTCAGCACGAGCGCGACGTCGTGCGCGGCGCACAGCTGGTCGATGACATCGCGGCTCAGCGCGTCCTTGAGCGAGGTGACGGCAAGCGGCAGCGGATTCATGCCGCGCGCGCTCAACGCTTCGATCAGGGCGTCGAAGGCCGCCGTGTTCGCGGCCTGCAGATGCGCCTTGTAGAACAGCAGCGCAACGACGGGCGCCGCCGGCTGCCAGCGCGCGCGCCAGTCGTCGATCGTGGCGATGTCGCGCGACGGGTGATAAAGCGCGGCAGCAGGCAGCGCCACGGGCGGCGCCGGTTCGCTGCCCCATTCGAACGCGCGCCACGCGAGCGCGCGCAGAAAACCTTCGGCATTCGCCGCGCCGCCTTCACGCAGATAGCGCCACAGCAGGCGGCAAAATTCGGGCTCGACGCGGCTCTTCGCCGTGAGGTTCGGGTCTTCCTGCAGATCGCCCGAAAACATCGCGAGCATCTGGTTGCGGCGCTCGGCCAGCGCCACCGCCTGCTCGATGCCGTATGGCCAGTACGCCTCGCCGCCCAGATGATCGACCACGACCACGCGCGCATGCTGGAGCACGTCGTCGACATAGAAGTCCACCGAGGCCGGCTGGCGCAGATACGTCACGTTCGCGAGCCGCACGCTCGGGAATCCGGCGGGCAGGCGCGGTACGACGCTCGCGAGCAGGGCGAGCGTCGTATCGGCGGAGCTGAGAATGACGATCTCGGCGGGCTGCTGGTCGATGCGGATCACGCCGGCGGTGTCGTCGACGAAACCACCGGGCGTGGTGCGCAAAAGATGCATGGCAGGCGGCTCGTGGAGCGCTAGCGCGCGGGCGCGGCCATCAGGCCAGCGCGGAAGGCGCGAGCGCCGCTTCGAATGCGCGTTGCAGCAGCTCGGCGTCGAGATCTTCGCCGATCAGCACGAAGCGGCTCGCGAGCGGTTGCGCAGCGGCTTCCTGCGCGTTCCAGCGGCGGTCGAAGTAGCTGTCGAAGCGGCGGCCCACGCCCTGGATGACGAGGCGCATCGGCGCGCCCGGCAGCGCCGCGAAACCCTTCACGCGATAGATCGTGTGGGTATCCACGAGCCGTTGCAGCGCTTCGATCGCCCCTTCGCGCGAAGCGACGTTCGCCGTCACGACCACCGAATCGAATTCGTCGTGGTGATGGTCGGGGTCGTCGGCCGAGCCGTGATGATCGTGGCGCAGATGGATGCCCTCTTCCGAAGCCGATTCGAGCCCGAGCAGCGTGTGCAGATCGAGCTTGCCGTGCTGCGCGCGCACGATCTTCACCTGCGGCGGCAGTTCTTCGCGCAGTTCTTCGATAAGCGCGTCCTGCGCGGCCGTCTCGATCAGGTCGGTCTTGTTGAGGATCACGAGATCGGCGGACGCAAGCTGGTCTTCGAACAGTTCGTGCAGCGGCGATTCGTGATCGAGATTCGGATCGGCCTTGCGCTGTTCGTCCACGGCCTGCGGGTCTTGCGCGAACTGGCCGCTCGCCGCGGCGGGGCCGTCCACCACCGTCACTACCGCATCGACCGTGAAGGCGTTGCGGATCGACGGCCAGTTGAACGCCTGCACGAGCGGCTTGGGCAGCGCGAGACCCGAGGTTTCGATCAGGATGTGATCGATTTCGCCGCGGCGTTCGAGCAGTTGCTCCATCACCGGGAAGAACTCTTCCTGCACGGTGCAGCACAGGCACCCGTTGGCGAGTTCGTAGAGCTGGCCTTCCTGTTCGTTGCCCTCTTCGTCGCAGCCGATACCGCAGCCGCGCAGGATCTCGCCGTCGATGCCGAGCTCGCCGAATTCGTTGACGATCACCGCGACGCGCAAGCCGCCCGCGTGCTGAAGAATGTGACGCAGCAGCGTGGTCTTGCCGCTGCCGAGAAAGCCGGTAACGATGGTGACGGGGATCTTGCGCATTTGCATGAGGTGCTCCTTCGGCGCCAGAGGCCGCGGACGTGTATGCGGAGCCGGACGGCAGTGACCAGCACGGACGCGGGCCCGGCTGCACGCATGGACAATCGTGGAATGGGCGCCGCATCCCCGCAGCGCGCATCCTTCGTATCTGGCCGGTATCCGGACTGACGAAACTCCGCTTCGCCTTCCCGCGCGGCGGTCCGGCAGGACCGGCCGCACAGTGGCATGCCTCGAAGCGGATTGCATCGCCCGACCGGAAGATCGGCGCGATGCGTTCGTTGTACCGTTGCGGGTGCAGTTCAGGTTGGCCATGCCGCAGGCGGGGATGGCTCCCTGATTCCCGTTTAACTGCGCGCGCAAGGAACGCGCGCGCGAGCACCAGAGTGCGTGCGAGTGTAGGCGCGGGCCGCAGGCGCGTCAAGGAAGGGGCCTGAGTGCCGCCGTGCCGCGCCGTTGTTTACCCCTGGGCGCGCCGCGCCGCTGCCCGAACGCGAAAAACCGTGTGCTATCGTATGCGCGCATCCGCCGCGCGCTCAGGCTCGAGCCCGCGCCGCCTCGCCCGCTGCTGCTTTCCGACGCGCTCACCGTGAATTCCGCCCCATCCGCAAGCCAGTCCCATGCGCCATCGTCTGCGTCCGGTTCGTCCGGCGCGACGGAGGACGAGCCGCTCGTGCTCGGCATAGGCTGCCGCCGCGGCGTGACGCTCGCGCAGATCGAACGTGCCGTGCAGGCCGCGCTCGACGGCACGCCGCTCGCGCGCGTGACGGCCGTGGGAACCCTCGACGCCAAGGCGAACGAGCCGGCCCTGCGCCAGTTTTGCGACGCGCACGGTCTGCCGCTCCATGCGTATGCGCGCGATGCGCTTGCCGCCGTGCCCACGCAAACCGCGCCTTCCGCCGCGGCGCTCGCGCACTTCGGCGTGGAAGGTGTCTGCGAACCGTGCGCGCGCCTCGCCTCCGGCGGCGGTCCGCTCTTGCGCGGCAAGCTCGCGCTCGACGGCGTGACGGTCGCAATCGCGCTGGGGCGCCCGAACGATAATGCGGCTATCTACGCCGCGCGCTGAGATATCAGCCCATCCGGCGCATCAGACCCGCATCGCGGAACAGAACCTCATCACTCACCACGCCATGAAAACCGATCCCGATTCGCATCAGCGCATGACGCAACGCCGCCGTGAAGGCCACGAGAAAAAACAGGCTGCCGCCACCGTCGAAAAGGGCCTGCTGATCGTCAACACCGGCAACGGCAAAGGCAAGAGCACGGCGGCATTCGGCATGGCCGTGCGCGTGCTCGGCCACGGCATGAAGCTTGGCGTCGTGCAGTTCATCAAGGGCGCGCTGCACACGGCCGAACGCGATTTCCTGAGCACCGTCGCGCACTGCGACTTCGTGACGATGGGCGACGGCTACACCTGGAACACCCAGAACCGTGACGCCGACATCGCCACCGCGCGCAAGGGCTGGGACGAGGCGAAGCGCATGATCGAAAGCGGCGAGTACGGCATGGTGATCCTCGACGAACTGAACACCGTGCTCAAGTACGAATACCTGGGCCTCGACGAAGTGCTCGCCGTGCTCACTGCGCGCGGCCCGCAGCAACACGTGGTCGTGACGGGGCGCCACGCGCCCGATGCGCTGATCGAAGCCGCCGACCTCGTGACCGAAATGCGCCTCGTGAAGCATCCGTATCGCGAGCAAGGCGTGAAGGCGCAAAAGGGCGTGGAGTTCTAAGGCTCATGGTTGCGTGTCCCGCGCTCTTCATCAGCGCGCCCGCTTCGGGCCAGGGCAAGACCACGCTCACCGCGGGCCTTGCGCGCCTGCATCGCCGGGCGGGGCGGCGCGTGCGCGTCTTCAAGACCGGCCCCGACTTTCTCGACCCGATGATCCTCGCGCAGGCGAGCGGCGCGCCGGTCCTCTCGCTCGATCTGTGGATGGTCGGCGAAGACGGCTGCCGCAAGCTGCTCGCGCAGGCCGCGCAAGAAGCCGACCTGATCCTGATCGAAGGGGTGATGGGCCTCTATGACGGCACGCCCAGCAGCGCCGATCTTGCCGTCGCGTTCGGCGTGCCGGTGGCCGCGGCGATCTCGGCGAAGTCGATGGCGCAGACCTTCGGCGCGCTCGCATTCGGGCTCGCGCGCTTTCGGCCCGAGGTGCCGTTTCATGGCGTGCTGGCCAACCGCGTGGGCTCGGCGCGGCATGCGCAGATGCTGCAGGAGGCGTTGCCGGCCGACCTCCGCTGGCTCGGTCACGTGGCGAGCGATGCGCTGCTCGAATTGCCCGGCCGCCATCTCGGGCTGCACCAGGCAAGCGAGATCGCCGATCTCGACGCGCGCATCGAACACGCCGCCGACGCGCTGCTCGACACCGCGCTCGCGGAACTGCCGCCGCCCGTGGAATTCGCAACGGTGCCCGAGGCGCCGCCGCTGCCCCGTCTGCTCGACGGCAAGCAGATCGCCATTGCGCGCGACGCGGCCTTCTCGTTCATCTACCCGGCGAATGTGGCGCTGCTCGAAGCGCTGGGTGCGCGGATCGCGTACTTTTCGCCGCTCGGCAACGAGGCCCCGGCCCACGCCGACGCGATCTGGCTGCCCGGCGGCTACCCCGAACTGCATGCGGCCGCGCTCGCGCGCAGCGCACAGAGCGCGGCCGCCCTGCGCGCACACGTGGAAGCCGGCAAGCCGCTCGTCGCCGAATGCGGCGGCATGCTCTGGCTGCTCGACGCCCTGACCGACACCGCAGGCACACGCACCCCCATGCTCGGGCTGCTGCCCGGCGAGGCCGTCATGCAAAAGCGCTTTGCGGCGCTCGGCATGCAGCAGATCAGCGGCACGCACGGCACGCTCACGGGCCACACGTTCCACTATTCGCGCGTGAGCACGCCGCTCGCCCCCGCGCTCGTCGCGCGCCACGCAAACACCGGCGCGCCGGGCGAACCGCTCTACCGCCACGGCCCGGTCGTCGCCACCTATATGCACGCCTACTGGCCTTCCAACCCCGCTTTCACGGCCGCACTTTTTCATGGCACAGCCCTTTGACGAAGCCGAGCGCGCGGCGGTCTACCGCGCGATCTACGAACGGCGCGACATGCGGCACTTCGTGCCTGGCCCCGTCGATCCGGCCGCGCTCGCGCGCCTGCTCGACGCCGCGCATCACGCGCCGAGCGTGGGCTTCATGCAGCCGTGGCGCATCCTGCGCATCACCGATGCAACGTTGCGCGAGCAACTGCACGCGGCGGTGGAGCGCGAGCGGCTCGCCACCGCCGACGCGCTGGGCAAACGCCGCGACGAGTTCATGAAGCTGAAGGTGGAAGGCATGCGCGAATGCGGCGAGCTGCTGGTGGTCGCGCTGATGGACCGCCGTGAGCCGCACGTCTTCGGCCGGCGTACGCTGCCGGAGATGGACCTCGCTTCGGTGGCCTGCGCGATCCAGAACATGTGGCTCGCGGCCCGCGCGGAGGGGCTGGGCATGGGCTGGGTATCGATCTTCGACGTGGACGAGGTGCACGCGCTGCTCGCCATGCCGGCGGGCGCGAAGCCCGTGGCGATACTTTGCCTCGGTCAGGTCGACGAGTTCTATCCGCAGCCGATGCTGGAGATGGAGGCGTGGGCAAAGCGCCGCGCGCTGGCCGAGTGCCTCTACGAAAACCGCTGGCCGCAGCCGCCGGCCGAAGAAGAGCAGCCGGGCGCGCCGCGCGCCTGACGGCGAATCACTGCGCCGGCGTGACGGCCTTCACCGAAACGACTTCGGGCATCGCGCCCATTGCTGCCGCGCCGCTTCCGCCCGTTTCACCGGCCTCGCGCAACTTCACGCGCCATTGCGGCGCCCCCGCATAGGGCAGCCGGGCTAGCGCGCCTGCCACGAGATACGGCAGCGCCGCCTGTGCGTCGGCGTCGCGATCGCGCTTCACGACGTTCACGCGGTATGCCTCGGTGCCGTCGGGCAACGCGAAAAAGCGCAGCGTGAGCGTGTGGACATAGGGCCGCCCGAACCACGGAAACGAGGCTCCGGCCGACGCCGCACACGCATCCTTGCAGTCGCTCGTCGCGACGGTTACGTTGGCCGGGCGCGTGGACCACGCCGCCGAAACGAGGTAGGCCGCCGCCTGCGGCTGGCCCTCCACGAAGCCGCGCTTCGCAAGACCATCGCGCAGCAAGGTTTCATAGGGCGGATTGGCGCTGGCGCCGGCCTCGGCCTGCACCGGCGTGGGCGCGAAACGATAGGCCACGGTGTGCTGGTTAGCGTCGGGCAAGGCGCCGCGTGCGTCCACGTCGGCCGTCACGCCTGCGCAGCCGGTCAGCGCGCCTAGCATCAGAAAAGTGCAGATCGTCAACGGGATCTTCACGGGAAACTCCATCGGACTTGCGGGCAGCCGTCTTCGACGGCTCGCGGCTCGCGGGATCAGGGGCGCGGCGCCCGGAGGCCGATAACCGGCATTAACAACCGGTGTTAGCAACCGGCGTAGGCAGCCGGCGGACGCTCAGGCCGGCACGTCCAGCGCCGGGAGCGACAGGGTCAGCGTCGTGCCCCGTCCGGGCTCGCTCTCGACCTCGACGTCGCCGCCATGACGCGTCACGACGGTCTTCACGAAAGCCATGCCCAACCCCACCCCGGTCACTTCCGGCCGCTGCCCGGCGTGAAAACGCCGGAACGGCTCGAAGAGCTTCGCCTGGTCGGCCGGGTCGATGCCGTAGCCTTCGTCGCGTATCGAGCAGACCACGTGTTGCGCTGTCGGCGCCGCGCCCCCGATAGTACAGACAATTCGGGTATCGGGTGGGCTGTATTTGACAGCATTGTTAAGAATATTTACCAACGCGCGCGTCATCAGCGAGCGGTCGGCGCTGATCCAGCCCATCTGGTCGTCTTCGAAGACGGTCTCGATCTGGATGCGTTTCGCGTGCGCTTGCGGCCAGACTTCGTCGCTGGCATCGATCACGAGCTCCGCGAGGCTCGTCGGTTCGAGCGCATACACCTGCGATTCGGCGCGCGCCAGTTGCACGAAGTCGTCCGCGAGCGTGAGCGCGCGCCGCGCGTAGCGCTCGATCCGGTCCATCACGTCGCGCACGGGCGCGGTGTCCAGCGTGCCGCGCTCGCGCTCGGTCTCCACCAGCGCGACGATCGACGCCTGCGGCGAGCGCATGTCGTGCGAGAGCAGCCGCAGCGCGTTCTCGCGCTGGCGTTCGGCGTCGTGCAGCGCGGTCACGTCGACGAGACCCGCGATCCAGCCCACCGCCTGCCCCTGGGCGTTCGTGCAGCGCGCGTAGCGCAGCAGGTAGTCGCTGCCGTCGCCCGAGCGCACTTCGAGGCCCCGCTCCATGAGCGCGGCGTACTCGTCGCGCGCCGGATCGAGCGGCGCGGGCCAGTGCGCGTGGGCGAAGGTCGCCGCCTCGGGACTTGGGTCGATCGGCTTGACGAGCGTGAAGCCGCCGAACACGTCCGCCATCGGCCGCCCTTCGGCCGTGCCGATGCCGAGCCGCGCGAACGACTCGCGCGCCGCATGGTTGGCGATCAGCACGAGGCCGCGCAGATCGGCGACGAGGATCGGCTCCGGCACCGAATCGAGGCTGTCCCACACGAAGCGGCGCATGTCCTGCAAGCGCTGCGCGGCCTGCGCCATCAGCGCCATCTGCTGCGCGAGCGCGTCGCCGCCGTACTCGCGGCCCGCACTGGACGCCTCGGGCAGCAGGTAGGGTTCGTCGGCCAGCTGGCGCAACTCCTTGCGCAGATACGCCATCGTCATTTCCAGCCGGCGCCAGCTCCACACGGGATAGACCACCAGCAGCACGACCACGGCGGGCACGGGGCTCAGCCACACGCGCGCGCCGTACAGGAGCGCGGCGCTCGCGACGAACGACGCCGCGCCGAGCGCCGCCGAAAGCAGCAGCGCCCGCCACGGCGAGAGCACCAGAAGACCCGCCAGCACCAGCGCGAGCGGCACGAGCGTGGCCAGCACGCACCAGAGCGTCGAAGCGGGTTCGATGGCGGTGCCCGAAAGCAGCGTGTCGAGAATGTTGGCGTGGATGTAGACGCCCGGCAGCGGGCCGAGCGTGCCTGAAAGCGGCGTGGCGAAACGGTCGTAGAGGCCGGAGGCCGTCACGCCCACCAGCACCACGTGCCCGCGCAGCACTTCGGGCGGCACGCGGCCTTCCAGCACGTCGTCGAACGACACCTTGCGATAGGTCTGCGCGGCCGGGCTGAACGGAATCAGAAAGCGCGCCTCGCCGCCCGGGCCGCCCGCGCGCGTCAGGTCGGGGCCGCGCATGCCTTTCGGCGCGCCGTCCGCGAGCACGACCTGCCCCTGGCGCACCGCGCGCCAGACCGGCACCATGAGCTGCGGCCAGCGCTGGTGCGCGTCGCCTTCGAAGAGCGCGACGCTGCGCACGATACCGTCGCTGTCCACTTCGAGATTGATGTGGCCGAGGCCCGCCACCGCTTGCGCCAGCGGCGCCACGGGCAGCACGGCCTGGCGATGGCCGGCTTCGTCCTCGGGCGTGAGCAGGATCGGCAGATAGGTGGGCCGCGCCGCGAGCGCCTGCGCGAAACGCGCGTCGTCGTCGGAGGGTTCGGTGAAGAGCACGTCGTACACCACCGCGGCCGCGCCCGCCTTCGCGAGCTGATCGACGAGCCGCGCGTGGACGCTGCGCGGCCAGGGCCAGCGCCCGAGCGCGGCGACGCTCGCGTTGTCGATCTCGACGATCACGATATCGGACGAGACCGGATGCGCGCGCGCAGCGAGAAAGCGGTCGTAGACCAGATGATCGGCGCCCGCGGTCCAGTGCCACACCACGGCCAGCAGCGCGACCGCGAGGCCCGCGCAGCCCACGCCCGCCCACTCGAACAGGAAGCGGCGCCCGACCGAGCGGCCAAGGCGCAGACGCGGCTTGACGCTCATGACGGGTGCCGTCACCAGTCGAGCCGGAACGACTGGACCGGACTGGCCTTCTGGTAGTAGCGGCCGTTCTCGAACTGCTCGGCGATCACCGTCCAGTAGTACACGCCCTTGGGCAGGTCGCTGACCACGACTTCGCCGTCCGCGATGTCCGTGCGGTCGACGAGCGGCACGCGCAGATCCGGCCCGGCGGCCAGCACGAAGCGGAAATGCATGTTGGCCGCGTTGCGGTCGACGAACCAGCGGAACGCGTAGTTGCGCGTACCGTCGAGCCGCCCCGCCGAGGTGCCGAGCGCGAGACGGCGGCGCTCGAAGGCGTAGGTGCTGGGCATGCCTTCGAGGCCGTTCTGATCGATCGCGGTGATGCGCGCGAAGTAGGTGCCGTCGGGCAGCGCGCCGGCATCCGCGTGGGCGGAGTCGCTGCGCAGGTCGCGGATCATGTCGAGCAGGCCCGCGTCGCGCCCGATCTGCACGCGGTAGCCGCGCGCGGCCTGAACCGGCGCAATGTCGAAAGCGACGCTGGCGTCGTCCTGCACCTTGCCGGGATTCGTGAGGTCGGGCGCGTCGAGCAGCGCCACCGGCGTGCCGACCGCGCCGCCCGCCGCTGTCAGGCTGCCGTGACGCGCGGCGACGAGCTCGCTCGACGCCGCGAGCGGCGTGCCCGGCGCGGGCGCGCCTGCGCCGCCGTGCGCCGCATCGACGCCCACGGCGCCCTCCAGCACTTCGACGGCCGTCGCGCCGTTGCCGCCGTCATAGTTCACGCGAAAGCTCGTGCCGCGCACCCCGGCGACCACGGAAGGCGAGCGGATCTGGAAGCGGTCGTCCTTGCGCGTGGCATGCGTGACTTCGCTGTCCACCTCGCCCTGCTTCAGATTGACGATGCGATCGGTCGTGCCGGTGAGCACGGTCTGGCGCAGCGTGCCCAGTTCGAGCGAGGTCTCGGGCGGGATGATCAGATGGGTGCCGTCGGCCAGTTCGAGCGTGGCGAAGCCGTCCTTGCCGGTCTGCACGCGGTCGCCCTCGACGAGGTTCGATCCCACGACGAGCGGCAGCGACGGTTGGTCGCGAAACGCGTGCGTAGCGGGCCCGGTGGTGGCGATCACCTTTGCGGCCAGACCGTCCTGGCGCAGCAGCGCGACGGGCACGCGCAACGCCATGCCGGGCTGCAGATGGCGGGGCGCGCTCACCTGGTTGAGGCGGGCCAGCTGGGCCCAGTCGGACGGATCGCTCAGGTAGCGGCCGGCGATGTTGTAGAGCGAGTCGCCCGCGCGGGTCACGTAGGTGATCGTGGCGCCGGGCGCGGCACCGTGCCCATGCGCGTGCGGTGCCTCGTGGGCCTGCGCGGCCGGCATCGCCACGAAGGCCCCGCAGATCAGCGCGCCGATCCAGTGCGTGGAACGGGCGCCGGACGCGGCGACTCGTGGTGCACGCGCGGCCCGCCGGGGCTGGGCGGGTCGCATCGAACGGTCGATGCTCACGCGGCGTCCCCTTCGATGCGTTCGAGGCGGTAGCCGTAGCCGTAGATCGGCGTCAGACGGTAACCGTTCTCGGGGCGCAGCCCGAGCTTCGAACGCAGCATCGAGACGTGGGTGTCCATGGTCCGCGACGGAATATCGTCGGACTGCTTCCAGATCACGTCGAGAATGTGCGCGCGCGAAAGCGGCCGGCTCAGATGCTGGAACAGCAGCAGCGCGAGATCGAATTCCTTTTGCGTGAGCGCGACCTGCCGGCCGCTCACGGATACCTGGCGCGACTTCAGATCGAATTCGTATTCGCCGAAGACTTCCTTCAGCGCGGGCGCATGAAGCTGGTAGGCGCGGCGCAGCAGCGAGCCCACGCGCGCGAGCAGCACGGGCGCGGAAACGGGCTTGACCACGTAATCGTCGGCGCCGCTGTTGAGCATGAGCGCGATGTCGGCTTCACGGCTGCGGCTCGTCATGAACAGGACCGGCAGCCGCATGGAAAGACTCTGTCGCACCCAGTGCAGGACTTCGTCGCCCGCCATGTCCGGCACGTTCCAGTCCAGCACGAGCAGGTCGAACGTCTCTCGCCGCAACTGGCGCACGAGCTCGCCACCCTTGGCGAACGCATGGCAGGCATGACCCGCCGCCGTCAAGGTCTGACACACAAAATCGGTTTGAGCTGGATCGTCGTCCAGTACCGCAATTCTCATCATGCCCCGCACCCAGGATCGTTATTCATCTTTTCGGGAAAGACTGGCTCGCCGCACGCACGGCCCTCGGACCGGCGTCCATGCCGGCCTCCCTGCCCGTCGGTCCTCCGGCTGCCTGGCCGGTCGCGCGAACGCGTCCGCGGGCCTTGCGCCCCCGGGCGTCCCTCCCAATACTCCCTGCGCGCCGGCTTTGCCAGGCGCGCTCCGGCCGCGACTCTCGCTTCGTCTTGAATTGAATGGGAGAGCGATGCGGCGCTCGCTTTCTGGAATCGGATTTCGCTCATAGTAGTCGAAAAATCCCAAGTCCGATCAACGCGGCGTGCAGGGCTGCCGCTGGGTCACGGGCCGCTCACCGGAGCGGCCGCGCCGGCTCCGCGAGGGGTTCGAGCGCGTACGCGCTCTCCGGGCCCGCTTCCATGTCGGTCTGCGGCGGGGCAATGCCCGCCAGCAGCGCCGTCAACTGCACGCGCACGTGCTCCCAGGCCGCATGCGCGTAATCGGGCTGCGCCGCGGCGCGGGCCTGCGCGATCACGAACACGCGCAGCACCGTCGACGAGCAATGTGTCAACCGGTCTGGGCGCGCCGTCGGGGCCTCGCGCAGCGCTTCGGCGAGCCAAGGCATATCGGGCTCGCAGGAATCCGCGTAGGCTTCCATGGCAGCGCGCGCATGCCGGTCGCGCGCGGGGTCCAGTTCGACCCGGCCCAAGCCGCGCCTGCCGCCTTCCACCCGTGAATCAGGCGGCAGCCGAAGAGTGCCGAATCGAAAAAACATGCGCCCTCGCTTGCGAACCCGCGCTGATCCCGGCGTCCAGCCGCCCGGATCATCCCGATGCGCCGGCCTTGCGTGTCCGTTCAATGCCAATGGAGCGAGGACGATCCGAGTCGTCCCGCCCCGCCTTATCGTTTCGATGGGTGTCGACCGATGTCGATGAATATCGATGGTGTGGCGCCCCGATGCGGGCGCACGAAAAATGAGTGGCGAGGCCTTTGCCTTGAACTGCGCGGCCCAGTACCCTCCCCCGGCACAGGTCCGCCAGCGCAGTTGTTCGCCGCACCGACGCACGACCCGCAAGCGACATCACCGCCCGACGTCTGCCTGCCAGTCGCCGCCGCCCTCAGGGCACGACGATTACGAGGCGTCGCCATCGCCACTCCCACCACAAAGCGCTGCTATTCCAGCGTTATCCGGCGAACTCCGGTTCGCTCTGACTTCTCTCACGCTGGCATGCCGCCGTATCCCGGCCACGCCAACCCCCGTAGCAGAAACCTCTGACCTTCGTTGCGCGCGAAGCCGCGTGCAAGTGGTCGGATTGCGCAGCCGGACTTCCCGTACCGAATGTCTGGGCGTCGTTGTGCCGCGATGACTTATTGTCGCCGCAAGCGACAGAATTTACTGTCAGGGATTGTTAAATCTGTCAGGTGTGCGTGAAGAAGCGTGGCGAGGCGATTTTTCGGCGCCCAGGCATCGGCGATGTGCATCCTGGTCAAGTACGGTTTTTCGGATCAATTGATAAGCATTCCCTATGAAATGACCCCAGGCTCGTCCCATGAAAACGGGACCCGGATTGCGGGTCCCGTGCAGAAGCGGCGAAAGATGCGGCTAGTTCTACTGTCGCGAATCGCCGCGGCCGTTGTTGCCCTCGCCTCCACCGTGGCTCGGCTCGGGACGTGCATTGCCGGGTGCCAGTCCGGGCGAACGCGCACCGCCGCCGTTCGGCGGGCCGGGCGGGCGGTTGAAACCCTGCTCCGGTGCCGGCGGACGCCCGCCGTATTGCGGCGCCGGTCCCTGCGGCCGACCGCCGGCCGCAGGCGGTGCGGGCGCACGTTCAGGCGCCGGCGGACGCGCCACATTCCCCTCGGGCTGCGGCGGACGCGGGCCGCCTGGCCCACCCGGAGGCGGCGGGCGGCCCCCACCACCCGGCGGCGGTGGCGGCGGATGCCCGCCTCCCGGCGGCCCGCCATGCACGGGCGGCGGGGGCCCCGGCGGCCGTCCGCGGTAGCCCGGCGGCGGCACGTGGGCCCAGTGCTCCTGCTGGCCGTACCAGGGGCGGTCGCGATAGAAACTGCCCCAGTAGGCGCCGATGGCGAACGTCACGACCGGCAGCCCGATGGCCGCGCCGTACCCTTCGATCGGCACGTTGCTGCCCTGGTAGGGATAAGTCAGATAACCGGCGTAGATCCAGCCGCGCAGGCCGGGCAGCGCCACGTCGCACCAGGAGTAGTCGCTCACGCAGCCCATCACCTCGACGGGCGCGCCGGGTCCGACTTCGCTCACCACGGGGTAATCGGCGGAAGGGCCGGCGTAGAGTTCGACCGGCTCGCTCGTATAGGCCTGTGCCTGCGCGAAGGCTGACGGCGCCGCCAGCCCGAAGGAGGCCAGCACCGCCGCGACGGCCAACGCCCGCGCACGCATCGATTGCGGCTCACGCATTTTCTCCCCCATTTTTGTCAAGGCTTCGTGCAATCCGGGAGAGCAGATTGCGTACCCGGATGATTCGCTTTCTTCCAGGCCGTGACGGCCCGACGAATCACCATACAGGTTTGAGTTACGCTGACGAATCGAAAACGTTGTGATTTTGCAACAATCGTCAGGCGGGTTCGTTCAGGATTTCCATGATGGCGAGCGTCATCTGATCGGGCGGCGATGTCGAGTCGCTCGCTCTTCACGGTGTGCTCCGTCCGATAACCATTCACTCCGACCGCCAAGCGCGTGAGCCGAGCGGCCTCTGCGTCATTCATGCGACCACCGTTTGTGCGTGACGATATCGGCGATGCGCACGCCGTCTGCGGCGCGCGACACCGTGCACCAGTGCGAAAGGCCGTCGTGACCCGCGTGACGCGCGCCGAACGACAGCGTGAGCCGGTCGCCGACGTTCGCGTTGGCGTAAAACGCCATGTCGCGCTCGACGAGCAAGGGCGGCGCCGATTGCGGCGCGGAGCGCCAATGCCATTCGGCGCGCTCGACCATCGACTGGAAGCTCGCAAAATACAGCAGATGCGCGCCGTTGAAATCGAGCGACGGGCACGGCAGATAGTCGACCACATGCTCCGCTGCGTGCGCGACGCGATCGAGACGGCCGTGCCGCATCCAGTCGTTCGCGCGCAGCCGCTTCGCCTGCGCGATCAGGTCCAGCGCCGCGGCGGGCGCGGCGCACGGCGGCGCGCCCGCGAACATCGCCTGGCAAACCGAACGGTTGTCGCCAGCCTGCTCGCGCCGCACGAACGTGGACATCATCTCGACGCTCGCCACCGCGCTTTCGGTGGTGAAGACGCGGAACCGGCCGAAGTGGCGCGCGCCGGCAATCCGCTTCACGTCCGCCTCGATTGCAAAGCGCTGGTTCTCGCTCACGTCTTCCAGACGTGCCTCGCACACGCGAATCGCCGTAAACGCCGCATAAGCCTTGCGACCTTCGTCGTCGTAGAAGTCCGGTGCGCCGAGTTGCGCGGATGCCGCCAACGCGTTCCAGTGCAACTGTCCGCAGGTGCGCAAAAGCCATTGCTCGGACAGCCCGGCGAACGCGAGCTCCGGCATGCCTGCCACATAGTGCGTGCGCGATGGCACAGCCGCGGGTGCCCGCCCGCGCTCACGCCGCGCGCGCATCGAGCCTCGTCGGCGCGGCCGCGCGGTCTGCCGCGTGTTCTGCCACGCGTTCTGCGAGATACGCGGCGTCGCGCGCGATGCCCGAGAAACGCCCCGAGCCCCATGTATGCAGCCACGGCAGGCCGAGAAAATAGAGCCCCTCCTGCGCCGTCACGCCGCGCGTGTGCCCCGGGTAGCCGCGCCCGTTGAAGACGGGCAGATCGATCCAGCTGAAGTCGGGCCGAAAGCCTATGCACCAGACAATACTGCCGATGCCGCTTGTGGCGAGGTCGAGCGACGTGCGCTCCCGCTCGGGCGCCCACGTCGGGCGGTACGGTTCGCCGGGCGGCGCTTCGACGCCGTTCTGCGCGATGAAGCGATCGATCGAGGCGTTGATGCGATTGTAGGTTTCGTCGGCGCTGTCCAGATTGGCGCGCAGGTTGGCCTTGAAACGCAACGCGCCATCGGCGAGATCCTCGAGCAGACCGTACAGCTCCATGCCTTCGCTCGCGAATTTGCGCAGATCGATATCGCGTCCGCCGTCGCGGCCGGTGACGTAGTGATTCGTGTTGTCGCGCACGCCTTCGCGCAGCGGATGTTCTTCAACCGGCATGTCGTAATACTTCATGTCGGCGAGCCAATCGACCACGTCGCGCCCCCGATAAAAGCGGGCGCAACGCGGCGCCTCGCCCACCGCGAGCACGACCTTGCGCCCGGCGAGATGCAGATCCTCGGCGATCTGCGCGCCCGACTGTCCGGAGCCGACCACCAGCACCGCGCCCGCCGGCAACGCCGCCGCATTGCGATACTCCGACGATTGCACCTGCACGATCGAGGCGGGCAGGCGCTCGGCCATGCGCGGCACGATCGGCGTGTGATAACCGCCCGAGGCAATCACCACCTGATCGGCGCTCAACGAACCCTGACTGGTTTGCACGAGAAAGCCGCCGTTGGGGCGTCGCGTCACGCGCGTGACGACAACGCCCTCGCGCACCGGTGCATCGACGTGACGCACGAAGCCGTCCAGCCACGCGACGATCTCGTCCTTCTTCATGAAGCCGTGCGGATCGTCGCCACGGTACGGGTAGTCCGGCAATGCGCATTGCCAGTTCGGCGTGACGAGCGAGAACGCATCCCAGCGCTGCTCGCGCCAGGCGTGCACGACGCTGCGCTTTTCGAGCACGACATGATCGATGCCGCGCTGCTTGAGGTAGTAGCTCATCGACAGCCCGGCCTGGCCGCCGCCGATGACCGCTACGCTGAAATGCTCTTCGGAAACCGGCCGGCTGGCCGCGAGCGTCTGGGTGGACATGCAAATCTCCTTGCGGGTTTCAATCGACGCTCACGACGGTCACTTCGGCCGCCGGTTGCGAACGGAATGGCTGCGCGGCGCGCTCGATCGACGCCCACTGGTCGAGCGCCGACGAACAGGCATAGCCGAACTTCTCGCGCACGCGTTCGGACGCGGCGTACAGCCCCGCGTGCGCGTTGGCGAGAAAAAGGTCCAGCGGGTAAGCGCCGGGGCGCAGATGCTCGCGCACGACCGTCGAGGGGGAATAGCAGCGCTCTTCGCGGCCATCGGGCCAGCGCACCACGAAATGGGTAACAGGCATGGTCTTGCTCCAGGTGCCAGGCGCGGCGCTTAAACCGCCGACCGGGCCGGCAGCGGTGCGAACGCGCACGCGGCGCGCCGGTCCGCCGGCAAAATGAACGGCTGCGCATCGAGACGCCAGACGCTTCGCGTCTGGCCATCGAGACGCAGGTCGACGGCAGGCTCGGCGTGAACCTCGCCGATGACGGCACACGCAATGTCGCGCGCTTCGAAACGCCCGATCACCGCCGCGACGTCGTCTTCGCGCACGCTCAGCAGATAACCGAAGCTCGGGAAAATTTCGAGCCAGCGCGCGAGCGGCACGTCCGCGGGCTTCGGCAAGCGGTCGAGATCGATGCGCACGCCCACGCGCGAGCACTCGGCCATCATCAGCGCGGTTCCTGCGATCCCCGCCATGCTGATGTCCTTCGCCGCCGCGCACAGGCCGCTTTCCGCCAGCTCCGCGAGCACCGCCAGATCGCCGCGCAGACGTTGCGCAGGCGCCTCGGTCGCGGCGTTCCAGTACGGATAAGGCTCCACGAATGCGCCGCGCAGATCCACCGCCATGAGCAGCTTCTCGCCGGGCCGGGCCGCGAAGCTCGAAAGCAGACGCTTCGCACGACCGAGGATCGCCACGGCCAGCTGCGTGCGCTCGCTGCGCGCGTTGCTATGGCCGCCCACGATCGGCACGCCCAGCTGGCGCGCGGCGGCCGCCATGCCTTCCAGCACCGGCGCAGCGGGCTCGAGGCCGTCGCTCCAGATCACATCGACGACGGCAATCGGACGGCCCCCCATCGCGCATACGTCACTGACGTTCACGAGCACCGAACAGTAACCGGCGAACCATGGCATCGCCTCGATCAGATCGCTCACCATGCCTTCTGCGGCGAACAGCAGGTAGCCGTCCCCATCCGGTATCGCCGCGCAATCGTCGCCTGCGGCCCGCACCACGGAGTCCGCGCCGCCCACGTCCAGCGCGGCCAGCATGGGTGCGATGTCGGCCTTGTGGGCAACGCCGCGGCTCGCCCGCAACTTGTCGACGATGTCGTCGAGCGTCATGCGGCCCTCCGCTGATCGACGACGAAACCGTCGAAGGGCGTCGCGCACGGCGGATAGTGCGCCAGGTCGGCTTCCATGACGTGATGCGCGCGGCCGTAGAAGATCGCCTCTTCGACCGTGCGCCAATGCAGCCGGTGAAAGAGAGGCGCATTCTGCGCCTGGACCTGCGCGAGAAACGTGTCGCAACCGAAGGCGTGCGCGCTGCTCACCGCGAGGCGGATCAGGGTCTCGCCTATGCGGCCACGGTGCCGATACGGCACACTCACCGCGAGACGGGAGCCGTGCCACGTCGCCGCAGTCGAGGGGTCGCGATGAATACGCACGGTGCCGACCACTTCTGGCGCGTTGCTGTGCGGATTGAGCACGGCCACGAGCAATTGCGCATGCGCGTCGATCGCGTCGCGATCGTCTTGCGCGAAGAGGCGTTGCTCCTCGCAAAACACCGCGCGGCGAATCGCGAATGCCGCATCGTGTTCCCATGCATGGCGCGCCCAGCGCACCACGATGACGTCGGCGCCCGCGCCGGCGCCCGGATAGATTGCCGTCATGCCGCCACCCTTTCGAACGAAGACAACGAGGAGCACGCGCCGCATTTTCCGCAGCCCGCCTTGATATCGGTCGCGCGCAAGCCGGCCGCGCGCACCATCGCGCCGAGCGGCCCGAGAATCGCGCGCATGAATTCCGGTGTCGGCGGCGGGTGATCTTCGAGCGGCGTGCCGGAGATGGGCACGAACGGCACCACGAAGGGATAGACGCCGAGCTCCAGCAACTGCCCCGCGGTGTCGAGCACGCGCTGCGGCGAATCGCCGAGCCCCGCGAGAATGTAGGTGCTGACCTGGCCGCGGCCGAACACCGCCACCGCCGCCGCGAACGCGGCCATGTAGCGGCTCACCGGCACCGTCGCCTTGCCGGGCATGATGCGCGCGCGCTCGGCCTCGCCGATCACCTCCAGATGCATGCCGAGCGTGTCGATGCCCGCTTCGCGCATGCGTTCGAACCACGCATCGTCGTCGGGCGGCTCGCATTGCGCCTGAATCGGCAGATCCACCGCGCGGCGAATCGCGCGCGCGCTTTCGCACAGGATGGCGGCGCCGCGATCCGGCGTCGGCGGCGTGCCGGTCGTGAGCACCATGTGCTTCACGTTGTCGAGCAACACAGCCGCTCGCGCCACCTCGGCCAGTTGCTCCGGCGTCTTGTGCGCAACCGTGCGCCCCGCCGCGAGCGACTGGCCGATCGCGCAGAATTTGCAGGTCTTCTTGCGGCTTTCGTAGCGAATGCAGGTTTGCAGCACCGTGGTCGCGAGCACGTCGGTGCCGTGCAGCGTGGCGATGTGCGAGTACGGCACGCCGTCCAGCGTTTGCAGCTTGTAAAAGCGCGGCGGCTTCGCGAACGCGATCTGCGCAATGGGAATGCTGTCGCGCATGAGCACGCTCGCGCCGTTCGTATCGGGCGCGTGCGCGACGAACGCGGACTGATGCGCGCCGTGCGTATGCACCGGCACCATCAGCGTGACGCCGTCGATCACCACGGCCTTGTGATCGGACGGCCCGGCGCCGCCGCGCCGCGACAAGCCCTCTGCATCGGGCGCGGCAAAGCGCAGGCCGCTCGACTGCAACTCAGTCAGGAGTTGCAGCTTCGATTCCGGCAGATTGACGCTGGCATTCATCGTGAAAGCTCCATGAAGCGGTGATGGGCGTATCGTCGAAGGAGAAAACCGGCTTCGCGGGCCGCTCGTTGATCGCGAGGCCCAGCAGTTCCGGCCGCGCGTAGTGACCCACCGAATCCATCATCCGTTTGCGCTTGGTGATGAGCGCCATGTCGAGATCGGCGATCACCATGCCCTCGCCTTCGCGCAACGGAGCGGCCAGATGCTGGCCTTCGGGCGAGACGATGGCCGTATTGCAGCCGCCGCGCAGCGCTTTTTGCAGGCGCGGATCGCTCGTGATCGATTCGATCTGCGCGTCGCTGAGCCATCCCGTCGCGTTGACGACGAAGCAGCCCGACTCGAGCGCGTGATGGCGGATCGTCACTTCGATCTGCTCGGCGAAGATCGGTCCGACGAGCGAGCCCGGAAACTGGCTGCAGTGAATTTCCTCGTGCTGTGTCATCAGCGCATAGCGCGCGAGCGGGTTGTAGTGCTCCCAGCAGGCGAGCGCGCCCACGCGGCCTACGGCCGTCTGCGCGACCTTCAGGCCGGCCGCGTCGCCCTGCCCCCAGATCATGCGTTCGTGGAAGGTGGGCGTGAGCTTGCGACGCTTGACCTTGATCTGGCCATCCGCGTCGAAAATCAGCTGCGTGTTGTAGAGACTGCCGTGATCGCGCTCGTTCACGCCGAGCACGATCACCATGCCGTGCTCGCGCGCGAGCGCGCCGACGGCATCCGTGACGGGGCCGGGTATCGTCACCGCCTGCTCGTACAGCCGCAGATGTTCCGCGCCCGACTGCACCGGCGGCAGCACGAACGAGAAATACGGGTAGTACGGCACAAACGTTTCGGGAAACACGGCCAGTTGAACGCCCTCGCGCGCGGCGCCGGCGATGGCTTCGCAAACGCGCGCCAGCGTGCCCGCGCACGAATCGAGATCCGGCGCGATCTGCACGGCGGCGGCGCGAACGATGCGCTTCGTGGATGTAGTCGACATGGCGATACCCGGGCGAACTCAAACCGTCCAGGTGTCGATCACGAGCGCATTCGACTTGCGATGCAGCAGTTTCAGATCGAGCACGTCGAGAGGATTGATCGGCCGCACGCCTTCGATCAGCGACGCTTCGCCGTGGCCGTAGAGCGCCTGCAGCGCGAAGCGGCACGCGTAAACCTTGCCGCCCTCAGCCATGAACTTCATCAGCTGATTGTTGAAATTCAGGTGCCCAGGAAACGCTTCGGCGCCGAGCGTGGGGAAGCCGCGCTGAACGCCCAGCATCACGCCGGGGCCATACAGCAGGATCGAAGTTTCGAAGCCCTTGCGCTGCAAACGCGTAGCCTGAAGCATATTGACGAAGCCGATCGAGCCTTCGAACGCAACCGTATGGAAGGTGACGAGCGCTTTCTCGCCGGGTTCTGCCTTGACGTCCTCGAACACCTTCTCTTCGTAATCGACCAGGAAGTCGCCGGTCTTGTGGGCGGGCGTAGTGATGGCGGGCATTGCGTGACTCCGTTCAATGATTGAGGACCGTGACCGACCGGTGGCCGGCGCCTCTCATTTCGCAACGGATGTGCCATCAAGCAGCCCGCTCCATGCAATCAAGTTCCAATCAAACGTCCGCGGCGGGAATGATCGGCCCGAAAATTTCTTGCGCACGGAAGACGCGCGGGCGCCCCGGCACCCTGCGCGCCGGCCGCGCGAACCGGGACACGCCCCGCCTTAGGGCAAAGCGGGAATCGTTTCGGTGCGCGCCCGCATCAATGCGGATCATTCGGGATCGCTTGCCCCGATCGCATGCGATCAATTGTTTATTTTCCGGCGTGCATCTTCACTAGAATCAAGGCATCGCTTCTTCGCGCCCTGCGCCCCTGTCATGTCGAACGTCGCCGCCCACTGGCTCAGACGGCTCGCCGAAAGCGGCAAGCCCGTCTACCAGACCATTCCCGATCTGATCGAAGAAGACGTGGCAAGCGGCCGCCTGCGGCCGCACGACCGGCTTCCCGCCCTGCGCGATCTTTCCGAAGCGCTCAAGGTGAACTACACCACGCTCGCGCGCGGTTACGCCGAAGCGCGCAAGCGCGGGCTGATCGACTCGCGCGCGGGCAGCGGCTCCTACGTGCGCGGCCGGGCGCCCGCCGTGCCGCTGCGCGCGGGCACCTCGCTCGAAATGACCATGAACATGCCGCCCGAACCCCCCGGCATGGGCGCGCGCGTTGCAGAATCGGCCGCGCGGATCATCGGTACGGCCGACACCTGGTCGCTGCTGCGCTACCAGGACTTCGGCGGCTCGCAGTTCGAACGTTCGATGGCGAGCCAGTGGCTGCGCCACACCGTGCCGGACCATCGGTCCGATGCCCTCCTCGTCTGCCCGGGCATCCATAACGCGCTGGTCGCCTTGCTGCTGCGGCTCGTCAAGCCGGGGGAATCGATCTGCGTCGACGCGCTCGCGTATCCGGGCCTGAAAGTGATCGCGAATCAGCTCGGCATGTCCCTCGCGCCGCTGCCGCACGACGACGAAGGACTCAACGCCACGGCATTCGAAGCGCTGTGCAAGACCCGCAAGCCGGGCGTCCTCTATTGCAACCCGACACTGCAAAATCCCACGACGCGCACGCTCTCGCAAAGCCGCCGGGAACATATTGCCGATATCGCGCTGCGCTACGACGTGCCGATTATCGAAGACGACGCCTACGGCATGCTGTGCGAGAAGCCGCCTGTCGCCCTTGCCACGCTCGCGCCGGAGCTCACTTACCACGTGACGGGAATGTCGAAGTGCTTCGGCGCGGGTTTGCGCATGGCGTGCGTCGTCGCGCCCACGATCCGTCACGCGCAGCGGCTTTCAGGCGCGATGCGCGCCACCACGGTGATGGCGAGCCCGTATATGTCGCATCTCGCCGCCTGCTGGATCGAAAACGGCGTCGCGCAGGAAATGCTCGACGCCATTCGCGCGGAATGCGCGGTGCGCCAGCACATCGCGGCACAGGTGTTCGAGGGCCGCGCGTTCGAGGCGTCGAAGGACTGCTTCCATCTCTGGCTCGAGGTGCCCGCCAACACGGGCTGGAGCGCGTCGGAACTCGCTTCGCATCTGCGGACAAAGCAGATCGGCGTGGTCTCGGGCGCCGCGTTCAGCACCGACGGCAATCCGCCCAACGCCGTGCGCATCTGCCTCGGCGGCCCCGGCAGCCCGCTCGAGATGGAGGCCTCGCTACAGCTCGTCGCCGACATGCTCGACCATCCCGACCATCTGCATTCGCCGATGCTCTGACCGGCGCGCGCCGCGTCGGCGCAGCCGTTCAGAACGTATGGCGGATGCCGATATCGACAGCGGTCGTCGTCGCCCCCGTCGGCACCGCGAACGAACTCGGCGCCAGTACGGCGAGGTTGGTCTGGAACGCGCCCTGGTTGTGGACAATGCCCACCTGCGAGTAAACGGTCGTCCGCGGGGACAGCGCATATTCGGCGCCGAACGCGAACATCCTCGACTTGTTCTCGCTCATGTCCTTGTTCACCGCGTAATAGAATCCGCCGTTCAGCTGGATGGCCGGCGTCACGGCATACACGGCGCCCGCGCCGAACACGTTGACGTTCGATAGCGCCGCATCCGACGACGGGTTCAGATAATTCACCCAATCGATCTTGGCGAGCACCGGGCCGAACGCATAGCCGACGCCCGCCGTTTTCCCGATGGCGGTGGTCTGGCCGGTCTCGGGATCGGCGTGCGTATAGTAAGCGGCATTGGCCACAACCGGACCTTGGCTGAACGACAGGGAAACGGACATGCTGCGACCGTTCCTGGTCGATCCCGGCACGCCCCCTACGGCATATTCGACCGCGCCCGTCAGGCCGTACAGTTTCGGCGTGGTGTAGACGATGGCATTGCTGTCGAAAATCCCCGTGATGCCGAACTGCTGAAAGTACTGCACGAGCTGGCTGCCGAACTGCGGCATGCCCCGCGGATCGCCGTCCGTGACGGCCAGGAAGAACGGTGAGAATTGCAGACCGAACTTGACGTCGCCGAACGGCCCCGACAAACCTATCGTCGCGGCGCGTCCGAAGATGCCGCCGTTCGAGTCGCCCAGCGCGCCGGTTCCCGTCGAAAAACCGCCTTGCAGATTGAAGTTGACGGCA
This sequence comes from Paraburkholderia sp. J12, assembly GCF_905220215.1. Taxonomy (NCBI): domain Bacteria; kingdom Pseudomonadati; phylum Pseudomonadota; class Betaproteobacteria; order Burkholderiales; family Burkholderiaceae; genus Paraburkholderia; species Paraburkholderia sp. J12. The sequence goes on from NZ_CAJMZC010000008.1 coordinate 139,495, forward strand.
TACCCGCCGCCGATGTCCTCCCGGCCGCGCAACCCGTATACCGAGGGCAGCCACGCACCGTCGACGAACGCAACGCCGCTTTTGCCGTCGGGCGCGGTCTTGTTCTGATAAAGCAGTCCGGAATCGAGAATGCCGTAGATGGTCACACTGCTCTGCGCGGCCGCCGTCGCCGTGAAACCGATGAGCAGTGCTGCACATAGAAATCGTCTCATGATCGTCTCCTGATTGTTTTTTCGTAACGGGCCTTCCGGCCTCGCGCCATGCTGGCGTCTGGTGTACGGACTCCGTCATCGATCCTCGAAGATCCGTAGCGTCACGATAGGTTCGAGATCATGCAGGCGATAGGTCATGCTCCGATAAATATTCGTTGTACTTTCTATCTCCCGGAGCGAGTCGGACTCGAAAGCGCTCCGAACGAAAAAACCGCGGCCGAAACTGCGGCAGCGGTTCAGGGAAACGACCGGGCATTGAGCAAGCGCCCCTTGGGGCCACGCTGCCTCCCGCTCACGACGGCTGGCTGTCCGCCGCGACCTTCTCCCGCAACGCGCGCCGCAGGATTTTTCCGGAACTGGTCTTGGGAAGATCGTCGACCACCTCGATCAGACGAGGCACCTTGTATGCAGCAAGCCGCTGCCTGCAGAACTCGAGCAAACCTTCGACATCGGCTTCGGCATGGCTTTTCAACACCACGAATGCCTTCGCCAGTTCGCCCTTCGTTTCGTCGGGTATGCCGACGACCGCGGCCATCGCCACGGCCGGGTGCTCGCACAAGACGCGCTCGAGCTCCGCGGGATAGATATTGAAACCGCCGGTGATGACCATGTCCTTCAGGCGGTCCACGACAAAGATGAAGCCGTCGTCATCCACGTACGCGAGATCTCCTGTGCGCAGCCAGCCGTCCCGGTCGATCGCCTCGGACGTCGCCTCCGGCTGCCCGAAGTAGCCCTGCATCGCCAGCGGGCCTTTCATCTGCAACTCGCCGACCTCGCCCGCCGGAAGCGCCCCCTCGCGCGACTCCAGCGAGGCGATGCGCGCCTGCATGAACGGCAGCGGCACGCCGATGGAACCATGCCGGCGCGGGCCGTAGAGTGGATGCGTGGCCCCCAGACCGCCCAGTTCGGTCATGCCCCAGAGCTCGAGCAACGGCACACCCAGGCGGCTTTCGACCTCCTTCATCTTGTACGCCGACATGGTCTGGCCGCCCACGGTGCAGCGAGTCAGCGAAGACACGTCGTACTCGCCGAGTTCGGGCGAACTCAGGAGATACAGGTACATCGTCGGCACGCCCTCGAACAGGGTGGCGCGATACTTCTCGATGCTCGACAGGATTGCCTTCGCGTCGAACACCGCGTGCAGCACAAGCGTCATGCCGCACGCGATGGCGCTGTTCATCACGATGTTGCCGTACACGTGCGAACACGGCAGGGCGCTGACGACGACGTCGTGCTCCGTGCGCACATGGAACGTCGAGGTCATCGCCGTGTTCAACAGAATCGAGCGATGCGAGAGCATCGCGCCTTTGGGGTGCCCGGTCGTACCGGACGTGTAGCCGATGGTGCTCAGATCGTCGATGCCGATCCCCTCCACGGGGAAAACAGCACCGGGTTCGCTCTCGAGCAAATCGCTGAAATTCTCGATCTCCGCGCCGCCGCCCGTGAACGAAACGAGCTTCACGCGAGCGGCGCCCATCTCGTTGCGCAACGGAACCAGCTTCCCCAGGGTGCCAAGCACGGCAACGGCCTTGCAATCCCGTATCGCATATGCCGCTTCCGAGGCGGTCAACATGAGATTCAAAGGACTGACGACCGCGCCCAGCTTCATGACGGCGTAGTAGGCAATGACCCACTGCGCGCAGTTCGGCGAATAGAGCGCGACGACCGAATCCTTTCCGACGCCGCGCGCGCGCAGGCTACCGGCCAGTGCGGAGGAAAGCTGGTCCAGTTGCCGAAACGACCATGTTTTTCCGTCCACGATGAGTGCAGTCTTGTCGCCGAACTTCCGCGCCGCCTGTGTGACAAGTGCCCCGACTGACTGCTCCATGACCTCCTCCCCTTGCACGCTTTTTCTCATGCGAAACACGACCCCGATCAGGCACCCAGCGGTCGTTCCATGACCGTCTGCACGTTGCAGTATTCGGCAAGGCCATGCAGCGAATTCTCGATGCCCATGCCGGACTGCTTGTGGCCGCCGAACGCGATATCCGGACCGAACACATGAATCTGGTTGATCCATACGGTGCCCGCCTCGAGTCGCTGCGCGACGTCTCTTGCCTTTTCGAGGTCGGCCGACCACACCGATGCGGCCAGTCCGTATTCCGTGTCGTTTGCGCGGCGAATCGCCTCGTCGAGATCGCGATACTTCAGGATCGGCAGGACCGGGCCGAACGCCTCCTCGACGACGCATCGCGCATCGTCCGGCGGGTTGTCGATCAGCGTGATCGGAATGAAATAGCCGGGCGAGCGAGCAGGCGCGCCGCCGAGCAGAACGCGGTGCCCCTGGGTCTGCGAATCCTGCAGCAGATCGCGGACCTTTTCATATTGCATCTTGTTCTGCAACGGCCCGAGTTGCGCCTGCACCAGCAATCCATTGTCGACCTGCACGGTCCGTGCGTAATCGACAAGCGCCGCCACGACCCGGTCGTACACGTCTTCGTGAACATACAAACGCTTCGTGGCGACGCAGAACTGCGAGCTGTTCTGAAAGCTCGCCCAGAACAGGTCTTTCGCGATCGCCTCGGGATCCACGTCGGGCAGCACGATGGCGGGATCGTTGCCGCCGAGTTCGAGCGTGAGGCGCTTGAGATTCGAGGCGGCGCTCTGCATCACGCGCCTTCCGGTTGCCGTCGATCCGGTGAACGCGATCTTGCCGATGCCGGGGTGCGCAGTCATCCACTGCCCCAGGTCGTTGCCGCCCGAAATCACGTTGAGCACGCCAGGGGGCAGCACCTCCTGTGCAAGCTCGCCGAACCACAAGGTGCATAGCGGCGTGAACGGCGAGGGCTTGAGGACCATGGTGTTGCCGGCCATGAGCGCCGGCGCGATTTTCCAGACCGCCAGCAGAAGCGGAAAATTCCACGGCGTGATGCCGCCGATGACGCCGATAGGCGTATGGCGCGTGACGACGCGATTCACCCCGTCGTCGCGAACGATCTCTTCGGGCAGCGACTGCTTTGCGATTTCGCGTAGCCAGTGAATGGAGCCGCCGATCTCCCATTCCGCCCCGGCACGCGGTTTTCCCTGCTCGGTGGTCAGAAGCGTGAGGAACGCTTCGTAGTGCTCCTCGATTTTCCCGGCGAGCCGCTCCAGCGCCGCGCGCCGCTCGGCGATGCTGCTGGCGCGCCACGTGAGGAAAGCCTCACCGGCGGCCGCGACCGCGGCATCGAGCTGTTCGCGGCTCGCGAGCGGGAACCGCGCAATACGCTCCTCCGTCGCGGGATTGATTGCGAAATCGGTGTTTTCCGATGTCACGCGCTGCCCGCCGATGGACATCGCGAACTCGCGCACCGGAACCTCGGTTCCCCACATTGCCTTCTCGTTCTTCATCGCTGTCTCCAGTATGCTTCGTGATTCCGACACTCGCCGCCTACTCGTCCATGTGAAGCACGGCCTTGATGGCGTGCCCTTCCTCGGTCTCGGCAACCGCCTTGTTGATTTCGTCGAAGCGGTAGTGCGTCATGATCTGCTCGACGGGGAATCGTCCCTGCTGATGCAGCTCGATGAGGCGGCCAATGAAGATGCCAGGCACGCTGTCGCCCTCGATAACCCCCCGCAAGGTCCGGCCGAAGAGGATGGAAAGCATGTCCAGCGTGACCTCCGTTCCCGCCGGCGGCAATCCGATGGAGCCGCACACCCCGCGCGCGTGCAGACACTCCACCGCCTGGCGAAGCACGCGCGGCAACGCGGTCGTCTCCAGCGAATAGTCGGCGCCGCGGCCCCGGGTGACGGACTTCACGTAGTCGACGGGGTCTTCGTGCCGCGCGTCGATCGCGTGCGTGGCGCCGAGCTTGCGCGCCAGTTCGAGGCGGGCGGGATTGAGGTCGACGGCGACGATGGTCGTGCAGCCGATCAGGCGCGCCGCCATCACGGCGGACAGGCCGACCGAGCCCGCGCCGAACACGACGATCGAAGTGCCGGCACGCGGATTCAGCGTGTTGAGCACTGCGCCGGCGCCGGTCTGGATGCCGCAGCCGAACGGCCCGTAGAGCGGCAACTGGGCCGGCGTGACGGAGTCCGGCACTTTCACGACGTTGCGCCCAGTCGCGAGCGCATGCGTCGCGAACGACGACTGCTGGAAGAAGTTCGCGCTGATGTCCTTGCCGTCTTTCTTGACGGAGGCGGAACCATCGAGCCGGCGACCGCTGAAATTGTTCGGCATAAGATGATCGCAATACGCCGGTGCGCCTTCCTCGCAGCTCGGGCAATGACCGCAGGAGTGGTACGACATCACCACGCGGTCGCCTTTCCTGAAGCGCGTGATATCGCGCCCTACCGATTCGACGATGCCCGCGCCCTCGTGCCCGAGCACGATGGGTAGCGGAATCGGCACGTACTGGTCGCGAACGACCAGGTCCGTATGGCAGACGCCGGAACCGACGATCCTCACGAGCACCTCGTCGGGACGAGGGTCGTCCAGACTAACCGTCTCGATACTGAAAGCGCCGGACTTTTCGTTGACGACTGCCGCCTTGATTTCCATGATTTCCTCCTGATGCGGGTGGTGCACCCACCCGTGACGGCAAGCATCGAAAATCGCTTCCGCCCGGTGTCATGATAAGTAATGCTTAGTTATTGTTCTGGGCCCCGGTGCCGACTTCCTCTCTCTCGCTACGAGAGTCTCGCGAGTGGACGCCTTTTGACGGACACGTCCACCCGCGGCGGAGTACAGCCCTATCCGGCTTTCGTATTCGATCCGCCCGCGGCATGGCCTAGACCCAGCCTAAGCGGCTCGATGCGCTCGGTCAGAACCGAGAACTGCCTGTAGCCCAGGCCGTAGAGTTCGTTGACCACTCCGGTCGACGGCGAGGCCCCCAGCTCGAGCACGACGCGCCACCCTCGGTCCCGCGCGGTCACCGCCAGTTGCGCCAGCGACGTGAGCAGGAATCCCTTCAGGGTGTTCAGCGGCGAGAACGAAAGATGGCCCGCGGCTTCGTAGCGATCGATCACCTCGGCCGAGAACGACATCTCGTCGGGCCAGCCGTGGAACGTGCGAACGAGTTCAGGAATATCGATCCAGATATCGACGCCTTCGACCGCCGCATTCGGCAATTCGGCCAGTAGCGCGGCATTCTGAACAAGAATGCCGGCTTTCGGGCCGCCGATTGCGTCGACCGCTTTGGCGAATGCCGCGATTTCCAGAACATCCAGAACGGCCGGCAGCACGACAGTGACGCGCGCGTGCTCCACGTCGGCCATCGCCTTCGCGACGCCCTCGATCACCGTGTTGGTCAGGCGAGGTGCGCCGAGCGGCAACAGCAGGCCGGGTTCGAGCGATGCCCAGCCGTCGACCATGTGACGCGCGCGTGAGCCGCTCAGTCTCGGCAGCCGCAGCGCGACGTCGTGACCGCGCGCCGCACCGAGGAACTCCGTGCATACCGCGATCACGGCGTCGCGGAAGCGGTCTTCCACCTTCGCGGCGGGTGCGGCGGCGTTCGCGCTGAGCGCCTGCACCGCCCCGATCAAACCTTCCGCCTGCCCGCTTCCGATCAGCAGGTCCACGACCGGAACGACCCCCACGCCAGCCGGATGGCGCTTCACGATGGCGCCAAGCTCGCCGGTCAGTCGCGCCGAAGCCCACACCGAAACACCCGACAGCGCTTCCGCCCAGCCCAGCAGCTTGTTGAGGTACGGATTCGATGCGCCGGTATCGTCCAGCTCGATCGCGCCCACGTAGATGCGGCCCGTCTTGCCATCTACGGACAGCGTGTCGCCTTCGCGGAACGTGCGCTCGCCCACCGTGAAAGTGCGAGCGTCTTCGTCGACCGCGAGCGCGCCGCACCCGACGACGCAGGGTTTGTCGAGCGCGCGCGCGACGACCGCCGCGTGGCTCGCCGAACCGCCGCGCGCGGTCACGATGCCTTGCGAGTGCAACATGCCGCGCACATCGAGCGGGCTTGTCGTCGGGCGCACGAGGATGACGGCCTCTCCGCTTGCCGCGCGCTCCACCGCCCGGTCGCTGTCGAGCACGGCGACGCCCGTGCAGTGGCCCGGGGAAGCACCCACGCCTTCGAGGAGTAAACGTCCTTCGGCCGCAGCGAGGCTCGCGGGAACGAAACCCGGTCTCACGAGCTGGCGCAACTGATCGTCCGACACCCGGCGCAACGCGCTTTCGCGATCGATCAGCCCTTCGTCCGCCATCTCGACTGCAATCCGGACAGCAGCGGCAGCCGTGCGCTTCGCCGCGCGCACCTGCAGCAAATGCAGTTTGCCGCGCTCCACCGTGAATTCGATATCGAGCGCATCGTGGTACAGCTGCTCCAGCTGGTCGCCGACGCTGCGGACCTCCTCCGCGATGCGGGCGACTGCCGGCGTGGGGGCGCTGAGCGATTCCGGCGTCTTGGTCCCGGCGACCAGGTCTTCGCCCTGATGGCCCGCGAGGTATTCGCCGAAGAGCCGGCGCTCGCCCGTCATGGGGTCGCGCGTGAATGCAACGCCCGTTCCCGATTCGGCATCGAGATTCCCGAACACCATCGCCTGAATCACCACGGCGGTTCCCAGTTCGTCGGAGATGCCATGGTGTTTGCGATAGGCCTTCGCTCGCGCCGATTCCCACGATTCGAAAACGGCGATCACCGCCCGGCTCAACTGCTCGCGCGGCGAAGGCGAGGGCCGCTCGCCCGCTTCGGCCTCGATCTCGGCCAGCAACTGCGCCTCGACGCTCGCGAACGTGCCGGCATCGGCGTCGCCCGACGCCAGGAGGGTTTCCGCGAAGCCGGGAACGATGGACTCGGCATCGACGCCGAGCACCGTGTCCGCATACATCGACCAGAAGCGCAGCCAGGTGTCGCCGACGAAGGCGCGGTCGCCGGAAGACGCGGCGAACGCGGCAGCCGAGCGGGCGTCGAGACCGAGGTTGAGAATCGTGTCCATCATGCCGGGCATGCTGATCTTCGCACCGGACCTCACGGACAGCAGAAGCGGCACGCCGCGGCCGCAAAAGGCCTTGCCGGTACGCTGCTCCAGCAGGTGAATCGCGGTGTCGATCTCATCGCCCAGCGACGCCGGCAACAGGCCGCCATTCTCGCGAAACGCCTTGAACGCGTCGGTGCTGATGACGACGGCGGGCGGGACCGGCAGTCCCATCTGGCGCATCCTCGCGAGCCCGCTCGCCTTGCCGCCGAAGCGGGTCGTGTCGGCCGGGTCGATCGTGTCGACATCCCACAGATACTTGATAGCTGCCATGTTCAATGCACATCCTCTACGGTCTCGCGCGGCCGGCCGACAACGGCAAGAATGTCCTCGTGGAATTCGAACCAGATGTTGTGAATCGAGTCTGCGCGCGGATTCGTGACGAACGACCGGTCTCCGAGGTCCACACGCTCGAGCGCCGCGGCGAACCGGTCCGCATAGACGCCGTAGCGCGGAATCTCGACCTCGATCCGGCGCAGCGCCGCAATCTGGCGCTCGACGACCTTCGTTAGCTGGGCCAGCACGCGCGCATCGCCCTCCGAGGTCTGGAACTCGCTCACGAGCTTGAGAAACTGGCTGTTCAGCGTCTCGAAGCGCTCGTACCACTGCGTCACGGCAGCGCGCTTCGCGAGATACGTCTCGTTGTAATACTCCAGCACGGCACGACGCCCCGGGACATCGAGCAGGTATTCGCCGCCCAACTCCACCGCTTGCCCCTTGCCGACGGCTTCGTTCAAGGCGTTCTGAACGTCGGCCGACGGTAGATGCACGCACTCGACCAGAGCCGCGGGATTTGCCATCTTCTTCAGATACAGGGCGTTAAGCACCAAAAATGCGCTTTCCGTCAACATCATTTATCTCCGGGTTGTGCGGGCGGAGGCTGCAGTCCTCCGCCGCGTCCTCTCAGCCCCTCGTGTCAGAGCCAGGCGTATTTCGAATGCCGGATGTCGGCGCTATCGGAAAACGGCAGATAGCCTTGCCCCGAGAAAATTTTCTGCGGCACCACCGATTGCACGAAGTTTCGCTTCGTGATTTCGTAGTAGTAGTTCGATACGCGCTGGTCCAGCTCCCAGAAGTTCATCTTCTCGTTGACGTGGTCATACAGCCCCGCCTTGCGCAGATGCGGCAGGATCATCCCGACGTAGTAGCTGTAGATGCCGTTGGTGCACAACTCGCGGCGCGGCATCTTGAGCGTCTTCTTGTACAGCTTGAAGGTGGCTTCCTTGATTTTCTCGAGATGCGGTGCGAGGTCCTTGATGGCGACGGGATAGACTTCGCCCATCGGGGTGTCCCACGCTTCGCGCACGAACACCGCGGCGCCGCGAATCGCCGGCACATAGTTCTTGGGCACCGTGAAAGTCGTGGAAATGTCGTTGACGCGAATTTCCTCGAGGCCGAGTTCGTCCGGGTCGATGACGAGCGCGAGCGTGTAGCAGTGCGGCAGCCCCTCGCACACGTCGCTCCAGTGATAGACGTCCTCGTTCACGAACAGGTCGCGAATGATGAGGATCTTGCCGTCCTTCAATTCGTAGGGCCCCGTGTCGCCGAGACCCAGCCGGCAATCGTAGTGATCGAAGAACGCAAGCAACTCCGCCGCAGCGTTGAACGCCGTGAGTTGCCTGAAAGTGTCCGACTCGCTCTCGAAATACTCGACCTCGTTGACGAGCCGGTCGATGAGTTCCTGATCGTGAATCTGGCAACGATACCGGTCCTGGGAATTCAGGATGTAGCCGTCCTGGCGCTTGCCCCACAACACCCGCTGGGCGAACTTCAGGATCGTGTTGCTCTCCTCGACATAGTCGTCGGGCCCGATCGCTTCGAGCGCGAGCAGACCGCAACGGCCCATGCCGAACGCCACGGCGCCCAGACACCAGTCGTGCACGCAGTTGATCTTCGTGCCGATCTCCTTGCGCGCGCTCGCGCCGATGTCCATCACGCCCTGCGGCCCGACCTGATCCGTGATGAGCCGCATGAATTCGGGGTAACGATAGAACTCCTGCATAAATGCCAGAATCTCGTATTCCTGGCGCGGAATCATGCCCGACACCCCTTCCGTGGCGCGCATCACGAGCACGTCCCAGATATTCCACGCGAAGTAGTTGTTCAGGTCGTTGAGCTCGTCGATCGTAAACTCGGGCTTGAGCACGTCTTCGCGCGTGACTTTCTCGAGTACGCCCGTTTTCATGCGCGCACGCATTGCGCGGTCGCCGGCGATGCCGTCCGGAACGGGATCGAGATCCTTGTAATTACCGGTGTAAAGCAACGACTGGAAGCGAAGTCCGTCGTCATCCTTCTCGTAGCGCTTCTTGTACGTGCTTTTGCGCGGCTGATCCATCGTCGTCTCCTGAGTAGTGGTGAGTCGCGTCACACGACAACCTGGCCGAGTTCGGAGCTCGTGCATTTCATCGTCACCTTCTTGCCGCTGAGCTCCTTGACGATCTCGTCGAAGTGCGCCTGCCCCGTATTGCCGACTTCGTAGCGGGACGCGCTGTTGCTCAGATGCGCGGTCATGATGCAGGGGATCTGAAACTCGCGGGACAGAATGCCGAGATGCGACTCCGGCGCGCCCGACATGGTGATCACGCCGATCGCGCCCATCGAAAGCGCGGGTGCGAGGAAGGTGGTCGTGCCGCCGCGAACGAGGAGGATGTGATCCTTGAGCTTGCCGCTCTGGATCAACTTCACCACCGACTGCGGGTCGTGCAGATAAATCACCGTTCCGCTCGGTTCCTTATCCGTTTCGAACGCGTTGAAGCCTTCTGCCACTACGGTCATCGCTGTCTCCTTTGACGGCACGCGAGGTGCGCTTTAATCAAATGTTTTCCGTTACCACCCAACCGCTAACCACACTCCAGATCTTAGGCACTTCCGTCACGCGGTTCCTTATCTCCCGCGGCTAAAAAACACCGGCTTTTTGTGCAAAATTGCGCGCTCCCGGACCATGAGCCGACAGCTTCAACGGTCATGCCGGTTTGCGCCGTTCTCGCGGAAGTGCACCAGCAATTCCTCGGGCCATACGGCGACAAATTCCGCGCCCGCGGCGACAAGCTGCGCGGGAGAATGCATGCCCCATGACACGCCGACGGCGCGCGCGCCGGCCGTGAGCGCGGCCTTCACGTCGCCGATCGTGTCGGTGATCAGAACGACGTCGCCGACGTGACGGCCAGCCGTCTCGTCATAGCTCGGCGTATCTCGACGGCTCAATCCGTAACTCGGATCGGACATGACTTTCTGGATCGCGGTTTCCTTGTCCGGTTCGACATCGCCCGAAAACACGTGACCGAAGCACTGTGCCAGGCCCGCATCGGCCAGAACGCGGCGAATGGCGCCCATGACGTTCGACGAGACCACGGCAAGCGGAAACTCGGCCGCCAGACTCCGGACGACGTTGCGCATGCCAGGAATGACCGGCGGACGATATTCGCTGAGCAGCAGATCGAAAAAGTACGCCTTGACCTCTTCTGCTCTCTCGTCATTGCCGCATTGCTCGCGCAGGCCGACGAAAAGATTGCCTTCGGATAACGCATAGAAGGCTTCGGCCGTGCTCACGCCCAGGTCGAATCGTCGGTTCACCTTCTCGAATACCCGCCACGATGCCTCTCTCGTCTGCACGAGCGTTCCATCGAGGTCGAACATGATCATGCGCAGCGACACGACTACCCCCGAACGGTTAAGGCGGCCGATTCCGGATCACTGTTCAAACGGGTCAGTGAGGGCACCTCGAAGAAGTCCATGACTTCGCCATACCCGGTCTCGCCCTGGCATTGCCACTTCGTCAGCGTGTTGAACGCCACCATGTTCGGCCAGCATTGCCACGGGAAAGTGGTCGTGGCGCTGCCTTGCAGCTCCCACGTCCGGCCGTCGCAATCCGTCAACGCCAGTTGAATGTGCTCGGGATAGCGGTCATGAACGCGGATCGTATTTCCCACCCCGGACTTCAGGCCGTAGACCTTCCCGTCCTGAAGCACGTAACCGTGGCTCAGGGCGAGTGTCTTGCCGCCCGCGTTCTCGTCGAACGAGAAGATGCCGTGCACGGCGAAGCGCTCGGAGAAGTGAGCGTGCAGCCAGCTCATGTTCGGCGCGCCCCGTTCCGGGCGCGGACCCCAGCTATGGTCCATGGTCGACACGCAATCGATCTCGTGGCGCTCGCCGCGCAGCAGGATGTAGCCCTGAACCCGGCCGGTCTGGTCGAAGTGGCCGTTGTAGGCCGTGCCCCACGCGAATTTGCCCGCCTCCTGTTGCGCAGCGACGATCGGGTCCATCGCGGGATCGTGAATATCGAACGGCAGCATCAACGCCGTATATTTGACGTGAATTTCCGTTTGCTGGCCGTCGTCGTAGTCGATGGCCCAGACCATGTTGGGCTCGATGCACTTCACGGCGAGCCCGTTGGCGAGACGGTAATCGAGCAGATTGCGCGGCTCGGGAATCGGCAGGTGAGACTGCAGATCGTTGTAGTCCGCGTGCCACGGCGTGAGCGCCCGGCGCGAATTGATGCTGATGGTCGAATTCACGATACCCAGATTCGGCCGAAACAACGCATAAACGCCGACGTTGATATTGGACTCGGCCGAGTAAAACCCGAAATAGTTCGTTTCCGCCCAATTCGGTTTGTCTGCGTCGGCAACGTGAAACTGTGCGTCCTCAGCCTTGATCATTGCTCCTCCGTTTATGGAAAACTTTTTGAAAGATCTGACGCCTGCATGCATCGACTGAGGCCATCTTAGCCATCCCCGCTTCACGCCCATATATCCCGCGCAGCCAGATCGTCACCTGCAATTTGTCTATCACAGATAAAACCTGCGTGCCGAAGCCCCATATTTATAGCTTCCGGGTCGCCTCGGCAGTGGTCTCCGGGAAAACGCTAATAGGACGCGGGCCTGTGGTCGGCGATACAGAGCGTACTCGGCGGAACGCGTACACGGCGTGCTGTATTGCGGCAATCCGCGCGCATTCAGTGGGAGCAACGGATGAAAATTCAGGAAGATGCACTCGTCACCGCGCCGGAAGCGGGCGTCTCGCGTCGCTTCTCGCTTCAATCGGCGCTCGACACGCTGTCTGCGGCCGTGCTCGAAGGCACCGAATCGGTCACTTCGCTGGCGCTCGACCTCGTGCGCGCCGGCACGGGCGCCGCGACCGTTATCGTGCTCAGGCGCACACAGGGAGAATGGAGCGCCCAGACCGCTCTCGACAACAGAAACGGCAAGCTTCTGGCGGCGGGCATGGAAGATCTTCTCAAAGACGACAGCCAGTTCGTGCCCGGCGACTATGGATGCTTCGTTCCTCTGGCGCCGGGCTCGGAGGTCATCTTTCTGCCCGACTTCGCGCCGAGCGCCGCGCACGAGGAAAATCTGCGGCTCCTCTCCTCCGCCTTCACGTTGGCATCCGCCGCCGCGAGCCGAGGACGCGCGGTGGTCGCCGCGCTCGACGAAATCAGCGGATTGCAGAGCGTGGTTCGCGAAACGCTATCGGCGCGCGAGCTGAACCAGGTGCTTTCGTGCGCCACGCACGAAACCTTGCGGCTGCTGTCGTCGAACATCTGCGGCGTGTTTCTCAAGGAAGGCGACGAGGTCGTAATGCGCAGCTGCGTGGGCAACCTGCGTCTGGAGACCGCGCAGTTGAGAATGACGAAGGGCCGCGGCGTAGCGGGACGCGTCTTCGAGACCGGCGAGGCGGTACGCGTCGACGAATACATTCGCGACAACACCATCAGCCCGGACTATATGGATCTCGCGCGGCTGGAACATGCGTACTCGGCTCTGGCCGCTCCGCTCAAGGTTCACGACGAAGTCGTCGGCGTGCTCGAGGTCTGGCGGCGCAGGAAGTCCACGTTCTCGGATCGCGACGTCAGACGGATCAAGGCGCTGGCCGATCTTGTGGCGATTGCGATCCAGAACGCGCGACTCTATGAAACGCAGCAGAATGCCGTCGAGCAACTCGCCGCGGCGAACCGCAGGCTCGAGAATCAGAACAGCGCGTTCGGACGGTCCGCCGAAATCCAGCAATCGATGATCGAAGTGATACTCGCCGGCGAAGGACTGGATGGGATCTCGAAAGTCATCGGCCGCTATTCGGAAGCGGAAGTCGCCATTGTGTCCGACGAAATGCAGCCGATGACCACCTGCATGACGAGCCAGACAATGTTGGCGGCGCTCCCGAGGTTCGCCGCGCTGTTGCGCAATACGCCCGATATGCAGACCGACCGGCGCGTCCTTGTCGACAATGCGTGGTTTCGCGCCCAGGCCATTGTGGTCTCGGGCGAAAGAGTCGGCTGGGTTTGCATCCTGTGCGACACCGAGCCGGGCGAGATCGCCGACATGGCGCTCAGTTCGGGCGTTATCGCCTGCGCGCTGAGCTACCTGGAAAGCCGGGCGGCCATGCTGGCGAGGGCCGAAGTCAGCAGCGAGATATTGTGGGATCTCCTCGAGGGCGAACCGAAGGTGCGGCTCGCCGCGATTTCGCGCGCCAAAGGGCTGCGCATCGATCTGACCGGGCCGCATCGGGTGCTGCACGGCTCGCTGGATCAACTGGACGAGCTGGCTCGCTACGAAAGCTGGGACGCGAGCACCGCCGAACGGAACCGGCGCATCGCGCTCGACTATTGCACGCGCGGGCTGGAGCTCGCCGGGTTGAGGCTGCTGACCGTGCGAGGCAATCTGCTGATTGCGCTGGTGAGCGGCAAGAATACGGATGAAATTCGCCGCACCCTCGAAACGATCCGGCGCAACGTTTCCACGGCGATTCCGGGATTTGCTCCGTCGTGGGGCGTAAGCGCCGTCAGCGGCGGCAGCGGCGATTTCCGCGCCTCGCACCGCGAAGCGGCCATTGCCGTGCTGGCGGCCACGAAATTCAGCTCCGAGCGCATCGCCATTTCCGATGAGCTCGGCGTTCTGGGCCTGCTGCTCTCGATCCGGCACGACGGCGATCTCGAGGGACTCGTGGGCGCCATCCTCGGCGACGCAGTCGAATATGACCGCCGGCACAACGAAGCGCTGGCCAAAACGCTGCGCGCGTTCTTCGATGCCGACTGCTCGCTGCAGGCCACCGCAACCGCGCTTCATATTCATCAAAAGACGGTCCGATATCGGCTCACCCAGTTCGAGCAACTAAGCGGCATGGACCTGCGCCGGCACGAGAGCCGGATGATGGTCGATCTCGCGCTGCGCATGCAGACGATACGCGGCGACGCCAGGGAGTGACGACGGAGGCGCGGTTGCGCCCCGCGCGCGGCCGCCTGAGGTGCAAAGCGCCCGAATGCCGCGCTACCGGACGAGCGCGACGATGCTCGTCCCATCGAGAAACGCCTCGACCGAACGGCCGAGGGTGCCTTCTTTCGCCAGCGCCGAGCGCGGGTAGCCGGAACTGAAGGCGCGCGCGCCGGTGCCCCGCGCCGCCTTGCGCTATGCGTGACTTCCGAAGCCGACCACGATCTTCGCCGTCAGCAGGAAATGATCGCTGATCAGCGCAATAGCATCCGCCTCGTTGCGCTCCAATACCGCTTCGACGAGTTCCTTGTGCTCGTGTTCGCGCGGTATCACCACGGCCTGCCGCGACAGGTGCCGGTAACGCTCCGCGTGGTCGAACAAGCGCATGCAGGTGTCCACCATCCATTGCGATCCGCAGCCCGAAAAAATCTGCAGATGGAACTCGCGATGCAGCGGATCGAACGCCTCGTTCTGGACCGGCGGCTCCTCCGACTCGTAACGCGGCACCTTCGAAAGCCGGTGATACGCGAGCAGCACCCGCTCCTCCCACGCCGCATCGCCATGCCGCACCGCTTCGCGCACCGCCGCCTGCGCCGTCCACACGCGTGCGCGCGTGAGGTCCTCGAGGCTCTCCTCGCTGATCGGCGCAACCGCGAACCCGCGCTGATCGAGATAGATCACGAGCGACTCCGCCGAGAGGCGGCTCAACGCCTCGCGCGTAGGAATCGTTCCGCCGCCATAGCGCTGGGCTACGTCGTGCACGCGCAGGCGCTCGCCGGGCTTCAACACGCCGCGCAGGATGTCGTGCCTCAGGCGGCCATGGATTGCGCTCGCGGTGGTTTGCGGGGAAGACGCGTCCTGAGCGGCTTCGCTGGACAGAAAAGAAGGCACAGCAGGCTCTGAAAAGGTCGATTCGTAGACTATACCAGTGTTAACCCGGAAAAAGCCACAACACTGACCACATCTTCATTTTTGTATATTATTCTTCCACTCAACTAACATCGTATATGACAACTTCAACCGAACCGGGAATCGATTCATGCAATTACTGAGTTTTCGCGACCATGCCGACCTCACCATCCGTCTCGGCCTGGTGCGCGGCGTCGACCGTGTCGTCGACATCGCGGCGAGCGCCGCCGCACTGGGAATGACGCTGCCGTTCGACGCCGCCGACATGGTGTCCCTGATCGCAGCAGGCGCGCCGGCGCGCGCGGCGCTCGACGAGCTCGCGCGCCGCGCCGCCGAAGACCGCCCGCTCGCCGGCCTGGAATTGCTCGCTCCCATCCCCCGGCCACGCAAGAACGTCTTCTGCGTGGGCTGGAATTATCTCGAGCACTTCGCCGAGGGCGAGAAAATCCGTCCGCACGTCAAGGACATGCCGGAATTCCCAACCTTCTTCACGAAGGCGCCGACGACCGTTTGCGGCCCCTACGATCCCATCCCCTATTTTCACGAGCTTTCCGCGCAACTCGACTGGGAAGTCGAACTTGCGGTCGTGATCGGCAAGACGGGCCGCGACATCGCGAAAGACGATGCGATGGCGCACGTATTCGGCTTCACCGCGCTGAACGACCTGAGCTGGCGCGACATCCAGCGCCGCCACGGACAGCAGTGGTTCAAGGGAAAGAGCATTGACGGCACCTGCCCGATGGGACCGTGGATCGTCACGCGCGACGCGCTCGAACCGGACGGTCTCGATCTGGCTTCGCTCGTCAATGGCGTCGTCAAGCAGGCATCGAACACGCGCTTCATGTACTTCGACATCCCGACCATCGTCGCCGAGCTTTCTCGCGGCCTCACGCTGGAGGCCGGTGACATCATCGCGACAGGCACGCCGCCAGGCGTGGGGCACGCCCGCACGCCGCCCGAATTCA
Organism: Paraburkholderia sp. J12; assembly: GCF_905220215.1. Taxonomy (NCBI): domain Bacteria; kingdom Pseudomonadati; phylum Pseudomonadota; class Betaproteobacteria; order Burkholderiales; family Burkholderiaceae; genus Paraburkholderia; species Paraburkholderia sp. J12. The sequence continues at coordinate 155,698 of NZ_CAJMZC010000008.1, forward strand.
TGTATCCCGGCGACGTGCTGGAAACCAGGGTGGCCGGCATTGGCGTGCTGCGCAACACGATCGGCGCCTGAGGCCACGCACGCCCAGTGCACTTTGCACCACTTTCATCGACCGGCCCTGGCGGCCAACAGGAGTTCCCATGAGTTTTTCCATCCGTCGCGTCGTCACCGGCCACGACGCCAACGGCAAGGCCTGCGTGAGCATCGACGAGTCAGTCTCGAACATCGCGCCGCTGCGCGAAGGCGCGACAGCCACCGTAATATGGACAACTGAAGGTTTTCCGGTGGACAACGACGCGCCTGGCGACGGCGCGCAGCGCAAGGTCGCGACCGCGCATCCGAACGGCACCGTGTTCCGCGTGATCGAGTACGCACCGGGCGTCGCACCGCGCAACCATCGCACCGACTCGATCGACTACGCGGTGGTGCTGTCGGGCGAGATCGACATGGATCTCGACGGCCACGAAGTCCACTTGAAGGCAGGCGACGTGCTCGTGCAGCGCGGCACGATTCATGACTGGATCAACCGCGGCAGCGAGCCTTGCGTGATCGCATTCGTCCTGATCGCCTCCCAGCCGATACACGTGGCCGGCCACGCATTGCACGCGACGGGCTGATTCCCCGCGCCGCCCGCGATCTCGATCGCACGCACAAGTACAAAACCGGGACGAAGCCCCGCCAGGAGACGCTCTTGAAACTACTCGCCCGCTCGGGCTTTTCCAGCGATGCGGACTGGACGCTGTACAACCGCATCGCCCAACGCCTGCTGCCGTTCCTGATCCTGCTGTACGTCATCTCGTTCATCGACCGCATCAACATCGGCTTCGCAAAACTGCGCATGGCGTCGGACATCGGTCTGTCCGATGCCGCCTATGGTTTCGGCGCCGGCATCTTTTTTCTCGCATACTGCCTGTGCGAGGTGCCGAGCAACCTGATGCTCGCACGCGTGGGGGCGCGGGTCTGGATCGCACGAATCATGGTCGTGTGGGGTATCGTCTCGGCCGCAATGGTGTTCGTCGATTCGCCGCTCTCGTTCTATGTGATGCGCACGCTGCTCGGCGCCGCGGAAGCCGGCTTCTTTCCCGGCGTGATCCTTTACCTGACCTACTGGTTCCCCAACCGCCAGCGCGCGCAGGCGGTCAGCCTGTTCCTGCTTGGCATCGCCCTCGCCGGGGTGCTGGGCGGCCCGCTCTCGGGCTGGATCATGCAGCACTTCGACGGCCGCTGGGCCCTGCACGGCTGGCAGTGGCTGTTCCTGCTCGAAGGCGCGCCCGCCGTGCTGGCCGGGATCGCAACGCTGTTCGTGCTCGACGACGGACCGGCCCGGGCCCGCTGGCTTCCCGCCGGGGACCAGGCGCGTGTGCTCGCCACGCTCGCCCGCGAACGCGCGGCCCGCGACGCACAAGGCCACGCGCACCGGCTCGGCGACGCCCTGCGCAACGGCGATGTATGGCGCCTGTCGATCGTCAATTTCACGCAGATCGGGGGTATATACGGTCTCGCGTTCTGGTTGCCACAGATCGTTCACGATCTGGGCGTCAAAGGGTTCGTGCAAACCGGGCTCGTGAGCGCAGTGCCGTTTGGCTTTGCGGCAATCGGAACGGTGGTCGTCGGCCGCCACTCCGACGCCTCGGGCGAGCGCCGCTGGCACGTCGCCGGCCCCGCTCTGATCGGCGCGCTCGGGCTCGTGCTAAGCGGCGTCTGCTCCACGTACCCGGTGGTCTCGCTCGCCGGCCTCACGCTCGCCGCCTTCGGTCTCATCAGCGCGAACGCAGTGCTGTTCTCGCTGCCGGGCACGCTGCTCTCCGGTACGGCTGCGGCGGCCGGCATCGGCTTCATTTCGACGATCGGCAATATCGGCGGATATGTCTTTCCGTTCGCCATCGGCTGGGTTCGCGAACTGACGCATCAACCCGCCTGGTGCCTGTTCGCGCTCGCCGCCGTGTCGTGCGCGGGCGCCCTCGTCATGCTCAGCCTGCCCGTCGCCGGGCGGGTGCGCGGGTGCGCGCCCGGCTGAACTGCCTTCACTCCCGGGTTTGGAGACAAAGGATTCGCATAGCGGATCCATTCCTCGATAACAATAAGGATTACTGACCATGAAGAAAAACCTGCACTATTCGCTGCTGTGCGGCACCGCGCTCTGCATTTCGGCCGCAAACGCGAACGCCCAGTCTTCCATCACCCTGTACGGCGTGCTGGACACGTTCGTCGGCTACCAGTCTGCGCAGGCAGGCGGCAAATCGACCCAGCTCGTCACCCTGGCGAACAACGGCGAAATGACGAGCCGCTGGGGCCTGCGCGGCATCGAGGACATCGGCGGCGGCTACAGCGTGCGCTTCGACCTCGAAAACGGCTTCGATCCGTCGACGGGGGCGCGGCAAAACTCGTTCCGGCTCTTCGACCGCCAGGCGTGGGTCGGCATGGCGGGGCCGTTTGGCGAAGTTCGATTCGGCCGCCAGAACACGCCAATGTTCTACTACGCGATCGAGCTCGATGCGCTCGGCTCGGCAACGTACGGTTCCGGCTACAACGATTTCGCGAACTGGCTCGCACGAGTCGACAACGACATCGCCTGGTTCTCGCCCAAGCTAGCGAATACGCAACTGGAGCTTCACTATTCGGCGGGCGGCGTTCCCGGCTCGCTGGCAGGCAATGCGGTCTATCAGGCGGGTGTGCACAGCCAGCAAGGAGCGCTCTATCTGGCAGGCGCCTATCTCAATGCCGCGAATGCGACCGCCAGCGTGCGCGTGCAAGAAATGATGGCGGGCGCGACCTACGACTACGGGTACGGCAAGCTCTATTTAGCGTGGTTCCGCGCGAACGACGTGATCTCCGCCACCACGGGCAACGCGCTCGCAAATCCGGCCGGTAAATATGACCCTGCTCTCGGTCCGGTCGGCAACGTACCCGGCAACTATCACAGCACCTACAGCATTTCCGCCGACTACCGGCTCGTGCCGCAGGCGACGATCGGGCTCGCCTATGCCTATATCAAGGACGACTCGCCGCTCGACAACAACGCCGAACAGATTGGCGCCATCGCGAGCTACTCGCTCTCGAAGCGCACTCAGGTCTACGGCGTCGTGTCATGGCTGAAAAACTTCGGGACCGCGCAGTTCCGCATGACGGGCGCCAGCATCACGCTGGGTTCGCTGCTCACGCCAGATCCCGGCCACGACGAGACCGGCGTGCAGGTCGGCATCCGTCATCTGTTCTGAGTGCGCTGCCGGCAACCCTGTTCCGGCGCGGCGTGCCAGGACAATGGCGATGCGCGGGCGGGCGAGCGACGGCAAGCGCCGAGGCTCGCCGATCACCCTAAAATCCACGCGCATTCAAATACTTAAGCTACAGCCTGACGAATCGCGACGCGCTCGGGCCGAGCCGGGATTGGCCTACTCGTTTTCTTCGAAGTAATGCCCGAACTTCACCTGTTTCGTGCGGATATAGCGTTCGTTTTCTTCCCGCATCGGAATCGCGAGCGCCACGCGTTCGAGCACCGGAATGCCGTGCTCCGATAGCGTGTCGAACTTCTTCGGATTGTTGCTCATGAGGCGCACCGACGACACCTTCAGCAGCCGCAGGATCGCCGCCGCCGAATCGTATTCGCGTGCGTCGTCGGGCAGGCCGAGGTCGAGGTTCGCTTCCACGGTGTCGCGGCCCTGCTCCTGCAGCGCATACGCGCGGATCTTGTTCGACAGACCGATGCCGCGGCCTTCATGGCCGCGCAGGTACAGCAGCACGCCGCGGCCTTCGGCCGCGATGTAGCGCAGCGCGAGGTCGAGCTGTTCGCCGCAGTCGCAGCGGTAGGAGCCGAGCACGTCGCCGGTCAGGCATTCGGAGTGCAGGCGCGCCAGCACGGGCTCGCCGTTCCCCACGTCGCCCATTACGAGCGCGAGATGTTCCGCGCCGCCGTCTTTCACCCGGTAGACGTAGGACGTGAACGTGCCGTAACGGGTCGGCAGCGAGGCGGTGGCGTCGAGCACGACGCATTCGTTGGGGTGATCGCCGTCCGCGCAGGACGACTCAGGGAGCGTAGGCATGTTGTGAAACAAATGACTGGCAAAAGGAGCACACGGGGAGCACACGGCCAAAAAAGGCACACGGCCGCATTGAGGTATGGAACCGGAGTTTACCGTCATTTCGCCACCCTCGCCGCCCGCGCCACCGGCCAGCACCCTCGCGCATACCCCGACGCCGCAACGCAGGCCCTCAGCCTATACTGGAGGGGCTTTCCGGTGGCACGCAGGGCGCCCAGCGCTCCGTGCTGCGCCGCGCCATGACTGAAGGACGAACTGAAGAAGGAAAGGGAGTCGCCCTATGACGAGCGTTGCACAAGTACTCAAATCGAAGCCGGAACAGGTGGTGCACACGATAGCCGCCTCCGACTCCGTCTATGACGCAATCCGCCTGATGGCAGACAAGCAGATCGGCGCGCTGGTCGTGACCGATGACGGCGCGATCGTCGGCATCGTCACCGAGCGCGACTACGCGCGCAAGATCGTGCTGATGGACCGCTCCTCGAAAACCACGCCGGTGCGCGACATCATGACCCCGCACGTGCGCTTCGTGCAGCTCGAGCAGACCACCTACGACTGCATGGCGCTCATGACCGAGCGGCGCATGCGCCACCTGCCGGTCATGCAGGACGGCAAGCTGATCGGGATGGTGTCGATCGGCGACCTCGTGAAAGAGATCATTGCCGAGCAGCAGTTCACGATCTCCCAGCTCGAGCACTACATCACGGGCGGACCGGGAACCTGAATCTCCGTGCTGGATCTCCACGCGGCGGCGCATGAAAAAAGCCCAATCCAGCCGGGTTGGGCGAAGCCGCCTTTCGGCGGCGGAGGTTCCACGCATGAAACTCGCGTTAGACGACGCGCACACGCGTACAAGGCGCAGGCCTTGGGGCGGGCGCCGTGCCGCCCCGGCCGTAAGGGATTCGACGCGAATCAGCGGCTAACGGGTCAGCCGGAAGCCAGATCGGACGACAGTCAGTTGCCGAAATAGACGGAATCAGCCGGGCGCATCGTCGCGGGCTGGCCGGACTGCATCGTGCCTTGCGTCGCCGTGCCGTAGCCGCTCGTGTCGGCGGCGGGCGCCTGCGCCACGCCTTCCTGTTGCGAGACACGCGCTTCGGCGGCCTGGATGTCTCTCGGATAGGTGGCGTCGTCAGCGGTGGCCGGGTTGTAGCCGGCCTGTTCGAGCTGGACGAGCTCGCCCTTCACCTGGGCGCGGGTCAGGGGAACGTTGCCGCTGGTGTCGGCGGTCTGGGCGAAAGCCAGGGCCGGCGCGGCGGCAAGGGCGGCCACGAATGCGGCCTGAATCAGCGTACGGGACTTCATGATGACTTACCTCCTTCACTTGTTGTCGGCCCGCCTCACGCTTTCGGTGCAGCAAGCGCGCAAGGAGCGAAGCCGGTAATTTCAGTGTATTGAGGCAAGTGACCAGGGCAAATACCTATTTGCCCAAAATACAGTTTCGACAGCGGCAACAATGCACGCGGCGCGCGAGCCGCATTCCGGCCAGCTCAGACTCCGCCGAGAAGCAGCCGGCGCGGTCCGCTGACGTACGGGCTGCCGGCTTCGAAAAAGCGCAGCGGACGCTCGGTCTCGCGCGACAGGCCGATGCGCGTCGTCACGCCGAGAGGCCGCGCCGGTTCGTCCACGCGGCCGATCCAGAGGCCGTGGCCGCTGCACAGGTCCACGCCGTCGAACGCCGCGCCGATGCCGAACGCCTGCGTGAGGCGCCCCGGCCCGCGCGCGAGATCGCGCGGCGGCACGCCGGGCCGGAGCGCCGCCATCTGCGCCAGCCCTTCCAGCGGCTCGACTGCGCGCACCAGCACACCCGCTCCGGTTTGAACCTCCTCGCTCGACATGTTGAGCATGTACGAACTGCCGTAGGTGAGCCGCACATAGGCGTGGCCGCGTTCGAGAAACAACGACTCGTTCCAGGCGCGCCGGCCGATGAACGCGTGACTGGTCGAGTCGCCCACCGGGTAGGCTTCCATTTCCACGATGCGCCCGCTCATACGGCCGGCGGCCAGATCGTGGACCAGGTACTTGCCCACCATGAAGCGCGCAAGCTCGACGGTATCCACGGGCAAGTCCGCGCGCCGCAACGGGATGATGCGCAGCCGCGCCGCGGCCGCCGGGCGCGCGCGTGCCGATGCGGGCGAAGGCGAGGCCGGAGCCGCGCCCTCGCCCGACGACGACCGATCGCTTGCTGCCTTGCTCAAACGCGCCGCCATCGCCCGCGCCCTCAGCGCGACGCCTGCGTCTGCGCGCGCAGCTTCACCACGTCCCGCACGCCCACCGGCCCGGCGTTGTTGTTCCAGCCGGCGCGGATGAAGGTGAGGACATCGGCGATCTGACGATCGCTCAGCACATTGGCGTAGGCCGGCATCGGATACGGCGCCGGAATGCCCTGGATGACGAGGTCGCCCGTGCCGTTCAGCGTGACGTTGATAAGCGACGACGCGTCTTTCTCCAGCACGTTCGGATTGCCGGCGAGCGGGGCGAGCAGGGGGGCGAAGCCGCGTCCGTCGGTGCCGTGGCAATGCATGCAGTACGCGGTATAGACGCGGGCGCCCGCATCGTTGGCCGGGCGCTGGAGCGAGACCTTCGTCGCCCGCGGATCGTACGCGTATGCCGGGCCGCCATTGCCGCCCGCAGCCGGCAGCGACTTCAGATACGCCGTCATCGCGCCGATGTCGGCGTCGTTCATCGCCTGCGTGCTGTTGTTGATCACGCTCGTCATCGCGCCGAACGCCGAAGCGTGCTGGTTCGCCCCCGTCTTCAGGAATTGCGCGAGGTCCGCTTCGCTCCAGCGCCCGAGGCCCGTGTTGTGCTCGCCCGTGAGGTTCGACGCGAACCAGCCGTCGAGCAGCGCACCCGTCAGGTAGTCGCCGCCGCTCTCGTCGAGCGCCTTCTCGTTGAACGCGATGCCGCGCGGCGTATGACACGAGCCGCAGTGGCCGAGGCCCTGCACGATGTAGGCGCCGCGATTCCACGCCACGTCCTTGCCCGCCTTGTCCTGATAGACGCCCTTGTCGAGGAACAGCGCGTTCCAGATCTTGAGCGGCCAGCGCATGTTCATCGGCCACTTGATGTCGGAGTCGCGGTTGGGCTGGTTCACGGGCTGCACGCCGCGCATGAAGTACGCGTAGAGCGCGGCGACGTCCTCGTCGCGCACCTTCGCATACGAGGGGTAAGGCATGGCCGGATACAGGTTGTGGCCGTCCTTCGCCACGCCTTCGCGCAGCGCCCGCGCGAAATCCTCTTGCGTGTAGTTGCCGATGCCGGTGCCGGGGTCGGGCGTGATGTTGGTGGTGTAGATATGGCCGAGCGGCGTGCTCATCGGCAAGCCGCCCGCAAACGGCTTGCCGTGCGGCGCCGTGTGGCAGGCCGCGCAGTCGCCGACCGCCGCCAGGTAAGCGCCGCGCTGGACGGCGTCGGCATCGCTCGCGGCCGGCGTCGCGGCGAAGGCCGCGCGGCCGGGCACGAAGGCGAGCGCCGCGAAGGTTGTGACGGTCGCGAAGGTTGCGAAAGTTGCGAGCGCAAGCGCCGCGCGGGCGCTGCGACGCGGGCGCGACGACTGGAGTGCGTGGTTCGTTTTCATCGTCTCTCGCTCCCTCAGACCGACTGCCCGTTCTGAAGCTGACGCCCGACGGGCAATTGCCGCAGGCGCTTGCCCGTGGCCGCATAGATCGCGTTCGTCACGGCCGGCGCGAGCGCCGCCGTCCCCGGCTCGCCGATGCCGCCCGGCGCCTCCGTGCTCTTCACGATATGCACTTCGATCTGCGGCGACTCGTTGATGCGCAGGATGCGGTAGTCGGTGAAGTTGGTCTGCGTGACGCGTCCGCGGTCGATCGTGACTTCGCTGTAGAGCGCCGCCGTGATGCCGAAGATGATGCCGCCTTCGATCTGCGCCTCGATGGTCTCCGGATTGACGACCATGCCGCAATCGACGGCGCACACCACGCGGGTCACGCGCACCTCGCCGTCGTCGACGGTGACGTCGGCGACCATGCTGAAGAAGCTGCCGAACGCATTCATCACCGAAACGCCGCGCCCCTGCCCCTTCGGCATGGGCGGTCCCCAGTTCGCGGCGCGCGTGGCCACGTCGAGCACGCCCAGCGCGCGCGGCGACTTGCCGAGCAGGTTGCGCCGGTAGGCGACCGGATCGGTCTTCGCAGCAACGGCCAGTTCGTCGATGAAACTCTCCACGACGAAGGTGCTGCGCGTGGGCCCCACGCCGCGCCAGAACGCCGTGGGCACGGCGTGCGGTTCCTGGCGCACGTACTCGATCAACTGGTTCGGCAGGTCGTAAGGCAGATCGGCGGCCACTTCCACGGCGTCGGGATCGACGCCGTGCTGGAACGCCGGGGGCGCGAAGCGCGCGATGACCGACGACCCGGTAATGCGGTGCTGCCAGGCCACGGGCTTGCCGTTCGCGTCGAGCCCCGCCGAAATGCGGTCGTAGTAATACGGCCGGTACATGTCGTGCTGGATGTCTTCCTCGCGCGTGTAGAAAACCTTGACCGGCGTGTTCACCTGCTTGCCGACCTTGAGCGCCAGGGTGATCGCATCCACTTCGAGCCGCCGCCCGAAGCCGCCGCCGAGCAGATGGTTGTGCAGCGTGATCTGCTCGGGCTTGAGGCCCGTGACGGCCACGCCCGCGTCGATGGCGCGCGTGGGCACCTGGGTGCCCACCCAGATATCGCAGCCGTCGGGACGCACGGACACCGTGCAGTTGATGGGCTCCATCGTGGCGTGCGCGAGGAACGGCTGCTGATAGACCGCGTCGACGCGCGTCTTCGCGTTGCCGAAAGCCTGCTGCACGTCGCCGTCCTTGCGCGCGACGGCGCCGTCGCGCTGCGAGGCGCCGGCGAGATCGCCGACGATCTGCTGCATCGACACGCTCCCGCCCGGCCCCTCGTTCCACTGGATCGCGAGCGCCGCCGCGCCGCGCTTCGCGGCCCACGTATGCGCGCCGATCACGGCCACGGCGTTGTCGATCTTGACCACCTGCAAGACGCCCGGAATCTGCTTCGCATGCGTGTCGTCCACGCTCGCGAGCGTGCCGCCGAACACGGGGCAGTTCACGATGGCGGCATAGACCATGTTGGGCAGGCGCACGTCGAGGCCGAACTGCGCCGAGCCGTCCACCTTCTCCGGCGAATCGAGCCGCTTCGTCGGCTTGCCGATCAGCGTGAAGTCTTTCGGATCCTTGAGCGCCACCTTCTGCGGCACCGGCAGCGTTGCGGCGGCGTCCACGAGCTGGCCGTAGGCGATGCGCCGGCCGCTTGCGTCGTGCAGCACTTCGCCGGCCTTCGCGTGGCAGGTGGCGGGATCGACCTGCCACTGTTGCGCCGCGGCCTGGATCAGTACCGTGCGCGCCGTCGCGCCCGCTTCGCGCATCGGCTGCCAGGCGTAGCGGATCGAGGTGGAGCCGCCCGTCAGCTGGCCGCCCAGCAGCGGGTCGGTGAAGCGCTTCGCGTCGGGCGGCGCATGATCGACCGTCACGCTGTCGAGCGGCACTTCGAGTTCTTCGGCGATCAGCATGGGAATCGACGTATAGACCCCCTGCCCCATCTCCACCTTCGGAATGATCAGCGTGACCTTGCCGCTGCGGTCGATCTGGACGAACGCGTTCGGCTCGAACACGCCGTTCTGCGGCGCCTCGTTGCCGTCGCCGCCGACGATGGACTTGCGCGCCTGCCCGCCTTGCGCATCGCCCTGCGCCCCGGCCGAAACGCTGAAGCCGAGCAGCAGGCCGCCGCCCGCCGCCGCGCCGAGCTTCAGGAACGCGCGGCGGGACCAGCCCGCACTGCCGGCACCATTGGCGGCACGAGGCGAACCGGAGGGCGCACCGTTTTGTGCATCGAGGAGACCCTGGGACATGTCAGGCCTCCTTCGCGGCTTGCTTGATGGCCGCGCGAATCCGGTTATAGGTCCCGCAGCGGCAGATATTGCCGGCCATGGCGGCGTCGATGTCGGCATCGCTCGGATTCGGGTTCGATGCGATCAGCGCCGCCGCGGACATCACCTGCCCCGACTGGCAGTACCCGCACTGCACCACGTCCAGTTCGCGCCAGGCCTTCTGCACCTTCTGGCCCGAGGGCGTCGCGGCCACTGCTTCGATGGTCGTGATCTTGCGGCCGGTCACGGCCGCGACGGGCAGCACGCACGAGCGCGTGGCCTCGCCGTCCAGATGCACGGTGCAGGCGCCGCATTGCGCGATGCCGCAACCGAACTTCGTACCGGTCAACCCGACGATGTCGCGCAGCACCCAGAGCAGCGGCATATCGGGTGGGGCATCGACTTCGTGGGTCTCGCCATTGATGGTCAGGGTAGTCATGGGCTCTCCGGGGTGGGGATTTGTCGTTATGGATCGAGCAATCGAAGCCCTGGCGCAGCGGCTGTTCTGCGCGAGACACCAATCGCAGCCCCGCTATCGGGCACTGCCTGCTCGACCTGCCGAGAACCGGATGAGTGTAGCGCCGCGGTAAAACGCGTGCTGAAAGCCGGCCCCCGTGCCGCATGTCGCGCGCGGCGGCGGCCGCATTGCGCTACCATCGTCCGCACACCCTCACGACCCGCCGCGCGCGTGCACCGCGCGGCACCGAAGGAGCCGCAACATGAACGAGCCCCGCGCGAAGCAGTTCCTCAACGAAGTCCGCAAGCCGCTCCTCACGCTGCACAAGGCGATCCTCGACCACGAGCGCGCGGAGTACGAGCGCGAGTTCGGGCCGGTCACGCCCGCCGCCTTCCTGCAGGTGCTGATCAACGGCACGGGCTTTCGCTGGCTCATGCCGCTTTCCACCGTCATCACGAACATCGACGAATCGCTCGACGCGAAGGACGCCACGGACGAAGACCGCATCGGCGCCGCGCAGGCGGTGTGTGCGCTGTTCTCGGGCGAGGAGTCTCCGGAGTTCTTCGAGCGTTATCAGGCGCTGCTTCAGGCGAGCCCGCATGTAGCCCAGTTGCACGGGCAGGTCACGCCGCTCCTGCGCGGCGTGCGGGACGGCTGAGGGGGCGCGGCGTTCAGGCGCCGCGAGTGCGGCGTTTGCGGGCTGGCGTGGAGGCCACGCCGGTCGTCGTCGAGGCGGCCGGCCGTTCCGCCTCGCGCACGGCGGCCAGGCGGCGCCACAGCGTCGTCTTGCTGATGCCGAGCAGTTCGCACACGCGATCGCGATCGCCGCCGCATGCTTCGAGCGCGGCGCGAATCTCCTCCGCCTCGGCGCTCAGGCTGCGCTCGCGCAGCGTCATCGGGGCCTTTGCTAACGCCACCGCCGCCTCCATCGGCCCGGCCCCGGCGCCCTCGGGCGAATCGAACACCTCCGGCGCGATGGCCCGCAGCACGTCCACGGGAATCGCTTCGACGTCGGTATCGGCAAGCTCCACCACGATCCGCTCCACCACGTTCTGCAGTTCGCGCACGTTGCCCGGCCAGTCGTGCCGCGCGAGTGCCGCTTCGATGGGCGCGAGCGTCTGCGCCGCCGCTTCCGCCGTGCGCACGCGCAACGCCACGCGCGGCTCGCGCCGCGCCGCCTGCAGCAGCAGTTCGGCGGCGAGCGGCACGACGTCCGCCGCGCGCTCGCGCAGCGGCGGGATCGCGAGATTGAGAATGTTCAGCCGATAGTAAAGATCGGCGCGAAACTCGCCCGCTTCGATCTGTCCGGCAAGCGAGCGGTGCGTGGCCGCCACCACGCGCACGTCCACGCGCGTGGGCTCCGTGGCGCCGAGACGCACCACCTCGCGCTCCTGCAGCACGCGCAGCAGGCGGCTTTGCAGCGGCAGCGGCATCTCGCCGATCTCGTCGAGAAAAAGCGTGCCGCGATGCGCCGCTTCGATCAGGCCGACCTTGCCGCCGCGCCGCGCCCCCGTGAACGCACCCTCCTCGTAGCCGAACAGTTCGCTCTCCAGCAGCGCCTCGGGAAACGCGCCGCAATTGATGGCGACGAACGGAAAATCGCGCCGCGCGCTCTCGCGATGGATGCCCTGCGCGACCATCTCCTTGCCGGTGCCGCTCTCGCCGCGAATCAGCACCGTGGCATCCGACTTCGCATAGCGCTTCGCAAGCTGGCGCACGCGCGCGATGCCGGGCGTCGCGCCGCTCAGGTCGTCCAGCCGGTAGCGCGCGACGAACTGCCGGGTGCGCTGGCGCGTGCGCAGGGTGCGATCGAGCCGCTCCACGGCGCGCGACTCCTGAAACGTGAGGACGGCCCCCGTCGTCACGCCGTTATCGACGAGCGGCCCGCGATGCACGACATAGCTCACGCCGCGCACGGTTTCGAGCGATTCGCCGTCGGTCTCGGGCAGCGTAAAGGCGATATCGGGCGCGAGTTCGGCGAGCGGCTGCCCCGCGGCGAGCACCGGATCGATATCGAGCACGGCCGCCAGCCGCTGGTTGATCGCCTCCACGCGCCCTTCGCCGTCGAGCGCCACCACGCCGTCGCGCAGGTGCTGCAACACGCTGTCCAGCCGCTGGCGCCGCTGCGTTTCGCGCCAGGTGGCCTGCGCGACTTCGAGCGCGTTATCGAACGCCGAACGCACCGAGGAATGCGAATAGACGAAAAACGGCACGAGCCCGAGGCGCGCGGCCAGATCGTTGACGAGCCCCGGCCCCACGACGGCCCCCACGCCGCGATCGCGCAGATCGAGCACGCAGGCTTCCGCGTCCTGCACGCTGCGGTACGACGCGAACACCACGTCGATCCCCCAGGCGCTCGCGAAGCGGCGCACTTCGGCGGGCGTCTCGCCATAGGTGACGAGCGCGACGTGTTCGGCCTCGCGCCGCGCGCGGGCGAGCGCCTGCATCACGTCGAAACCGGTGGGCTGCAGCAGCACGACGGGCACGTCCACGCGCGCCTTCAGATAGCCGCCGTTCGAGCCCGCCGCCACTACCACGTCGGGCCGCTGGTTCGGCCCCGCCGCGGCGATCTCGGCGATGGCTTCCTCGAAGCCGCGCGCGACCACACGCAGGTCGGCGAGATCGTCGTATTCGCGGGCAATGTCGCGGAACAGGTCGCGCAGGCGGCTGATGCCCATCGCCCACACGCGCGGGCGGAATCCGGAGGGAGCGGGAAAGCGGTTCATGGCGTCGGTCATGCCTGCGGCGAAGCTGAAACCGCATTATCGCCCGCGGATTTCAAATTTGAAATTCCAGTTTCACAATCGCAATGTCAGCGGCGCGGCGCGCTTCGCCAATCTGGCGGAAAATCAAGGCGTTAGTCGCGCCGCCCCGTCCTGGCACGGTATCTGCACTATCGAGGCGCGCTTTCACCGGAGACATCCAGCATGCCCCCCAGAACCCCCACGAGCGCCGGCGCGACATTCCGCGCGGCCGTTGCCGCAGAACAGCCGCTTCAGGTTGTCGGCGCCATCACCGCCTATGCGGCCAGACTGGCCGAGGCCACCGGCTTCAAGGCCGTCTATCTCTCCGGCGGCGGCGTGGCCGCCAATTCGCTCGGCGTGCCCGACCTCGGCATCAGCACGATGGACGACGTGCTCATCGACGCGCGCCGCATCACCGACGCCGTCGACATTCCCCTGATGGTCGATATCGATACCGGCTGGGGCGGCGCCTTCAACATCGCGCGCACGATCCGCTCGTTCATCAAGGCGGGCGTGGCGGCCGTGCACATGGAAGACCAGGTGGGCCAGAAACGCTGCGGCCATCGCCCGAACAAGGAAGTGGCGCCGACCGGGGAAATGGTGGACCGCGTGAAGGCCGCCGTGGACGCGCGCACCGACGACCAGTTCGTCATCATGGCGCGCACCGACGCGGCCGCGGTGGAAGGCATCGACGCAGCCATCGAGCGCGCGGTGGCCTACGTGGAAGCCGGCGCGGACATGATCTTCCCGGAAGCGATGAATACGCTCGACGACTACCGCCGCTTCAAGGCCGCGGTGAAGGTGCCGATTCTCGCGAACCTGACCGAGTTCGGCTCCACGCCGTTCTTCACCACCGAAGAACTGAGGAGCGCGAACGTGGACATCGCGCTCTACTGCTGCGGTGCGTATCGCGCGATGAACGCGGCGGCGCTGAACTTCTACGAAACCGTGAAGCGCGACGGCACGCAAAAAGCCGCCGTAGCGACCATGCAAACGCGCGAGGACCTCTACCGGTACCTCGGCTATCACGCCTACGAGCAGAAGCTCGACGAGCTGTTCGCAGCGAAGAAGTAACGGCATAACGGGTTTCTTTGCCCCTCCCCCATTCGAGACATCATTCAGAGGAAGACACCATGAGCGAAGCAGATACGAAGGCCCAGGGCGCAGGCGGTTTCAAGCCGAAGAAGTCGGTCGCGCTGTCGGGCGTGGCGGCGGGCAACACAGCGCTGTGCACCGTGGGCCGCACGGGCAACGACCTGCACTACCGCGGCTACGACATTCTCGACCTCGCCACCGCGTGCGAATTCGAAGAAGTCGCCCACCTGCTCGTGCACGGCAAGCTGCCGAACACGGCCGAACTGGCGGCCTACAAGGCGAAGCTCAAGGCCATGCGCGGCCTGCCCGCGAACGTGAAGGCCGCGCTGGAGTGGGTGCCCGCCTCGGCGCACCCGATGGACGTGATGCGCACCGGCGTTTCGGTGCTCGGCACGGTGCTGCCGGAAAAGGACGACCACAACCTGCCCGGCGCGCGCGACATCGCCGACCGCCTGATGGCCTCGCTCGGCTCGATGCTGCTGTACTGGTACCACTATTCGCACAACGGCCGCCGCATCGAAGTGGAAACCGACGACGACTCGATCGGCGGCCACTTCCTGCATCTGCTGCATGGCCGCGAGCCGTCGAAGTCGTGGGTCGATGCGATGCACGTCTCGCTCAACCTGTACGCCGAGCACGAGTTCAACGCCTCGACCTTCACGGGCCGCGTGATCGCCGGCACGGGCTCCGACATGTACTCGGCCATCACCGGCGCGATCGGCGCGCTGCGCGGACCGAAGCACGGCGGCGCGAACGAAGTGGCGTTCGAAGTGCAGTCGCGCTACGAGAACCCGGACGACGCGGAAGCCGACATCCGCCGCCGCGTAGAAGCGAAGGAAGTCGTGATCGGCTTCGGCCACCCGGTCTACACGATCTCGGACCCGCGCAACAAGGTCATCAAGGAAGTCGCGCGCAAGCTCTCGAAAGAGCAGTCGAACCTGAAGCTCTTCGACATCGCCGAGCGCCTCGAAACGGTGATGTGGGACATCAAGAAGATGTTCCCGAACCTCGACTGGTTCAGCGCGGTGTCCTATCACATGATGGGCGTGCCGACCGCGATGTTCACGCCGGTGTTCGTGATCGCGCGCACGGCGGGCTGGAGCGCGCACATCATCGAGCAGCGCATCGACAACAAGATCATTCGCCCGAGCGCCAACTACACGGGCCCGGAGAATCTGAAGTTCGTGCCGATCGGCAAGCGCTGATTGCCAGGCGCGTTGAATCCCGGTTGACGACAGGTTGCACCTGTCCGTGCCGGGCGGCAAGCTGGCCGTTCGGCCAGGTGGGAGGGGGCGATAAAGCGGCGTACAGCGGCGTACAGTGGCGCCGTGGCCTCCCCCATCGTTGCGTCCCATTTCTATTCCATTGGTCCCCAAGCCGTGAATACCGCCTACCGCAAACCTCTCCCGGGCACCCGGCTCGACTACTTCGACGCGCGCGAAGCCGTCGAAGCCATCCAGCCCGGCGCCTACGACACGCTGCCGTACACCTCGCGCGTGCTCGCCGAAAACCTCGTGCGCCGCTGCGACCCGGCCACGCTCGCCGCCTCGCTCGCGCAGCTCGTCGAGCGCAAGCGCGATCTCGACTTTCCGTGGTATCCGGCGCGCGTGGTCTGCCACGACATCCTGGGCCAGACCGCGCTCGTCGATCTGGCGGGCCTGCGCGACGCCATCGCGGACCAGGGCGGCGACCCGGCGAAAGTGAACCCGGTCGTGCCGGTGCAACTGATCGTCGACCACTCGCTGGCCGTGGAGTGCGGCGGCTTCGACCCGGACGCGTTCGCGAAGAACCGCGCGATCGAAGACCGTCGGAACGTTGACCGCTTCGACTTCATCAACTGGACGAAGAAGGCCTTCAAGAACGTCGACGTGATTCCGCCCGGCAACGGCATCATGCACCAGATCAATCTGGAGAAAATGTCGCCCGTGATCGGCGTGACCGACGGCGTGGCCTACCCCGACACCTGCGTCGGCACCGACAGCCACACGCCGCACGTGGACGCGCTGGGCGTGATCGCCATCGGCGTGGGCGGCCTCGAAGCGGAAAACGTCATGCTCGGCCGCGCCTCGTGGATGCGCCTGCCCGATATCGTCGGCGTGGAGCTCACGGGCAAGCGCCAGCCCGGCATCACCGCCACCGACATCGTGCTGGCCCTCACCGAATTCCTGCGCAAGGAGAAGGTGGTGGGCGCTTACCTGGAGTTCCGCGGCGCCGGCGCATCGAGCCTCACGCTCGGCGACCGCGCCACGATCTCGAACATGGCGCCCGAGTACGGCGCCACGGCGGCCATGTTCTTCATCGACAACCACACGCTCGACTATCTGCGCCTCACGGGCCGCGACGAAGAGCAGGTGAAACTGGTTCAGACCTACGCGAAAACGGCGGGCCTCTGGGCCGATACGCTCGCGCACGCGCAATACGAGCGCACGCTCACTTTCGATCTTTCGACGGTGGTGCGCAACATGGCCGGCCCGTCGAACCCGCACAAGCGCCTGCCTACCTCCGACCTCGCGGAACGCGGCATCGCAGGCAAGTGGGAAGACGTGCCGGGCCAGATGCCCGACGGCGCGGTGATCATCGCGGCAATCACGAGTTGCACGAACACCAGCAACCCGCGCAACGTGATCGCAGCCGCGCTGCTCGCGCGCAACGCGAACGCGCGCGGCCTCGCGCGCAAGCCCTGGGTGAAGAGCTCGCTCGCGCCGGGATCGAAGGCGGTGGAACTCTATCTGGAAGAAGCGAAGCTGCTGCCGGATCTGGAAAAGCTCGGCTTTGGCATCGTCGCGTTTGCGTGCACCACGTGCAACGGCATGTCGGGTGCGCTCGACCCGAAGATCCAGCAGGAGATCATCGACCGCGACCTGTACGCCACCGCCGTGCTCTCGGGCAACCGCAACTTCGACGGCCGCATCCACCCGTATGCGCAGCAGGCTTTCCTCGCCTCGCCGCCGCTCGTGGTGGCCTATGCGATTGCCGGCACGATCCGCTTCGACATCGAAAAAGACGCGCTCGGCACCGACCAGGACGGCAAGCCGGTATACCTCAAGGACCTGTGGCCGAGCGACGAAGAGATCGATGCCATCGTCGCGCAAAGCGTGAAGCCCGCGCAGTTCCGCAAGGTCTACGAGCCGATGTTCGCGGCCACCGCCGTCACCGGCGAGACCACGGACCCGCTCTACGACTGGCGCGCCCCGAGCACCTATATTCGCCGGCCGCCTTACTGGGAAGGTGCGCTCGCCGGCGAGCGCACGCTGCGCGGCCTGCGCCCGCTCGCGGTGCTCGGCGACAACATCACGACCGACCACCTCTCGCCTTCGAACGCAATCCTGCCTGACAGCGCGGCCGGCGAATACCTCGCGAAAATGGGCCTGCCCGAAGAGGACTTCAATTCGTACGCCACGCACCGCGGCGACCACCTCACGGCGCAGCGCGCCACGTTCGCGAACCCCACGCTCGTCAACGAGATGGCCGTGGTGGACGGCGCCGTGAAGAAGGGATCGCTCGCGCGCATCGAGCCGGAAGGCAAGGTCACGCGCATGTGGGAAGCCATCGAAACCTACATGGAACGCAAGCAGCCGCTCATCATCGTCGCGGGTGCGGACTACGGCCAGGGGTCGTCGCGCGACTGGGCGGCCAAGGGCGTGCGGCTCGCGGGCGTGGAAGCGATCGTGGCCGAAGGCTTCGAGCGCATTCACCGCACGAACCTGATCGGCATGGGCGTGCTGCCGCTGGAGTTCAAGCCCGGCACGAACCGCAAGACGCTCGGCATCGACGGCACCGAGACCTACGACGTGATCGGCGAGCGCACGCCGCGCGCCGACCTCACGCTCGTGATCGAGCGCCGCAACGGCGAACGCGTGGAAGTGCCGGTGACCTGCCGGCTCGACACCGCGGAGGAAGTCTCGATCTACGAAGCGGGCGGCGTGCTGCAACGCTTCGCGCAGGACTTCCTCGAATCGTCGAAGGCAGCGGCCTAGTCGCCGCCAATTGAGCGCTTGAAGGCGCGTTAGCGCGAAGTCAATGAACGGGCGGTACGCTGCGCGTCACATGCGTACCGCCCTGTCGTTCGAGGACCCAACATCCATGGCACACGTACCCCAGATCAAGATTCCCGCCACCTACATGCGCGGGGGCACCAGCAAAGGCGTGTTCTTTCGCCTGCAAGACCTGCCCGAAGCGGCGCAGCAACCGGGCGAGGCGCGCGACAAGCTGCTCCTGCGCGTGATCGGCAGCCCCGACCCCTACGGCAAGCAGATCGACGGCATGGGCGGCGCGACCTCCAGCACGAGCAAGACCGTGATCGTGGCGAAGAGCAGCCGGCCCGACCACGACGTCGATTACCTGTTCGGCCAGGTCGCCATCGACAAAGCCTTCGTGGACTGGAGCGGCAACTGCGGCAATCTCTCCGCCGCCGTGGGGCCGTTCGCGATCGGCGGCGGGCTGATCGAGCGCAGCCGCATTCCCGAAAACGGCGTGGCGACCGTGCGCATCTGGCAGGCCAACATCGGCAAGACCATCGTGGCGCACGTGCCCATCACGAACGGCGCAGTGCAGGAAACCGGCGACTTCGAGCTGGACGGCGTGACCTTCCCCGCCGCCGAAGTGCAACTGGAATTTCTCGACCCCGCCGCCGAAGAAGAGGGTGCGGGCGGCGCGATGTTCCCCACGGGCAAGCTCGTGGACGACCTCGAAGTGCCGGGCGTGGGCACGCTCGAGGCCACGATGATCAACGCGGGCATCCCGACGATCTTCGTGAACGCCGAAGCCATCGGCTACACCGGCACCGAGCTGCAGGACGCCATCAACGGCGACGCCGACGCGCTCAAGAAGTTCGAGACGATCCGCGCTTACGGCGCGCTGCGCATGGGCCTCATCAAGAGCCTCGACGAGATCGCCACGCGTCAGCACACGCCCAAGATCGCCTTCGTCGCGAAGCCGCGGGCCTATACGGCTTCGAGCGGCAAACCCGTGGGCGCGGAAGACGTGGATCTGCTCGTGCGGGCGATGTCGATGGGCAAGCTGCACCACGCGATGATGGGCACGGCGGCCGTGGCGATCGGCACGGCAGCGGCCATCCCCGGCACGCTCGTGAATCTCGCGGCAGGCGGCGGCGAGCGCAACGCGGTGCGCTTCGGCCACCCCTCGGGCACGCTGCGCGTGGGCGCCGAAGCCAGCGAGGAAAACGGCGAATGGATCGTCAAGAAAGCGATCATGAGCCGCAGCGCGCGCGTGTTGATGGAAGGCTGGGTGCGGGTGCCGGGCGACGCGTTCTGACGCCCTCGTCGTTCGTATCCGGGCGGGAACGCAAGCAGGCGGGCGAACCACCGCCGGCCTGCCCCCGTCACCGCCCGGCTACGGAGATCCTCAACTCTGCGGCGGCAAATACGGCATCGGATCGACCGGCTTGCCGTCGCGGCGCACTTCGAACAGCACGGCCACCCGGTCGTTGTTCTCGCTGCCCATCTCCGCGATCTGCTGGCCCTGGTGAACCGTATCGCCGGTCTTCACCAGCAAGCGCCGGTTGTGCGAGTATGCGGTCAGAAAGTCCTTGTTGTGCTGGACGATGATGAGGCTGCCGTATTCGTTCAGACCGGTGCCGGCGTACATGACCTTGCCGTCGGCGGCGGCACGTACCGGGTCGCCCGCCTTGCCGGCGATCTCGATGCCGCGCGTCTCGCCCGCCTGGAATCCTTCGACCACCTGACCCTGCGCGGGCCACGCGAGCGTGACGCTTTGAGCATGCCGCGCCACTTCGGCGGACACGGCACGGTTCCCGGACGAATTCGCGGCACCCGCTTCGCCGGCCTGCGCGGATCCCGGCGCTGCCGCCTGCACGGTAATGGTCTGCTTCGAGACGATCTTGAGCGACTGACCGGTACGCACCCGGCCATGCTTGATGTGGTTCCAGGCTTCCAGGTCCTTCACGCTGACGCTGTGCGCCTGCGCGATGCGCTGCAGCGAATCGCCGCGCCGCACGCGCACCCAGGTCGTTTTCGTCACCACCTGGGTGGTGGGTGCCTGACTGGCTGGCTGCGCGGCCGCCTGGGCCGCGGCGGAAGCCGCATCGCCACCCGAAGCCGGATTGGCCGACGCCGACGGTTCCGGCTGCGGTTGCGGCGGCTGTTGCTGCTGATTGGGATTGGCACAACCGGCCACCAGGGCCGCGCTACAGACGATACCGACGATACCCATGCCGGCCCAAAGCGTCTTCAGGGCGCCGGCACGCCGGCCGCTTCGATCGCTGAACATCTTCACCTCCTTTCAATCGCGGCGGACGGCACCCGATGCACAGGTGCGCGCGGCGCGGTATGCGGCGTCTGGCGCGCTCCCTGCGTCGCGTTGACCCGGCGCTCATGGCCGCCCGGTCCGCTTCGATTTACATCCGATCAGCCCTCTTCTTCGAAGAAATGGCTTCTATTTCACGACATCGCCCGCCTCTGGCGGACGACCACAATCTCAAAATTGACGTGGCATTGTAAAACGCATTTCACACACATCCGGGCGCGACTCACACTCTGATACAACTGTTAAATCGTGGAATTCAGAAGCGAGTCCGGCCCCGAAAGGCGATGCCGCCCCATGCCAGCCACAATCCCTTATCGGCAGCGGGACGGGAAAACTTGAACGGTCGCGCATCCGCAATGAAAGCAATTTGAAATTAATGTAGTATTGCGCGAGATCAAACCGGGGCGGGTTAACCCGCTATCTCGCCGGGAACCCGGCGCCACACCGCAGGTCACTCCTGTTCCGCCCACGACGGACCGTTTCCGCCGTTCGCGCCCGCCGGCTGCCCCCGTTGTCACCGTTGTCACCGTGTCGTACAGCGCCGCGCCGCGGTTCATGCCGGTACCAGCCCAGGCCGGCCTCATCGCCCGATCCATGCCACAGTCATCCAACCGTCTCGTCGAACTCGATTTTTTTCGCGGTCTCGTCCTGCTCATCATCGTCGTCGATCACATTGGCGGCAGCATCGTGTCGCGCATCACCCTGCACGCCTACGCGCTGTGCGACGCGGCCGAGGTCTTCGTCTTTCTCGGCGGCTACGCCACGGCCACCGCCTGGGCAGCGCTATGCGCGCGCCGCACTGAAGCCGCCGCGCGCCAGCGTTTCATCCGTCGGGCGTTCGAGATCTATCGCGCCTTTGTGGTCACGGCGCTCCTGATGCTGCTGGTCTCGGCCATCCTGCTCGCCTGCGACGTCGACGCGCCGAATCTCGCCGTCACCGACCTCGACGACCTCACGCTCGCCCCCGCCGCCGCTCTGCGCGACATCGTGCTGCTGCGCCGCCAGCCCTACCTGGCCGGCGTGCTGCCCATGTACGCGTGCTTCGCGCTCGCCGCGCCGCTGGCGCTGCCGCTCGCGCGCTCGAAGCCGTGGCGGCTGCTCGCGGGCAGCGTCGCGCTGTGGGCGCTCGCGCCCCTCGTCACCCCGCATCTGCCTCACGCGCCCGACATGCAATGGGACTTCAACCCGCTCGCCTGGCAGTTGCTGTTCGTCCTCGGCGTGATCGCCCAGGCACAGCCCGTCTTCCAGCGCACGCGCGCGCACCGGCTGGGCTGGATCGTCACGCTCGCGGCGCTCGGCATCGTCGCGGCGGCCGCCGCGTATCGCCTGCACCTCGGCAACGTCGCACTCGATGCCGACTTCAAGCGCAATCTCGCCTGGTTCCGCGTGCTCAACTTCCTCGGCATCGCGTGGCTCACGGCACACGTGATCCGGCTCGGCTGGGCGAAGCGGATCGCGCGGGCGCTGCCGTGGATCGGCCTCGTCGGCCGCAAGGGGCTCGTCTCGTTCGTCGCGGGCGCGGTGATCTCGCTCGTCGTCGACTCGGTGCTCTACTGGTACACCGACGGCTACCTGAACGTGCCGTTCGGCCTCGCCGCCGACGCCATCGCGCTCGGCGCGCTCTTCGTCGTTGCGCGCGCATCCGATCCGCTCAGGCGCCTCCTGCCCGCACGGGTCAAGGCCTCGTCCGCCTGAAATGCGCTGGCCGGCCGCCTCGCGCGACTGCTAGCATGGCCTTCCCGCGCCACGCGCGCCTCATCCTCATCCGCTTGACTGCCATGCGCAGACTTCTTCGAACGGCGCTGCTCGCACTCGCCGCCGCCCTGCCCGCACTTGCATTGAGCACGCTGCCCGCGGCGGCCAGCACAATCTCCGTGCGCACATTCCATTCGGCGGCGCTCGGACGCGACTGGCAATACGTGATCTATCTGCCCACGGGCTACCGCGCCGACACGGCAAGCTATCCCGTGCTGTATCTCCTGCACGGCAACAACGGCGAGCCGATGGACTGGGTGACGCAAGGCGACCTGCAGACGACCGCCGACACGCTGATCGCCCGCCGCGAGATCGCACCGGTCGTGATCGTGATGCCGCAAGGCGGCACCGACTGGTACGTCGATCGCAAGGAAAAGATGGAGACGGCCTTTTTCGAAGACCTGATGCCCGAGATCGAGCGCCGCTACGCGGTGGCCGGCGACCGCGGCGGACGGGCGATAGGCGGCGTTTCGATGGGCGGCTTCGGCGCGCTGCGCTATGCGATGGAGCATCCGGACGCGTTTTGCGGCGCGCTCCTGCTCTCGCCCGCGATCTACGCGAACGATCCGCCGCCCGATTCGTCCGCGCGCCGCGTGGGCGTGTTCGGCGACCACCAGTTCGACCTGCATGTCTGGCGCGCCCTCAACTACCCTGCGCTGTGGAACGGGTATTTCGCGCGGCCCTGGCGCCTGCCCGTCTTCGTCGCATCCGGCGACGACGACCTCGTGATCCAGGCCGAATCGTCGCTGCTCTATACGCGGCTGCGCGAGGCGGGCAATCCGGCCGCGCTGCGCATCGTCGATGGCGGCCACGTCTGGCCCGTGTGGCGCGAACTGCTGCCGGCAGCGCTCAAATACACGCTCGCGTGCGTGCATTGACTGCGTGCGCAGGCACGACGTGCCTCGACCGCCCGCGTGGGAACCTCACTCGGCCCAGTTGCCCCACAGCACCATCAGCACGGTCATGAGCGCCGGGCCGATGAAGATGCCGATCAGCCCGAACGTCGTCGCCCCGCCGAGGATGCCGAAAAGCACCAGCAGGAACGGCAGGCGCGTGGAGTTACCGATCAGCACGGGCCGCACGAAGTGCTCGGCCACGAACACCACGACACAGCCCCACACCGCGAGGCCGATGGCCGCGACCACCGATCCCTGCACGAGCAGCCAGAGCGCCGCGAGCCCGAACACCACGGGCGCGCAGAACGGCAGCATGGCCGCGATGGCGGTCACGGTGCCGAGCAGCGCCGCGTGCGGCACGCCGGTCACCAGATAGGCCGCGCCCAGCAGCACGCCCTCGCCGAGCCCCACGACCACGAGCCCCGTGACCGTCGCCCGCACCGCGGCGGCCATGCACGCCAGCAGATCGGCGCCGTCGGCGCCGAATGCGCGTTGCGCTCCGTGTATCAGCGTGCCTGAGAGGCGCGGCCCCGCCTGGAAGATCACGAACAGCGTGACCAGCATGAAGGCGAAAGTCATCGAAGCCCGCGCCGCGCGCGCGCCGAAGTGCCGCCCGAATTCGACGATGGCATCGCCATGCAGGCTCTTCATCGCCGAGGACGTCTTGAGCGGCTGCGCGAGATTGGCCTGCCACCAGTCGGCCACCTGGTGGCTGCCCACCGGCAGGTGCGCGACGAAATCGGGCACCGGCACGCCGTTCTCCTGCGCCGAGTGGAACCAGATGAAGAGATCGTGTGCCTCGCCGCCCGCCTGGATCGCCGTGATCGTGATCGGCAGCACCACGAGAAGCGCAATGGCGAGCGTGAGCACCGTGGCGATTGCGGTGGTGCGGCGCTGGAACCAGCGGTGCCGCTCGATGGCCCGATAGGCGGGCCACAGCACGATGGCGAGCACGCACGCCCACGCCACGGCGGGAATGAATTCGCGCACGACCCACAGCGCGACGAGCACGAGAGCGACGAACAGCGCCGCCGAGGCGACGCGCTGGATTTTCTGCCCGTTTGCGGAGTTCGGAGCAGGTGGACGATGAATCATGTAACCTCAACAAAAATCGACAAATCGGCTCCCGGCCAGCGCAATGGCGTCGCCGGAGAACCGCACCCCAGGCGCGTTCGGTCCGCGCACCCTGTTCCGATCCGCGCATTTCAAAAGCGTTCCGCCCCTCCGCGGATCCCCTCGCAGGCGGCGTTTCGATGTCGCGCCTGGTACAACACTGCGTTGCACAAATCCGTCAGGTTGACGCGGATCCCCCGCAAAGCCCCATTCCTTCGTGAATCGCAACATGTCGCAGGGGCATTGTTGCCGATTATGGAATGGTGTTTCAACGCCGACACAATGGCACGCGGCGCCCAGCAGGACTACATTCGCGGCAACCCCACCTACGGAGCCGACAATGAAATCCAAAGCGTGCCTCGCGCTAGACGGTGCCAATGGCGAGCGCATCGAAGTGCTCGAACAGACGGATGGCGCACTCGTGATCCGCTGGGTCGAGCCGGGACGCTGTCACTACGGGGAACAGCGCTGGCGCCGCCGCTCGGCGCATACGTCGGGAACCTGCGCCGTGTCGCGCCGCAAGATCCGCCGCGGCGACGCCGTGTTCAAGCCGGCCGAACGCCCCGCACCGCTGAACGCCTCCGTCATGATCGCCGCCGAAGTGTTCGGCGACCTCGCCCCCGAATAAGGCCGCCCCTGGGTCGATGCGCCGGCATCGAACGGCGCGCCACCACCTCCCTGCTGCCCCACGCTTCGCTTCGAGACGCAGTGTAACCGCGCCGCGCGCTTTGGCCGCGCCGGGGTGACACAGCGGGACAGCCGGACAGCGGGATAGCGGCACCCCGTACGGCGTCGAGCACGGCAGGCGCCGCTGCGGTATGGTGGAGCCCATGCATGCGGCGTCCGGTTCGGCCCTTCGCTTCTCCAGAGGCTCTCCCGGGGCTTCCCCGAGGTTTCCCCGCGGTTTGCCGACTCCCCCGGCCAGCGCGGCGCCCTGCGAGGAGTGAGCCCATGGCCGAAAACGATCCCCTCCCGCTGCCGGTCGCCCCGCAGCCGCTCTCGCTCGACGTCCTGCTCGAGAAGTACGCCAAAGGCGACGAGCGCAGCGCCGACGACGTCTATCGCCGTGTCGCCCGCGGCGTCGCCATGGCCGAGCCGCCCGAACAACGCGCCGCCGTCGAAGCGCGTTTCGCCGACAACCTGCGCCACGGCGCGCTCGGCGCGGGGCGCATCATGAGCGCGGCGGGCACCGGCATCGAAGCCACGCTCATCAACTGCTTCGTGCAGCCCGTGGGCGACAGCATCCAGGGCGTCGACGACGAAGGCCGCCCCGGCATCTACGTCGCGCTGCTGCAGGCCGCCGAGACCATGCGCCGCGGCGGCGGCGTCGGCTACAACTTCTCGGCCATCCGGCCGCGCGGCGCGCTCGTGCGCTCCACGGGATCCAACGCCTCCGGCCCGTGCAGCTATATCGACGTCTTCGACGCCTCGTGCCGCACCGTCGAAAGCGCAGGCGCGCGGCGCGGCGCGCAGATGGCCGTGCTCGACTGCGATCACCCCGACCTGCCCGAATTCATCGAAGCCAAACATACGCGGGGACGCTGGAACAACTTCAACGTCTCCGTGGCCGTGACCGACGCGTTCATGCACGCGGTCGAAAACGACGAACTCTGGCCGCTCGTGCACCGCGCCGAACCCTCGCCCGCGCTGCGCGCCGCCGGCGATCTGCGCCAGCGCGAAGACGGCGCGTGGATCTACGCCGAACCGCGCGCCCGCGCGATCTGGGACAGGATCATGCGCTCGACCTACGACATCGCCGAGCCGGGCGTGGTGTTCATCTCGCGCATGAACGAGGACAACAACCTGCGCGCGCAGGAGACGATCCGCGCGACGAACCCGTGCGGCGAACAGCCCTTGCCGCCCTATGGCTGCTGCAACCTCGGGCCGCTCGACCTCAAGCGCTTCGTCGTCGATCCGTTCGCACAACTGAAGGGCGGCAAGCCGTCGTTCGACTGGCACGCGCTCGCCGAGCGCACCGCCACCCAGATCCGCTTTCTCGACGACGTGCTCGACGTCACGCTCTGGCCGCTGCCCGAACAGCAGGCCGAAGCGGCGGCCAAGCGGCGTATCGGCGTCGGCTTCACGGGGCTCGGCGACACGCTCGTGATGCTCGGCATCCGCTACGACTCGGCGGAAGGCTGCGCGTTCGGCACCCGCGTGGGGCACACCATGCGCGACGCCGCTTATCGCGCGTCGGTGGAACTCGCGCGCGAGCGCGGCGCGTTCCCGCTCTTTGACGCCGCGACGTATCTGGAAGACGGCACCTTCGCCTCGCGCCTGCCCGCCGACCTCAAGGACGCGATCCGCGCGCACGGCATCCGCAACAGCCATCTGCTCTCGATCGCGCCCACCGGCACGGTGAGCCTCGCGTTCGCCGACAACGTCTCGAACGGCATCGAGCCCGCGTTCTCGTGGACCTATCAGCGCACGCGCCGCATGAGCGACGGCAGCAGCGAAACCTTCGCCGTCGAAGATCATGCGTGGCGCCTTTATCGCGCCCTGGGCGGCGACGTGAGCGCGTTGCCGGACTACTTCGTGAGCGCGCTGGAAATGAGCGCGCAGGAACACATCGCGATGATGGAGGCGGTGCAGCCCTTCGTGGATACGTCGATTTCGAAGACCGTCAACGTACCCGCCGACTATCCGTTCGAAGCTTTCGAAGGGCTGTATCTCGATGCGTGGCGGCGCGGCCTCAAGGGGCTCGCCACCTATCGCCCGAACGAGACGCTCGGCGCGGTGTTGCAAACGCTGCCCGCCGCCGACGAAACGCTCGCCGATGCCTTTCTCGACCCCTTGCGCGTGGCGATCGACCATCGCCCCAAGGGCGAGCTGCCCGCCGTGATCGAGAAGATCGAATATCTGACGCAGGCGGGCAAGGTGTCGCTCTACGTGGCCGTGTCGTTCCTCGAAGTGACGGGCCAGGTGGGCGGCGAGGCGGCGACGATCGAGCGGCCCATCGAGTTCTTCATTCCCATTGGCCAGCGCGACGAGTCGCAGCAGTGGATCACGGCGACCATGCGCTCGCTCTCGCTCGCGGCACGCGGCGGTTTCGTCGCGCGCAATCTGCAGGATCTGCGCAAGGTGTCGTGGGATCGCGGCCAGGTGCGCTATGGCGAAACGCAGCGGCTCGACGGCAAGCGCATCCCGCTCTGGCACGATTCGGAGGTGGCGGCGATCGCCTATGCGATCCAGCAGATCCTCCACCGGCGCGGGTTTCTCGACGCCGAAGGGCGGCAGGTGCCCTCGCGGCTCCTGGCGCAACAGCGCAAGACGGCTGCGGCGGCGCAGGCGCTCGCGTCCGGCACGACGCCCGCGGGCGATCAGGTGCGGGACGGCCCCAATGCGTTGCCGCCCGACGCCGCGTTCGCCGCACCGCACGCCATGCTCGGCCGCAAATGCGGTTCGTGCGGCGCGAACGCCGTGATCCGCAAGGACGGGTGCGACTTCTGCACGGCGTGCGGAGAGATTGGGGCGTGCGGGTAGCGGATGGCGCTACCCGCGCATCCGCATCAACGCGCGCGACGGCGGCGACGAGCCAGCCTGAAACCGCCGAACACCACGAGCACCAGCACCAGCAACCCGATCGCCCCGGCCGGCAGCAAGGCGGCCGAAGGATTGGGTCCGCCGTTGCGCAGCAGCGCCACGCGATCGGGGGTCACCGTCACGTCCGGGTTGCCGTACTGCTTCATCACGAACGTCGCGAGCGTCGCAATCTGCTGATCGTTCAGGTCGTCGGCAAAACCCGGCATCTGCCGGTCGTTGTCCTGCGTGTCGATGTGCAGGCCTTCTAGAATCACCATGACCAGATTGTCGGCGTTGTTGCGGCCCAATACCGTGTTGTGCGTGAGCGAGGGGAACGCATCGTCCGGGGTCCCGCCGCCGCTGGACTGGTGGCAACTGGCGCAGTTCGCGCTGTACAGTTGCGCGCCGGTGGTCAGCGCCACATAACCGGGCCCGGGCTGGTTAAAGCCGATGCCCGGATTGCCGGCCCGCAATGCCGGCTCGTAGTTCTCGCCGCTTCCGCCGTAGTCGTAGGCCGCACGCACATCGTCAGGATTGCGAACGGGATCCGATTCCTTGAGATAGGTGGCGATCGCCGAAAGATCGTCGTCGCTCAAATATTGCAGGCTCTTGCCGATCGCCTCCGCCATGCCGCCGGCCGCCTGGCCCTTGCCCGCCACCGCGCCCGTGCGCAGGTACTGCACGAGCTCCCCGTGCGACCAGCCGCCGATGCCGCTGACCGGGTCGGACGTGATGTTCGGCGCCTGCCACGGACCGACCTGCCCGCCCGAGAGCCCGAGGCTCAGCTTTTCGCCCATCGCGAAGTTGCGCGGCGCGTGGCACGAATCGCAGTGCCCCAGCGTCTGAACCAGATAGCGTCCACGGTTCCATTGCGCGCTCTTGCCCTCGACCGGCGCGCCGGGCTGCCCGCCTGCGAACAGCAGGTTCCAGCCTGCCATCAGCCAGCGCTGGTCGAACGGGAATTTCAGCTGCGTGGGCGGCGCAGCCGCGTCGACCGGCTGGACGTCCTGCATGAAGTACGCGTAGAGCGCCTTGACGTCGTCGTCGGTGATGCCCGCGTAGGACGGGTAAGGCATGGCCGGGTACAGATGCGTGCCGTCGGCGCGCACGCCGTCGCGCAACGCGCGCGCGAACTGCGCTTCGCTATAGCCGCCGATGCCGTTGGACTTCGACGGCGTGATGTTGCTCGAATAGATCTTTCCGAACGGCGAATCGATCGGCAAGCCGCCCGCCATCGGCTTGCCGCCCGGCGCGGTGTGGCAGGCCGCGCAATCGCCTGCTTTCGCGAGATACGCGCCACGCGCGATCAGCGCGGCCTGGGCGGGATCCGTAGCGACGTCGGCCGCCGATACCGCGCCTGCATGACACGCGACCGCGAGAACGGCCGACGCGAACCCCGCCTTGAGAAGATGTGCGTTCTTCATCGGATCCTCCTCAACCGCGCGCCAGTTCGGCCTTGATCGTGTCCGCCACGCGCAGGCTGATCGAGGCGATCGTCAAGGTCGGGTTGGCCGTGCCCGTGTTCACGAACACGGCGCTCGACGCAACGTACAGGTTCTTCAGTTCGTGCGAGCGGCACTGCGCATCCACGACGGAAGTATTCGGATCGTTGCCCATCAGCGCGCCGCCCGCCGGGTGGTCTTCCGCGGAGAAGGTGTACGGATTGTCCGGATCGGGAATGTAGAGCACGTCCGTGCCGCCCATGCCGGCGATCAGCGGCTCGTAGAGCTCCTTGACCGTGCGCACGGCGCTGCGGCGCGTGTAGTCGTCGATCGCGTAGTGGACGCTGGGGAAGTTGATGCCCAGCATGTCCTTCTTGCCGGAAAGCGTCAGCCGGTTCTGTGCATCCGGCAGCACCGCATGGTGCGAGGAAATCTCGATGCGCCGCGCCGTGCCGTAGCGGATCGCCTCATCCAGCGGCTTGCCCACGAGGCCCTTCTTCAAGGCCGCCTCAGTGACCTGCGCGGTCATGTTCATCTCGTCGATGCGGTGGATCGAGGCGGCCATCTCGTTGCGCCACGGGCCGTCGCGCCAGGTGTCGATCGCCGCATTGTGCTGCGGCCCCTGCCCCATCCACACCGGATCCTTGCAGGTGAACTGCACTTCGGTGCCCGCATGCTCCATCATGTAGCGGCCCACCTGGTCCGTCTTGTTGGAGATGCCGTTGGGATTCTTCTCGTCCTTCGAGAACAGCATCAGCTTGACCGTCTCGATGTTGTGCGCGGCGAGAATGAACTGCTTGCCCGTCACGCGAAAGCTTTCCTTGTTCGGGTTGTAGAAGTGGACCGCCACCACTTCGTCGTTCGCGGGATTGGTTTCGATGCGGTACACCACCGAATTTTCCATCACGCGCGCGCCGGCCTTTTCCGCCTTGACCACGGTTTCGATCGCGTTGTACATCGCCCCAATCGGGCAGATCGGCATGCAGTTGTTGTTGCCCGCGCAAGTGGGCCGGCCTTCGTACGGGCGCGTGTTGCGCCCCTCGGGCTCGTGCACCACGCGGCACTGCGTGTGCTTGCGCACGGCCTCGTCGAACACGCGGCTCGTGTACGTCCACGGCATCATGTCCATCGGATACTTCTGCTTGCGCGGCGAGCCGAGAAACTCCTGCTGCGGGTCGTTCAGCGGATCCGGGCCGCATACGCCCCAGGCCACTTCGGCACGGTAGTAGTACGGCTCCAGATCGTCGTAGCCGATGGGCCAGTCGCGGCCCACGCCGTAGGTCGAATGCAGCCGGAAGTCGTTGGGCAGATGCCGCCACGCGCAGGCCGCCCAGTGCCACGTGGTGCCGCCCACGAGACGCAGATAGTCGGTCTGGTAGGCGCCGCCGTCCGGTCCCGTGACCTGCAGATAGTCCTGGATCGTCCCGTCGGTGTTGTAGAAGGTCGGGGCGAGGGCCCAGGGCTTCGGCGGATAGGGTGTGGTCAACGCGCGCGTGGTGACGGGCGCATTGCGGAAGTTCTCGACGATTTCGCCGCGCGTGACACGCGGGCCGGCATCGAGCACGATCACCGAAAGCCCGCTGCTGGCGAGTTCGAGTGCGGCGATGCTGCCAGCCGCGCCCGCGCCGACGATGACGACGTCCGCCGAAAGCGATGAACTATTCATGGGAGAGTCTCTCCAGGGGACCTGCTTTTCTGAGGATTCGACAGCACGCAAGCGGCTAGCGGATGCGTGACGGAGCGCGCCACGATGGCGGCGGCGCTCAGGTAGCGGGAAGACTGACCGATTTCACCCAGTACAACGGGCCGCGGCGAACGTAGCTGGGCGGGCTCAGCACGTCGCTCACCACGCCGAACATCAGCGCGGTTTCGTACGCATAGGTCCTGAAACCGACCACGCCCAGATACCAGGCCGATGTGATCCTGTTGAGCGTATCGCGCAGTGTGGTCTGCTTGTTGCGGTCGAGTTCGTCGGCGAGCGCTTCGATCGCGAGGTCGGGGCTCGCCGCGATTTGCTTCGCGAGCGCAGCGAGATTCGCATCGAAATTCCGGTCGCCGTCGCGCAGCGCCTGATAGAGCGCCGCGCCGGTGACGGGACTCAGGGTCTTCGGCGCAACGTGCTTCGACACCTGCATGAAGGTGTCCAGCCCCGTGTAGTCGGTGGCCGTGGACGCATGCACGTCGGACCACAGATCGACGACACCGAGCGCCGCCAGCGAAACGGCCGCAAAGACGAACCGGCGGCGGCCAACCCGCGTGGAGGGGGGATCGTTCGCCTTGTCTGAAGCAATCATGTGCATGGTCCTTCAGGTTCTCGTTCTTCTGGTGCGGCGGCGCCGCACACCCTGGTACGACTGACATGCTTCTCGTGCGGGTAGCGAGGCGGCTGCCCCTGCCCGCGCCAACACTGCCGCCCAAGTGTAGCTCAGGCCGGCCTCAACCCTGGATTGAATAGCCACCATCCACGGGGATGGCCGTGCCGGTGATGAAATCGCAGGCGCTGGAGCACAACGCGACGGCGATGCCGGCCAGATCGTCCGGGCGCCCCCAGCGGGCCTGCGGCGTACGCGCAAGAACGCCCGCTTCCATGTCGGGGAACAGTTTCTTCGCTTCAGCGGTAAGCTCGGTTTCGATCCAGCCCGGCAACAGCGTATTGACCTGGATATTCTGCGGCGCCCACTCCACTGCCAGTGCGCGGCCAAGCTGCACGATGCCGCCCTTGCTCGCGGCATAGCCTGCGCCGTAGGTCGTGCCGAACAGCGAGAGCATCGAGCCGATGTTGAGGATCTTGCCGCCCTGCGCACGGCCGAAGGCCGGATAAACGGCCTGGGCACAGTAGAACGCGCTGCTCAGATTCGTATCGACGATCTGGTGCCACTCCGCATGTGAATAGTCCTGAGCATGGCGGCGGATATTCATGCCTGCGTTGTTCACGAGGATATCGACGCGCCCGAAGTGGCGCTCGACCTCTTGCGCCATGCGATTGCACTGTTCGCCGTCCGAGATGTCGGCCTTCACGTAGATAGCGGCAGCGGCAGCGGCGGCGTCGAGCTCGCGCAATGCCCAGGCGCCGCGCGCTTCGTCGCGGCCGATCAGTGCCACCCGCGCGCCGGCCTGCACGAAGCCCTTTGCGATGCCGAAACCGATACCGCTGGTCCCGCCGGTGACGATGGCGACCTTGCCGGTGAGATCGAACATGACAGCCACTCCATGCGATTCAGGGAGCGGTGATTATAGGCACGGCTTGCGCCCTCCAGCCCCCACTTCCAGTACGACGTTTTCGCATGAAGGTTATGAGTTTTTCTCCGCTTTGGAGCGGTGCGCGGGAAGAGGGCAAGGTCCTGCGTTACCGCTAGCCCGCCCCGGTTCGGGCATCCCGTTCGCCGCGGAGCGGGCGGCGCTCAATGCGCCTGCGTCGGCTGCGCGCGCACGCGCGCCGCGGCCGTCGCCAGATCGCGCCAGGCCGGCTGGTCCGGCGCATAGCGTGCCCGAATATAGCCGGCCAGTTCGGCCATCTGGCGATCGTCGAAACTCTCCTTGAATCCGGGCATGTAGCCGAGCCCCTCGGTCGCCGGCTGATCGATGCCGTGCATGAGCACGCGCAGCAGGTTGTCCGGGCTCGCCTGGCTCACGCTCGTGTTCAGCCCCATGAGCGGCCTCACCCCAAAGTGTCCGACGCCCCCCGTTTCGCCATGACACACCGCGCACGCCGTCTCGAACATGCGGCGGCCGTTCTGCAAGCCGCTCGCGGCGAGCGCGTCGGCATCGGCGCCCGCCGCGCGCTGCGCGGCCGCGTGGGCGGCGGTCTGTGCGTCGATGGGCGGCGACAGCGAGGCGAGGTAATGCGCGATGGCGCGCACGTCCGTTTCCGGCAGACTCGCAAGCCCGGCAACCACGGGCGCCATGGGGCCGGCAGCCACGCCATGCTCGGGCGAAAAGCCCGTGCGCAGATAGGTGAACAACGCGTCTTCGGTCCACGGCACGGGCGCGCCCGCCCCGCCTCGCGACACCACCAGCGCGGGCGCCTCCCAGCCTTCGGCGCTGCCGCCCGCCAGATAGGCGAAGCCGCCCTTCTCGGCGCCCAGCGCGTTGCGCGGCGTGTGACACGCGCCGCAATGTCCGGCGCCGTCCACGAGATATTTGCCGCGATTCCACAGGACCGACTGCTGCAAATCGGGCCGATAGGGTGCGTCGTCGTGAAAGAGCCAGTTCCAGCCCGCGACGAGGCGGCGCTGGTTCATCGGAAACGGCAGCTTCGTTTCGGGCGCAACGTTCCTCACGGCCGGCTGCGACATGAGCCATGCATACAGCGCCATCATGTCCGGTTCGCTCATGCGGGCAAAAGCCGTGTACGGAAACGCGGGATAGAGATGATGCCCATCGCGCGCAATGCCTTCGCGCATCGCGCGCGCGAACGCCTCATAGGTCCAGGCGCCGATGCCGGTTTCGCGATCGGGCGTGATGTTGGTCGACCAGACCGTGCCGAACGGCGTCTCGAGGGCAAGGCCGCCCGCATTCGTCTGCCCCCCGGGCGCCGTATGGCAAACGGCGCAGTCGCCGGCGATGGCCACCAGACGGCCGCGCTCGAGCATCGCCGCGCTCCACATCGAGGCATCGGGCCCCGCGCCGGCCGGCAGGGGCGCGATGGGCGAAGGTCCCGGCAGTATCGAACAGGCAAGGCCGATCAGGCCGCCCGCCACGCCGCCGATCCCACCGCCCGCCAGCCAGCGCTTCCACCGCGACGGCCGGCGCAGGGCGGCAGGCGCCGCGAGTACGGCGGCCGGCCCGGCTTCGGCGAGCGCGCGCCGGATGGTCTCGGCATCGAACGGCGGCGCGCGAAAGCGCACGCCCGTGGCGTCGTAGAGCGCATTGGCAATCGCCGCAGCGGCCGGAGCGGCAGCCCGGTCGATGCGTCCTTCTCCACCACCTGCTCCCACTATTTCGGTGTCCTTTTTGTTTGCCGATTCGATGAGATCGTGTGCAATCGACGCCTGCGCAGCGGCATCGTTACCCGGCTCGTCATGGGTCGCCCGGGCGATGCGCCGCATGCCCGTCGCACGTGCAACGGCCTCTTCGATCTGCCACGCCGGCATGCCTGTGAGCGACGGGCCCTCTGGCGCCCCCTCGCCTTGTCCCGCCACGACCCGCCGCACGGCAATATCGCCCGTCTTGCGATTGACGTCGAGATCGACGACCCACGCAGACCAGCTCGCGGGCCGCGCTACCGAAGCAGCTGCGTCTTCGCCGGCCAATGCGTCGAAGGCAAACCCGCGCCCATGCAGCCACGGCCCCATGGGCTCGCCCACGGACGGAACCGCCGCGCCCCACGCGGCGCGCTCGCTCACCATGCGGATCACCTCGCGCGCGCCCGCGTCGCGGGTCGCATCGAGATGATCGAGACGCAGTGCGACAGGATCGCGGTGCACATCCAGCGCGATTTCGTCGATAAAGGATTCCCGCGCGAACACGTGGGCTTCGGCTGGAATCGCGCGCGCGGGGTCTTCCACCGCCACGCTCGCCTGCGTGTGGCGATACACGATTAGCGGCGGCGCAGCGCCGGCGCCACTCGATCCCTCGGCGGCCGTATCGTCTGACTTGACTTCGAGATACGCGCGATAGTGCCAGGTCTTCATCGTGCCGTCCGCCGCGAGGCTCGCTGCGACAGCAAGGCCCGCGTCGGCCTCCACCCCTTGCGCGGGCCACGTGTAATGGGCACGCCGTGGCGCATCCGCCTCGCCGCCGTCCGGCGCGCTGCCACCGATGTCGCGCGCGAGCGGCACGAGAGTGCCGGCTTCAGGCGTGCGCCGGCCCTGCGGATCGTCCTCGCTCATCGCGCCTCAGCCCCCTCGTTCCTGCTGCAGATAGACCGCCGCGCGCCTGACCGCGCGCACGATCTCCAGATGCGTGCCGCAGCGGCACAGATTGAAGCGCAGCGCGTCGCGTATCGCCTCTTCGTCGGGCGCGGGATTGCGCGCCAGCAGCGCGGTCGCGCTCATGATCATGCCGTTGAGGCAATAGCCGCATTGCGCCGCCTGCTCGTCGATGAACGCGCGCTGCACGGGATGCAGCGCCTCCAGCGTGCCCAGCCCCTCGAGCGTCGTCACCTCGCGCTCCCGCACCGCCGCCGCCGGCACCACGCACGACCGCGTGGGCTGCCCGTCCACCAGCACGGTGCACGCGCCGCATTGCCCGAGCCCGCAACCGTACTTGGGGCCATTGAGCTCGCAGTCGTTGCGCAGGATGTAGAGCAGCGGCGTGTCGGGCGTGGCGCCCTCGATCGTGCGCGTCGTGCCGTTCACGCTCAGCGTGAGCGGCCCCGCGGGGGAACCGGGATGCAGCATGGACTATCTCGAAAATAGGGTACGCACGGGCTTGCCGATTCGATGCCCGGGCGGCGCGGCGCGTGAACCGCCCACGCACTGCGCGCCGCATGGCACAAGCTTATAACCCGCCGAAATTCGGCGCGCTTCAGCTTTCCGCCGTGGCGGCCTCGGCCGTCGCGTTCGCTCCGCCTGCCGGCGAGGGTGAGACGAGCGGCACGTCGAACACGTCGTAGGCGAAAACCCATGCGGGATCTTCGTTGGTCCGCAGCCACGTATTGTTGTGCGAGACGAGCTGCACCTTCGAAGCGCGCGCGGCGCGGTTTGCCTCGTACAGCGCGAAGGCGCCGGCGTAGTCGGTCGTGCCCACTTCGTCGAAGCAGCGCGTGAGCATGGCGGCGTCTTCGATCGCCATGGCCGCGCCCTGCGCCATGTGCGGCTTCATCGGATGGCAGGCGTCGCCGAGCAGCACCAGCCTGCCGCGACTCCACAGCGGCAGCGGGTCGCGCTCGAGCAGCGGCCATTTGGTGATGGAGGGCGACACGTCGATGAGGTTGAGCACGTCCGGATGGTAGCCCTCGAACGCCTCGCGCATTTCCTCGCGGCTGCTCTCCATCATCGAGACGCCCGCGGGCCACTGCGCCTGCGGCACGCCGGTGACGTAGTAGTACTCGTCACGCTGTTCGGTCACGTAGTAGACCATCATGTGGCGATCCTGCGACCACCACTTCACGCACATGTCGTACGGGCGGTTGCCGAGCAGCGCAGCCGGAAACACGGCCCGATGCGCGACGTAACCCGTGTAGCGCGGCGGCTCGGCACCGAGCAGATGCTCGCGGATCTTCGAATTCACCCCATCCGCGCCGATCACGATGTCGGCCGTTTCCACACTGCCGTCGGCGAACGTGAGATGCACCTCGCTGCCGGTGTCCTCGACTGCCTGCAGGCACTTGCCGAACGCAATCGTGCCCGGTGCGACGGCATCGGTCATCAGCTTGTGGAAGTCGCCGCGATGCACGGTCAGGTAGCTCGCGCCATAGTTTTTCAGCGCGTAGTCGCCCAGCGGAATCTGCGCGATCGCCTCGGCGGTCTTCCAGTCGCGGCTGTACCAGTAGTCGGGATGCGAGCCCATCGTATTGAGCGCGTCTTCACAGCCGATGCGCCGCATGATCTTCATGACATTCGGCCCGAGATGGATGCCCGCGCCGAGGCGCGAGAACGCGCCCGCCTGCTCGTAGAGGCGGACGTCGTGACCACGGCGCTGCAGCAGCGCGGCCGCCGCCACGCCGCCCAGACCGGCGCCGATGATGGCGATACGGGGCTTGCTCATAAGTTCTCCTGGTCGTGCGCCCGCGCCGCCAGTGCGCAGCCGGGCCGGGTTGAGTTCGAGTCGAATCGAAGTTAAATGTAGCGTACACATTAGAAAATAAATCGGCAAGCTTTTCGTTTTCCGTGTTTGCCCACCCCACTTCCTGCTCATTCATCGCTATATATGAAGCGACAAACGCCACCCGAATATTTTTCCCGTTGCACATTTAAAACGTACACACTAGACTTTGCTCAACCTTCGACGACGCCCGCCCGGGCGGGTCTCGTCGCCGCCCAACTGCAATGGAGTGCGCGTCATGAGCAAGACCTACCGCATCGGCCAGATCGTGCCGAGCTCGAACACCACGATGGAAACCGAGATCCCGGCCATGCTGCGCCTGCGCGAAACGATCCGTCCGGAGCGGTTCACCTTCCATTCGAGCCGCATGCGCATGAAGAAGGTCGTGAAAGAAGAACTGGCCGCGATGGACGCCGAATCGGACCGCTGCGCAGTCGAGCTGTCCGATGCGTGCGTGGACGTGCTGGGCTATGCGTGCCTCGTCGCGATCATGGCGATGGGGCGCGGCTACCACCGCGTCTCGCAGGCGCGCCTCACGAAGCACACCGCCGAAAACGGCGCACAGGCGCCGGTGCTCACGAGCGCAGGCGCGCTCGTCGACGCGCTCGCGGCGATCGGCGCGAAGCGCATCGTGGTCGTGGCACCGTACATGCTGCCCCTCACCGAACTCGTGGTCGATTACCTCCGCCACGAAGGCTATGAAGTGCTCGACTACCGCGCGCTCGAAATTCCCGACAACCTGGAGGTCGGCCGCCACGACCCCGCGCGCCTGCCCGCGATCGTCAAGACGCTCGATTACGCCAACGCCGACGCCATCGTGCTCTCCGCCTGCGTGCAGATGCCCTCGCTGCCGGCCGTCGCGAAGGTGGAAGCCATGACCGGCAAGCCCGTCATCACGGCGGCCATCGCCACGACCTGGGCCATGCTGCGCGAGCTCGATCTCGAAGCCGTCGTGCCCGGCGCGGGCGCCCTGCTCTCGGGCGCGTACTGATACGGCGCCTTGCGCACCCTTCGCGCTGCGGCGCAGCATCCTTACCGGAGTCCCCCGATGTCCAGCACCTTTCTCTACGGCGCGAACGTCGCCGCCAACGGCATTCGCCAGCACTATCTGCGCTACGGCGGCGCGGACGGGGAGCGTGCCGGGCGCGCCGCCGCGATCGTGATACCCGGCATCACGAGTCCGGCCGTCACCTGGGGTTTCGTCGGCGAGGTGTTCGGCGCGGCATTCGATACCTACGTGATCGACGTGCGCGGACGCGGCCTTTCCGAAGCATCGGCGACGCTCGACTACAGCCTCGACGCCCAGGCCGCCGATGTCGTGGCGCTGGCCGCGGAACTGGGCCTGGAACACTTTGCGCTGGTGGGCCATTCGATGGGCGCCCGCATTGCCGCGCGCGCCGCACGGCACGCCCCGCGCGGCCTCGCCTCCGTGGTGCTGGTCGATCCGCCCGTTTCCGGGCCGGGACGCCGCGCCTATCCCGGCAAGCTGCCCTGGTATGTGGACTCCATGGCGCTCGCGCGCGCAGGCACCGACGCCGAAGGTATGCGCGCGTTCTGCCCGACCTGGACCGACGAGCAACTGCGCCTGCGCGCCGAATGGCTCCCTACCTGCGACGAGCGTGCCGTGCTCGCCTCATACGCAGGATTCCATACCGACGACTTTCACGCGGATGCCGCACAACTGGCCGTGCCCTCGCTGCTCATGACCGCCGAACGCGGCGACGTGGTGCGCGACGAGGACGTGGCCGAACTGCAGCGCGCCACACCCGCAATGCAGCATGTGCGCGTGCCGGATGCCGGCCACATGATTCCGTGGGACAACGCGCCCGGCTTCTACGCCGCGTTCGGCACGTTCCTCGGCGCACCGCTCGACGAAGCGGCGCAGGCCCTCCACGGCGCCGTCCCGGCCTGACGCCGCAACGCGCGCCGCCCGCTTTTCTGGAGAACATCCGATGCCCATCAGCGACCATCAACTGATCGAAGCGTGGAAGGAAGTGCTCACGCTCTCTCGTCTCGAAGCCGGCCAGACCGTCACGATCCTGACGAGTCCCGCGACGCACCCGCAAACCCTGGCGTGCGCCCTGATCGCCACGCAGGCGATGGGCGCCATCGTCAATCGTCTCGACCTGCCGCCCGTCAACGGCGAAAAAGCCTTCAGCCGCGACTCGCTCGCCTGGCTCGGCACCACGCCGCTCTCGGGCAACCGCGCGGCGATCGCCGCGCTCAAGGCAAGCGACCTCGTGCTCGACCTGATGACGCTGCTCTTTTCTCCGGAGCAGCACGACATCCTCAAGTCGGGCACGAAGATCCTGCTCGCCGTCGAACCGCCCGAGGTGCTCGCGCGCCTCGTGCCCACCCGCGAGGACCGCACGCGCGTGCTCGCCGCCGCCCGCAAGATCGGCGCGGCGCGCGAGATGCGCGTCTCTTCGCCGGGGGGCACGGCGCTCGTGTGTCCGCTGGGCGAATTCGGTCCGACCGCCGAGTACGGTTTCGTCGACGAGCCGGGCCGCTGGGATCACTGGCCGAGCGGCTTTGCGCTCACCTACCCGAACGACCGCACGGCGCACGGAACCATCGTGATCGACCGCGGCGACATTCTGCTGCCCCAAAAGCGTTACGTGAACGAGCCGATCGTGCTCACCGTGGAAGCCGGCTACGCGACGAAAATCGAAGGCGGCGTGGATGCCGCGCTGCTGCGCGATTACATGGAAACCTTCGCCGATCCCGAAGGCTATGCGATCTCCCATATCGGATGGGGACTGCAGCCGCGCGCGCGCTGGTCGACGCTCGGACTCTACGATCGCGAGGCCACCATCGGCATGGACGCGCGTGCGTTCGAAGGCAACTTCCTGTTTTCGCTCGGACCGAACAACGAAGGCGGCGGCACCCGCACCACGACGTGCCACATCGACATTCCGCTGCGCGGCTGCACGGTCCGGCTCGACGACGAAATCGTCGTGCGCGACGGCCGCGTGGTCGCCTGAATATCCGAACGCCTGAACGCCACTCCCCACCCAGGACCTGCGCCATGAACGATCTTTCGCAACACGCCGAAGCCGCCGTCTACCGGCAGCAGGGCTTCGGCACGCCGCTGCCCGTGCACGGCAACATCGGATTCCTCATCGTCGACTTCGTGGTCGGCTTCGCGGACCCCGGCACCTTCGGCGGCGGCAATATCCGGCCTGCCATCGAGCGCACGCGCGAAGTGCTGGCGCTCGCACGCCGGCACGGCTGGCCGGTCGCGCACAGCCGCATCGTCTATGCCGCGGACGGCAGCGACGACAACGTGTTTTCGCTGAAAGTGCCCGGCATGGCCACGCTCACGGAAGACCACCCGAACAGCGCAATCGTGCCCGAACTCGCGCCGGCGGCCGGCGAACTCGTGGTGCGCAAGACCGTGCCCTCGGCGTTCTTCGGCACGCAGCTCGCGCCCTGGCTCACCCAGCGCGCCGTGCAGACGCTGCTGGTCGCGGGCGCGGTCACGAGCGGCTGCGTGCGCGCAAGCGTGGTGGACGCGATGTCGTACGGCTTCCGGCCGCTCGTTCTCTCGGACTGTGTCGGCGACCGGGCGATCGAGCCGCACAACGCGAATCTCTTCGACATGCAGCAGAAGTACGCGGCCGTGATGCCGCTCGCCGAGGCGGCGGCGGCCATCGAAGCGGCGCAGCGCTGAAGCCGGGCGGCCCGGTCCGTGGCCGCTCCGTTTGACGCGGGGTTTTTGTCCGCTTAACGTTGTACGTGGCCGCGCTCATTCTCTTGTGCACGGCCGAAAGGGATGGCGCACGTTCCGCCCCCGAGAGGAATTTTCTGCCGTGAACCGCTCCGAACTGCTCGCGCGCCCAGGCTGCCTCACCGTCGTGCGCCAGCCCGCGCCCCCCGTCAAGCCTGCGCCCGGCCAGCCCGGCAGCCTCTCTTCCTTCGTCCCCGGCGTGGCCGAGGTGTTCGTCGCCGTGCTCGACGACGGCCGCATTCTCGCGTTCAACGGCCACGTCGACCTCGGCACCGGGATCCGCACTTCGCTCGCGCAAATCGTCGCCGAGGAGCTCGACGTGCCACCCGCGCGCGTGGCAATGCAGTTGGGGCACACGGCGTCCACGCCCAATCAGGGGCCGACCATCGCGAGCGCGTCGATCCAGATCTCCGCGACGCCGCTGCGCTGCGCGGCGGCCCAGGCGCGCCAGGCCCTGCTGGAACTCGCCGCCGAACGCTTCGGCACGCCTGTCGAGGCGCTTGCGACCGACAACGGCGAAGTCTTCCTCGCCGATTCCACGAATTCCACCGATTCCGCCGATCCCCCGGGCACGCCCCGCGCGAGCTTCGCCGAGCTCGTTGCGAACCGGCGCATCGCACTCGAACTCGACCTGAAAGCCGTGGTCAAGGATCCCTCGCGCTATCGCGTGATCGGCAAGTCGTCGCCGCGCGTCGACATTCCCGCCAAGGCCACCGGCGCGCTGACCTTCGTCCACGACATGCGCGTGCCGGGCATGCTGCACGGGCGCGTGGTGCGCCCGCCCTATGCCGGCATCGACAGCGGGCCGTTCGTCGGCCGCCTGCTCGACGCGGTCGAGCACGACTCCGTTGCGCACGTGCCCGGCCTGCGCGCGGTCGTCGTGCTGGGCGATTTCGTGGGCGTCGTCTGCGAGCGCGAAGAACAGGCCATACGGGCCGCGCGCGAGTTGCGCGTGAAGTGGAAACCGTTGCCCGCGCTGCCCTCGCTCGACGACCCCGCCGCCGCCATCAAGGCCGCGCCCGCCCGGCGCAGGCCGTTGCTGGAAGAGGGTGACGTGGAGGCCGCGCGCAACGCGCCGGACACGCTGACGATTTCGCGGACTTACGTCTGGCCATATCAGATGCACGGCTCGATCGGCCCGTCGTGCGCGCTTGCCGATTATCGCGAACCCGGCGGGGCGCAAAGCGGAGAACCCGGCGCGGGGCGCATCACGGTCTGGTCGGGCACGCAAAACCCCGTCTCGCTGCGCTTCGACCTCGCGACACTCGTGGGCCGCGACGAAGCCGACATCGACATCGTGCGCATGGAGGCGGCCGGCTGTTACGGCCGCAATTGCGCCGACGACGTGTGCGGCGACGCGCTCCTGCTCTCGCGCGCGGTGGGTGCGCCGGTGCGCGTGCAGCTCTCGCGTGCCGACGAACATGCCTGGGAACCCAAAGGAACGGGTCAGGTGATGGACGTCATCGGCACCGTCACGCGCGACGGCTGCATGACAGGCTACGACTTCGTCACGCGCTATCCGTCCAACGACGCGCCGCTGCTGGCGTCCTTGCTCACGGGCGCGGTGCCGGCCGAACCGCGCATCTTCGAAATGGGCGACCGCACCGCCGTTTCGCCCTACCGCAGCGCCAATCGCCGCTTTGCCTGCGAGGATCTCGCGCCGCTCGTGCGCGCCTCCTGGCTGCGCGGCGTTTCGGCGCTGCCGAACTCGTTCGCGCACGACGCCTTCGCCGACGAACTCGCGGCGGCGAGCGGCGTCGATCCGCTCGCATTCCGCCTGCGCCATCTCGACGACCCCCGTGCGGCGGATCTGCTCCAGGCCGTTGCACAACGTGCCGGCTGGCAGACGCGCACACCGCGCAATGCCCCGCTGCGCGGCGGCGAACGCTACGCGCGCGGCCGCGGCATCGCCTACGCGCGTTACGTGCACAGCCGCTTCCCCGGCTTCGGTGCCGCCTGGGCGGCCTGGGTGGCCGACGTCGTGGTGGATCGCGTAACGGGCGAGATTCGCGTGGAGCGCGTCACCGTGGGCCAGGACACCGGCACGATGATCAACCCCGATGGCGTGCGCCATCAGATTCACGGCAACGTGATTCAGGTGCTGAGCCGCACGCTGAAAGAGCGCGTGCGCTTTGCGGACGGTAAGGTGGCGAGCCGCGAGTGGGGCAGCTACCCGCTCCTCACCTTCCCCGAACTGCCGGCCGTGGACGTGGTGCTGATGCCACGCCAGGGCGAGCCGCCGCTCGGTGCCGGCGAATCGGCTTCGGTGCCGGGACCGGCGGCGCTGGCCAACGCGATTTTCGACGCGACGGGCGTGCGCTTTTGCGCGCCGCCCTTCACGCCCGAGACAATACGCGCGGGACTGCGCGAGGCCGGCGTGCTGCTCGAAG
Source organism: Paraburkholderia sp. J12 (assembly GCF_905220215.1). NCBI lineage: Bacteria > Pseudomonadati > Pseudomonadota > Betaproteobacteria > Burkholderiales > Burkholderiaceae > Paraburkholderia > Paraburkholderia sp. J12. The sequence continues at coordinate 198,753 of NZ_CAJMZC010000008.1, forward strand.
CGCAACACATGCAGCACACGCAGCACGCCGCGCCCGCGTGAGCCGGCTCACGCGTCGTCCGACTCCATCATCTTGCGCAGCAGGAACAGCAGCGCCACGCGCTCGCCCGCGTTGAGCGTGCCGTAGGTACGCTCGGTCACCTGCTTCGCAAACGGTACCGTGCGCTCGATCAATACGACACCTGCCGGCGTGGTGCGCACCAGCAGCTTGCGGCCATCCTTGGGGTCGGGAAGCACTTCGATCAGTTCACGCGCCTTGAGCCGTTCCACCACGCCCCGTATCGTGGCCTGATCGATGGCCGTGGTCTTGACGATGTCGTTGAGCGAGCAGCCCTGCGTTTCCTTCACGGCGCACAGCGTGACGAACTGGGCGGCGGTAAGGTCGGAATCGGGAATCGCTTCCTGAAAGATCGCGACGTGGCGCTGATAGGCCCGGCGCAGCAGGTGGCCCACCTGATCGTGAAAGTCGTAAGAATCCTTGTGCGACGGCATGAACGTGCGGCCTGAACGGCCCGATAGCGGAAAAATGCAGTGTACACCGTCGAGATAGTCCGGCGAAACACGATCCGGGACGCGGTTTGTCCCATATCAGGTACGCAATCTATGGAGTCTTCCCGTGCACCGCGGTTGAACCTGCAACCGGCACGCCGGAGAAGTTCAGCGACAACGCTGCATTTTAGAGTGCACACGCACAAATTTCGTGCCGGAAAAGCACCATTTATCCGCATACGGATCACTCGCGATCGCGAAAGATCGACCCGATAAATACGGGCCTCATCTCCTTTTAAACACTCACCTACCAAAGCCGTAAACCCTGCTTTTCGACCTGGTAATTTATAGCGTATACGCTTTGTTTTTGACATGCTATACAGAGCCTGCGGTCGCTCGATGTGTGCACGCATCGAACGGCGAATCTCAATCCGCCTCATCCCAACCGGGAGCCTTCCATGTCAACCGTGCAATCCAGCAGCGCCGCGCTTTCCCCTGCCGGCGCTCAACACGGCGAGCTATACCGCAAGGTCACGTTCCGCCTGATCACGATCTTCTGCCTCTGCTATTTCGCAGCCTATCTGGACCGCATCAATATCGGCCTCGCGAAGCTGCAGATGCTCGACGCGCTCAAGTTCAGCGACACCATTTACGGACTCGGCGCCGGCCTGTTCTTCGCCGGCTATATTCTGTTCGAAGTGCCAAGCAATCTGATCCTGCAACGCGTGGGCGCGAAGCTGTGGATAGCGCGCATCATGATCACCTGGGGCATTCTCTCCGGCGCGACCCTGTTCGTGACGACGCCGATGCAGTTCTACATCGTGCGCTTTCTCCTGGGGGTGGCCGAAGCGGGCTTCCTGCCCGGCGTCCTGCTCTACCTCACGCAGTGGTATCCGGACGCGCGCCGCGCGCGCATCGTCGCGCTCTTCATGGTCGGACTGCCGCTCTCCAGTATGATCGGCAGTCCGATCTCCGGCTGGATCATGCGCTTCTTCGACGGCGCGCATGGCCTGGGCGGCTGGCAGTGGCTCTTTCTCCTCGAAGCGCTGCCTTCGATACTGCTCGGCTTCGTCATCCTGCGCTGGCTGCCCAACAACATCGAATCGGCGAAGTGGCTCGACGCACAGGAGAAAAGGACGCTGCGCGCCAATCTCGATGCGGATCCGGCCGGCAACAAGAGCCATTCTCTCAGCCGCGCTTTCGCCGACCCCAAGGTGTGGGCACTCGGCCTGATCGACCTGTGCGTGCTGCTCGGCCTTTATGCGGTGAGCTTCTGGCTGCCGACCATTCTGCGCGACACCGGCGTGAAGGATGCCTACACGATCGGTTGGCTCATGGCCGTGCCCAACGCCGCCGCGGTGATCGCCACGCTGGGCTGCGGCGCGAGTTCAGACCGCCTGCGCGAGCGGCGCTGGCATATCGTCGTTCCCTTCGTCGTTGCCGCCATCGCGCTCGCCGTGGCGGCCTCCGGCACGCACGGCACGCTTTCCACCGTGCTGCTGTTCTCGCTCGTCAACGCGGGCGCGGCGGCCGCCATGCCCGTCGTATGGTCGCTGCCGTCGACTTTCCTGAAGGGCTCGGCGGCGGCGGGCGGCATCGCCTTCGCCTGCTCGCTCGCGAATCTCGGCGGCTTCGGCAGCACATACTTCATCGGCTGGCTGCGCGATACCTTCCATTCGCAAAGCGCGGGGCTGTACGGCTTCGCCGTATGCATGATCGTGGGCTGCGCCCTCGCGCTGTCGTATCCGAAACAGGTCGTCAACCGCTAACACCGTCCCGCACCGGGAGAAGATGGTGCACCCCTCCACGCGCCATCTTCTCCGGCAGATCCCTCCCTGCCGCGCCGGGTCTACAGGTCGCGCGTCATGGCGGCCAGCATCGCCTCTACCGCCTCGCGGTACGCTTCGCTGCTGCGGCCTTCGCCAAGCAGCGCATCGAGCAGCTTGCGCTGCAACGCGCGGTACGGCTCGCCGGGCGGCAGAATTCCGTCGAATGCGGCCAGCGAGTTTGCCAGCGCATCCTCGCGATCCGCAGCCGGGCCGCCCGCGAGTCGCGCGCCCGCGCCCGGCACCGCCGCCACGAGCGTCATGCGCTCCTCCCAGATCACGAAGCGCGCGAGACGCGCGAGCAGGCTCTCGCCCGGCGGCACGTAGGGGCACGACGGCCGCTGCGCCATCCATTCGCGCAGGCGGGCAGCCTCCATGGGCTTCGCGATCGCGTAGCCCTGGGCGCCGTCCACACCCAGAATGGCCAGCGCGCGCAGCAGGTCGAGCGTGTCGATCCCCTCCGCGAGCACCAGCTTGCCGAGCGCATGGCCGAGGCGCGTCAGCTGATAGATGAAGCGCAGCACGTCGAGCGCGGCGTCGCCGCCGTCGCTGCCGATGTGCGCGATCGCCTGGTCGATCTTGATCCAGTCGAACGGCAGTTCGCGCAGCCGCGCGAGGCCGCTGTGGCCGGACCCCAGGTCGTCCTCCGCCAGCAATACGCCCAGTTCGCGAAAACGCGTGAGAATCGCCAGTTGCCCCTGGTTGAGCGACAACGATTCGTTCTCCAGAACTTCCAGCGTGAGCCGCGCGGGCGGGCACGCGTGCGCGGCAAGCGCTTCGCGCGTCGCCTCGAAATAGCGGATGTCGTTCAGCGCCGCGGGCGGCAGGTTGATCGAGATGTCGAGGTCGAGCCCTTCGGGTAGCCAGCGCAGGCGGTCGGCGAGGGCCTCGTCGACGCCGCGCGCGTAGAGCGCGAGCAGGTCGTCGGAGGCGAGCGCGCCGAGAAATTCGTCGGGTTGGAGCAGGCGATCGCCGTCGCGCAGCCGCGCGAGCGCCTCGACCTTCGTCACGGCCCAGGTGCGCAGATTCAGGAGCGGCTGATAGTGCATTTCCAGCCCGTCCGTGCGCACGAGTGCCGCCCAGTGTTGGCGCACGCTCACGGGCACCGCCGCGCCGATGCCGTCGTGCGTCTTCAGGCGCAGGGCGGCGCAGCCCAGCAGCGTCTGCAGCAGTTCGATGAACGCCACCTGGTGCGGCCCGATGAATCCGCCCGGAAACGCGCTATAGAGCACGAGAATGGCGATCGGCGCCTGGCCGGGCGCCGCAAGCGGGATCGCCACGCACGAGCGCAGGCCCTCGCTGTTCGCCAGATCGCGCCACGGCTCGACGAGCGGATCGGTCTGATAGTTGACCACGCGCTCGGGCTTGCCGCTGCGCCAGGCGCGCCCGATGTCGCCCTGCCCGTGCGGATGATCGGCACGCACGCTGATGGCGTGCTGCTCCTGCGCCAGCACCTCGACGAGACGCGCGGGCGTCTTGCCGCCCGTGCCCGCTTCGAAATGAAAGATGCCGGACTCGTCGGGGCGCCCGATGGCGCAGCCCGCGATTTCGTCGTGGCTCGCGAGGGTCTGGATCAACTGGCCGATGAAGTCGATATAGCCGTCCGCCTCCCACACGAGGCGCGTCACGCGCTGCAATACTTCCTGCATGGAGTCCTGTACGTCCTGATACGCCTTGAGCTGCCAGGCGAGGTCCGAGGTGAGGCGGCGCGCATAGAGCGAGAGCGCGTGGCCGCTCACCTGATTGCCGATCAGCTTGTAGAGCAGTTCCTGCAGGATGCCGCGGCTGCGCGCCAGCTCTTCCTTGTCGAGCCCCACGATCGCGTGGATGCGGCCGATGCGCTGCGCCATGTCCGCATGGCTGTGCGTGGTGAGCCCGGGATTCGCGAGCGCGAGGAGATTCTGGACCTGCTTGGACTTGAGATGGGCGAGTTCGTCTGCCGACAGCATTTCGAGGATGCGCCGGGACTTGGGCAGGCGCGCCAGTTCCTCGTAGAACTGGTTCACCACGAGGGCTGCATAGCGATGCAAAGCCTCGATCAATGTTTGCATTCCGAAACCCGGTCTTCGGACCCGATAGGCCCTGGCTGGCGGGCAAGCGCCCCGTTGGCGCGTGTTCCTCGCCGCAGCAATACAACGCAGACGAATGATACGGCATGGCCCACGCCCGGCCATGCGTTTTCCTGCACGAAGCGTGGGTTGCCGGACGTAGGGGCCCCACTCTGCCCCGGCCCATTGCCGACGGTGCCTTTGGCCGGCTGCCGGGCAAAGGGCGGCCACCGTCGCGTCAGGGTGGTTTCTTGTATGTCATGATCGATTGGTCCCGCACGAGGAGCATTCCATGCAACGCCTAAATCGCCGCCCGCGTCACCATCCGTCCCGCACGCTGATCCGCTGCGCCGCTGCCCTGATCGCCGCGTTGCTCGCCCTTGCCGCCACGTCGTTCGCTCTCGCCTGCACGCGCGCGCTCTACGTCGGCGAAAACGGCCTCGTCGTCACCGGCCGCTCGATGGACTGGTCGGAAGACATGCACTCGAACCTGTGGGTGTTCCCCGCAGGCATCGACCGCGACGGCAACGCAGGCCCCCGCTCGCCGCGCTGGCGCTCGAAATACGGGAGCGTGGTGGTGTCGGGCTACGACATCGGCAGCGTGGACGGCATGAACGAGCGCGGGCTGGTCGCCAACGCGCTCTATCTCGCGGAGACCGACTACGGCCAGCCGGGCTCGGGACGCCCGCCGCTCTCGATCAGCCTGTGGGCCCAGTATGCGCTCGACAATTTCGCCACCGTCTCGGAAGCCGTGGACGCGCTCGGCAAAGAACCCTTCCAGATCATTGCGCCGCCGCTGCCCGACGGCAAGCCGATCACGATCCATCTTTCGCTGTCCGATCCGGGCGGCGATTCGGCGATCCTCGAATATCTCGACGGCAAGCTCGTGATCCACCACAGCAAGGCCTACCGGATCATGACGAACTCGCCCATCTACAGCGAGCAGCTCGCGCTCGACACCTATTGGCGCGGTGTCGGCGGCCTGAATTTCCTGCCGGGCACGAACCGCGCGGCCGACCGCTTCGTGCGTGCCTCGTTCCTGATGGACGCCATTCCGAAGCAGGTCGATCCGAACTACATCACGGCCGTACCCCAGCAATCGTATGCGTGGCAGGCGGTGGCAAGCGTGATGGGGGTGATGCGCGCGGTGAGCGTGCCGCTCGGCATCAGTTCGCCCACGCAGCCGAACCTCTCCTCCACGCTCTGGCGTACCGTAGCGGACCAGACCGATCTCGTCTATTACTTCGATTCCGCCACGCGCCCTAACACGTTCTGGGTATCGCTGCACAAGCTGAATCTGAAACCCGGTGCGCCGGTCATGAAGCTGGCGATGGATGGCGGCCAGGTCTATGCGGGTGAAGTGGCAGGCGACTTCGTGGCCACGCCCTCGTTCCGGTTCATGCCCGCGCCGGCGCCTTGAGCGTGAAGCCGCGACGGCTTGCCGCCGGCGCCGCTCGCCAGGCCGCGTTCAGATCGGCGTGAGAAGCGGCTCGCCCGCGAAGTGGCGCGCCGCGTTGGCGAGAAAGTTGCGCACCGTCGCCACGCGCACGTCGGGCGACGTGCCGGCGGTGTGCGGCGTCAGCACCACGTTGTCGAGCGGCAGCAGCGCCTGCGGCGGATGCGGCTCGCCTTCGTACACGTCGAGCCCCGCGCCGCCCAGCCGCTGTGCGGCGAGCGCCTCGGCCAGCGCGGCGGTGTCCACCACGCTGCCGCGCGAAATGTTCACGAGGAATCCTTCCGGGCCAAGCGCCTCGAGCACTGCGCGATCGACCAGATGGCGCGTCCCGTCGCCGCCCGGCGTCGCAACGACGAGAAAGTCGCTCCACTGCGCGAGCGCGACGGGCGTATCGAAGTAGCGAGCCGCGACGCCCTCGCGCGGGCGACGATTGTGATAACCCACTTCCATGTCGAACCCTGCGGCGCGGCGCGCAATCTGCGCCCCGATGTGCCCGTAGCCCACGATCCCGAGCTTGCGGCCCGACACCGTCGGCCGCATCGGCAGCGCGTCGCGCCACACGCCGGCCCGGCAGGCCGCGTCGAACTGCGGCACGTTGCGCACGGCCGCGAGCAGCAGCGCGAGCGCGTGATCGGCGACACAGGCGGCATTCACGCCTGCGCCATTGCACAGCGCGATGCCGCGCGAACGCGCATGATCCGCCGCGATGTTCTCGTGCCCCGCCCCTAGCGCGCCCGCGAATTCGAGTGCCGGCATGCGGTCGATTTCCTCCGCTGTGAGGCCGGTCGTGCCGTTCGTCAGCACGGCGCGCACCGCGGCGCCGTGCCCGGCCACCGCCTGCGCGCGCGAGGCGGCATCGGGTGCGTAGATCGCCTCGAATTGCGACTCGAGCGCCGCGAGGTCGCTTTCCACGAGCGGAATCAGGATCAGCAGGCACGGCTTCATCGTTGCGTCGTCCATGGGGTTCGGAAACGATCTGTCGACATCCGCTGCGGCGTGACGGTGGCGTGATGGCGTCACGCCGCGCTCACTCACACCGCGGTCACATAACGCGGCGGAGGCGGGCTCGCGCGCGGCACGCTCACCGCAGTTTCGCCGCGCGCCCGGCGCATTTCGTCGGCGGGGCTCAGGCCGAAGAGGCGCTTGAACTCCCGGCTGAACTGCGAAGCGCTCTCGTAGCCCACGCGCGTGGCCGCGGCGCTCACGTTGAGCCCGTCGTGTGCGATCAGCAGGCGCGCGTGATGCAGCCGCGTGGTCTTCACGTACTGCATCGGCGAAGTCGAGGTCACGGCCTTGAAGTGCGCGTGAAAAACCGCGAGGCTCATGCCCGCCTCGCTCGCGAGCGTATCGACGTCGAGTGTGCCGCAGTAGTCGGCGTGAATGCGGCGCAGGGCCTTCGCGATGCGCCCGAAGTGATGCTGGTGCGCAAGCGCCGCGCGTATCGCGTCGCCTTGCACGCCGGTCAGCACGCGATAGAGAATCTCGCGCACGATCGACGGGCCGAGGATGCGCCCGTCGCACGGCGAGGCCAGCGCCTCGACGAGGCGCAGCACCGCATTGGAGAGCGCGGCGTCGAGCTGCGTGGCGTAAATGCCGCGCGGCTCCGAAATCGCATTGCCGCGCGACTCGTTCAGCGCCATCAGCAGCTCCGCCACCATGGCGAGATCGACGCGGATCGAAATGCCGAGCAGCGGCTTGTCCGGGCTCGCCTCGGTTTCGCACTCGAACGGCAGCGGCACGGAGAGCACGAGGTACTGCTGCGCGTCGTACACGAACACCTGGTCGCCCAGAAAGCCGCGCTTGCGCCCCTGGCACACGATGAAAATGCTCGGCTCGTACATGACCGGCGTGCGCGGGCGCGCCACGCTCGCGCGCATGAACGACACGCAGTCGATGGCGGAGGGATTGGCGCCGTCGCGGTGCGTGAGCTGGGTGAGAAGCTCCACCGTGCGGCGATGCGTGAAATCGTCGATCCGGTCTTCGACGCGTTCGTCGACGCGATCTTCGGTCCGGTTCTCGGGCGGGCTTTCGACCCGCTCGCGGGCGTTGCCGTGGGCCGGCGCGGCGGTATCAAGGACGTGTGCCATTGTCGTATGCGCCCCTAATGCAAAGGCGTAGCAGAGGAACAGGCTTGAAATCTATCACCGTTCCCGCTGGCGCGCTGGCCGCCAGGAGAATCAGGCAAGTCTTCGATAGATTCAGGTATTCCCTGGGTGGGTCGCGATCCTTACGATGGGAACCCTGCCGCCACCCCCGGCACCGCATGCACCACCTCAAGTACCACCACAAGCACCAACAGGAGTGACCATGTACCCGACTTACGGTTATGCCGCCCGCGACGCCCGCACGCCGCTCGCGCCGATCGAGTTCCAGCGCCGCGACCTGCGCGAACACGACGTGCGCATCGACGTGGAGTACTGCGGCGTCTGCCACTCCGATCTGCATCAGGCCCGCAACGAATGGCGCAACTCGATGTACCCCGTCGTGCCCGGTCATGAAATCGTCGGTCGCGTGGCCGAGGTGGGGGCAGGCGTCACGCGTTTCAAGCCGGGCCAGCTGGTCGGCGTGGGCTGCCTCGTCGATTCGTGCCGCACCTGCCCGAGCTGCGCCGAAGGCCTCGAACAGTATTGCGAGAACGGTTTCGTCGGCACCTATAACGGCGTGGACCGCGTGAGCGGCGACGTGACTTATGGCGGCTACTCGACGCAACTCGTCGTCGACGAAGCCTTCGTGCTGCGCGTGCCCGACAACCTCGACCCGGCCGGCGCCGCGCCGCTGCTCTGCGCGGGCATCACCACGTACTCGCCGCTGCGCACGTGGGGCGCGGGGCCCGGCAAGAAAGTGGGCGTGGTGGGGCTGGGCGGCCTCGGCCATATGGGCGTGAAGCTTGCCCACGCCATGGGTGCGCACGTCGTGCTCTTCACCACGTCGCCTTCGAAGATCGAAGACGGCAAACGGCTGGGCGCCGACGAGGTGGTGATCTCGAAAGACCCGGAGCAGATGAAGGCGCACGCCAACAGCTTCGACCTGATCGTCAACACCGTGGCCGCGCAGCACGACCTGAACCCGTTCATCGAGCTCTTGCGCCGCGACGGCACGATGGTGCTGGTGGGCGCGCCCGAACACGATCACCCGTCGCCGCAGGTGTTCAACCTGATTTTCAAGCGGCGGCGCATTGCGGGCTCGCTGATCGGCGGGATCGCGGAAACGCAGGAGATGCTGGACTTCTGCGGGCAACACGGCATTACGTCGGACATCGAAATGATCAAGATGCAGGAGATCAACGACGCTTATGAGCGCATGCTCAAGAGCGACGTGAAGTACCGCTTCGTGATCGATCTCGATTCGCTGCGCGAAGCAGCCCGTTAAGTCACCGACACCGCCCGACCCGCCGGGCCGTCGGTTCCTGACGGCCCGCCTGCCTTCCGCATTCCGCCCGCGCGACGCATCACGCGTTGCACCTGCGCCCGCCCCCTTTTCAACCGCCGCGCGCCCGCCGCAGACGCCGGCACCGCGACCCGCTTTGCGGGCTTTGCGGCTCACCGCTTTCTCGCAGTACTGCGGATCTCTCAGTCAGTAACACCAGACAGGAGCTTGCCCGTGATCGACCGTATCCAGGCGATGCGCACCTTCGTTCGCATCGTTGACACCAACAGTTTCACGAAAGCCGCACAGTCGCTCGACATGCCGCGCGCGAGCGCGACCACGATCCTGCAGAACCTCGAAGCGCTGCTCGGCACCCAGTTGCTCGTGCGCACCACGCGGCGTCTTTCGCTCACGCCCGAAGGCGCCGCCTATTACGAACGCGCCGCCCAGATCCTCGCCGACATCGACGAAGCCGAGGCCAGCGTGCGGCAAACGCCCGGCGGCGTGACGGGCCGCCTGCGCGTGGAGATGCCGGGCCTCATCGCCAACGCGATCGTGCTGCCTGCGCTCGAGGACTTCCACGCGCGCTATCCGCAGATCGACCTCGTGATCGGCGTGAGCCTGCGCAACGTCGATCTCGTCGGCGAAGGCGTGGATTGCAGCATCCAGCTGGGCGAGCTGCCCGACTCGGGGCTCGCCGCGCGGCGGCTCGGCGTGCTCGAACACGTGACGTGCGCGAGCCCCGCGTACCTCGCGCGACGCGGCGCGCCCGGCTCGCTCGGCGAACTCGCCGAACATCAGGTGGTGAACTTTCTTTCGCCGCTCACGGGGCGCCCGCTCGAATTCGACTTCGAAGTGGACGGCTCGGCGACGAAGGTGAAGGTCGATGGTTTCGTCCACGTGAGCGACGACCTCGCCTATCTCACCTGCGGGCTGCAGGGTCTCGGGCTCGTGCAGCCGCCGCGGCTCGCCGCGCAGCCGTATCTGGACGGCGGCGCGCTCGTGGAAGTGCTGCCGCAGTGGAAACCGCTGCCCACGCCGGTTTCGGTGGCCTACGTGAAGACGCGCCAGGTGTCGCCGCGCGTGCGCGTGTTCGTGGACTGGCTCGCCGAGCTGTTCGAAGGCGCGGGGCCGATGAACCGCGACCTCTCGCGGGTGCGTCAGTTGCTGGGCGGACTGCAGTACGCGTGACGCGCACCTGATGCTTACGTGAGGCCGATCAGGCGGGGCGTGTGAGCGCCATGCCCCGCCGCGCATGAAAACGCGCGAAGGCTTCGCAGGAGAGCCACGCATTGGCCTGATACGGCGCGACGCCCGAGGGGTTGTGAAACCAGACGCCGCCCTCGCCGCGCCCGTGCAACAGAATCAGATGACCGCCCTGGCGCGTGTTGGGTTGCTCCGGCCGGCGGATCTCGGGACTCACGGAGACGATCGCGAGCGTATCGGCCGCCAGCCGCGCGGCGGTCGCTTCGATCGGCTCGTCGGTCATCACCTCCACGCGCACGCCGAAGTCGGCCTCCACCCAGCCGGCGAACGGACGATAGATGAGCCCGTCCACGCCGCCATCCTCCCTGACGCGGTACGCGCCGTGCCGCAAGGCGGCTTCGAGCAGTTCGGCGCGCGTGCCGCGCGCAATCCCCCAATAGTCGAGCGCCGATTCGAGGCAGGCGAGGCCGCACAGGCGCTTCGCCCAGAAGCGGTAGTCCTCCGGGGCGGCGAAGCCGCTGCGCCGCCATTGCGGATCGCCGCACGGGTCGGCGCCTTCCTCGGCGATGCGCGCCACCCAGTCGGGGCTGCCCCACTGGCTGTAATACGGCACGCCATGGTGCCGCACGGTCGATGCAGTTTTGACAGGATTCAAGGGTGGTGGGCGCGCCGCTTGCGCGAAGTCGCAGGACAGCCGTCGCCGGTATGAGGGGTGAAAGGGAAAACCCTGATCATCGCAGCGCGCCGGGGTCGCCGCAACACCCTTACCAGGCTATTCTTGAAAGCCAAACGTTTCCGTCCCCAAAATTGTCTTACAAAAAGCTCCAACATCGGTAATTTATGCGTTTAGAATATTATTCAGTTGCACGGGGCCGGTAATACCGTCACGGGGAGCCTACGGCAACGCCAGGCAGCACGGACCGCCCGCTGCCCGGCAGCCCACCATAACTATCCCAAACTGAATCCAGGCTTCTCCCAAGGCATGTCGAACGCAGGACACTCACCCGACTCGGCCACGGTTGCAGAGCGCGTGCGCGAGCTGATGAGCCGCCATGGCATCGGCAAGCGCCAGCAAACCACCGAACTGTGCCGGATCCTCGATCTGAGCTTCTCCCAGGGACACCGCAAACTGCGCGGCAACAGTCCCTGGACACTCGCGCAAATCAAGAAAGTGGCGGAGGCATTCGACGAGCCCGCCGGCCAGTTGTTCGGCGCGCAACTGCTCGACCCCGGCATGGTGGGCGCTCACGCTCAGGAAGCGCTCCTGTGCGTGAGCGCGGTCGAGCTGCCCTGCACCGCCTGGATCGGCGCGCCGCTCGAGGCAGGCAGCCGCCCCGAATTCGTCGCGTACGAAAAACAGGGCCAGTGGCGCGTGGTGCGCCCGGACGCGTTGCTCTACCAGAATGCGCGCGAAGTCCACAAGATCGAGATCTACCCGCGCCGCGCGGAAGCCGACAAGCCGCTGATCGCCGTGGTCGACGACGACCGCGCCTCCGCCGACAACCTGCGCGACTACCTGGAGCACAGCGGCTACGCCGCCCAGGCGCTCTACGGCATCGCGGCCTTCGAGGAAGCGCTGGACAGCCAGGTGTTCGACGGCGTGGTGATCGACTGGCTGTTCGGCAGCCAGACCGCTGCCGACGCGATCCGCCGCGTGCGCGCCTCCGAAAATCCCGATGCGCCGATCTTCGTGCTGACGGGCGAACTGCTTACCGGCAAGGCGAGCGAGTCGGAGATCAGCCAGGTGGTGCGCCACTACAACGTGGCGTGCTATGAGAAGCCGGCGCGCATGGCGATCCTCGTTGCCGATCTCTCCAAGCGGCTCAATCGAAGCTGATTTCCGCCTGATTTCCCGCTGATCCGTGGCGCCCGATGCGGCGCGCCTAACGTGGCCCCTTTGCGCGCGGCGCAACCAGCGCGCGCTGGAGCGCGCCGCGCAGCTCTTCGTAGTGCACGGGCTTGGTCAGATACTCGAAGAACGGGCTTACGTTGCCCCCCGCGGTGAGTGCGGCCACATCGGCGCTCACCGCAATGACATGAGGCCGCAAACCGGTGACCGCGCCCGCGTCGAGCCCGGCGAGGAACGCATAGCCGTCGCGGCCCGGCATATGCAGATCGAGCAGCACCACGTCGCACGGCTGCGTGGCAACCCGCGCAAGGGCGCTGTCGGCATCCTCCGCTTCGAGCGCCGCATAACCCATGTGCGCCGCCATTTCGCAGAGCGACTCGCGCACGAGCGGATTGTCGTCCACCACCAGCACGCGCGGCCGGCTGGGCGCGCCATCGGCGGCGGGCGCGCGGCCGCTGGCCGCCGGCACCGCCACCGGCACGACCGGCACCGTCACGATGAACGTCGTGCCCTCGCCCACGCGGCTGTCCGTTTTGATCGTGCCGCCGAACAGATCCACCAGCCCCCGCACGATGGCGAGCCCCATCCCCGCGCCCTCGTAACGGCGCGAGCGCGAAGCGTCGAGTTGCGTGAACTCCTTGAAGATGAGCGGAATCTGCTCGGGCGGCACGCCCGGCCCCGTATCGCTCACCGCAATCGAAAGCGCGCGCCCGGCGAGCGCGAATTCGATGCGCACCTTGCCGCGCCCGGTATAGCGAATCGCATTCGTGACGAGATTGTTGGCGATCTGGCGAATGCGGTGCGGATCCGACACGACCGGCTGGGCGGGCCCGCGCCACGCGTGCTCGAACGCCAGCGAGCGGGCGTGCGCCGCGGCTTCGTTCTGGTCGGCAATCGACTGGAGCAGTTCGCGCGGATCGAACTGCTCCTCGCGCAGATCGAGCTTGCCGGCGCCGAGACGCGCGTAGTCGGTCAGGTCCTTCATCTGCGTTTCGAGCTGGCGCGCCGCCGTCTCCAGCCGCACGATCACCTTGCGGTCCGCCTCGGTATGCCTGTTCAGGCCAAGTAGCTCGATCGACGAAACGATCGCGTGGAGCGGCGTGCGCAGTTCGTGGCTGATCATGCCGAGGAACGCGTCCTTCGCCGTACTCGCCTCGCGCGCCGCGCGGCTCGCCTGGGCCTCGGCCTCGAGCGCCGCGCGCTGCTGCCGCAAAAGACGCGTGCGCCGGTAGCCGTTCATCACGAGCAGCACGGCCGCCGCGGCCGAAAGCGCGATCAGCACGATACCCGCCGCGAACAGCTCGCGGCGCTTCGCGATGAAGTCGCGGCGAATGTCCTCGCGCTCGCTGATATCGGCGTAGCGGCGGTTCAGCGAGAGGTCCGTGACCTCGGTCCAGTGCGCGCGCAGCACGTCCGCCATCGGCACGGCGCGCGAGGGCGCCGTTTCGAGGCCGGCGAGCTGGTCGTCGAACGGCGCGATCGCCGCCTCCAGCGCGGCCAGGTCGCGCTGCTGGCGCTCCATGAGCGCGGGCATGCCGCTCAAGGTGAGCGTCGAACCCTTCATGACGTTCAGCTTGGATTGCAGCACCGCGTAGCGCAGCCGCACGGTTTCCAGATCGGTGTCCACACCGTCGGCATAGAGCATCAGCTGGGTCTCGAAGCGCGCGTAGGCGATCTGCAGCTGCGCGGCATCCCAGTACAGGCCGTCGTAGCTGCCCGTGAGGCGCTGGACCACGCGCGGATCGAGCAGGTTCGCGTACAGCAGATAGCCGACGGCCGCCACCGGCGGCGCGAGCGCGACGATCCAGATCACCACCTGCACGAACCGTCGCAGCGGACGACGCATCACGCCCCGCTCATTGCTTGATGGTCATCGACTTGATCTGCCAGGCGAACTTGGCGTCGCCCGCGGAGCCGTCCAGCTCCAGCGGATACGCATCGCGCGGATAGATCAGGAACAGCGGGCCGAAGTTGCTCACTTCGAGCCGCTTGCCGTTCATCGCATAGGCCAGCACCACGCCATAGTGCGCGGCGTCGGCCACCGGCACGGTGACGGTGTAGTCGTCGAGCGTGTGGATCTCGATCTCGCTGCCGTAGGCGCCCACGGCCTTGAGCACGTCGGCGAGAAACGGGCCCGTGAAGGTCGAGCGCGGCGTCCAGGTGGTGGAGGTGGAAATCGCGTGCAAGGGCAGCTTGAGCAATTGCGCCTCGCTGAAGTGATACGACGTATGCGCCGTATTGTTCGTCACGCGCACTTCGCCGTCGATATCGAGCGCGAGCGGCACGGCCGGCGCGGCATGTGCGGCATGTAAGGCAGCAGCGCTTGCGGCCAGCGCCACTGCGGCGGCACAACGCCGCCAGCCTGGAGGTCCCCACATGACTTTCATTCCCCTTGCGCACATCGTATTGCGCTCGTTCATCGGCTATCTGACTGGTTTTTCGTTCGCCGCGCGAGCGTCGTGCGCCCGCGCCGCCCGGCGCGGCAGCAGGCCCGCGCGAGCATAGGCATAATATCGTCAAACATTGAACCGACAATAGCCGTCGCGGCCGCGCCACGGGTGCGGCCCACCCGTTCCTGCGCCGCTATTTCCGCTTTCAAAGAAGAGATGAACAAACCTGTCGTGCCGCTCACCTACGAACAACTCGATCACTGGGTCGAATCGCTGCAGCCGCTGCTGGTGGCGGAGGAGTTCGCCGCCGTGATCGGCATTCTGCGCGGCGGCGCGCCGCTCGCGCTGATGGTTTCGCACGCGACCGGCGCGAGCGTCGCCTTCCTGCGCTACGACCGCGCGACGCGCGAAGTCCGCTGGGACTCCACGCTGCCGCTGCCGGAACCCGGCTCGAAAGTCTTGCTGTGCGAGGACATCGCGGGACGCGGCAACACGCTCGTGGATTGCATTGCCTTCCTAAGCGAGCACGGCCTCGCGGTGCGCACGCTCACGGGCGCCTACGACGACCTCTCGCGCCTGCGCCCCGATTATTCGATCGACGCGAGCGGCTATTTCGCGCTGTTTCCGTGGGAACGCCAGGCCTATACCGACCGCTATCGCGCCGACTGGGCCCGCGACGGCGCGAAGGAAGGCACGCTGATGGCCGACGACCATGAATACGCGGTGTACGCCATCGACCTGGACGGCGTGCTGCTGCCCGATCTGCCGCTCGCGCGCTACGACGAGAATCTCGAAGAAGCGCTCGCCGAACGCGACGCACTGCTGCCGTTCGAGCGCATTCCCGGCATCGACATGAAGCGCACGCGCGCGATCATCACGGGGCGTCCCGAGATGGACCGGGTGCGCACGCAGGACTGGCTCGAACGCTATGGCTTCGGGCACCTGGAGCTCGTGATGCGCGCCGCCGACGAACACGACGACACGCCTTCGGGCGCCGCCGCGCATAAAGCGACCGCGGCGATTCGCTGCGGCGTGACGCATTTCATCGAGAGCGACCCGGTGCAGGCCATTTTCATCGCGCAGTCCGCGCCGCTCTTGCGCGTGATCTGGTGGAACGCGCACACGCGCACCGGAACGTTGATCGGGGCTTCGGCCTGGAGTTAGGCCCGCGGTCGGGGCCGTATCCAGGCCCGTATTCAGGCCGGTACGGTCTCCCCCAACACCCCCGCCGCCCGCTGCGACGCCACCACGATCAGCTTCATCGTCGCGCGCGTCGCGCCGACGAACAGCTTGCGCGCCGCCCGCTCGTCGAAGGTTTCGAAATCCACTTCGGTGAGAATCACGCACGGCGCGGACTGCCCCTTGAAGCGATACACCGAGTCGAGCAGCACATCGCCCTCGCGATACTGCGGATTGCCGAACAAATCGTATTGCCCCGTGAAGCTGCGCAGACGATGCGGACCCAGGTGGTCGAGCGCCGTGAGCTGCGAGTGCTCGCGCCCGCGAAACGACAATACGACGATGTCCTGCTTGCGAAAGCCCAGCGCCAGCGCCTGCGTGATCGCGCGCTTGGTGGCGGCGGCCACGGGCGATTCTGCGGCCGATTCTGCGGCCGATTCGCCGGACGACTCGGCCCCCCTCGCGCCCGACGGTTCGTCCCAGGTCGATAGCGCCACCTCCGAGCCATCGAACGGGCTGCCCGCCGCGAGCTGGGCAAGCGCGGGCGCGGCCGGCCCGGCGGCTTCGCGCAGAAACGCCAGGATGTCGCGCGGGCTGCGGTAGTTGGTGCTCTCGCGCAGCACGGTCCAGCCGGGCAGCGCCACCGGCTCGCGCACGTAAAGGTTCTGCAGCGGGTCTTCGAGCCACCACCACGCCGCTCCCGGCGCCAGAAGCCGGTCGAGCGCCGTCACCCACGCCTGCTGAAAGTCCTGCCCTTCGTCCACGATCACCACGTCGAACTGCCAGCGCGCGTCGACGGGCGCCTGCGCGAAGCGCCGCTCCAGTTCCTCGAACACGCTCCGGCCTTCGAAATCGGGCAGATGCCCGCCGTCGCGCGAGACCCAGTCGCAAAGCTGGTGATAGTTCGCCACCTTCGCCCCTTCGGGCGCGACCTTCGCGATATGGTCCGCCAGCGGCCGGTTGAAGCACACGTAGAGCGTGCGCTGGCCGCGCGCCACGGCGTCCTTCATGACCTGCACCGCCAGCTGGGTCTTGCCCGAGCCCGCCGTGCCGATCACGCGCAGCCGGAACGGCGCGAATTCGAGGCGCCGCGCCCAGCTGGCAAGACCGCCCGCGAGCCGCGTGACGAGCGTGCCCGCAGCGCCTACGAGCGCGCTGGCGTCGGGCGCGAGCGAAAGCTCGTCGGCGAGAAAGTGGTGGATTTTCGCGGCGCACGGCAGGCGCGGCTCGTCGGCGGGCAGTGCATCGAGCACGATCGCAACGAGCTGCGACTTGCGCGCGGCATCGACGATGCGCGCCGGATCCACACCCGCAATCGCCGGATTGCGCACGATATGGTCGGGGCAGTACAGCAGTTCTTCGAGCCAGTACGTGCCCGCGCCGAACGCCGCGGTAAAGCGCCGGTGCAGCCCTTCGACCGTGCGCGCGAGCGCCACGGCCACGTTGCGTTCGGTCTGCAGATGCGCCTTCACGAGCCCCGCCGGCGTCTCGCGCAGAAAGCCGGTCTTCTGCTCGACGATCATCACGCGCCCCGCCGGGCTCACGATCACGAAATCGACTTCGCCGAACACGGAAAAGCCTTCGGAAAGGCGCGTCCAGTGCACGCCGTGATACACCGTGTAGCCGGCCGGCAGGCCGCGCTCGAGAAGCGCCAGTGTTTCGCGCTCGCGCGCGGCGGCGCCAACGGCTTCGAGATGCTGCCAGTTATCGGGGACGATGCGGGCCATGAGCGATCCTCGCTGCAGTTTTCTGCGGCTATTCTAGGGCGTGTCGCGTCCGCGCAGGAGCCCCGCGCGATACCTTCCGGCAGGGAACGCGCCGGATCGTGTATCGTTTCGGCCTGCGCAGCCGCTGCGTTTTTCATCCCTTCAAGAATCAAGGAGAGTGCACCAGATGATCACGATCTGGGGACGCCCCAATTCGGTGAACGTCCAGAAAGTCCTGTGGTGCTGCGACGAGCTCGTGGTGCCGTTCCAGCGCATCGACGCGGGCCTGCAGTTCGGCCGCGTCAACGAACCGGAATTCCTCGCCCTGAACCCCAACGGCAAGGTGCCGACCCTCGTCGACGGCAACTTCGTGCTGTGGGAATCGAATTCGATCCTGCGCTACCTCGCGCTGGAATACGGCTCGTCGAGCCTGCTCTATCCCGCCGAGCCCAGGGTGCGCGCGCTGGTCGAGCGCTGGCTCGACTGGTCGATCGGCACGCTCGCGCCCGCCGAGCGCCCGCTCTTCCAGGCGCTCGTGCGCACGCCGGCGGACAAGCGCGACATGGCGAAGGTCGCCGACGACCTCGACCAGGTCGCCACGCTGTGGAAGCTGCTCGACCGCCATCTGCAGGGGCGCTTCTTCCTCGAAAACGAGCGCTTCTCGCTGGCCGATATCGTGATCGGCGCGTTCGCGCGGCGCTGGTTCGGCCTCGAAGGCATCGAGCGTCCGGCGCTGCCGAATCTCGAGCGCTGGTATCAGCGCATCGCGCAGCGCGAGGGCTTCCGCAAGTACGTCGGGGTGCCGCTCACCTGATCGCGCCGCGTGGATGGCCGAACCGCGGCCATCCACGGCCCGAACAGGCCCCAGTGGCGGCCCAGACCCGGCGCGGGCGCGGGTTCGACGCGCCCCGTATAATTGCGTCATGAAGACAGCAAAACCGGCCCCGCACGATCACGATCACCATCACGAGCATCGTGGCGACGATCACGCGCACGCCCACGGCGGCGCGAGCGGCGTACAGCCCGCCTCCATCGAGGCCGCGCTCGCGATGGCGGAAGTCTATTGCCGCGAACGCGGCGAAAAGCTCACGCCGATCCGCCGCAAGGTGCTGGAGTTGCTGCTGACCTCGGGCCGCGCCACCAAGGCCTATTCGCTGCTCGACGAAATGCGCCAGATCCACCCCGGATCGGCGCCGCCCACGGTCTATCGGGCGCTCGACTTCCTGCTGTCCGCCGGACTCATTCACCGTATCGAGTCGATCAACGCGTTCGCGGTCTGCCACGACCTCACGCAATGCCAGCACGGCATACTCGTGGTCTGCCAGCAGTGCGGCAACGTGACGGAGCTGCACGAGCCCAAGCTGCGCCAGGCGCTCGTCGCGCAGATCGAAGCGGCGGGATACCGGCTCGAAGGCGACGGCATCGAATTGAAGGGAATTTGCGCGCAATGCCAGGCCGAGCAGGCCGGCCAGAAGGCCGAGACGGCGCACGCCGACGCCTCCGCGAAAACGGCTACGGCATCCTGAAGCGGGCGCCCGGAGCGGGCACACCGGATCCGGCCCTGCAAGACCCTGTGCGCCGCACCCGGCACTCGCTGCCGGCCCTGCGCCTTACGACGACTGCCTCGCGTCGATCGCGTCCCGCAACAAGGTCACGAGCGCTTCGGGCTGGGCCGGCTTCGTCATGAAATGCTGGAACCCCTCGCCGATACTGCGCAGACGCCAGCTTTCGTCGGTGTGCCCGGTCAGCGCCACCGCGACGGCGGGGGCATGATCCCCGCGGATCTCGTGGTCGCGCAGACGCTGAATGAGGTAGAAGCCGTCCATGCACGGCAGGTCCAGATCGCAGACCACCGCATCGGGCAGCAGTTCGAGCGCCGCTTCGACGCCGGCTTCGGCGTCTTCCACCGCAACGACGTGCGCGCCCTCCGACTCCAGCAGCGAGGTGAGCGACGCCCGGCTTTGCGGATCGTCTTCGACGAGGACGATGGTCGCCCGGTCGAGTTTGTGTACTGCGTTCATTGTTCAGGTTTGAATCTTTCTGTCCGTCTTTGTTCGTGAAGCAGGCCGCGCCAGGCGCGAAAGGCCGTCGCGGGCCGCACTCACTGCGCAAGTTTAATGCCGTTGCGTGACACGCGACGCGTTCCCTCCCACCCTTGCCTCAACCTTCCTGGAGCTTTCGTTTACCGGTCTTTGCAAAGGCTTCGAGCGCACGCTGGCGGCCAAGCTCGTGTTCGACGACCGGATGCGGATAGTCGTTCCCGAGCTTCACGCCTGCGGCTTCAAGTTGTCGCGGGGAAGCCTTCCAGGGCTCGTGGATCAGCTTGTCGGGCAAGACCGCCAGCTCCGGCACCCATTGCCGCACGTAGGCGCCGCGCGGATCGAACTTCTGGCCCTGCAGCACCGGATTGAAGACGCGGAAATACGGTGCCGCATCCACGCCCGACCCCGCCACCCACTGCCAGTTGGCGGGATTGCTGGCCGGATCGGCATCGACGAGGGTGTCCCAGAACCAGCGCTCGCCCTCGCGCCAGTCGAGCAGCAGATGCTTCGCGACGAACGACGCCACCACCATGCGCACCCGGTTGTGCATCCAGCCCGTATGCCATAGCTCGCGCATGCCGGCATCGACGAAGGGATAGCCGGTCAGGCCGCGTTGCCACGCCTTAAGGCCCGCGGGGTCGGTTCGCCAGGGCATGGCGTCGAATGCGGGGCGCAGATTGCGCGTAGCCAGATCCGCGAAATGGAAACGCTGGTAGTGGCTGAATTCGCGCCAGCCCAGTTCGCTCGCAAACTTCTCCGCCGCCGCCGAGCGCCGCGCCGACGGCTTTCCATGCTCCGCCGCCCGCAGCGCGGTCCAGACCTGGCGCGGCGAAATGGCCCCCACGCTCAACCAGGGCGAAAGGCGGCTGGTGGCGGGTTCGGCCGGCAGGTCGCGCTCGTCGGCGTAAGGGTCGAGGTGGTCGGCGAGAAAGTCGGCGAGGCGCGCGAGCGCGGCCTCCTCGCCCGCCGGCCACGCTGCGCGCAATCCCGCCGACCAGTCGGGCGCGCGTGGCGCCAGCCCCAGATCGTCGAGCTTGACCGTGCGCTTGCCGAGCGTTGCCGGTAGCCGTTGAAAAATCATCCGCTCCGGCTCGCCGAGCGGCGCGGGCGGATCGCCCCGCAAGCGGCACGCGCGCCAGTACGCCGTAAAGACCTGGAACGGCTGCCCCGACTGGTTGAGCACCGTCCAGGGCTCGTTGATGAGCAGCCCGTTGTAGCTTTCGACCTCGATACCGCGCCCGCGCAGGTCGGCCTTGATCGAGGCGTCGGTCTCGCGCTCGGCCGCGCCGTAGCGGCGATTCCAGTACACCGCCCGCGCGCCGGTGGACTCCACGAGCGCGGGAAGCACCGAGGCGGCGTCGCCTTCGAGCAGCACGAGCCGGCCGCCGCGCGCCGCGAGAGCGGCTTCGAGCGCCTGCAGCGACACGTGCCGCCACCAGCGCGCGGCACCGCCCGGCGCCCGCTCGCCCGCAGCATGAGGATCGTGGATATAGGCGCAGATCAGCGGCTGCCCGGTGGCGGCCGCGTGCGCAAGCGCGGGATGGTCGGCGAGACGCAGATCGTCGCGAAACCAGACGATCGCGGGCGCGGAATTCGACGATGAAGGAGACAGACCCAACCTCGACATGGAACGAAAACGCGGCGCAACCCGGGATGGATCGCGCCATCGGGGACGCAGCGTAGCACGGCCCGGTGACGCGCAGTCCGATAGCCGCACGGCGGGCGCGGAATCGGCGGCGAGCGGGGTGGCTCGCGAAGCAACGGTTCGTCCGTTACTGAAGATAGCGAACGATGAGCCGCGACGCCTCTTCAACCAGCACGGCGAATGCCGCGTCCGAAAGACGGTCGGCATGATGCACGACCGCGGTATGCGTGAGCGCCTCGATGGAGGTCACGCACACGAAGGCCGCGAGCCCGAGATCGACGGCGCGGAACTCGTCGCGGTGCGCTTCGAGGTAGCCCCTGAAGAGCGCGTAGGTCTCGCGATTGAACACCTCGACGTTCTCGAGCTTGCCCGAGCGCGGCAGTTGCTCCGCCAGCACGCGATGCAGCCGCGGATCGACGCGGTGCGCCTCGATGGCCGCGGCGACGAGCTTCGGCACCGCCTGCTCCATCGGCAACGCCGCCACTTCGGCCAGCGCACGCCGCACCACCTGCAGGAGTTCGCGGTTGTGGCGCTCGATCACGGCCACGACGAGCGCCTCCTTGCCCGGAAAGTACTGGTAGAGCGAGCCGACGCTCGCGCCCGCCATTTCGGCGATGCGATTCGTGCTGGCCTTGTCGAAACCGTCCGTCACCAGAATGCGAGCGGTGGCTTCGATCAGCGCATCGACCATCGCGCGCGATCGCTTTTGAGAGGCGTGTTTTCTGGGCTTCGTCAGCGTTTTTCGCGCCATTTCTCCGCACTCCGGATGCGACCAGGTCAATACGAGCGACTACTCGTATTATGCATTCGACAACGCGAATGGCAACGCAAACGCCTTCCCCACCGAGCAAGAAAGGCTGTCATGAACACCTGCGGGGACTTACCCCATACGTTTACTGCATCGTGCTCCGCACCGGGACCGGGGCTCGCCAAACTCACAAGCAGTGCGAAATAAATCGACGACTGACACGTGTCTTACGCCAATGACATTACGCAAAGCCAATTCGACGAGCCGCTCGATATCGCCTTCACGCGCGGCAACGCGGATGCCCTGCTGCAACCGCGAGGCGGCCCACCCAGCCGCGATTCGATCACGATGTTTCTGGAGTCTGCGAAGTAGCGGACTGTGCGTGCGGCACCGGCCCGATCCCCTGCGTGACGAGCGCGATGGCGTGGCGCGCGATCTCGTCCGGGCCGAGCTGGCGCCTCGCCGGATCGCTGCGCCAGATGCGCGTGGTCGCGAGCGGCAGGAGCGCGAGGCCGAGCAGCGACTGAAACAGCAGTGACGGTTCGAGCGCCGGATTCAGGCGCCCTTCGCGCTGCCAGCGCGCGATCGCCTCGTGCGCCGCCCGCTGGTGCGACTGGCCGAAGCGTTCGTGCATGCGCTGGCGCAGCAGTCCGCCTTCGCTGATCACCTCGCGCACCCACAGGGGCGCGAACCAGGGATAGCGCGCGCCCACTTCGACAAAGCGCTGCGTGAGCAGCGTGAGCGCGGCAACGGGATCGTCGGGATGCGCCTCGAAGATGCCTTCCGTGGCCGCGCGCAGCGGCACGAAACGCTCGTCGATCAGCACGTCGATCAACTGGTCGCGCGTCTTGAAGTAGTAGTGGACCATCGCGGGCGTCATGTCCGCCTCGCGCGCAATGGCGGCGAGCGACGTATCGAGGATGCCCTGCCGCGCAAACAGGGCCAGCGCCGCCTCGATCAGCCGCGTGCGCTGTTCCGCCCCGCCCGGGCCGCCGCTCGGCCGGCCTGGACGGCGGCCCGGGCGCGTTTTGGCCTGGGCTTCGGCCCGGGTTTGGGCCTCGGTTTCGGCGGATTCCGGGAATGGGGTCACGGCGGGAATATCGGACTCGTTCATCTCTCGTTACGTTTCGGGCTTTGACTGTGCGTCGGAATTCTCCTATATTAATCGTCAAGTTAATTAATTTCAAGATAACCCCACGTCGATGGAACCCACCACGGAACGCTCCCTGCCGGTCCCGGGCGACGCCGCCTCCGCGGCCGATGCGCCCGATGCGCCCGATAGCGCCAACCATCCGCCGATCCGGCTCCTGTTTCCCGCGCTGATCCTCGTGATGCTGCTCGCGGCGCTCGACCAGACCATCGTTTCGACGGCGCTGCCCACGATCGTCGGCGAACTGGGCGGCCTCGACCGCCTCTCGTGGGTCGTCACCGCCTACCTGCTGACCTCGACGATCGTCGTGCCGCTCTACGGCAAGCTGGGCGACCTGTTCGGGCGCAAGATCGTGCTGCAGGCCGCCATCGTGATCTTCCTGGTCGGGTCGGCGCTGTGCGGCGTCGCGCAGGACATGATGCAGCTGATCGTGCTGCGCGCCGTGCAGGGCATCGGCGGCGGCGGCCTGATGGTCGTGACCATGGCGGCCATCGGCGACGTCATCCCGCCCGCGCAGCGCGGCAAGTATCAGGGCCTCTTCGGCGGCGTGTTCGGGCTCGCCACGGTCGTCGGGCCGCTGCTTGGCGGCTTTCTCGTCGAGCATCTGTCGTGGCGCTGGATCTTCTACATCAACCTGCCGCTCGGCGCGGTGGCGCTCGCGGTGATCGGCGCCGTGTTCCGGCCGCGCACCGCGCACGTGAAACACGTGATCGATTACATGGGCGCCGCGTGGCTCGCGGGCGCGCTCACCTGCCTCATCCTCTTCACGAGCCAGGGCGGCACGATCCTGCCGTGGACTTCGCCGCAGCTCTGGCTCACGCTCCTGCTCGGCTGCGTTTCGGTGGCCGGTTTCATTCACGAGGAAAAGCACGCGGTCGAGCCCATCATGCCGCTCGAGCTGTTCCGCCATCGCACCTTCGTGCTGTCGAGTCTGATCGGCTTTATCGTGGGCGTGTCACTGTTCGGCTCGGTCACGTTCCTGCCGCTGTATCTGCAGGTGGTGAAAGGCTCCACGCCTTCCGAGGCCGGCATGCAGATGCTGCCGATGATGGGCGGCGTGCTCGTGATGTCGGTGATCACGGGCCGCGTCATCAGCAAGATCGGCAAGTACCGCATGTTTCCGATCGTGGGCACCGCGCTCGTCGCTGTGGCGATGGTGCTGCTCGCGCGTCTGGAGATCGGCACGCCGCTGCGCCAGATGTACCTCTACATGGGGCTGCTGGGCTGCGGGCTCGGCATGGTCATGCAGGTGCTGATCCTCGCGGTGCAGAACGCCGTGGAGTTCCGCCACATGGGCGTGGCCACCTCGGGCGCCACGCTGTTCCGCTCGATCGGCGGCTCGGTGGGTGTGGCTGCGTTCGGCGCCGTGTTTTCGCATGGGCTGAGCACGCGGCTCGAAAAGGTGCTCACGCCGGATGTCGAACTGCCGCAGCCGCTCACGCCCGACGTGATCCATCATCTGCCGCCCGTGCTGCACGCCCAGTATCTCGACGCGTTCGCCGGTGCCTTGCACATGGTGTATCTCGCGGCGGCGTGCGTGGTGGTGCTCTCGTTCGCGCTCGCCTGGCTGCTGCAGGATATTCCGCTGCGCAAGCAGCATTGAGGCGCTAACGCGCGAGGCGGGGCTTCACGCCGTCTGCGCGCTGCGCTCCATCGCACGCTGCAACGTGTCGTACACCTTCGGCCGGTTGCACTGCGACACGTTGAATCGCAGAAAATCGCCCGCGCTGCGCGCGACGCTGAACACGTTGCCGGGCGCGAGCACCACGCCTTGCGCGAGCGCCTCGCGCGCTACCTGCGCGGCGTCGAGGCCGTCCGGCAGGCGCGCCCACACGAACAGGCCTGCCTGCGGCCGCGTCCACGCCGCGATTCCCAGCGTAGCGAGACGCCTGAGCGTTTCGCCCATCGCATCGGCCAGCCGCGCGCGCAGCGCGTCGAGATGGCGCCGGTAGGTGCCGTCCACCAGCAGCCGGTGCACGAGATCGGCCGCCACCTCGCCGTGGCCGAACGACACGGCGAGCTTCAGATCGACGAGCGCTTCGCACCAGTCGGCGCGCGCGGCGATGAAGCCGCAGCGCACCGCCGCCGACATCGTCTTCGAAAAGCTGCCGATGGTCACGACGCGCGACAGGCCGTCGAAGGCCGCGAGGCGCGGTGACGGTTCGGTTTCGAAGTCCGCAAAGATGTCGTCCTCCACGATCAGCAGGTCATGCTCCTCGGCAAGTTTGAGCAGGCGGTGCGCGACCGCGGGCGCGAGCGACGCCCCCGTCGGGTTGTGGATCGCCGAGTTGGTGACGTACAGGCGCGGGCGGTGCTCGATCAGGGCGCGCTCGAAGGCGGCGATATCGGGACCGGTGGGCGTGTACGGCACGCTCGCCACGCGGGTTCGATGCGCGCGCAACAAAGCCTGGAAATTGAAGTAGCAGGGATCGTCCACGAGCACGGTGTCGCCCGGCTCCAGCAGGAAGCGGCACACGAAGTCGAGCGCCTGGGTGCCGCCGTCGGTGAGCACGATCTGCTCGGGGGCGGCCTCCACGCCATGCTGGGCGAGGCGCCACGAAAGCTGCTGGCGCAGCGCGGACGAACCGAAGGGCGCGGCGTATTCGGCCAAAGGCGCGTGCGGGTCGCGGGCAAGCGAGCGCAGCGCGCGCCGCACGGCATCGTGCGGCAGCCAGGACGGCGGCAGCCAGCCGCAGCCGGGGCGCAGCGCGTTCGGATCGGCTTCGAGCGACTGGCGCGTGAGCCAGAGCGGATCGATCTCGCGATCCAGACGCGGGCCGAGCGCCGCGAGCGCGAGCGGCGGCGCATGGCCCGCGACGAAGAACCCCGCGCCGCGCCGCGCCACCAGCACGCCTTGCGCAACGAGCCGTTCGTAGGCTTCGACCACCGTCGATTTCGATACGCCCAGCTGCTCGCTCATGGTGCGGATGGACGGCACGCGGGCGCCCGCGGCGAGCGAGCGTGCCGCAATGCGCTCGCGCAGCGTTTCCATGACCTGTGCGACACGCGTGAGCGCGCCGCCTTCCGGCGTGTGGGACGGCGCAAGGCCTGTGTCTGCCATCTTGCTTTCTCTCCCGCCGTTCCCCCGGCGTTTCCGATCTGTACCTGGCATCTGTACTGCACAGTGATCAGTACAGTTCTTCGAAATTGTACTGATCTGTAGCTTACCCGCTAACTGCACCGCGCGCATCATCGTCCGGCTATCCAGCCGTCCTTATCGCCGCCCCTGCCGCCCCTTCAGCCATTCGCCGCCCCGATCCATGCGCAAATCCCTCGATTCCACCACCGACGGCTGGCTCTGCGGCCTCGCCGGCGTCCTGATCTTCAGCGGCTCGCTGCCCGCCACGCGCGTGGCCGTGCTGGGCCTCGATCCGCTCTTCCTCACCGGCGCACGCGCCACCATCGCCGGCGTGCTCGGCGTCCTCCTCCTCGTGCTCCTGCGCGCGGCGCGGCCCGAGCGCCGCGAGTTCGTGCCGCTCGTCGTCGTGGCGCTCGGCGTGGTCGTCGGCTTTCCGCTCCTCACCGCGCTCGCGCTGCGCCACGTGAGCTCCGCGCACGCCGTCGTGTTCGTCGGCCTGCTGCCGCTTTCCACGGCGATCTTCGGCGTGCTGCGCGGCGGCGAGCATCCGCAACCCGCGTTCTGGTTTTTTTCGGCGCTCGGCAGCGCGGCCGTCGTGGCCTTCGCGCTGCGTCACGGCGTCGATGCGTCGCCGGCGGGCGATGCCCTCATGCTCGGCGCGATCGTCGTCTGCGGGCTGGGCTATGCCGAAGGCGCCCGGCTCTCGCGGCGGCTCGGCGGTTGGCAGGTGATCTGCTGGGCGCTCGTGATCTCGCTGCCCGTGATGCTGCCGCTCGCCGTCGCGCTGCGGCCCGCCTCGTTCGCCGCGGTGGGGGCGGCCGCATGGTGGGGGCTCGCCTACGTGTCGCTCTTCAGCATGCTGATCGGCTTCGTGTTCTGGTATCGGGGGCTCGCGCTCGGCGGCATTGCGGGCGTCGGGCAACTGCAGTTGCTGCAGCCGTTCTTCGGCTTTCTGCTCGCGGCGCTCGTGCTGCACGAAGCCGTGCCGCCCGCCATGATCGGCGTGACCGCCGTGGTGATCGCCTGCGTGGCCGGCGCGCGCCGCTTCGGCCGCACGGCTCCCGCCGCTGCCCGGGCGCGGGCGGCCGCCCCGCGTGCGTGAGAGACGCGCATTTTTGACACGCTTTGAATCCGCCGCCACCCAAGGCATAGTGAACGACGCCTTCGCAACCCGGACTCAAGACGCATGAATGCCCTTCACGTCACGCAGCCGCTCCTGCGCGACGCCACGCCAGGCGACTTCCCCGCGATCGCCGCGATCTACGCGCATCACGTCCTGCACGGAGCGGCTTCGTTCGAAGAAGCGCCGCCCGACCTCGACGAACTCCTGCGCCGCCACGCCGCGGTACGCGGCCAGGGCCTGCCGTGGATCGTCGCCGAACTGAACGGCAAGGTGGCCGGCTACAGCTATGCGACGCCCTATCGCCCGCGCGCCGCGTATCGCTACACCATCGAAGACTCGATCTACATCGACGAATCGTGCCGCGGCCTCGGGCTCGGCCGCCTGCTGCTCGAAGCGCTGATCGCACGCTGCGAGAACGGGCCGTGGCGGCAGATGATCGCCGTGGTGGCCGACCCGCGCGGCGGCTCGCTCGCGCTGCATCGGAGCCTCGGCTTCGAGATGATCGGCACGCTGCACGCGGTGGGTTTCAAGCACAACGAATGGCGCGATACGACGCTCATGCAGCGCGCCCTCGGCGCAGGCTCGGGCTCGGTGCCCGACGCCTGATCGCGCACGACACGCGCCCTCAACAGCGGCGCCTCACCGCGCCCCCGTAAAATACGTCCTTTCGTCCCGTGCCGACGACAAGGACTATTTCATGCAAGCTCTCCTAGACCACATTCACCCGTCCAACTGGAGCTTCCTGTGGGACGCGCTCAGCACCTTCGCGATGCGCCTCGTGGCCGCCGCCGCGATCCTGTGGATCGGCTGGTGGATGGCGCGCCGCATCGGCCGCTGGCTCGCCGGGCAAGGCAGCATCGACGCGACGCTGCGCCCCATCGTGCGCGACTCCGCCAAGTGGAGCGTGCGTATCGTCGCGCTGATCGGCGCGCTTTCGCAGCTCGGCATCCAGACCGCGAGCATCGTCGCCGTGCTCGGCGCGGCGGGCCTCGCCATCGGCCTCGCGCTGCAAGGCACGCTGCAGAACATCGCGGCCGGCATCATGCTGTTGCTGCTGCGCCCCTTCAAGGTGGGCGACTACATCGACGGCGGCAACGGCAACGTGGCGGGCACCGTCGAGGAAGTCAATCTCTTCACCACGCGCCTCACCAAGCCCGACGGCATCTGCGAGTTCGTGCCGAACAGCGCGCTCTGGAGCAACTCGATCCGCAACTACAGCCGCAATCCCACGCGGCGTCTGGACCTCGAAGTGGAGGTCTCGGTGCGCGACGACGTGAACCTCGCCCTCGACGCGCTGCACGCGCTCGCCGATGCCGATCCGCGCGTGCTGCGCGAACCCGCGCCGCAGGTGATGGTGAGCCGCTTCGACGACAGCACGGCGGTGCTCAACATTCGCGTCTGGGCCAAAACCGACGTGTTCTGGGACATGCGCTGGGATCTGTCGCGCAAGGTGCGCCAGACGCTCAACGACGCGCAGTGCTCGCTGCCGCTGCGCACGCGCGAACTGCATATCGTCCAGGCCCAGCAGGGGCAGCAGGCCCAGCAGCAAGCGCATTGAGAACGGACACCCGCCGCCCGTCGCTACGCGGCGCCGACCGGGCTGCTAATATCGCCTGAACCCGGCGCCCGTGCGCGCCGCCCGACCCCGCGCCCGTCCATGAAGCCGACACCGCTGCCGCCCGCGCCGCTTTCCTGCGCGCCGTCCTTCGCCCGCGCCGCCGCACGACGATGAAGACGCTCGCCCGCCGCCTGCGCGGCTTCGCCACGCATATCGTGCCGCACGGTTATCTGGCCTTGCTGCTCGTGATCGACGGGCTCATGCTGGTGCGCCCGGTCGTCGAAAAGGCCTTGCAGCACGTGCGCGGCGGCTGGTTCCAGGACTGGATCACGCTGCTCGACGCGTTCGGCCTGCTCGCGCTGCCGCAGGTGGTGATTGCGGCGGGCCTCGCGATCATGTCGATCGGCATTGCGCTGCGCGCCCGCGTGGCCTGGGTGCTCTCGCTGCTGCTGCTCGCCGCCGCGGCGTTCCTCAGTATCTGGGGCGACTATCGCAGCCTCCCGCTGTTCGCCTTCACGCTGCTGCTGGCGGCCGCGCTGCTCGTCTACTGGCGCCGCTTCGACCGCACGAGTCTTGCCGCAAGCTCATTGTTCGCTATCCTGAGCATCGGCTCGTTGATGATTTACGCGGTGTTCGGTTCGCTCTATCTGGGCAACGACTTCGACCCGCCCATCCAGAACTTCGTCACGGCGTTCTACTTCTCGATCGTGTCGATGTCCACGGTGGGCTACGGCGACATCGTTCCGCACTCGGACACCGCGCGGCTTTTCACGGTCTCCGTGATCGTGCTCGGCATCAGCGTGTTCGCAACCTCGATCAGCGCCGTGGCCGGCCCCGTGATCGGCGGCAAGCTGAAACATATCGTGAAGGGAGGGATTTCCAACGTGACCCGCAAGAACCATTACCTGATCGTCGGCGTCTCGCCGCTCGCGCACAGCGTATACGCTGGCCTCAAGAAGCGCGGCTACGCCGTCACGGTGATCGTCACGCCAAACGCGCCGCACAGCTATCCCGCGAATGCCGATATCGTCGTGGGCGACGCCAGCGACACCGCGACGCTGCACAACGCGAGCGCGGAAACGGCGCTCGCCGTGCTGGCGCTGCGCATGGACGACGCCGAAAACGCGTTCGTGATCCTCGCCATCAAGGAGCTCGCGCCGAAGGTGCGCACCGTCGCGCTGGTGAACGACAGCCGCAATCTGCAGCGGCTGCGGCTCCTGCAGCCGGACATGGTGTTTTCGCCGCAACTGCTGGCGGGCGAGCTGCTCGCGCGCACGCTCAACAACGAGACCATCGACAACGACCTGATTTCGCACCTGCTATTCGGCCACTCCGAAGGCCAGGATCCGGCCAGGCCTTCCGCACCGACCGCGCCTTCGGCCTGAGCCTTGAGCCTTGCACCGAAGCGTGCGGCCTCAGTGCGAAGGCCCGGGCGGCGGCAAGCGCCGGAACAGCGTGGGATAGTCGATCACGAGGCCATCCTCGTCCACGGGCAGGTTCGCCGCGAACTTTCGAAAGAGCCCTTCGTAGCGGTATTCCCGGTCGGGCTCGATGCAGGTGTAAGCCTGCCGCACGGCCACCGGCGTCAAATCGGGCGCCGCGATGTAGACCACGCGGATCGGCCGCCGCTCGCCGCGCGCAAGCCGAAGACGGCGGATCGGCAGCGTGTTCGTGAACGGCGTGGCGGAGAGGTCGATATCGATGCACCCCTCGATCGCGTCGAGCGCGCGGCCCTCGCCGTCGCGCCAATGTCCCTCGCCGTCGCCGTGGAGAGCCAGCGCACCGCCGCCCATCACGCGAAACGCCGCATAGGTCACGCGCCAGTGCGCGTCGCAATGAACGGTGTAGCAGAGGCCATAGGCCTTGCCGTAGCGCTGCCCCACTACCACGCTCTCCACGCGGATCGTCCCGCCGCTCGCATCGAATGCCAGATGCTCGATGCCGGCGCCTTCCTCCGATGCCCATCGCACTTCGCGCATGGTCCGTCTCCCGTTCAGGTCACGTGCAGAGGACTATCCTCGCACAAAAGCGGGCCGCCGGACCCGGAGCGCAAATAGCGACTATCACGCCCGCGCACGCGCAAGGCCGCCCGCATCGCCTATGCTCTCGAATCAGTAAAAGCGCAGTAAAAACGCAACGAAAGCGCGATCAAAGTGCCCTGCGTGCGCGCGTTTCGCCGACGGCGCGTTCGTCCCGCGACGGCCTGCGCCACACCCTCCATTCGTCCGTCCTGTTCTCATTCGCATGTCCATCCACGCGCAAGCCCGCGGCGATGGGGCCGCGTTGCGCACCGTGCTGCGCAGCGTCGGCCAGATCGTCCTGCAACGTCACGCCGGCACCGGCGCCTGCCTCGTCGCCGCGCTTGCGCTCTGCGACCTGCGGCTCGCCTGCGCCGCGCTGCTGGGCGCCACGGTTGCCAACGTCTGCGCCGTGCTGGCCGGTCACGCGGACAACGCGATCCGCGACGGCCTGGCCGGCTTCAACGGTGCGCTCGCGGCGCTCGCAGCCTTCACCTTGATCGGCGATACGCCCACCGCCACGGCCGTCGCGCTGCTGGCCGCCACGGCCAGTGCGTGGATCGGCGCGGCACTCGCCCCGCGCCTCGCGCGTGCGGGCCTGTCCGTCTACTCCACCCCCTGCCTGATCGCCAGCTGGGTATGGCTCGCGTTGCGCGCAGGCGCCTCGGCGCATGGCCCGATGCCCGCGCCGACCCATGCGCTGACCGCATTGACCACGCTGATCGATCCGGACTGGGCTGCGGCGCCCCAGACTGCATGGTTCGGCTTGCGCGCCCTCGCCGGCATCCTGAGCGGCGTGGCGCAGACCGAATTCGCCTCCGGCGCGCCCGCCGGGCTGCTCGTGGTGACGGGGCTCGCGCTGTCGTCGCGGCGGGCCGCCGCCTTCGCACTGCTCGGCGCGGCGCTCGCGAGCGGCCTCGAACTGGCCTGCGGCACGCCGCTTTCTTATTTCGACGCGGGCCTGACCGGCTTCAACGGCGCGCTGGCCGCCCTCGCCACACTCGCGCTCGGCACGCGCACCGCAATCTGTGCGACGATGCTGGCCGCGGCGCTGCATCTGGCGGCGGCCCACTACGGCCTGCCCGCGATGACCGCGCCCTTCGTGCTCGCAAGCTGGTGTGCCCACGGTACGGCGCGCATGCTCGGCGGCAGGCCCCGCAACACAGCCGAGGCGCGCGCCGCAAAATACGAACCGCAAGAGACGCAGACGCCCCCGCGCGCCGGCGCTACCCCCACCGCCATCCGCTGAACCCCCGCGAAGGAACCGCCATGTCATTCGCCCACCGTCCCACGAGCACCGCCGCCGAAACCGGCCCGCGCTCGGCCGCCGAGCAGCAACTGCGCGTCGATCTGGCCGCCGCCTACCGCCTCATCGCGCTCAATGACTGGGACGACATCATCTACACCCATGTCTCCGCCGCGATTCCGGGCGAACCCGGGCGCTTCCTGATCAACCCGTTCGGCCTCGCCTTCGACGAGGTATGCGCCTCGAACCTCGTGAAAATAGACACGGAAGGCCGCATCGTCGGTCTGAGCGACTATCCCGTGAACGCCACGGGCTTCGCGCTGCACGCGGCAGTGCACCTCGCACGGCCCGATGCCGTCTGCGTCATGCATCTGCACAACACGGCGGGCATTGCCGTGTCGATCCAGCGCGACGGTCTGCTGCCCGCTTCGCAACATGCGCTGCGCTTTTATGGCCAGCTCGCCTGGCACGACTACGAAGGGCTCGCCTTCACGCCCGCCGAGGGCGGCCGGCTGACCGCGAGCCTCGGCGACCGCCCGGCCATGCTGCTGCGCAATCACGGCACGCTCACCACCGGCCGCACCATCGCCGAGGCTTATGTGCTGATGGCCACGCTAATCAAGGCCTGCGAGATCCAGTTGCAGGCGCAGGCGGGCGGCGTGCCGCTCGTCGTACCGCCGCCCGAGGTGGCGGCCCGCACCGCCGAACAGTTGCGCGACGGCGGCGCGATCGAAGGCGAGCTCGAATGGCCCGCGCTTCTACGCAAACTCGACCGCCTCGACCCGTCGTATCGGGATTGACTCCTTCACCCTACCCATCACGGAAGACAACCATGCCGACTTTCCACATCGAACTGTTCGAGGGCCGCACCGTCGAGAAGAAGCGCGAACTTGCCGCCGCTCTCACGGAAACCACCTGCAAGGTGCTCGGCTGCGAGCCGCAGAGCGTCGATATTCTTTTCGTGGACGTCAAGCCCGAGAACTGGGCCACGGCCGGCAAGCTGTGGAGCGATCCGCGCTGAGCGGCTCAATCCCGGCCGCGTCTAAACATATCCTTAATATTCCTTAGTATTTCCTCATGCGATCGTCCCCACCATAAAAGGCCCGGGACGATCCCCGCCTCATCGCCGCCGAACCCGCACCTGGTCAGATTGACGCACCTGCGCGACTGTGCGGTGGACTGCGCGGTGTATTGACGCATATCGACGCGGCGTTCGCCCCACGCCTCCTTCGGCGCCTCGCGCATTAGTTGATTTGAGTCAATGCGTTAGCGCATGACTGTGCGCCGTCGCGAGGCCTGCATGCGACAAGCGAGCGCACGTCGCAGCACAGCAAAACCTCCGCTATTCCCCTACGCTTACGCCCATCTGCACGACACGCAGCCTGCCCTCCGGCATCGCCCGTCGCGCGGAACCCTACGGCACGCAAGCATCAGGCACGTAATCAGGCACGTACATGGACACGTCACTCTCGGCCTTCGATCTGGCCAGGCTGCAATTCGCCTTTACCGTCTCCTTCCATATCGTCTTTCCCGCGCTCAGCATCGGGCTGGCCAGTTTCATCGCCGTGCTCGAAGCATGCTGGCTCCGGACCGGCAAGACGTACTACAAGGATCTCTGCGTCTTCTGGTCGAAGATCTTCGCCGTCGCGTTCGGCATGGGCGTCGTCTCCGGCGTCGTCATGAGCTACGAGTTCGGCACCAACTGGTCCGGCTTCTCCGCGTTCGCCGGCCCCGTGACAGGTCCGCTCCTCATGTACGAAGTGATGACCGCGTTTTTTCTCGAAGCGGGCTTCCTCGGCATCATGCTGTTTGGCTGGAATCGCGTGAGCCCGCGCGCGCACTTCGGCGCGACGCTGATGGTCGCCGTCGGCACGCTCATCTCCACGTTCTGGATCCTGGCCTCCAATAGCTGGATGCAGACGCCCCAGGGCTTCGAGGTCGTGAACGGCCACGTCGTGCCCACCGACTGGTTCAAGATCGTTTTCAACCCGTCGTTCCCTTATCGCCTCGCGCACATGGCCATTGCCGCGTTCATCGTCGCGGCGCTCGTGGTGGCCGCGACCGGCGCATGGCATCTGCTCAAGGGACGGCGCGATCCGTCCGTCAAGACGATGTTCTCGATGGCGCTGGGCCTCCTCCTCGTGCTCGCACCCGTACAGGCTTTCGTGGGCGACGCGCACGGCCTGAACACGCGCGAGTATCAGCCCGCCAAGATCGCCGCGATCGAGGGCCTCTGGGACACGGAACAAGGCGGCACCGCGCTCAATCTCTTCGGCATCCCGGACATGCAGGCCGAAACCACGCGCTACGCCGTGTCGATTCCGCACCTGGGCAGCCTGATCCTCACGCATAGCTGGGACGGCGAGATCCGGGGCCTCAAGTCGTTCCCGCCCGACGAGCGCCCGAACTCGACACTCGTGTTCTGGACCTTCCGCGTGATGGTGAGCCTGGGACTCCTGATGATCGTGCTGGGCGCGCTGGGCTGGTTCCTGCGCCGGCGCGGCACGCTCTACGAATCGCGCGCGTTCCAGCGCTTCACGCTGGCCATGGGGCCGACAGGCTTCGTCACGCTGCTCGCGGGCTGGATCACCACCGAGGCCGGCCGCCAGCCGTGGGTCGTCTATGGCGTGATGCGCACCGCGCAAGCCGTGTCGCCGCTCACGACGCAACAGGTGAGCATTTCGCTGATGGCGTTCGTGTGCGTGTACTTCCTCGTGTTCGGCACCGGCATCTACTACATGCTCAAGCTGATGCGCAAAGGCCCCGCACTGCCGGGCGAGACCGGCAGCGGCGACAACGGCACGCAGACCGCCCCCGCGCACCAGAGCGCACGCCGTCCGATGTCCGCCGCCGATCAGCTGATCGACGCCTGATCCCGCAACGTCGCCCCCTCCTCCAGCCAGCTAAAGTGTAAAGAGGCAAGCAAAATGGATGTCACCGTCATCTGGGCTGCGATCATCGCGCTCGGCGTCTTCATGTATGTCGTGCTGGACGGCTTCGATCTGGGCATCGGCATCGTGTTCCCGTTCTTCCCCGAAGCGCACGAGCGCGACCTCATGATGGACACGGTCGCGCCCGTCTGGGACGGCAACGAGACCTGGCTCGTGCTCGGCGGCGCGGCACTCTTCGCCGTGTTTCCGGTGGTGTACGCCACCGTGCTCTCGGCGCTCTATCTGCCGCTCGTGTTCATGCTCGCGTGCCTGATCTTTCGCGGCGTGTCGTTCGAGATCCGCGCGAAGGCGAACCGCACGAAGCATCTGTGGGATCTCGCCTTCATCGGCGGATCGACGGGCGCCGCATTTTTCCAGGGCATCGCGCTCGGCGCTTTCCTGCAAGGCATTCCCGTCACCGACGGCCGCTTCACGGGCGACCCCTTCGGCTGGCTCACGCCGTTCAGCCTGCTCGCGGGGCTCGGGCTCGTGGTCACCTATGCGCTGCTCGGCAGTTGCTGGCTCGTCGCCAAGACCGAAGGCGACCTCCAGCGCCGTCTGCACCGGCTGGTGTGGCCGCTCACCATCGTGCTGCTCGGCTTCATCGCGCTCGTGAGCGTGTGGACGCCGCTGCAGGATGCCAACATCGCCTCGCGCTGGTTCGACGCGAAACTCTTCTGGCGGCTCGCGCCGGTGCCGCTGCTGGTGCTGGCCTGCGCGTACGGGATGCATCGCGCCGTGCGGGCGCGCCACCACAACACGCCGTTCATCGCGGCGATCGGCCTCGTGGCGCTCGGCTATCTGGGGCTGCTCGTGAGCCTGTGGCCGTATGCGATTCCGCAGAGCCTCACGCTCTGGGAAGCGGCCGCGCCGCGTTCGAGCCAGATGTTCACGCTCGTGGGCACGGCGGTGATCCTGCCCATCATCCTCGCGTACACGACGATGGGTTACTGGGTTTTCCGGGGCAAGGTGCGTCATGGCGACACCCATCACTACCACTAAGCCGGCCACGCCGCGCCGCGCGCTGCCGGGCTGGCTCTGGTTCGTGCTGCTCTGGTGCGCGGGCGTGGGGGCGGCGGTATCGCTCGGCTTTGCGTTCAAGGTGCTGATGAACCTCACGCTCTTTGCCGTGAAATAGGCGCCGCAAAGAGCGCTGCGGACACAGCCCGCGCACGCGCCTGCCCGACTCCGCGCTAGACTACCGGCCATCTGTCACTCACACGACAACAACCATGCAACAGATGACCTTCATGGAATGCGTCAAGCGCGCCTGGGCGAGCACACGCGAGGCGCTCACGCAGATGCCCCTGTTCCTGCTCGGCGTCTTTGTCGCCTACACCGTGCTCGTGTGGGTGGCCTTTGCCGGGCGGCCCGTGCCGGGCGCGGGCGAGGTGCCCTCGGGCGGCCTCGTGTTCGCGGCCGATATCGCCTCGCTGCTGAACGCGGTCCTGTATCTCGTGTTCACCGTGAAGGTGTATCGCTTCGTGCTGCTGCGCGAAGGCACGGCACCGCTCTTCCCGCTTGGCGGCAAGCCGCTCCTGCGCATGTTCGGCGTGAGCGTCACGCTCACGCTCGCGCTGATCGTCACCGGACTCGTGCTCTATGCCGTACTACAGCCGCATTACTCGGGCGGCAAGGCGTTCCTCGGAGTCATCGTGGGGGTCGCGTGGATCTATGTCGCCGTGCGGATCAGCCTGCTCTTTCCCTCACTCGCGCTCGGCAACCGCATCGATCTGCGCGCCGCGTGGCACGACAGCCACGGTCATTTCTGGGCCCTGTTCGGCGTGATCTTCGTCGCGGTGCTGCCGCTCGTCGTGATCGGGTTTCTCGTGCTGCTCTTCATCGGCCTCGCCGGCATCACGCCCGTCGCCGTCCACTCGCCTGGGCGGCTCCTGCTGCTCGCCGCGGGCCAGAGCCTGGCGAGCCTCATTTTCTCGCTGGTCGCCTCCTCGGCCCAGGCCTGGCTCTATCGGCGCCATGCCGAGCGCCTGCCCGCGCCGCCCTCGGCCTGAGTCAAGGCCACTGCCACTGCCACGGCGCGCCGCGTTACCAGATACCCGGCAGGAACCGGTAACGCACGCGCTGCATGTAGTCCCGATAGCCGGGCAGCCCGTCAGCCAGCGTGCGCTCCTCCTTCACCGCGCGCCAGCCGATGGCCGCCATCATGAAGGGCACGCAGGCGAGGCCCCACCACGAACCCAGCATGAGCGGCGTGCCGGCAATCAGCAGGAGCGCGTACGCGTACATCGGATGCCGGATGTGCGCATACGGTCCGGTGTCGGTGAGCGCGTGGCCGCGCTCGCGCTGGATCGCCACGACGGGCGACGCATAGCGGTTCGCCGCAAACACGCTGCGCGTGAGGTAGATGCAGAAAAAAATCCCAACGGCGCCCGCCACGCGCAGCCACAGCGGCACGTGCGAGCCGCCGAAGCGCACGGCGTCGGCGCCGATCAGCACGAGCCATGCGCACCAGCCGATCGAAACGACGATCATGAACACCCGATCCCACGGGCTCTGACCGCGCGGCGCATACGGCGAGAGGCGCTCGGCCAACAGTCCGGGATCCACGCGCGCGAGCCACAGGCCGATCCAGAGACTCGTGGCGGCGAGCTCCGCGAGCCACAGCCAGGCGGCCAGCCACGCAAGCGTGCCTGCCGCGCCGAACAGCAGCGCGCCCATCAGCACGAGCCACAGCGCCGTCATGCCGATCATGCGTCCGATCATGATGTGCTCCTTCGCACGAAGCCTTTCCCGATCAGACCCAGCGCCACTCAAGCCACCGGGTCGCGTCCCGCGATGCGCGCAAAGAGCGCGCCTGCGTCGAAGTCCGAAGCATCGATGCCGAACTGCTCGCGCAGGCATTCCGTCAACCCGGCGGCGCTGGCGATCGTGTGCGTAAGCGTGCGGTTGCCTCGGGCGTCGCGTTCGGAATAGCGGTCGTTAAAGAGCGCAGCGCGGCCGTTTTCGCGTACGCTGCACGCCACCAGGTTGCCGGTAAAGAACGAGTCCGGCGAAGTGGACGTGTACCAGTTCGCCACTTCATAATCGACCCATTCGGCCGGCCGCGATTCGAACCGATAGACGTTGGACCAGGCGTCGCCTTCTTGCACCGCAAGCGTCCCCATTCCTTCGGACTCCATGACAAGTCGCGCGGGTTCGAGCGGCGTGGGCTGCGGCTCGCGCACATCGAACGCCAGCGGCGCACACAGCGTCGCGCCGCCAAAGCCGACATCGGCCAGCCACGCGGCACCCTCCGCCTCCACGCGCAGCAGCATGTGCGAGCGCGGCGTGACAGCATCGGCGGCACGCCCGTAGACCACGCGCGCGGCCAGCGGCGCGATGGCGAAACCCAGCTCCACCAGCACGCGGGCAAAGAGCATGTTGTGCTCGAAGCAGTAGCCGCCGCGCCGCGCTTCCACCAGCTTCGCCACGATGTCTTCAAGCCGCAGGGAAACGGGCCGGCCCGCGAGCGCATCCAGTCCCTCGAAGGGGATCGCAAGCGGATGGAGGCGATGCAAGGTCCGCAGCACGTCGAGCGTCGCCGCGCGGGGGCCGTCGTAGCCGATACGCGCGAAATAGCGGTCGAGATCGAAGCGGTTGTCGAGCAGGGCGTCGGGCAACAAAGCGGTCATGGGCAAGTCATCCGATAAAACGCACGCGCGCGGCACGTGAGGTCATTGATGGTTCGATGATATTCGACTTCCCCAACTCCTCCGACCCGGCCATTCCTGACAATATGTAATGGCAAATCTCCACCTCCGACAGCTATTCGTAAACACACTGAACCCAACAAGTAATCTTTATGAGAATCATTCTCATTTGTGTTGACTCCTATATTCCCAATGAGTACGATGGCGCCGTTCGCTGCCCTTTTCTTCTGTTGCAGCGATGCAGGGAATTCATGTGCAGCGGTGCCGGCGCGAATCGCGCGCCCAGCGGTCCAACCGACGGGGCAAGAACGCGCGGGCGGCATCGACATAATCAATAAGGATCTCGATGAAGTTCTCTCGGTCAGTTCGTCCCGCCGCGTTTCGTGGCCACGGGGTCCGGCGCCATCTGCCGGCGCTGCGCCAGCTCGCGCTCTGTGTCGCATTCGCGACGCTTGCGAGCGGTGCGGCCTACGCGCAGTCCACCCCGGAAACCAACCCCGACGCCAATCCGGAAGCCCCGGAGGCCGACCTCAACATCAAGGCGCAGCCGTCGAACTTCTGGACCGGCATCTGGAGCCGCCAGAACCTGCTCGGCGACATTGGCGGCCTGCGTCCGTGGCTCGGCAAGTACGGCGTCACGTTCCAGTTGACCGAGACGAGCGAGTACCTCGCGAACCTGCGCGGCGGCCTGAACCGCGGCGGCACCTATGACGGCCTGACCACCGCGACCGTACAGCTCGATACGAGCAAGGCGCTGGGCATCCCGGGCGGCCTCTTCAATATCAGCGCGCTCAACATTCACGGCTCGAACCTGAGCGCGCTGAATCTCGGCACGCTGAACACGGCGAGCGGCATCGAAGCGCAGGACACCACCCGCCTGTGGGAAATGTGGTACCAGCAGTCGTTCCTCGACAAGCGCGTGGACGTGAAGATCGGTCAGCAGAGTCTCGACCAGGAATTCATGGTGAGCCAGTACGCGGCGCTCTTCGTGAACACGATGTTCGGCTGGCCCGGCCTGCCTTCGTACGACCTGCCGAACGGCGGCCCGGCCTACCCGCTCTCCGGGCTCGGCGTGCGCGCGCGCGCCCAGATCACGGGTTCGCTCACGGGCCTCGTCGGCCTGTTCGATGCCGATCCGCTCGGCAACGACCCGACCAACCTGAGCGGCACGAACTTCAACCTGCACAACGGTGCGATGGTGATCGGCGAGTTGCAGTACTCGATCAACCAGCCCGCCGAAGGCGAACTCGTGAGCGCCGACAGCAGCAAGAAACTGCCGGGCACCTACAAGCTGGGCTTCTGGTACAACAGCGACTCGTTCACCGACCAGCAGTCGGGGGCATCGGTCAAAGGCAACTACAGCATCTACGCGGTCGCCGACCAGATGGTCTGGCGCCCCGACCCCGACGAGCCGCGCAGCATCGGCGTGTTCGCGCGCGTGATGGGCGCGCCGAACGACCGCAACGAAGTCAGCTATAGCGCGAACCTGGGCGTGGTGATGAAGGCGCCGTTCGCCGGCCGCGACAACGACAGCGTCGGCCTTGGCCTTGCCTACATCAAGATCAGCAGCGCCGCGGCCGCAGCCGACCTCGCCAACGGGTTCGTGCAGCGCGGCAGCGAAACGGCGCTCGAAGCGACCTACCAGTATCAGGTCACCCCCTGGTGGCAGCTGCAGGCCGACGCGCAGTACACGTTCAACGCCGGTGCGGGCCAGAACCCGGACAACCAGACGCAGGCGCTGCGCAACACCTTCGTGGTGGGTGTGCGCACCAACATCACGTTCTGAGCGTCCGACCGACGACACAACCGATCGAAACCTGATCCCATGGCCAACACCAAGTCCTCGCGAGCCCTTGCCGACCTGAGCGCCGAACGTGGCGCACGCGGCGAATGCGGCATCCGCTACGCTCGCGGGGCACGGAGATTCACGATGAAACACGCTATGCGCACGTTCCTGCAACGCACGACCCTGACCCGACGCGCCGCCCTCGCCCTCACGGCGGCGGCCACGCTGGGTGCCGCTCCGCTCGCCGCTCACGCCGACGCGGAAGGCCTCTTGCCGCAGATCCACAAGGACACCACCCTCATCAACACGGTCCCCGACAACGGCGACCAGAACCCGTACGCGATCTTCGTGGCGCCGGTCAGCGCGGGTGCCGTGAAGCAGGGCGACGTGCTGGTGGACAACTTCAACAACGCGGCCAACCTGCAAGGCACCGGCAGCACGATCGTCGATTACCACCCGGATACGAAGCAGATGTCGCTCTTCGCGACGATCCCGCGCGACCTCAAGGAATGCCCGGGCGGCGTGGGCCTTTCCACGGCGATGACCATGCTCAAGTCGGGCTGGGTGATCGTGGGCAGCACGCCCTCCAACGACGGCACCACCGGCACCAAGGGCGCCGGCTGCCTGATCGTGCTCGACAGCAACGGCAAGATCGCCAAAACCATCAGCAGCCCGAACATCAACGACCCGTGGGGCAACATGGCCGTGGTCGACAACGGCGACCATGCCACGCTCTTCCTGAGCAACGCCGGCTTCGGCGTGGGCAGCGCGGACGGCAACCCGCCGGTGTTCAAGCAGTCCACCGTGCTGCGCCTCGACCTCGACATTCCGAACGGCCAGGCGCCGGTGGTGAAGAACGAGACCGTGGTGGCGGGCGGCTTCGGCGCGCAGGCCGACAAGGGTGTGTTCCTCGTCGGCCCCACGGGCCTCGCGCTTTCGGGCGACAACAAGCTGCTCTATATCTCAGACGCGATCGGCAACCGCATCAACGTGATCGAAGATCCGCTCACGCGCGACACGAGCGCAGGGGTTGGCCGCCAGCTCACCGCAGATGGTATGCTCCACCGCCCGCTCGCGATGCTCGTGACGCCGCAGGGTCACCTGCTCGTCACCAACGCGCTCAACGGCCAGGTCGTGGAGATCGACCCGGTCGCGGCAAAGCAGCTTTACGCTCGCTGGATCGATACCGACAAGGCGCAGACGCCCCCGGGCAACGGCGACCTGTTCGGCATCGCGCTGACGCCGGCGGGCGACGGCTTCTACTATGTGGAAGACGACGTCAATACACTCGTGCTGGCCAAATAATCATGTCCTCCGAAGACTCCCGCAATACACCCGAGCGCCCCGCGCGCCGGGGCTTCCTGAAGGCCGGTAGCGCCGCGGTTGCCGCCGGCGCGACGCTCGGCGCAGGCCTTGCCGCGCCGGGCGCAGCGCACGCGGCCACGGAAGCGAACCGGCATGCGGCGCACACCGACCCGATGCTCGTCGTCGAGCCGTTC
This sequence comes from Paraburkholderia sp. J12, assembly GCF_905220215.1. Lineage (NCBI taxonomy): Bacteria > Pseudomonadati > Pseudomonadota > Betaproteobacteria > Burkholderiales > Burkholderiaceae > Paraburkholderia > Paraburkholderia sp. J12. The sequence goes on from NZ_CAJMZC010000008.1 coordinate 240,741, forward strand.
TACGCCGAGCACCAGGGCGGCATCGTCACGCCGCAGCAGGCGCACACCTACGTCGCCGCCTTCGACCTCGCCACGACCTCGCGCGACGACGTGATCAACCTGCTGCGCCAGTGGACCGAGTCGGCCGCGCGCATGACGCAGGGCAACCCGGCCGCCTCGCTCCAGGGCACCGGCGACGATCACCCCGCCGCCGATTCGGGCGACGTGCTCGACGTGGGTCCGGCCGGCCTCACGGTGACGTTCGGCTTCGGCCCCGGCCTCTTCACGTCCGAAGGCAAGGACCGCTACGGCCTCGCCAGCAAGCGCCCCGCCGCGCTCGTCGATCTGCCGCGCTTCAACGGCGACCAGCTCGTGGCCGAGAAAACCGGCGGCGACCTCTACGTGCAGGCCTGCGCGAACGACGCCCAGGTGGCCTTCCACGCGGTGCGCCAGCTCGCGCGCCAGGGCTACGGCATCCTGCGCATGCGCTGGGGCCAGGCCGGCTTCCTCACGGGCGCGAAGGGCCAGACGCCGCGCAACCTGATGGGTTTCAAGGACGGCACCAACAATCCGCCCACGAGCGACCCGAAGCTCATGAACCAGTTCGTCTGGGCCACGGCTGCCGACGCGCCGTGGATGCAGGGCGGCACCTATACGGTCGTGCGCCGCATCCGCATCACGCTCGAGCACTGGGATCAGATGGAACTCGGCTTCCAGGAGCAGGTGTTCGGCCGCCGCAAGTACAGCGGCGCGCCCATGGGCCGCGACAAGGAATTCGACGCGGTCGATCTGGACGCGCAGGACAAGGACGGCAATCCGCAGATTCCGGACAACTCGCACGTGCGCCTCTCGAATCGCGCGTCGAACGACGGCGCGCAGATTTTGCGCCGTTCGTACTCCTACAATGACAGCACGAACTTCTACATCGAGCGCTGGCCGCCGTGGCGCCAGGAAACCGAGTATGACGCGGGCCTGATTTTCATCGCTCACCAGAGCGACCCGCGCACCGGCTTCATTCCGATCAACGAAAAGCTCTCGAAGTTCGACATGATGAACCAGTTCACGACCCATATCGGCAGCGCGGTGTTTGCCTGCCCGCCGGGCGCGAAACCCGGTTCGTATATCGGCGCCGAGCTGTTCACGGCCTGAACGGGGCCCGGCCTGAAGGCCCGAGTTTGACCTGATAAAGACGCTCCTCTTCATCAACGGATAACGACACACCATGAAGATCTCGCTCCCCGGCGCGCCGCTGCGTGCCGCCGCCCTGAGCATTGCCCTCGCCGTTGCCGGCACGCTGCCGCTCGCTGCCCACGCCGCGTCGATCACGCTCTACAACGCGCAGCACGAGCAGGTCGTGAACCAGCTCGCGAAGGACTTCCAGCAACAAACCGGCATCAGCGTGAACATCCGCAGCGACGAAGGTCCGGCGCTCGCGGCGCAGATCATCGCCGAAGGCGACAAGACGCCCGCCGACGTCTACTTCACGGAAAACTCGCCCGAGCTGATGCTGCTCGAAGAGAAGGGCCTGCTCGCCCCCGTGCAGGGCGCAACGCTCTCCGAAGTGCCCGCGCGCTACAACTCGCCGGCCGGCCAGTGGGTCGGCGTGACCGCGCGTGAAAACGTGCTCGCCTACAACACGGCCAAGGTTCAGCCCTCGCAGCTGCCGCAGACCCTGTTCGATCTCGCGAAGCCCGAGTGGAAGGGCAAGGTCGGCATCGCGCCGTCCGACGCCGACTTCCTGCCGCTCGTCGACGCCGTGATCGCCGCCAGGGGCGAAGCCGCGACGCTCGAATGGCTCAAGGGCCTGAAGGCCAACTCGCAGATCTTCGACGACGACGAAGGCGTGGTCGCCGCCGTGAACCGCGGCGCCGTTGCCACGGGCATCATCAACAACTACTACTGGGACCGCCTGCACGCCGAGATCGGCGACGGCAAGACGCGCAGCGCCGTGGCGCACTTCGCGAACGGCGACATCGGCGCCCTCGTGAACGTGTCGGGCGCGGCCGTGCTGAAGTCGGCCCACAACCCGGACGGCGCGCAGAAGTTCCTCGCCTACCTCGTGAGCGAGCGTGCACAGAAGCTGATGGCCCAAGGCCACATCAGCTTCGAGTACCCGCTGCGTCCCGGCGTGGCGGCGGACCCGATCAACAAGCCCTTCGACCAGTTGAACCCGCCGTCGCTGACGATCCAGCAACTGGGCGACGACAGCCAGGCCGGCAAGCTGCTGCGCCAGGCGGGCCTGCTCTAATCAACGCCACTGCAAAGCCAGCCTTATCGTGAGTGAAGCTGTCACCACGGCGCCAGCCATGCAGGAATCGACCGATCAAGCGCCGCGCTTCACCGCGCGGCGGCGTGTGCCGCGCGCGCTCGTCGCGGCCGCGCTGCTCGGCCCCCTGCTGGTGCTGCTGCCGCTCGCGCTGACGTTCTGGCGCGCGCTTTCGTTTGGATTCGCCGACGCCGCCGACCTGATCTTCAGGCCGCTCGTCGGCGAACTGCTTGTCAACACGCTCTCCATCACGGTGAGCGCCACACTCGCTTCGGCCGTGCTCGGCACCGCCGTCGCGTGGTTCGTCGAACGCACCGACCTGCCCGGCCGCCGCGCCTTCGCGCTGCTCGCCGCCGCGCCGCTCGCCATGCCCGCGTTCATCACGAGCTATGCGTGGGTGTCGCTGAGCCTCGATCTCCAGGATTTCCTCGGCGCGTTCATCGTCATCACCACCGCGTATTTCCCGCTCGTCTATCTGCCCGTGGCCGCCGCGCTGCGCGGGCTCGATCCGGCGCTCGAAGAAAGTGCGCGCGCGCTCGGCTGCAACCGCTGGACCACATTCTTCCGCGTCGTGCTGCCGCAGCTGCGTCCCGCCCTGCTCGGCTCGATGCTGCTGGTCGCACTCGGCGTGCTGGCCGAGTTCGGCGCCTTCCAGCTGCTGCGCTTTCGCACCTTCACGACCGAGATCTACGCCGAGTACCGCACGAGCTTCGACGGCGGCGGCACCTCGCTCCTCGCCTGCGTGCTGATCGTGCTGTGTCTCGCCGTGCTCGCACTCGAATTCCGCGTGCGCGGGCGCGCCCGCTACGAACGCGTCGATCGCGGCACGCGCCGCGCCGTGACGCGCCATGCGCTCGGCCGCTGGCGCTGGCCGGTCGCCGCCGCCTTCACCGCGCTCAACATCGCCACGCTGGGCGTGCCGCTCGGCATGATCGGCTACTGGCTCACACAGCCGGGCGCCGAAGCGATCACGCCCGCCGACGTCTCGCCCGAACTGCTGCTCTCGACCACCTTCGCCTCGCTGCATCTCGGCCTCATGGCCGCGGTCTTCACCACGGTGCTCGCGTTGCCGCTCGCGTATCTGCTCGCGCGCTATCCGGGCCGCCTCGCCACCTTCCTCGAACGCACGACGTTCGTGGCGCAAGGGGTGCCCAGCATCGTCATCGCGCTCGCGATCGTTTCGCTCGCCGTGCACGTGCTCACGCCGCTCTATCAGAGCACGACGCTGCTGATCGTCGTGTACGGCATCCTCTTCCTGCCGTTCGCGCTGGTGAGCGTGCGCGCCGCGCTTCTGCAGGCCCAGCAGCGGCTCGAAGACACGGCCCGCTCGCTCGGCCTCGGCTGGTTCGAAACGCTGCGCCGCGTGGTGCTGCCGCTCGCGGGACCGGGGCTCGGCGCCGCGGCTTCGATGGTGTTCATCTCCGTCGTCACCGAACTGAACGCGACGCTGCTGCTCTCGCCCATCGGCACGCGCACGCTCGCCACCCAGGTGTGGATCGACACTTCGACGCTCGCATTCGCCGCCGCCGCACCCTATGCCGCGCTGCTCACGGCGCTCTCGCTCACGGCTTCCGGCCTGCTGTTCGCGTTCGCGGGGCGCTCCGCGCTCGCCGCGCATTCGTCCGCGCCGCCCGAAGTGACGTCCTGACCGCCTTACCCGTACCGCCCATGAGCACTCTTCGCATCTCCGGCCTGCAAAAGGCGTTCGACGGCCATCCCGTGCTGCACGGCATCGACCTTTCCGTGAAGTCGGGCTCGCTCGTCGCCTTGCTCGGGCCTTCGGGCAGCGGCAAGACTACGCTGCTGCGCGTGCTGTGCGGCTTCGAGCGCGCCGATGCGGGCACCATCGAAATCGACGGCAAGCGCGTGGCGGGCGAAGGCCTGCACCTACCGACCGAGCAGCGCCACATTGGCTACGTGCCGCAGGAAGGCGCGCTCTTTCCGCATCTCACAGTAGCCGAAAACATCGTGTTCGGCCTGCCGCGTTCGCAGCGTCGCGCGCAACATCGCGCGGCCGAATTGCTCGAACTCGTCGGACTTCCGGAGTCCTACGCAACGCGCGCGCCGCAGCAGCTCTCGGGCGGCCAGCAGCAGCGCGTGGCGCTCGCGCGCGCGCTCGCGCCGTCGCCCGGCCTCGTGATGCTCGACGAACCGTTCTCGTCGCTCGATGCCACGCTGCGCATCGAAACGCGCGAAGCCGTTGCGCGCGCACTCGCCGCAGCCGGCGCAACCGCAGTGCTCGTGACGCACGATCAGGCCGAAGCGCTCTCGCTCGGTCACGAAGTGGCGGTGCTGTGGCGCGGACGGCTGCTGCAGACTGCCTCGCCGCAGGCGCTCTACCGGCGTCCCGTCACGCGCGAGCTGGCGACGTTCATCGGCGAAGCCGTGCTGCTGCCGGGCAGCGTGAGCGGCTCGCGCGCCCACTGCGTGCTCGGCACGCTGCCCGTAGTGGACGGCTCCTCGCACACCGATGGCGAAGTGGATGTGATGCTGCGTCCCGAGCAGATCGAAGTGCTGCCCGCAACGGCGCAGCGCGACGGCGCACTCGATGCGCTCGTGCGCGAGATCAGCTTCCAGGGGCAGGACGCGGCGCTCACGCTGCAACTGATCGACTCCCCCACTACCGTGCGCGCGCGCGTGCCCGGCTACCGCACGCCGCGCCCGGGCGAGCGCGTGCGGCTCGCGGTGGGAGGCGAAGTGAGCGTCTATCCGCGCTGACGCCGCACCGCAAGATCCTGGACCATCTGCTGTGCCAGGTAATCGCAGGTAGGCCGGTTCGATTTGACGCTGCGCGCCACGACGATATCGAGCGGCTCGATCTTCGGCAGCCCCTCGTCCGCGCCGAGAATCGCGAAATGTGGCGGCACGCTGCAGCGCGTGAGCGCGACGACGGCAATGCCCGCCTCGACCGTCGCCAGCAACCCCATCAGGCTCGCGCTGCTATAGGCGGCGCGATAGCGGATGCGCGCTGCGTCGAGCGCCGCCACCGTATGCACGCGCGCCACGCTGCCGTGCTCGTAGAGCCCCACCGGCAGCGGCGAGATCGCGAGCGGCGCGGGGTCGTCCGCCGAACCCACCCACACCATGTCTTCGCTGCGCACGAACTCGCCGCGCAGCTTGCGATCGCGCGTGACGAACGCGAGATCGATCTTGTTGTCCGCCAGCATCGGCCCGAGCGCCACGCTCTGCGCGCAGACGATCTCGATCTCCACATGCGGATACAGCGTGGAGAAACGCCGCAACACGGGTGAAAGCAGCGCGGCCATGTAGTCGTCGGGCGCGCCCAGTACCACGCGCCCCGTCACCTCCGGCCGCACCAGCGCCGACCATGCCTCCTCCTGTAGCTCAAGCGCACGCCGCGCATATTCGAGCAACGTATTGCCGGGCCGCGTGAGCGCGAGATTGCGCGTGTCGCGCGTGAACAGCGTGGTGCCCAGCATCTGCTCGAGCCGCTTGACCTGCATGCTCACGGCCGCCTGCGAGCGGTGCACGGCGACCGCCGCGCGCGTGAAGCTGCCCGCATCGGCCACGGCGACGAAGGTCCGCATGAGATCGAGGTCGAATTCCGGGCTCATGATTTATCAACCACATTGATGGAATTGTTCAATTTAATTCGTTTGTCTGTGGGCTGCAACTGACGAATACTGAGCCGGTTTTCAACCTTCTTTCGCTATTGCAGCCCCGAATCATGCAACCCGCGACCCAAACCAGCCAGCGACAAGGCGCGATCATGCTCGCCAGCGGGGGCCTGCTCATGGGCACGATCGGCGTTTTCGTGGAGGAAGCACGGCTCTCTGCCATGACGCTCGTGTTCTTCCGCTGCCTCTTCGGCATGCTCTCGCTCGGGGTCTTCTGCGCGTACAAGGGCTGGCTCTCGCCGCGCCAGCTGAAGAGCCAGTTCACGCGCCGTACACTCGGGCTCGCGGTGGCGACGGGCGTGCTGATGGTCACGCAGTGGGTGGCCTTCTTCGATTCGATCCATCGCACGAGCATTGCGGTCTCCACCGTCGTTTTCCATGTGCAGCCGTTCTGGGTCGTGCTGATGGGGGCGGCGCTCTTTCACGAACGCCTGGGGGCGGACCGGCTCGGCTGGATCGGCATCGCATTCGTGGGGCTCGTGCTGGCTTCCGGCGTTCTGGCCGAAGGCGGCTTGCAGGGCCACCAACGCTATCTGATCGGGATTGCCGAGGCGCTGGGCGGCTCGGTGCTCTATGCGAGCGTCACGCTGATCGCGAAGAGCCTGGCGGGTTTTCGGCCGCACCTGCTCACGATCACTCAATGCGCCGTGGGCACGCTATGCCTGCCGCTCATCGCACCGTTCTTCTCGCCGCTCGAACTCACGCATATCTCGGCCGCGCAGTGGGGCTGGCTCGTCGGCATGGGGGTGCTGCACACAGGGCTTTCTTATGTGCTGATCTACGGCGCGCTGCCGAAGCTCACCACGCCTGTGATCGCCGTGCTGCTGTTCGTTTATCCGCTTACGGCGATTGTGGTGGATGCGGTGGTGTACGGGCGCGCGCTCAGCGTGCCGCAACTCGCCGGCATGGTGCTGATCGTGACGGCAAGTCTGGGGGTCAATCTGGGATGGCGGCTGGTGCCGCCGGTGGTGGCAAGAGTCAGGCGTTAGGGGGTGCGGGCGGCAGATGTTCTTGATTCCTGAATATATGAATAACTAATAAGGATATCAAAGTATCGCGTTGCTCTGGAAGTTAACGTGACCGACAAAGACGTCGATCTCGTCGCAGACGGTTTCGATGTCGGCATTATGCCGCGCGGCGGCATTTCGAATCCGGACGTAATCTGCCGACCGCTCAGGCGAGCCAGGAGAATCTTTGTCGCTTCGTCGCCATACCTCCATTGGCATGGATGCCCAAGGGTTGCATCGGATCTGGGCCAGCATATACTGCTGCAACCTGCCAGCCTGAGAAAGTGCTTCGGAAAGAAGATCACCGTCTATGATGGTTCGGCTACCTTTATAACGCAACCAGCAAGCTGCGCCACGGCGCATAGCCAGAGTCCGTCGGCCATTTCAGCGAGGTGTGGACATGACAAAACTTCAGCGTCTCGTCGTTGGCGTTCTGGCCTGTGTGTTGACCGCGTGCGCCAGCTTGCCGCCGCAGAGCGGCCGTCAGCAGACGGTTGCCCTTCAACATACGGAGTCCACACGACTCGGCACGCTCTTCGAGCCCGAGGAGCAGAGCCATCCAGGCGAAAGCGCGTTTCACCTGCTGCCGGACCCCACCGATGCGATCGTCGCCCGGATCATGCTGACCGAAACGGCCGAGCGCTCGCTCGATCTCCAATACTACATCTGGCACGATGACCTGACCGGTCGCGAACTGGCGGCAGCGGTGCTCAAGGCCGCAGACCGCGGAGTCCGCGTTCGCGTCCTGCTCGACGATCTTGGCACCAATGCAGACGACCAGGTTCTGCTCGCACTCGCCTCGCATCCGAATGTACAGATACGTCTGTTCAACCCGGTTGCGAGCCGGCATTTCAAGTCCCTCGCTACTGCCCTGGAATTTTCCCGGGTCGACCGGCGCATGCACAACAAGGCGCTCATTGCGGATAACGAAGCTGCCATTCTGGGCGGTCGCAATATCGGCGACGAGTACTTCGGGGTATCGAGCGTCGTTGCCTTTGGGGACCTCGATGTCTTGACGCACGGCCCCATTGTCAGGCAGGTCTCGAGCGTCTTCGACCAGTTCTGGAATTCCACGACCAGTTATTCGATCGAAGATCTGATGGGACATCCCGCGGATCCGGGCGCATTGCCGGCCTATCGTGCGAAGCTGGACGAATACGTCGCATCGGAGCATAACGCGCCCTACGTCGTGCAAGCGAGACAGCGGTTGAATAACGCCCTGGCCGCGGGTGAAACCGACTTCTCGTGGGGAAAGGCCACGCTCCTGTATGACGATCCGTCCAAGATCACACGCGACCCGAGCGACCCGCAAGGCCACCTCATGACGCGGTTCGCAGCCCTGAATCTCAAACCTGCACATGAGATGCTCATCATCTCGCCTTACTTCGTGCCGGGAAAAGAAGGCGTCGCATGGATACGCGATCTCACCGACCATGGAGTGCACGTCACCGTGCTGACCAATTCGCTTGCGGCAACCGACGTCGCCGCCGTGAATGCCGGCTATCAGCACTACCGCAAGGATCTCCTCGATGCCGGCGTAAAACTCTATGAGCTGAAGCCGGTTAGCGCATCCGGCGACAAGGTGCCCAAAGCCGGGCGAAAGTTCTTCGGCTCTTCAAGAGCCTCCTTGCACGCGAAGACTTATGTGTTCGACCGGCAAAGCATTTTCATCGGCTCGATGAATCTGGATCCGCGTTCGAGCAAGCTCAATACGGAAATTGGCGTACTTTGCGACAGCCCGGAGATAGCCGGCCAGGTCATCGACGACCTCGAGCCTAAACTGGATCTGATCGCCTGGCGCGTCGAGCAACGCACCGACGCCGACGGCAAGACCCGGATCGTCTGGATAGACACCGGCGAGAACGGCACCGTGACGGAATACGACTCGGAGCCGGATGTCTCTTTCATGCGCCGGACGAGCGTCTGGTTCCTGGGGTTGCTGCCGATCGAATCCGAGCTCTAACGGGCTTCAAAAAAGGGGGCGGCGGGTGTCGCAGATATATGGCCCAAAACCGTCGCGACCTGGCCGAATTCGCGCAGCAGACAGTGAATGGCCGTGGCACTATCCGGACAATACGTTTTGCCAAAATCCAGGTTCCCCGTGGCCCATTCCCGTCTGATTCGTTGCGCACGTTTTCTGATGATAGGAATCGCCTTATGCGTCACCGGTTGCGCCGGGACCAAGGTGGGGCCGGTCGCAAGCCGGGCGCCGAATAACGCGCTGGAGCCTCCGCGGACGATTGCCGTGATCGTGGAAAACAATAGTCCTGCACCGAAGAAAGCATCGAAGCGCGAGGGACAGCTTGCCGACGCGCAAACAACGCTGACCATGCTTTCAGAGAGCATGACGAAGCTTCTCGCTGCCAGGCAGATTTCCGCCGTACCGGCTGGCATGCCCGCCGATCTGATACTTCGTTGCCGGATTCTCGACGTTAGCGGCGGAAACAAGGCGCTCCGCGTCCTGATCGGTTATGGTGCCGGCAAAGCGGTCCTGCGGGTTGGCGTATCTCTATACGATCCGAAGGCAGAGAGCGATACGCCACTTTTGAGCTTCGAGACCAATGGCACGACGGGCAAGATGCCCGGCCCTGGCTTTACCACACGAGCGTTAGTGGGTGACGGTTTGAACGCGCTGAAAAAAGATGGCTTACCCAAAGAAGTCGATCAGGCGACGGAAAGCATCGATCAGCAGTTAGCCAAATATTTTCTGGCACGCAACTGGCCCTATCCCAAACCCGATGAATCCGGCGTGGGATCCTGGCTGAATCACGACGTTCTGAACCGGTAACGGGATCGTGCAACGTGCCTCGCACGGCACGTAACCGGCCATGTGTCACGACGAAACGCCGCGCGGGCCAACGACCGCACGGGCGAGCGCGGCAGGACTCAAACCTGTGTGCCGCAGGCATAGCACGGCGAAACCACTCATGCTGTCGTAGCCAAGCATGAAGGCCGTTTCCGTCACGGATTTCCCGGCGGCCAGCAGTTCAATGCCATGGATCAAGCGTGCGACCTGTCGCCAGCGACCTACCGACAAGCCCGTTTCTGCCCTGAAGTTGCGCGTCAGGCTGCGACGCGACATGTTGGCCGCTGCCGCCAGTTCGTCGAGCCCAGCAGGGTCGTCCGGCCGCCGCAGCCATCGTTCGGCCATGCGCCGCAGCGACCCGTTTCGCGGCATCGGCAGGACAATGGGTACATTACGCGCGTCGCAGATCTCGTCGCCTAGCACGGCCACCAGCCGCCTTTCTTGCGGCGACGGCGACGTGCGCGGCCCCGTCTGCGCCGACAGCCGATCCACCAGTGCAGTGATAAGCGGCGTAGCCGCAAGCACTCGCGGAACCGCCGGCAAACCGGTGCATAACTCCACGGAAAGGTGAATGCGTACGCCGTGAGCCCGTTCGATCTCTGCGCCGTGCGATGCGCCTGGCGGTATCCAGCAGAGATGCCCGGCCGGAATCAGCCACTGCCCCGCATCCGACACGGCTTTCACATAACCCGAACGTAAAAGAAAGATCTCGCCATGCGGATGCACATGCACGGCCCGGTTCAGCATGTCGTCCGTACCCGTAACGACGGACAGTGCAACCGCATCCCGGTTCAGCGCATCAATTTCTCGTATTAAAACGGATGTGGGTTGCCGCATTGCGTTGGCCTGAAATCGTGCCTTCATGGAGATCCCGAACCTCTTCGACGAAGGTTCGGGCAGGTCGTCGGATGGAGTGCTCGCCGATGTCGAACTCGTAGCATTGCGCACCGTTTGCGAAGTGCTTTTGTTCACGGGAACGCATGACCCGCCGGCCGCCTTCCCATAATGCCTCGTTGCTTGCGTCCGCGCCAATCCCGGTGTGCCAGAAAACAATGCTTTCGGGCCAGAATGTCGGATAAGAATAGGGGATTGAAGCAACACCCTTCGGGTTCTGCCGCCCTCCCCGATACGCCCCGGTCACCGGCCTGGACCAAATGACGTTTTTTGAGGGTTATAAGACCTTTGAGCCATTCACCTCAGGTTCCATAATTTTCCCAGGGATCGAGCCGGAATACCTGCTCAAACGCGGTGGCGCGTTGAGCTCGCGGCTTGATCAATCTCAAGCGGAGAAAGGAACAGAAGATGAGGCTCAAGAACAAGTCAGCTTTGATTACGGGCGGGACTAGCGGCATCGGTCTCGCGACCGCGAAACTTTTCATTGCAGAAGGCGCCCGGGTGGCGGTTACGGGCCGCGACGTTGCCGCCTTTGAGCGTGTGAAGGCCGAGCTTGGGCAAGACGCGCTCGTTCTCCAAGGCGACGTGCGTTCGATCGAAGACATGCGGGCGATTGCCGCCGAGGTGAATGAGCAATTCGGCGGCCTCGACGTCGTGTTCGCAAACGCGGGTTGGGCTTTCCCATCCCCTATCAACGACATCGACGACGAGCTCTATAGCGAAATCATGGACATCAACGTCAAGGGCGTGGTGTTCACGCTTCAAGCGGCATTGCCGTACTTGCGAAATGGTTCATCAGTCATCCTCAATACATCGTTCGTCGCACAGACCGGCAAGCATGGCATCTCGTTGACTGCAGCGGCGAAGGCCGCCGTGCGATCGCTTGCCCGTAGTTGGTCCTACGAGTTTCTCGACCGGAAAATCCGCTTCAACGCGATCGCTCCCGGCGCGATCAACACGCCGCTGATCGCGAGGTGGGGCATGTCCGACGAATGGGTGCGCGACCGCAAGGCCGAGTTCGCCGCCGCTATTCCCGTGGGCTACATGGGCAAGGCCGAGGACATTGCCTACGCCGCACTCTATCTCGCCAGCGACGCATCCTCCTACGTCGTCGGCACCGAACTGATCGTCGATGGCGGTGCTTCGCAGCTTTAAGCCTGCGTTCCCGATTCCTGAGCCCCGCACGTCATCCCGGCTCATCCCCATCTTGACCATACGTCCGCCACGCTTTTCGCCGTGGCGGCTTTCCAGTCCGGCCCAACCTCATTGCGCTTGCAGAGCGGGCCGAAGTGCAAGGAGAAGTTATCTTGAACGACAATAGCGAAAATCATGCCTCCGGGATGCAACTTACCCGAGGAGGCCGCTCGCGCCGCGAGGTTCTCAAGTTTGGCAGCGCCGCCGCACTCGGCGCCATCCTCGGTGGCGGAGCCTTGCCTGGTCACGCCACACCCGTTTTTGCACAGGCAGGCAGCGAAGGAGCGCTTGCTCCGAACGATCCCCTCAACATTTTGATTGTCAATTACGATGGCGGCACGCTTCTCGACTTCGCCGGCCCCAGCGAGATCTTTCACCGGCTACCGAATACGAACGTTCGCTATGCGAGCCTCAATGGCGGCAACGTGACCCTCGAATTCGGGGTGGTGTATGGGAAGACCGAACGACTGGCCGATATCGAGAAGACAGACGTACTCCTGGTCCCCGGCGGTTCGAATTTAACGGCGCCAATGCAACCGGAGTATCAAGCACAGATCCGGCGTCTGGCTGAAAGTGCCGCGCATGTTACGTCGGTCTGCAACGGATCGCTTGTGCTCGCCGCAACGGGCATTCTCAAGGGTAAGCGAAGCGCCTGCCATTGGGCCTTCGTCAACAAGCTGGCGGAGTATGGCGCCATCCCCGTTCCCGATCGCTTCGTGGAAGACGACAACGGCCGGTTCATGAGCGGCGGCGGCGTGACGGCCGGCATCGACTTCGCACTTCGCGTTGCGGCAAAGTTGCGCGGTCAACAAGCCGCCGAATTCACACAACTCGTGATCGAGTACGATCCGGCTCCGCCGTTCCACTCCGGTCATCCCAGAGACGCGCGGCCAGAAGTCATCGCGATGGTCGATAAAGAACTGCCCGGTGCATCCCGAGGGCTCGCGCGAATCCCAGGCGTTCAATGAAACCGCTGCTGGTGCAGCCCTCTTCAACCTGATCCATGACCGGAAATCACTCGATGCAACAGATCCGTTTTTGCGCTGCTGCTCTTGCAGCATGCGTTTCCTTTTTCGCCTTTGCGGCGCCGGCAACTGCCGGTGGTTCGCAACGTCCGCCCGAAGCAGCCATCAAAGCCGAGAACGCGCGATGGGCAGATGCCTTCGGACGAGGGGACTATGAAGCGATTGGCCGCCTCTATACCAGCGACGGCACACTCTTGCCGCCCGGGGGCGACAAGGTTACGGGAGGCAGCGCGATCGCCGGGTACTTCACCAAGGGGTACGCCGGATCGAAGCCCGCCACCGTGTCGTTCAGCAACTACGAGTTCTACGGTAACGATCAGGTCGTGACGGAGGTTTCGGATGCGGAGATCCACGACCAGAGTGGAAAGCTCACATTCCGCGGCAAGCAGATCCTCGTCTTTCTGAAGCAAGGCGGCGCCTGGAAGCTGCATCGCGACATCTGGAATGCTTACGCTCTCTGAAACCCGACGAGCATTGAGCGCTCGAGGAAAGAGAGAGTCGCGTGCCGAAAGCGCCACCGGGTTGCTGAAAAGACGTTGACCAGGTCGCGCGCCGATCGCACCGGCGGGTCGATCAACGCGCGCCGTTCAATCTGCTCTCGCGCCGGATCGCTTGCGGCGGGTGTCCATGCAGTTTGATGAAGGCCCTCCGCATCCGCTCCGGATCGGTGAATCCCACCGCCAGAGCGATCTGTTCGATCGGTTCGCTCCCCGCCTGCAGACGCAGCCTCGCCGCTTCAACGCGCAAGCGCTCGACCGCCTTAGCCGGTGTTTCACCCGTTTCCCGGCGAAATGCTCGTCCGAACTGTCGCAGACTCAATCTTGCGGCATCGGCGAGCCGTTCGACGGGGAGCGCCTCGGCCAGATGTTCCCTGGCAAAATTCAAGGCGATGCGGATACGATCCGATTCCGGCTCCATGTGCGACATGGCAGAGAACTGGGACTGACCGCCGGGTCGACGATACGGAACAACCAGAAGCCTGGAGACAGCGCGCGCAATGTCCGCGCCCCTATCTTTTTCGATCATGCCGAGCGCGAGATCTATTCCTGAGGCGATGCCCGCCGACGTCCAGATGCGGCCATCCACGATATAGATACTATCGCCCTCGACCCGGGTGCGAGGAAAACGCGACTGCAATTGAGCAGCGTATCGCCAGTGCGTCGTGGCTCTCAAGCCGTCCAGCAAGCCGGTTTCCGCAAGCAGAAACGCCCCGGTGCACACGCTTGCCACCCGCGCGGCCCTGGCGCCCAATTTCCTGGCGGCGGCGATGTTCTCCGGCGTCTGCATCGGATCGATATCGCCGCCCACGAAAACGACGGTGTCAAACGTGCGCCTTCCAACCGGCTTTGTCTCGATCGAAAGGCCCGTATTGCCGCAAACCGGACCACCGGACTGCGAGATCACCTGAAGATCATAGGAAGTCTGGCCGGCGGCTGTGGCCACCTGTCTAAAAGCCGATAGTGGCCCACCCAGATCGAGAACATCGTGGCCGCGGCAAACGAAGAATCCAATTCGATGCATGACGAAGTAGTCAGCTGAAACCCCGGAAAGGCGCATTTTACGGAAAACCCGCGAATAGTGTCATTTGGCCTGAAACGAGGGAAATTCGTCGTTTGCGCCTTTTTGACAATATGGGTGTCAAGCCTAGCGTCCCGGGCTCGCTCGCCTGATGGCGACGAGGCTTCAACTGCGGATCGCCACAGTAGCCACGATGAGAGCCGAGAAGATCAACGCCGGGGCGAGATGCCGAAGCGGCTCCCGATTGCGTAGCAACGTGAAGAGCGCGCCGATCATGATCGCGCCGGCCAGCGCCAGGCCGAAGACCCGGGTTGGTTCTCCCAGCACAAGTGCGGCGCTGGACAGCTCGAGAGCGCCGCAGAGCAACTGAAACCATGCCGGGTAACCCCAGCGTTCGAAGTCGCGCTTCACCGCGCCGGATCTTGCAAGATTGACCACCCCGGCAACCGCGAACAGAAACGCTACGATCATCGCGAGGATCGATTCGAAAGACACGCTGCTCCACGCCATCGTCATGCTCCGTTGCTTTGCTGAAAGTGCTTTTCTGCAGAAAGGTCGGCGATCAGGCCAGGGCCACGAGGTTCCCACGCAAGAACCTGCCGGACATGCTGGCCGCTTACCGTCTGGTCGAGCGCCAGGGCATCGGCAAACAGGCCTAACGATTTTCGGGCATCGTCGAGCGGCCAAAATTCGACGCGGTCGGCGCCAACCGAAGCCCGAATCGCTTCGCCTATTTCGGCGACGGCAACGGCCTCTTCCGCGACCACGTTGAAGGTCTGTCCCGTGACGCGACCGTCTCCGCGGACCGCGTGTTCCACTGCGCTCAAGTAAGCCGTCGCGAGATCATCGACGTGAACGGCTGGCCAGTCATTGCGACCGTCGCCGACGACCCGCACATTGCCGGTCTGACGCACCATGCCGGCAAGCATGCCGAAGATGCCGCCGCCGTAGCCGTGCACCATTGCTGGCCTGAGAATCACTGCGGCAATCGAGCGGCTCGCTGCCAGCGCCAGCACCTGTTGCTCCACGGCGGGCCGCCACGCGACGAGTGGTGTCGGGTTCAGCGCCGATGCTTCGGTCGCGGGTTCCCCTTGCGTATTGCCGTAGACCCAGGTGCCCGACGTATAGACAAACGCCGCGCCCGGATGCAGATGCGAAAGCATCGCTACGACCGCGGCCTCATCGGCAGCAGCGGCGGAAGCATCGTTGGTCGACGCCATGTGCACCACACCATCGGCAGCACCGGCAGTCGCAGCGAAAGACTGTGGCTCGCGCAAGTCGCCGCCATGCAGTTTCACGCCGAGACGCGCCAGCGCGCCCGCAGCTTCCGACTTACCGTCGCGCACCAGCGCCGTCACCCGATGGCCGAGGCTGATCGCCTTGCGCGCAACGGCTTGCCCGATATAGCCCGTACCACCTGTCATGAAAAGTTCCATCGTGCTCTCCTCAATGATTGCCTGCGAAGCCGACAAGCCACACAAACGAGACCAATCAGTCTCGTTTTCCGGAATCTAAACGAGACTGGACAGTCTTGTCAACTACTCAGCGATCTGCTATTTATCGGGCATGAACATCTCCGCGCTCTCCGACCTGAGCCCGCTGCAACGCCGCAAGCGGTCCGCCATCCTCGACGGTGCAAAAGCCGTCTTTTTAAGTCAGGGGTTCGGCCTGGCAACGATGGACGATGTTGCCGCGGCCGCAGGCGTCGGCAAACAGACGGTCTACCGCCACTTCAAGTCGAAGGAGGCGCTCTTCGTTGGCCTCGTGAGCTCGATGTGCGCTCAGGTGGGAGGATTTCTTGCCAGCACTCAGGACGGGCAATCCGATGAATCACCCGAAGACGAGTTGCGCGAGTTGGGATGGGTGTTGGCGCAAAGCCTTATCACGACGGACAATCTGCGGCTCTACCGGGCTATCGTTGCTGAGGCCGAGCGTCTTCCGGAACTCGGCCAGGTGTTTTACGAAAATGGTGCGAAGGTCGTGCGTGCCTTCGCCGCAAAAATTCTGCGAAAGCGGTTCGACGAATCGACTGCGGCATTGCGGGCAGCGACATTCGTTCAGTTGGTGCTAGGCGACGCGTATCTGGAACTGTCGATTGGCTACACGGTGCCCGATGTTGAAGCGCGCTTCGCGCGACAGATCGACGAAGCGGTGGCGGCTGCACTGCGCTAGGGAGCACCGTACAAGAGGTCGGTTCACAACATGCCCCACATTGCCCGGCGAAATTCTCAACGCGACATCCTTGTTTCTGGCGAGGCCGTATGATCCTCGCCAATGACCCCATTGGCGCAAACCCAAACCGCTCAACAGACAAGATCGAAATCTGCCTGCGCAACGACGCTACCGTTGACAATCAATTCGACCGCATGCCGACCGGCGTAATGCGTGCGTGTCGTGAAATCGCGAATGACCTGATCGAGGGTGAGCACGACTTGCTGACCCGGCTCCAGCATCAACGACTTCAGCTTGAAAACCTTCCACGCCGTGGTGCCGCGCTGTTTGACATAGGCGATCCGATAGTCGATAACCAGATGCTGCACCTTGTCGGCCACGGAATTCAGTTCACAGGCAAGCGTAATCGTCTCGCCTAGCCTGATCTTCGCCGGAGTCACGGTGAATGCGCCAACGTCAATGTCCGGATTGCTTTCCGCCCCCAATGCAGCAAGCGCCCGAGCGTCGCCCTGTTTGACCAGCGTCCGCAGCGCGTGCCGGATGATCCACTGGGCGTGCGGGTGGCCGGTGCCCCATCGTGCCGCGCGATCGAGCACCCATGCAGGATGCACCTTCGTTACGTCGTTCAGATGATTCGCTACCGAACGGCGTACGTACAGGCTTGGGTCCGTGCACAAATTGTCGAGAATCCTCGCCGCCAGAGAAGGATCGGCTTCGATTTCCTTAAGCCGGAACGACCACGGCAAGCGCGGACGGCTGCCTTCGCTCGCCAGTCGACGCACCGCGTCGTCGGCATCCTGCGACCAGGCGTGCATGATCGACAGCGCACGCTGCACATCGTCGCGCAGGAACTCGCGCACGGCGAATTCCGATGTACCGAACGGTGTGAAGTACTTCAGCGCCTCCATCGAGCGATCGAATGCGTGTCGTCCGTACTGCCCAACATAATCGGGCGCGACTAGCGAGACGAAACCCCTGCCGGTCCTGGGGGCGGCCTCTTTTAGCAACATCAGCACGGCATCGTAGCCGCCCGACAACACCCGCGCCCCCGCGTCGATGGCGGTACTGGCACGTCGGATACGCTCCATCAGCGTCAGGGAATCGAGACCGTCGAGCGCGGTCGCGAGGAAAGTTCGTCCGTCGAAATCGGGCTCGATTGATTGCAATACGGTCGCAAGCATGTGGAACTGCCGCTCCCCCATCGACTGTTTCAGGGAAACGGGTGTCTGAATAGTGGTCATGGCGCGGTTGCTGGCTGCGTGCCTGGCTCCGATAAACAAGGAAGCGCAGTTTGGCCTAAACGACCGTCAGTTTTTGTCAGCAGACTGCGCTTGACTCGAGAGCGCCAGATGCTCGTGCAATCGACGTACCAATTCAGCGCGCCGGGCCGGATACTGCGAGCCCTCGACTATCGAGAGAATCCGGTCAGTCCGGAACGTGCGAAAGTCCTGCCGCAACTCACACCAGGCAGCAAGCACGCGGGCACTGTCCATGAAACCGATCTGTACCGGCCAGACCATGCGCTGCGAATGGTGCCCGGCCGCGTCGGCATAGACGATCTCCAGGCGGCGCTGCGCCCGGATTGCGGCACGCAGACGGTCGAGTTCAACCACGTTGTCGGGAAAGGGCGCGGGCGATGGCCCTGGCATCGCCAACGGCAAGTCGAGCGTCACACCCGCATCCGGCGGCAACACAGCGCCGATCTTCGCCTTCGCTGCCGAAGCGGCTGCTTTCAGCACAGCGTCGCCGCGCTGATCGACATAGCGCAGACCCAGCATGATCGCCTCGAGCTCCTCGCGAGCGAACATCAGCGGCGGCAGGAAATACCCGGGTCTCAGCAAATAGCCCACACCTGCCCCGCCTTCGACAGGCACACCCTGTGCCATCAATTCCGCCACGTCACGATAAATGGTCCGCTCCGAAACGGAGAGTTCCCCCGCCAGCCACGCAGCCGTTACCGGGCGCCGCCTCGTGCGCAGGATTTCCATCAGGCTCAGCAGCCGTCCCGAACGTGACATGCAAGGCTCCCAGTTGGTGATCGACCCGGCTGCTGGCAGCGGGTCCGGCAACGCTCCAGGATTGTAGCCGTGGATAACAACGGTGAACTGGCAGGAATAGGGGAAAAAACCTCCTGACAGGAATTGACAGCGCGGGCTCCCAAGATTGATCCCGGATGTCGATGAACCACCTTGTGAGCAACGTCGCCCACTCGCTATCGTTGAAGACTAACGGAACAGCCCATTTATGCTCGACCACATCATCCTGACCGTAAGCGATATCGACCGGGCGATCGCGTTTTATGAAGCCGCTCTGGAGCCGCTTGGCATCCACTGTTTCATCCCCTACAAGGGCGAAAACGGTCATCCCGATCTATGGGGATTCGGCGACGGTCAGCGCGCGTTTTTCTGGTTGAAGCGAGGGACACCGAATCCCGCTGCGATCCATTGGGGCTTCATGGCGCCCGATCAAAAGACGGTCGATGCGTTCTACGACGCTGCCATGGCTGCTGGTGCGAGAAACAACATTTCGCCTCGCTTCAGGCTGGAGTACTACCCGGGTTACTATGCCGCCGATGTCTTCGATCCTGATGGATATTCGTTCGAGGTGGTGCACAAGAGCTGATGCAGATCGGCCTGTAGAAAATCGCCCGAAAAACCGGCGAACATCGGGGTTGAGCGAATCGGGCATGCCAGGAACGCTGACCCGCGCGCCTTCCGGCTTGCGGTTTGCATCGATCCGCCCTGTCCGGCGGATCGACACCCGCTTACCCTGGCAATGCCTCCCCCTTCGTCTCCGGCGCGAACGGAATGATGAGCAGACCGACGACGAACGCGAGCGCCGTGAGCGCCACCGGCACACCCAGCGTATGCATGTGCAACACCGCAGCGCCCAGCAGGAAGTTCACCCCCGCTCCCACGAACCGCCCGAACGACGTGCAGAACGCAAACGCCGTCGCACGCACGCGCGTTTCGAACTGCTCCGGCAGCCAGAGGCTGAAGAGCGCGAAGTTACCGCCGAAGAAACCGAGCACGAAGAGCAGTGCGATAAACGGCACGAGTCCGTTTTCGAGGTAATACGCCCATCCGAAGCTCGCTGCAATCGTCACCGCCATGCCCGCGAAGTACACCGCGAGCGTCCATTTGCGGCCGATGCGCTCGGCAAGCGGCGGCAGCGCGAGACAGCCGAGGATCGTGCCGATCGACAGGATCCCGGTCGCAATCGAAGCCGTGCGAATCGCTTCGGCCTTGTTCGCGCCCGCCTTCGTCGCAAGCTGGATCACGGCGGAAGGTTCGTACACCGCACCGGCCCACAAGCCGATGATCGCGATGGTAAGGAGTGCACACGCCACGACGGTACGCTTGCGATAAGCACTGCCGAAGATCTCGCGCAGCGGCCGCGACGGCGCGCGCACGACGCCCACCTCGGCCTTGCGCCACTTGTCCGGCTCTTCCACGCGCGTGAGCACGAGGATCGCCACCACCACCGGAATCGCGCCGGTGAGGAACATCGCGCGCCAGCCGAAGTGCACGCCGATCGTGTAGTTCAGCGCGGCGGCAATGAAAAAGCCTGCGTAGTAGCCCGTCTGCAGATAGCCCGCGCCCATCTTGCGGCGATCCTCGGGCCACGATTCAGCCACATAGGTGCCCGCCAGCGCCCACTCGCCGCCAATACCCACACCAGCGAGGAAGCGGTAGATGGCAAGCGCCCACACGCTCTGCGCCGTGGCCGAAAGACCCGTGAAAATCGCGAACATGAAGATGGTGCCGGCCAGCACGCGGGTACGGCCGAAGCGGTCCGCCAGCGGCCCCCAGATGAACGATAGCCCCCAGCCAACCAGAAACAGCGCAAACAGGATCGAGCCCGCAAGCCCGATGTTCGAAGCGGTCGCGGCATAACCCGAGCGCGGCAGCAGTTCGGTCAGCGCGGGCGTGAGCACGAGCGCGTAGATGAACGAGTCCATGCCGTCGAGCGTCCAGCCGGCCCAGGCGCCCCAGAAACCTGCAATCTGCGAACGGTTGAGCGGCGTCTTGCGCTGCGACCGCCGCTCTGCACCGGTAATCGAATCCATGACTTCGTCTCTCCTGTAGACGGCTATTCGTCTGAAGTAAAACCTTGCTAACCCCGTTTACGGCGGCTTCGTCTCCGGCTTGATGGAACTTCGACGGGACTTTCGTTTTCGTCTTTTTATATATAATATGCAATCTCATGAGCGACGCAACGAATGGTTTTCCCCTGGATGGCGGTGCCGCGGTGACCGCCGCAGTGGCTGGCTTGCCGGCCGCTGCCGCGCCGCGCACCAGCGCCACGCACATGATCGCGAACGCCCTGCGCGACGCCATCGTGGCCGGCACGCTCGCGCCCGGCGCCCCGCTGCGCCAGGACGCCATCGCGCGCCACTTCTCGGTCAGCGCGATTCCCGTGCGCGAAGCTTTGCGCCAGCTTGCGAGCGAAGGCTGGGCGAAAATCGAGGTCAACAAGGGCGCGAGCGTCGCGCCCTTGTGCGCCGACGAGGCGCGCGAGATCTACGAGATCCGCTCCGCGCTGGAGAGCCTCGCGCTCGGCCTCGCCATGCCGAAGCACACCGCGCAGTCGCTGCGCGAGGTCCGCGCACTGGCCGACGAAGCGAAGCGCGAGCGCGATCCGTCGCTCTACGTGGCGCGCAACGAGGCCTTCCATATGAGCCTCTACGCGCCTGCAGGCCGTCCTCATCTGCTGGAGATGCTCGCCTCGCTGCACCGGCGCGGCGAGCGCTATCTGCGCCTGAAGTTCGGCTTTCCCGAGTACAAGGGCGAGTCCGACGCCGACCACACACAGATCCTCGAAGCCGTGAAGCGCGGCGACGTGGCCGCCGCGCAGGCGCTCGTGGCCACGCATCTGCTGGGCACCGGCGAATTGATCTATCGTTTCCTCACCGAGCGCGGCGGCCAAACGCCCCCCGCGAAGAAGCCGCGCTCTTCGTCTTCCCGCTCACGGAGCTGATCCGCCGATGAAGCCTGTCGCCCCCACCACCGAATCCCCCGCCGGCGCCCCGCGCTCGTGGACCACGCGCCGCGACGAGAAAGCGCGCCGCCTCGCCGCCGTTGCCGGCTGGCTCGAAGACGGCGTGCTGCCCAAAGAGCGCATGACCGAAGCCCTCGAACTGCTGATCCGTCCCGGCGACCGCGTGGCCCTCGAAGGCGACAACCAGAAGCAGGCCGACTTTCTCTCGCGCTCGCTCGCCAAGGCCGACCCCGGCAAGCTCAACAACATCCATCTGCTGATTTCGAGCATCAGCCGGCCCGATCACCTCGCGCTCTTCGAGCGCGGCATCGCGCACCGCGTCGATTTCGCATTCGCGGGTCCGCAAAGCCTGCGCGTCGCGCAACTGCTCGAAGATGGTCAGCTCGAAGTGGGTGCAATTCATACGTACGTCGAACTTTATGCACGCATGTTCGTCGACCTGATTCCCCAGGTCGCGCTGCTGTGCGCCGAGAAGGCCGACCGCCACGGTAACCTCTACACGGGTCCGAACACCGAAGACACTCCCACCATCGCCGAAGCCGCCGCGTTCAGTCAGGGCATCGTGATCGTGCAGGTGAACGAAATCGTCGACGAGCTGCCGCGCGTCGATATCCCCGGCTCGTGGGTCGACGTCGTGGTGGAAGCCGACCGGCCCTTCGCGGTCGAGCCGCTCTTCACGCGCGATCCGCGCCATATCGGCGACCTGCAGGTGCTCACCGCGATGATGGTCATCAAGGGCATCTACGCGCCGTACGGCATCGCGGCGCTCAATCACGGCATCGGCTTCGACACGGCGGCGATCGAACTGCTGCTGCCCACTTACGGCGAATCGCTCGGATTCAAGGGAAAAATCTGCCGCAACTGGACGCTCAATCCGCATCCCACGCTGATCCCCGCCATCGAGTCGGGCTGGGTAGAGAGCGTGCATTGCTTCGGCAGCGAAGTGGGCATGGAAAACTACATCGCCGCGCGCCCCGACGTGTTCTTCACCGGCAGCGACGGCAGCCTGCGCTCGAACCGCGTGCTGTGCCAGCTCGCGGGGCAATACGCAGTCGATCTCTTCATCGGCTCGACGCTGCAGATCGACGCCGACGCGAATTCCTCCACGGTCACGCGCGGGCGCCTCGCCGGCTTCGGCGGCGCGCCGAACATGGGTCACGACCCGCGCGGCCGCCGGCACGCGAGCGAAGCCTGGCTCAAACTGCTCAAGGACACAGGGCCAGTCTCGCGCGGCCACAAACTCGTCGTGCAACTAGCCGAGACCTGGAAGAAAGGCGGTGAGCCGACCTTCGTCGACGAACTCGACGCCATCGCCGTGGGCGAGAAGAGCGGCATGCCGGTCGCGCCCGTGATGATCTATGGCGACGACGTGAGCCACGTCGTGACCGAAGAAGGCATCGCGCATCTGCATCGCGCGGAAGGCGTCGACGAGCGGCGCGCGGCGCTCGCCGCCGTGGCCGGCGTGACGCCGATCGGCCTGCGCGCGCAGCAGCAGAAAACCGAAGAACTGCGCCGCCGCGGCATCGTGCAGTTTCCCGAGGATCTCGGCATTCGCCGCGGCGATGCCAAACGCTCGCTGCTTGCGGCACGCAGCATCGACGATCTCGTGACGTGGTCGGGCGGTCTCTACACCCCGCCTGCGCGCTTTCGCAGCTGGTAAGCACGATGCCCGCGCTCATCTTCGACACGCTGGCCACCGGTGCGGCCACGCCGTTTGCGCGCGCTCAGGCGCAATTCGATGCGACCGCAACCGATGGCCGCCCGACCTGTCCGGACGGGCAGCTCGCCCGCTTCGCGCGCGACGCGCTGATCGACGAGGCCCGGCTCACGCCGAAACCCGGACTCGTCGACACCCGCGGCAGCGGCGCGCACAGCGACCTCGATCTCGAGACCATGCTGCGTTCGGCGCATGCGCTCGAACCCACCTTCCACGCGCTCGCCTGCGCCTCGCGCGGCGCCATGCCGGGCGTCGCGCTGCGCACCGACCTGGCGCGCATCGGCCGTGCGGGCGAAGCCGCGATGATGCGCGCGACGAGCGGCAGCAATGCGCATCGCGGCGCGATCTGGATCGTCGGCCTGCTCGTGGCCGGCGCGGCGATCGCGCATACGCCGTTCGCGGACGAAGCCCGCGGCTGGGCTCACGCCGAACACATCTGCGAAACCGGCGCGCAGATCGCGCGCTTCGACGATCTGCTCGCGCGCCCCACGCTCAGCAACGGCGAGCGCGTGCGCCAGCAGTACAACGTGGGCGGCGCGCGCCGCGAGGCACAGGAAGGCTTCCCGCATGTGCTGCGCGCGGGCCTGCCCGCGCTGCACGCTGCACGCGCGAGCGGACACGAGGAAGGCGCCGCACGCGTGGATGCGCTGCTCGCCATCATGGCCTCGCTCGACGACACCTGCGTGCTGCATCGCGCGGGTCTCGCCGGCCGCGAAGCGGCCCAGGCGGGCGCGCAGCGCGTGCGCGAGGCGGGCGGCATCGCCACGCCCGCAGGCCGCGCCGCGTTCGATGCGCTCGAACGCTCGCTGCTCGCCCTCAATGCCTCGCCTGGCGGCACGGCCGATCTGCTTGCCGCCACGCTCTTCATCGACCGACTCGTTCAGCACCGCATTGGCGGAGGAACCTCATGGAACAACTGACATTCGACTACCCGGCGCAGCGCGCCGTGACGACGCGCGCGCACGTGGGCGTGGTGGGCTCGGGCGACCTCGAAGTGCTGCTGCAGCCCGCCGCCGCCATGCAGGCGCGCGTGACCGTGCATACGAGCGTGGATGGCTACGGCCATATCTGGAAGAGCGTGCTCGATCGTTTCTTCACGCGCTACGACGGCGCCGCCGAGATCGAGATCAACGACTTCGGCGCGACGCCCGGCGTGGTGGCGCTGCGCCTCGCGGAAGCCGTCGAGGCAGCCGACGACGCAGCACACGGAGCCCAATCATGAACGCCGTACCGCAAGCCATTCCCGGTGCGCTGCTGCGCGACAGCTTCATCGAACTCACCGCACGCGAACGCGCGCGCTCTCTTCTCGACGCCGGATCGTTCCGCGAACTGCTCGGCCCGTTCGACCGCATCGAATCGCCGTGGCTGCCGTTGCAGGGCATCGTTTGCCAGGCCGACGACGGCGCGGTAATCGCGCGCGGCACCATCGACGGCGAGCCCGCCGTGGTTGCCGCGATCGAATCGGCGTTCCAGGGCGGCAGTATCGGCGAGGTGTCCGGCAGCAAGATCGCCGCGGCGCTCGAACTTGCCTTGGCCGACTGCGAGCGCGGCAAGATCGTTCGCCCCGTCGTGCTGTTCGAAACCGGCGGCGTGCGGCTGCAGGAAGCAAATCTCGGTCTCGCCGTCATCTCCGAGATCCAGGCCGCGATCGTCGCGCTGCGTCGGCATGTGCCGGTGGTCGGCGTGATCGCAGGCATGGTGGGATGCTTCGGCGGCATGTCGCTCGCCGCAGCGCTGTGCTCGTATCTCGTGATGACGAAGCAGGGCCGGCTCGGCATGAACGGTCCCGAAGTGATCGAGCAGGAAGCGGGTATCGACGAACTCGACGCCAGCGATCGCCGCCGCGTGTGGCAGTTGATCGGCGGCGAGCAGCGCACGAAGACCGGCTTCGCCGATGCGCTCGTGGAAGACGCCGTGGACGATGTGCGCACTGCCGTGCGAGCGGCGTTTGCGAGCGGCGTGCCGGCGGTCCACCGCAGCGAAGACGTAAGCGGGTACCTCGCAAAGCTCGCGGAGATCGACCCCGCCACGGTCACGCCCGAAACGATGCGCGAGATATTTCGCGCGAAGCCCCTCGCTTTCCGCGGAGAAACGGCATGAACGAGATGACTTCCAGCCGCGGGGCAACCTGGCTTCGCGCCCTTGCCGGCAACGGCACCGAACAGGCCAATGGCGGCCCGATCCGCTATGCCGACGCGCCGCTCGACGGCGAAACGGCACGCTTCATCGCTGTCGTGCCCGACCCCGAGAACCGCTTCGTGCGTGCCCGCGATAACGTGGTGGGCCTCGAACAGGGCTGGCGCCTCGCGCAAACGGTGCGCGAAACGATTGCCGCCGATGCCAATGGCACCACGCGCCGGCCCATCGTCGCTGTCGTCGATGTGAAGAGCCAGGCCTATGGCTATCGCGAGGAAATGCTCGGCATCCATCTGGCGTGCGCCGCCGCCGTCGATGCCTACGCGGCCGCGCGGCTTGCAGGCCATCCCGTGGTCGCGCTGATCGTGGGTCCGGCGATGTCGGGGGCGTTTCTCGCGCACGGCTATCAGGCCAACCGCATCGTCGCGCTGGACGCCACGGGTACGATGGTCCACGCCATGGGCAAGGAGGCCGCCGCGCGCGTCACCCGCCGCAGCGTGGAAGAACTCGACGCGCTAGGCGAAACGATCGTGCCGATGTCGTATTCGCTGGCCTCTTTCGGCAAGCTCGGGCTGCTCGACGAACTGATCGAAGGCGTGGACGCCGATGCGCCGGGCGCGGAGCAGACTGCCCGCGTGCGCGACGTGCTTGCGCGCATGGTGCGCGAGGCACGCGCCGATCACTCGCGCAATCTCTCGCATCGCCTGGCAGGCGACGCCGCGAAGCGCACGCGTGCGGCCTCGATCGAGGTACGCAAGCGCCTCGCGCAACAGTGGGACGCCCGCTGATGCGCGTCTGCGCCACGCCGCCCTTTTCCGCCGAGGCTATCGATCCTGCCGACACCTCGCGCGCCGAAAGCGCGCGCTGGCGCGCGCACGATCTGCTGCGCGTGCTGCGCCTGCCGCGCACGCACGAGGAACCGGAATGGGTGCGTGCCGCGTTCGCGCGTGCGCCGTGGGCCGTCGTGAGGCGCGCCCGTGGGGCAGACGGCTTCGTCGCCGTGGGCGTGCGAGGCGCGGAACGCGATCAGCGATTCGGGACGTGGCTCCATCATCAGGATATCGAATCATTCTGTTCACCTGAAGAGTTGATACACCGGCAACCGCAAGCCGGACGCAGTACATTGCCCCCATTCGTCGCGCTCGCGCTGCTGCGCGACATGCCCTCCGCGCTGCGCGACGTCACCTGGGGCCCGACCGGCAGCACGGGCTTCGAACTCGCCACGGGTTTGCCCACGCTCTCGGCCACGAGCGATCTCGATCTGCTGATCCGGCTGCCCGAGCGGTGCGAGCCGGCGCTGATCCACGCCCTCGCCAATACGCTCGCGCATGCCGCAACACGGGCCAACACGCGCGTGGACGCGCAGGTGGAAACGCCCGCGGGCGGCGTGGCGCTCGCGGAACTCGCCGCGGAAAAGCCGCGTGTACTCGTGCGCGCGAACGACGGCCCACGGTTCCTTGCCGATCCGTGGCAGCCCTCATGACGCTCGCCCTGATGTTTCCCGGCCAGGGCGCGCAAAGCCCGGGCTTTCTGCACCGGCTACCGCAGCACGAGGCAGTGCAGCGCACGCTGGACGAAGCCTCCGCGGCGCTCGGCCTCGACGTGCTGTCGCTCGACAACGCCGAGGCGCTGCGCTCCACGGTAGCGGTGCAGATCGGCCTCACGGTGGCCGGCGTGGCCTTCTCCCGCGCACTTGCACACGAGGGGCTCGTGCCGCAGTTCAGCGCGGGCCTTTCTGTGGGCGCGTATCCCGCTGCGGTGAGTTGCGGCGCCGTGACGTTCGGCGCCGCCCTGCACATGGTCCGCAAACGCGCCGAACTGATGGAAGCCGCGTGGCCCAGCGGATACGGCCTGACCGCCCTCTCCGGTCTGAGCGAAACGCAGATCGAAACGCTTGCGCAAGCCCAGTCAAGAGAAGGCGGCGAACCCGTGTATGTGGGCAACGTGAACGCTCCGCGCCAGATCGTCGTGGCAGGCGCCGATACGGCGCTCGAGGCTTTCGCTATCCGCGCGCTCGCAGCGGGCGCACGGAAGGCACAGCGACTCGCCGTTTCCGTTCCTTCGCATTGCGAACTATTGGCCGACGCCGCGGAGCAGCTCACCACATGGTCGCGCGACATCGCTTTCCGCGCACCACAAGGCGTCTATATCGACAACCGGGGCGGCCGGCCACTCCCCACCGGCGAGGCGATTCGCGCGGATCTCGCTACCAACATGCGTTACACGGTGCGCTGGTTCGACGCGCTCACGGTGATGGTGGAGTCGGGTGCAACGGTGCTGGTGGAGGCGCCGCCTGGGCAGGTGCTCACCGACATTGCCCGCGAGCAGTTCCCCGACGTGACGGCGCTGGGCGCATCGACCCTGCCATTCGACCGGCTGCTCCCTATCATGCGCCGGCGACTAGGCGAAGATAGATGAGTTACGCGTATATGACGTTTATGCGCATAAAATTCTTTTCGAATTCTCATCGGGCAGCGGCTTAGCACAAGGCAACGCAACCCAATATCGCGCAAAAACCGGACATCTTCAGCTAATTTCTACCTTCTCCGCAAGTCCGGCATCACCACCCGAAACGTGAGGTTCAGACGTTCGCCGCCGATCGCCGGCTCTTTCGGCACGCGGTGACGCCACTGCGCCTGCGTCTGCCCGCGCATCACCAGGAGGCTGCCGCCCGCCAGCTGGAACGAGCGCGTCACACCCGTTGCGTTGTGCCGCAGATCGAAGCGGCGTGTCGCGCCCAGACTCACCGATGCAATGACGGGCTCGCTGCCCAGTTCCGGCTCGTGGTCCGAATGCCAGCCCATGCTGTCGGCGCCGCCGCGGTAGCGGTTGAGCAGCACGCTATTGAAGCGCACGCCGCAGAGCGCCGAAACGGCGTCGCGCAGCTCCTCCACCGCGGGCGTCCACGGCTGCGGCACATTGCGGATCCCCGAATAGATATACACGGCATCCGGCTCGCCGAGCCACGCCGTCAGGCGGGGTTGGTCCACCCAGCCGCCCGGAGTGCGGATACGCTCCTGGCGCCAGGGCGTTTCGGCAACGATGCGCTCGAACAGCGCCGCGGCCCGCTCCGGCGCGAGCCAGGCGGGATGCCATTCGACGTCGGGTTGTGGCGTGTCGTCGAAGAGATCGAACATGGGAAAAATCGGCGCATGCGAAATAACACAGGAACGGGCAGTTTCGCACGGCGCGTCTCTCGCAGCACGCGCGGGTCACCTGCCCCCTACTGCGTTCAGGCGAACAGCGCGATGTAGAAGACAACGGCGCCAATGAGCGCACCGACAAAGCAAAAGCCTTCGGGCGCGGCCTCGGTGGTGCGCGAACGCAGCCAGCCGCCTACGACGCCGAAGAGTCCCGCAATGCCCAGCGTGACGAACACCATCACGACGTAGAACAGTGCGCTGCGCCCGAGATCGGAAATGTCGACGTGTCTGACGAACAGGTAAAGGGCCAGCGCCATGACCGACAGCACGACGAGCGGCAGCATGACGTGACTGCCTTCGTAACCGACATGGCGACCATGATGTTCCTGGCCGGCGGGCTTGATGGTTTTCATGACCTGTCTCCCCCTGAGCACCCAATACCGCTGCATACGACGCGGGCCTCGATTCGAGCATAGTCCATCGAGTGGTCATGTTCAATGGACGTTTAATTAGCCCGTCGTGCACCGCAAAAACAGAGTGCGACGAGCCACATGACGCTGTAAATCCGGGGACTTGCCCTGGTCGTGGAGACCCGAAGATACTGCACCGCAAGCGCTGCACTGGTCGCTGTGGCGATGCGATGCCTCTCTGCCCGGTGGTACGTACCGGGACAGGCCGTTAGTTGCATTTTATGAAATACATCCGCTCCACCGCTGAACGGATAAAACCCTCATCAATTAATCAGGAATCCAATACAAATTCCCGAAACCGGACGATTCGAGCACCGCCCATCCTCCTCGCCTGGATTGCTTTCAATAATATTTCAAAGAAGAAATTCAGAAGACACTTCGCACCAATTCGATGCACTTCGCCGCGTCGCTTATTGCCCGCGCACTGGATTTGAGCAGACGTTCCAGCCGCTCCAGCGGCTCGATCGACGATGTTTCGGAAACCCAACTAGAGAATTCTGGAGTCACACAAGTGACATTCGTCACGCATAGAATTCGCGCGGCCTGAAATCGTTTTCGGCATCTTCCACCGCCGCGTTCGGGCGGTGATGACGCCGGGCCGGATGGCGTTCGCGCCCAGGACCGCAGCGGGGACGTACGGTGTTGCGGAAGCGGGCAAGAATGGTCGCCGCGCGCTTTGCCGGGCTTTTCGGAAATGCAGCGTCACTCACCCCTCCATAACCAGAGCAATAAATCAAACAGATGAAGATCAACAAGACAACCGCAGCGGCCCTCGTGCTCGGCACGATCGCCGGCGCAGCACACGCACAGAGCAGCGTTACGCTCTACGGCCTCGTCGATGCCGGTATCCTGTACAACAACAACGTGAAGGGCAGCGCGTCGTGGAGCCTCTCCACCGCGACCTCCTCGCGTTGGGGTCTGCTCGGCTCGGAAGATCTGGGCGGCGGCACGAAGGCTATCTTCGACCTCGAAAACGGCTTCACGGTCGGCACCGGCGGCCTGTCGCAAGGCGGCCTGCTGTTCGGCCGCAAGGCGTTCGTCGGTATCGGCAACTCGAGCTGGGGCACGGTCACGGCCGGCCGCCAGTACTCGGCCAGCAACGACGCCACGAGCACGTTCGCATCGGGCGCCGACTGGGCCGCCTCGGGCCTCGGCTTCGGCACGCGTGCCGCCGACGTGGACAACGTCGATACGTCGAACCGCATCCAGAACTCGATCAAGTACACGAGCCCGAACATCAGCGGCGCGACGCTCGGCGTGCTGTACAGCCTCGGCGGCGTGGCGGGCAACTTCGCCCAGAACTCGGTCAAGGACGTGGGCCTGAACTACTCGGCCGGCCCCGTCAAGCTGGGTGCGAGCTACATGTTCACGAAGGATCCGTACTATGCGACCTTCGGCGACCAGGGCAACTCGTCCACGTCGGCCACCGGCACGAACAACAACATGCCGAGCCGCATCTTCGGCGGCTACGCTTCGGCAGGTTCGCAGCAGATCGTGACGGCCGGCGGCTCGTACGCGCTGGGCCCGGTGACGCTCGCCGCCCTGTACTCGAACACGCAGTTCCAGAACCTCGGTGAAGTCAACGCAGGCGGCAGCTTCGGCACGAAGTACAACGGCGGCACGGCCACGTTCAACTCCGGCGAACTGAACGTGAAGTACCAGGTGACGCCCGCGTTCATGGTCGCGGCCGCGTACATCTACACGCACAACAGCGGCGCCGGCAGCTTCGACAGCGCGCACTACAACCAGGTCAACCTGGGCGTGACGTATGCCCTGTCCAAGCGCACGTACCTCTACGCGGACGGCTTCTATGAAGCCGCTTCCGGTACGGACTCGACGGGCAAGGCAGCCGTGGCCAACTTCAGCGGCTCGACCTTCTCGTCCACCAACCACGCCGTGGCCGCGATCGTCGGCATGACGCAACGCTTCTAAACGCGTTCGGGCGTTCCGCTCGCGTTCCCTTGCGGAACGCGAAAGCAGCACGCATGCGCCGGCACACCCTTCGCGGGGTGTGCCGGCGCACTTGCTTTATAGAGCGCATGGAGCGCTCAGATCGTCACGCCAGGGCACGCCGAAACGACAGCGCCCCGCGCACCGCCCAGCGGTGCAACCATCCCGCGAAAGCGAGTGGCGGCGCGGCCGGCCAGCCGCTCCTCGGCGGATCGGGCTCCGTACGCGTGGGAACAGGGACGTCCGCTCCGCTTTCGTCGTGCGGTGCGTGTGCCCAGTACTCGTAAGGATGAAAGATCCGCGTGAGCGGCAAAGGCGCAGCAGCGTGCGAAGCGTGGGCTTCGTGGCGCGCCGCAGCGGTACGACGGCTTGGGTAGATCGACGCATGCCGTGCATGGCTGCGCTCTAACAAGGGCTGATTCTTTTCCATTTTTATCTCCGTTAGTGATGCCGGTAACGGAGAGGCCCCCAAAACAAAAAAGCCTCGTCCGCATGTCCGGCGAGGCCCGTTGATCCCAACTTCCGCAAGATCTAACGCAAACAGGCCTCCGATGGCACACCCGCGCGGGCGCCCATAGGACGTTGCTTGACAATAGAGCCGAAGTTTTGGGTCAACATGGTTGCGAGTTTCGTTGTATTCACATCGTTTGTCAACGAGGGTGGTGTCGTTCGGAGACGACAGCGACTCAAGACGACTTCGCTTTGTCCGCTTGCTTCACGGCAGCGAGTGCATGCAAGGTGTCTCGCGATCGCTCCGTGGTGCCGATTGCAGCAGCGGAACCGGCGCGCGTGGGCCCGAGGCCCTAGAGTCCCAGGTCCGCAATCACCTGCTCGCCGAGCGCAAAGCCCGTCGATGCCCCCGTGCCGCCCGTCACCATGACGATGCGAACGTGATTCGCCGGCCGGTCGACGAGCACCCGACGCTCGCTCGACGACACATAACAACCGATCCAGCGATTGACCACCTCGCGAGCGGGCAGATCGAACACGCGGTCGAACTCGTCGAGAATCAGCTCGTCGAAACGCGCCTGCGCGAACGGCGCCTGGGCATCGCCATACACGTGGCTGTCGCCCACCACGAGCGATCCGTCTGCGGACTGCACCGCGATCAGGTGTATGCCCGCAGCGCGATATTCGCTTTCCTCCGCATCGAGCTTGTCGATCAGCGCCCGAGCTTGCGGCAGCGCCGCAAAGCCCTCGTAGCGCGCGATGCTCTGGTCGGACATCACGGCGGCGCCGAATGCCGGCCGGGCGTTTCGCACGGCCAGCCGCAGCATCTGCAGCGTGCAGATGCGCAAGCCGTAGGGCGCAATGCGCTCCGGGAAAAGCGTGGAAAGATCGTCGCCGGGGCAGACGACCACGGCATCCGCGTGAATCGGGCCGCGGCTCGTTTCTACGCGATGGCCGTCCACCGCGAGCACTGCCGTGTTCCAGTGAAACACCACGCCGTGCCGTTGCGCCAGCCATGCGGCGATCTTCGGCAGCGCTTCGGCCGATTCCACGCGCAATTCATGCGGGCTATAGAGGATCTCCGTGACCTTGTCGAGCCGCAACGCGGGGACGATGGCAGCGGCCTCGTCGCGCGAGATCAGCTTGCAGCCCTCGGCCATGTCGGTCGAGAGAAAGGCGTGCAGCACGTCGGCGGCCTCGCGACGGCGCGCGGGAATCACCACGCCGCGATGCTGGACCGCAATGCCGGCTTCCTCCGCGACTTCTTTCCAGACTTCGCGGCTGCGCATCGCGCGAGCCCAGTGGTCGCCGGCCTCCTGGCCCGTCACCGTGACGAAGCCGAAATTGCGGATCGAGGCACCGGTCGCCCGCGCGCTGCGATCCAGCACGACGACGCGCTTGCCCTTGCGTGCCGCCGCCAGCGCGACGGCAAGGCCTACGATGCCGCCCCCGACTACCGCGATATCGAAACGCTCGCTCATGCACGCCTCCCGGAAGCCGGCGTGGCGGGCAGTGAGTGGCGGCGAGTGGAGACGGGAACGGTTGCGGTGCTGCACGGCAGAGCGCCGCTGTAAGTCAGAGTAAGCATGGAATACGGGTTTGACGTGATTCTCCAGCCCGCACTATACCCGGTCCGCAAGACGCCCAGATCATGATTTTTTAAATAAGCATTCCGAACCATAAATCGGGAATGTTAAGACCCGCACAGCGGATGCCGTCACGATAGGGCCTCAGTCACCCGTCAACGAAAGCGGCTGGCAATATGCTCCGGAATGTTCTCCGGCGTCACAACGACCACCGACGAAGACGGCGACACGGCCGCCGCCGGCAGCAGCTTGTGAAAGCCCATCACGCGCTGGCAGGCCGAGCGCATATCCTGCCGCAAGTCGTGATGCAGCACCGCCTGAATCCGGCCTTCGCGCAGCAGGCGCACGTTGTCCCGGTCCAGATCGTGGCCGATGAAACACACCGGGCGGCGCTTCGCGCCAAGCGCCCGCAAGATCGCGGGATTGCCGCCGCCCATCGAATAGACGGCGGCGATATCGTCATGCTTCGACAGGGCACTGCGAACCCGCGCCTCGGTGGCCGCGTCGAGTCCGTGCCCGCCACTCGCATCGATCAAAGCCAGCCGGGGAAAGCGCAGGCGTAGCGCACGGCGAAAGCTGATCTCGCGCTCCTCCTCGCCGCGAAAACGCTCGTCGCTCATCGTGATGAGCACACTGCCGCGCTGCTTGCCCAGCCATTGCCCCACGAGCCACGCCGCCGTGGCGCCGGCCACGCGATTGTCCAGACCTGCATAGGCGATGCGGCCGGACAACGGGATATCCGTAAAGATCGTCACCACCGGAATACCGCGTCGTTGCAGCTCGCCGATCGTATCGGCGATCCCGGGCACGTCGCGCGCCTTCAGGAAAACGCCGTGGCTGCCGCGCCGGCCTATCGCATGCAGCGTCTCGACGACCTCTTCGGTCGTCATCGTCTCGCGCATCAGAAAGCGCGGCCGGAACACGGCGGGATGCAGGCCCGGCAATTCCGCTTCGAGCGCGTCGCGCACTTCGTCTGCGAACCTCGACGGCGCTTCCACCACCACGTCGACGATGAGCTTGCGCCCCGCCGTCGCCAGTTGCAGTTCCTGTTTTTCGAGTTCCCGGATGGCTTGTTCGACCCGCTTGCGCGTGTGCTCGCGCACATGCGCGCGCCCGTTGAGCACGCGATCGACCGTGGCGAGCCCCACGCCGGCCTGGAGTGCGATCTCCTTCACGAGAAACCGGCGAGCCACGTTCGTCACCTCGACCTTGATGTGTTTTTGATGGTTTTATGATAGCCCGTTCCCGATTGCGGCCGCTATGCTAGATCCAGCAACGCAAGGAGACGCGATGGATTGCAACGACGGACAGTGGGGACAAGAACGCAACGTCTGGTACACCGAACGCGACTGTTCGCTTGCGGCGTTTTCGGAACAGGTCGAGCGCCGCGACGATGCGCCATTGGTCTTTGCGAACGACCTATGCGAAAGCATCCCCGTATACGACTGCCGAAAACTGGCGCACACGCTGACCGATGGGCGTCAGCGCATGGCCCTCCAGGGCGAATGGGTCAACGTGCTGCGCGGCGGCGCGGGCGTGCTGGTGCTCAAACAGGCGTTCACGGACGTGACGCCCATCGACGAAGCGACCGCCGTATTCGAATCCATCATTCAGAGCGAACGTGCCGATGGGGCCGGCGCAGGCGACCACTTCGCGAAAGCCGGCGCCAACGACCGCATCTGGAACGCACAGGAAAAGCTCTGCGTGCAGGCACCCGAAGTCTTCGCGCGTTATTTCGCCAATCCCATGCTTGCCGCAGCAGCGCAGGCATGGCTCGGCCCCGGCTACCAGATGACTTCGCAGGTCAACGTCGTGCGACCGGGTGGCGCCGCGCAACTCGCGCACCGCGACTATCACCTGGGCTTCCAGACCGTGGAGGAAGCCGAACGCTATCCGGCCCACGTGCATCGCATGTCGGCGTTTCTCACGCTTCAAGGCGCGGTCGCACATGGCGACATGCCGGTGGAAAGCGGCCCGACGAAGCTCCTGCCGTACTCGCAGCGCTACGCCGAAGGCTATCTCGCATGGCGCCGGCCGGAGTTTCGTGAGTACTTCGAAGCGAATTTCGTGCAATTGCCGCTCGCGAAGGGCGACGCGCTGTTTTTCAATCCTGCGCTGTTTCATGCCGCCGGCGCCAATCGCACGGACGCGGCTACGGGCATCCAGCGCATGGCCAATCTTTTGCAGGTGTCGTCCGCGTTCGGACGCGCGATGGAAACGTTAGACCGGCGGCGGATGTGCGAGGCGGTGTTTCCCGTGTTGAAGGCAAGCCACGCCGCGGGCCGGATGACGATCGGCGAAATCGATGCGGTCGTCGCCTCATGCGCCGAAGGCTATCCCTTCCCCACCAATCTCGACCGCGACCCGCCGTTGGGCGGCCTCGCGCCGCGAAGCCAGCAGACTATCCTGCGTCAGGCGATCGATGAAGACTGGGCAGACGCCACACTGCACGACGCCTTGCAGGATTACGACTGGCGGCGCAGGACTGCATAGACTGCATAGACCGCGCAAAATCTTACGCTTTCATTTCGCCCGGCAGTGCTAAAGCAACGCTAAAGCAACCTTACTGACGCTCCATGAACGACTGAATCTTGCTGGCATCGTCGGGCGTCACCGGATTGAAGATCACGAGGTGAAGATCGGTTCGGCCATCGACCGAGAAGACCGAATTTTCGAGCGTGAGAGGCCCCAGCACCGGATGACGCAGATGCTTGATGGGCTCGCCGCGCGGGCCCTGCACGACGTTGTCCCGCCACATCGCCTCGAACTCCGGGCTCTCGCGGCACAGCTCTTCGACGAGCGGCTCCACGACTTCGGCCGCTCCGGCGCGGGCGGCGTCCATCCTGAATGCGCCCAGCACGAAGCGGGCCGCCTTTTCCCAGTCGTAGTGCATGACGCGGGCGCGCGGGTCGAGAAAGAGAAAGCGCAGCACATTGTGCGGCGCGCGCGGCACCGCCCCGAAGTCCAGCAGCAACGCCTTCGAAGCCCGGTTCCAGCCCACCACGTCCCAGGTCGCCGTCCTGATGATGGCCGGACTGGGATCCAGCGCATCGAGCACGCGCTGATGCCGCGGCTCGACATCGTCGTGCTGGCGGTAGCGCACCTCGGGCGGCCGGCCGAGCCCCAGCAGGAAGAGATGCTCACGCTCCACGTCGCTCAGCATCAGCGCGCGCGCAAGCCGGTCGAGCGCATCGGCCGAAGGCGCTCCGCCGCGCCCCTGCTCGAGGCAGGTGTACCAGGTCGGACTGATGTTGGCCAGCTGCGCCACTTCCTCGCGACGCAGGCCGCTCGTGCGGCGGCGCTCGGAAGAAAAGCCCAGGGTGGCCGGATCGAGCTGCGCGCGGCGCTCGCGCAGATAGGTGCCAAGCAGGTTTCCAGAAGCCAGATGGTCGCTCATCCTGTTAGTGCTCTTACTACCATAACCTCACTACTTTACCCGCACGCATGGCGCCGCGATACTTCGACTCCGTAGCAACCCTTAGATGCGAGCAATTCATCGTCATGACCGGCCCATTTTTTGAAAGGAAACTGTTGGCTTGCGTCGGCAGCGGACACGCTCGCGGGCCGGCAACCGGGCTTCGCGATGGGGTTCGCGTCTCTCGCTTTGCCAGCACGAATGTCGAGGCCTCGGGCCTTTTTCGTCCGCGAAGCCAGGGGCGAACCGGAAAACCGTCCCGCATTCTGCGCACAAATATGAAAAGCGCTAGGATGTGCTCCCATCGGACCGGAACTGACTGCAAACTTCGCACGGTGCGCGAGGCCGGATCGTAAGGACAAGTAAGGTAAGCGTCCTGCATCGTCGATGCGCGCGCATCTATCCTGCCAAGTGGGAAATCCCGGCAGACTGGTCCGCGCAATTGTCGGAATGCACGTACAAAATCCCGGTTCCGATGCCGTTTGTGCAAAAAACCCTGAACAGTTCGTTGTCCTGCTTTCCTGACATGACACGCAGGCGGGAAAGCAGGATACGGCCCCTTCGATCGGGGCCTGCCGCGACAGGATCGTGGCAGCCCCTGGCGACACACCACCCGGCGTCGCCCAGGCTGCCCCGTTCGAAGCCCGCACCTCTATAACAGGTTAGTGAATGAAGACATCCGGTAGCGTAAGGTCATCCCCGGAGCGCACAAGTCTGCGCGCCCTGCGATACGGCGGCATGGTCGCGGCGGCGCTCATCGCGGCAGGCTGCGCAGTCGGGCCGGACTACCAGAAGCCCGTCGTGCAGATTCCGGCCACCTTCAAGGAAGGTGTGGACTGGCAACGGGCCGAAGCCAATCCGCAGGCTTCGCTGTCCAGCACCTGGTGGCTCGACTATCACGACGACAAGCTGACTGACCTGATCGACCAGTCGCTCAAGGCCAACCAGTCGATTGCCCAGGCCGAAGCGGCCTACCGGCTCGCGACGGCCACCGTCGAAGCCAACACGGCCAGCCTCTTCCCGACCATCACCGCAGGCGCCTCGGGCGCGCGCTCGGGTTATGGCAACGGCGCGGCGGCCGCGGCAACGAGCTCAACCAGCACCGCCGTGCCGGGCGTCAACAATTCGGTGGGCGTGAACGCGGCGGCCAGCTGGGAAATCGACCTGTGGGGGCAAATACGGCGCGAGATCGAATCGAGCAAGGCGAGCGCGCAGGCCAGCGACGCCCAGCTCGCCGGCGAGCGCCTCTCCATTGCCGCGAGCGTCGCCGTCGATTACTTCGAGCTGCGCCAGGCCGACGTGGACATCGACCTCCTCAAGCAGCAGCAGCAGCTCTTCGGGCGCATCCTCGACATGACGCGCGAAAGCTATAAGCAAGGCAACTCGTCGGCCGACGACGTGCTGAACGCGCAGGACAATCTCGAACTCGTGATCGCGGAACTGCAGACCACGCAGATCACGCGCGAGCAGGACGAACATGCGATAGCGGTGCTGATCGGCGTGCCGCCCGGCGGGTTCTCGATCGAAGCCGATCCCCACTACGCGTTCGCCACGCCGGCCGTGCCGCTCGCGCTGCCCTCGCAACTGCTCGAGCGCCGCTACGACGTGGTGAGCGCCGAGCGCACGGCGGCCTCGGCCAACG
Organism: Paraburkholderia sp. J12; assembly: GCF_905220215.1. Classification (NCBI taxonomy): domain Bacteria; kingdom Pseudomonadati; phylum Pseudomonadota; class Betaproteobacteria; order Burkholderiales; family Burkholderiaceae; genus Paraburkholderia; species Paraburkholderia sp. J12. Next base: position 278,750 of record NZ_CAJMZC010000008.1, read on the forward strand.
CGAAGATCGGCGTGGCCGAAGCGGCGTTCTTCCCCACGCTGACGCTCTCGGCCGAGGGCGGCTTCCAGCACAACATGCTCGCCAACCTGTTCTCGGTGCCCAACCGCTTCTGGACGCTCGGCCCGGATCTCGCGGCCACGATCTTCGACGGCGGCGCGCGCACGGCCGCGGTGCACGAAGCGCGGGCCACCTACGACGAAAACGTCGCGAGCTACCGGCAGACCGTGCTGAGCGCGTTCCAGAGCGTGGAGGACAGTCTCTCGTCGTGGAATCACCTCCAGCAGCAAGCGGACGCCTACGCGAATATCTACCAGCGCAACCGGCAGCTATTCGACAGCGAGCACGCGCAGTACACCATCGGCACCGCCAGCGAGCAGGATCTGCTGAACCAGCAGCTCACGCTGCTCACGGCCCAGCAGAACCTCTCCGATACGCATGCGCTCCTGACCGAAAGCAGCGTCACGCTGATCAAGAATCTCGGCGGCGGCTGGCAGTGGGACGACAACAAAGAGCACGCAGTCGATGCGCTAGCGTCGGCCGGGCAGCCGCCGGCAGCCGCTTCGGCCGCGTCGGCCTCTCCGGTGCGGTGAAGCGTGCGCGAACAACAGACTACCTACGCCCGTCCTGTGCGGGCCTTTTCCCTTTCCTCGATCATGCAAGCATGGTGTCCTATGACGTTACTGCCTGTGCGCGCGTCGCTGCTGTCCATTGGTTTCGTTACCCTCGCGGCCTGTAGCAAGAGCGAGCCCCCGGCGCCTCCGCCGCCTCAAGTGAGCGTCGTCAAGGCCGAGCCCCAGAACGTGCCGCTTCGGCGCGATCTGGTGGGCCGGCTCTCGGCCTACTACAGCGCCAACGTGACGGCGCGCGTTTCCGGCGTGCTGGTGAAGCGCGTCTACACGGAAGGCGGCACCGTGAAGGCGGGGCAACTGCTCTTCGAGATCGATCCGGCCTTCTATCAGTCGGTGCTCGATAACGATCTCGCGACGCTGGCCGAAGACCAGGCCACCTACGTCAACGACCACATCACCGCCGAGCGCAATCGCAAGCTGCTGCCGGTGGGCTCGGTCTCGCAACAGACCGTGGACAACGCCGACGCAGCCGAACGCAGCGCCGCTGCCAAGGTCAAGGCGGACCAGGCCGCGGTGGACGGTGCGCGCCTGAACCTGGGCTATACCAAGGTGACGTCGCCCATTGCCGGCATCGCCGGCCAGCAACAGGTGACGGTGGGTGCCGTGGTGGGCTCCAGCACGGCCGATACCGGCTCGGGCGGCACGCTCCTCACGACCGTGCAGCAGATCGATCCGCTCTACGTGAACTTCACGATCAGCGCGGCCGACCTCGTTACGCTGAGGCAGGCGCAAAGCCAGGGCAACGTCGCGCTCGCGCCGCAAAACGCCACCAGCGTGCAGGTCATGCTGCCCAACGGCACCGCATACGATCAAACGGGCACGCTCGACTTCTCCGATGTCACCGTGAACGCCGCCACCGGCGCGGTCAATCTGCGCGCGCTGATTCCCAATGCGCAGCATCAGCTGCTGCCCGGCATGTATGTGTCGCTGATGGTCAATCTAGGCCAGCGCAACAACGCCTTCCTGATTCCGCAGCAGGCCATCCAGCGCGATACCGTGGGCGCCTTCGCGATGGTGGTGGACGCGAGCGGCAAGGTCGCGCGCAAGGACGTCACCACGAGCGAGAGCTATCAAAACAACTGGATCGTCACGGGCGGGCTGGCCGAGGGCGACCAGGTGATCGTGACCGGACTGCAGAGCGTGCACGAGGGCGTGTCGGTGAAGGCAAGTCCGTGGCAGCAAGGCGCGAGCGGAGCCCAGGCGGCCACCGCCCCGGCATCGGGCGCCCAGACCGTTGCCGACAAGTCGTAAGGAGTCCGCCTCATGCCACGTTTCTTTATCGACCGCCCGGTTTTTGCCTGGGTGATCCCTATTCTGATCTGCCTGATCGGCGTGATTTCGCTATCGCGCATGGGGATCGACTCGTACCCGGATATCGCCCCGCCGCAGGTGACGGTGACCGCGACCTATCCGGGCGCCAACGCCGCCACGATGGAATCGACGGTCACGCAGGTGATCGAGCAGCAGCTCACCGGCATCGACAACCTGCTGTACTTCAGCTCGACCTCGAACAGCAACGGCACGGCCACCATCACGCTGAGCTTCGCCACGGGCACGGACCCCGACATTGCCGAAGTGCAGGTGCAGAACAAGGTCCAGCTCGCGCAGCCGCTCCTGCCCGCCGAAGTGACGCAGCAGGGCGTGGTGGTGGCCAAGGCGAGCCCGGACATCCTGATGTTCATCGGCCTGCAGTCGGATAACCCTGCCATCGACGCGGACCGCCTCTCCGACCTGGTCGCCTCGCAAATCCAGCCGGTGATCGCGCGGGTCAACGGGGTGGGCAACACCTTCATGCTCGGCTCGGAATACGCCATCCGCATCTGGCTCGATCCGGACAAGCTGCAGGGCTACGGCCTTTCCACCACTCAGGTGCTCAACGCCGTGAACGCGCAGAATGCGCAGTTCGCCACCGGCGCCCTGGGCGCGGACCCGGCGGTGAAGGGGCAGGTGTTCACGGCCACGGTGTCGGGCGACACGTTGTTCTCGTCGATCGAGCAGTTCAAGAACATCATCCTCGTGACGACCAACGACGGTACCGTCGTGCATCTGAGCGATGTTGCCCGCATCACTTTCGGGGCGCAGAGCTACGGCTCTTCGGCGGCCTATAACGGCAAGGCCGCGGGCGGCATGGGCGTGTACCTGCTGCCGGGCTCCAACGCGCTCGCCGTGGCCAATGCGGTGAAAGCCGAAATGGCGGTACTCGCGAAAGACCTGCCCTCGGGCGTCACGTGGAACGTGCCTTACGACACGACACCGTTCATCACGGCGTCGATCACGGACGTGGTGCGCACGCTCGTCGAGGCCATCGTCCTCGTGTTCTTCGTGATGCTGATCTTCCTGCAGAACATCCGCGCGACGATCATCCCGACGCTCGTCATTCCGGTGGCGCTGCTCGGCACGTTCATCGGCCTGAAGGCCCTGAACTTCTCGCTCAACCAGTTGACGCTGTTCGGCATGGTGCTCGCCATCGGCATCGTGGTGGACGACGCGATCGTGGTGATCGAGAACGTCGAGCGCATCATGAGCGAGGAGAAGCTCAGTCCGAAGAAAGCCACGCGCAAGGCGATGAGCCAGATCACGGGCGCCATCATCGCCATTACGGTGGTACTGGCCGCGGTGTTCGTCCCCTCCGCGTTCCAGCCTGGCGCCACCGGCATCATCTACGCGCAGTTCGCCATGACCATCGCGATTTCGATGGGCTTCTCGGCGTTCCTCGCGATGTCGTTTACGCCCTCGCTGTGCGCGACCATCCTCAAGCCCGACCACCACGGCGATTCGCACTTCATATTCCGCTGGTTCAACAAGGGCTTCAACCGCCTGAGCAACACGTACTTCGGTCAGGTGGGCCGCGCGGTGCACCATGCGCCGCGCTGGATGATGCTGTTCGTGCTCGTTGCGGCGCTGGCCGGCTTCCTCTACGCGCGCATGCCGACCTCGTTCGTCCCCGACGAAGACCAGGGCTTCATGCTCGCGCTCGTCAACCTGCCGTCCGGCTCGACGCTGGAAAGCAACGGCAAGGTGATGGCGGAGATCGGCGACAAGCTCTCGCACAGCCCGATCGGCAAGGACATCGTGGGGGTCTTCGACGTCAAGGGCTTCAGCTTCGTGGGGAACAGCGAAAACGTCGGCATGGTCTTCATCAAGCTGGCCGACTGGGGCAAGCGCTCGAAGTCGGCCATGCAGTTGATCCCGCAGGCCAACCAGATCCTGCACAGCATCAACGACGCGCAGATCTTCGTGGTGAACCTGCCGACCATCCGCGGGCTGAGCCAGTTCGGCGGCGTGGACATGTTCCTGCAGGCCCGCGCCGGACAGTCGCGCGCCGAGCTGGGGCAAGCCGAGATGAAGCTGCTGGCCGAAGCGGGCAAGAGCCCCGAGCTTTACGGCATCCGCCCGAACTCGCTGCCTGCGGCGCCGCAATTGCAGGTGACGGTCGATCGCGTGCAGGCGGCGTCGATGGGGCTCTCGCTCACCGACGTCTATAACTCGCTGCAGATGCAGCTCGCGCCGTACTATATCGACCAGTTCACCTACGGCGGCCGTGTGAAGCGCGTGTATCTGCAAGCCGACGCGCCCTACCGCATGGGACTCGACGCGCTCCAGCACATCTACACGCCGTCCAACGTCAGCAGCAGCACCTCGGGCACGACCACCTCGAGCAGCACGACGACGACCACGACCTCGACGGTCAACTCCAGCGGCTACGAGACACCGACCAATCCTTCGGTCAGCAACACCGCGATCAGCCCGTACAACATGGTGCCGCTCTCGAGTGTGGTGAAGGCGAACTGGAATGTCGGCCCGCAGGCGCTGCCGCGCTATAACGGCTATTCGGCCATCGAGATCGTCGGCAACTCGGCGCCGGGCTACTCCACCGGCCAGGCAATGCAGGTGATCACGAACATCATCAACAAGTCGCTGCCTCCGGGCTTCGCCGCGGACTGGACGGGTCAGTCCTACCAGGAAATCCTCGCGGGGAATGCGGCAACCCTGCTGATGATTCTCTCGGTGGTGGTGGTGTTCCTCTGTCTCGCCGCGCTCTACGAGAGCTGGTCGATCCCGGTGGCGGTGCTGCTGGTGGTGCCGCTGGGCCTCCTCGGCATGGTGACGTTCTGCCGCCTGAGCGGTGTGCCTAACGACATCTACTTCAAGATCGGCATGGTCACGGTGATCGGGCTGGCGGCGAAGAACGCGATTCTGATTGTGGAATTCGCGGTGGACGGCCAGGCGAACGGCCTGACGCTGTTCGAGGCTACGGTGCAGGCGGCGAAACTGCGGCTGCGCCCGATCCTGATGACCTCGATGGCGTTCATCCTGGGTGTGCTGCCGCTGGTGCTCTCGACCGGCGCCGGCGCCTCGTCGCGGCACGAGATCGGCACGGGCGTGATCGGCGGCATGGTGTTCGCCACGTTCTTCGGCCTCCTGCTGATTCCCGTGTTCTACGTCACGGTGCGCCGCGCGCTGGGCGACAAGCTCGACGAAGTCTCGCGCAAGATCCACCACGCGGGCGACGACGACGAGGACGACGAACCGGCCGCCGGCCCCACCCCGGCGCCGAAGCCCAGCGAATAACGCGGGTAACACGGTCCCGAACGACGGTCCCGAACGGCAGCACGCGAACCACGCGTTGCTGCCGTTTTTCTTTGTGGCCGATGGTTGAACCAGGCCTGCCCTGCTCTGCCGACCCGCATCATCCGTTCCCGACCGGATGGCTGCGCGACCATGGAACAGCGCTTGCGCTCCCCTCGTAAACGGGCGATTGCCCGAGGGAGAAAACCATGTCCCAGATCATCGCAGCACGGTTCACCACGTTCGCCGCAGCCGATTCCGCCAGAGTCCGGCTTCTGACGAGCGGCTTCGTCGATGAAGACGTCGCCGAGTTCTACGTGAATCCCGGCGGTCAGCACGCGCGCTTCCCGATAGGCGGCGACGAGTACGCCGACCGGCACGCCCGGCCTGCCGGCCTCGGGGCCACGGGAGGCGGTGCGATCGGCGCCGTGGTCGGGATGCTCGTGGCCGGCTTGCTCACGCTGCTGCTCTTTCACTCGCTGCTGGTGCTCATCGTGGCGACCGCCGTGGGAGCCTACGTGGGCTCGCTCATCGGCGCCATGCTGCTCACGCGCGGAGGTGGCCGGCACGAAGCACCGGGGCTGTCGGCGGGGCCACATGAACGCGAGTCCGGCGTGCTGCTCGCCGTGCATGTGAATCCGGGACTCCAGCCGCGCGCGATTGAGGTTCTGCGTAACGCAAACGGTCAGGATATCGAAGAAGCCTCGGGGCTCTGGCAGGACGGCCACTGGGCCGACTTCGACCCCACGCGCATGGTGCGACCGGCCGCCTGAACGGACTTCTGCGTGGCCGGCACGCGCGATGCGCACAGAGAGGGTAAGCGAACAGGAGACTCGACCAGGAGACCAACGTGCCCCGTCCACCCCGCAATTCAGCACAAGCCCAGCGAGCCGAAATGGCCACCCGCAAGCCCGCGATGGTGATGGGCCCGAGCGCCGGCCCGGACCCGCTGGCCCGCGCGAGCCGCCGCATCATGACCGTCGAAATGGCCGGCACCGTAGCGAGCGGCACGAGCGTCGACGCCGACGGCAAGACCCGCGAGGCGGGGCGCGATGCCTCCCCGCTGCAGGACAACGTCGTCAAGTCCAACGCCACGCCGGAGAATCATGTGCCGGTGCCGTCCGTGGGTTTAGGCGGGTTCGATAGCCGCGTGGTCGGCGCGCTGCCCGCCATCGGCACGCGGCGCGGTTTTCACGTGCAGATGCGGGGTTACGTGAGCGTGCCGGGCTATAACGGCGAGCGGCGCACGGAACTCGTATTCAGCATCGAGCGCGGCGACGAGTGATCCCGCATCACCACGCACGACGCTTCAATTGGCCGGTATCGTGACGACCGGCGCCTTCGCACTCGTATCGGATTCGGCGAGAGCCATCAGATTCTGCAGCACCGTGAACGCGTATTTCGAATCGAAGTCGTCGCGTTCGACCCAATACTGCGTGCCGTCGTAGTCCACCTCGACATAGGCATTTTTACCCGCCTTCGGGCCAGCATGGACGATGATGGTGGGACGCGTTTCGCCGCCGATCAAGCCTACGGTCGGCTTGGTCGAACCGCTGCTGACGTCGGCGTCGGGCACCTGCACCTGCGCGCCCAGGTCGGTAAGAATGCCGAGCACCGAACGGGTCACGATGGGAATGCGATCGCCGCGCTGCGCGGAAGGGCCATACACTACTTCATAGGTCCGCGTATTCGCCCCGAGATGCAAAAGCGTACGCACGCGGGCGAGATCGGCCGCAACCTCGGGCGGCTTGGTCCCTTCGGTCGCCCCGATTGCAAAATACACACTGCTCTTGCCCTTCTCGTTGCGGGACTCCACGTTGAGCTCGCCGGCCAGTTGCAGGCGCCGCAGCGCCTGCAGCAGTTCGAAGAAGCCCGGAGCCCCGGCGGCGTTCTCGCCGCCGAGCGCGCTGCCATTCTGCAGACCGCCGATCGACTGCGCCGTCATGCGCAACAACAGGTCGATCGGTATTCCGCCTTCGGCGAGCGGCAGCACGAGCTCCGGCGCAAGCGGGCGAATATAAGCCGTGGCATACGCTTCGCCGGTAGTGGGTGCGAACGTGAAGGTGGGGTGATTGCCGTAAGATACCGTGCCGGTGGCAAGCGCATAATTCGGTTCGGATCCCGAACCAACATTGCCGGTCGCACCCGCCGTGGAATCGAACTGGTAAGCCGCGATGATCGAGCTGACCGTGAGAAACGCAGGCGCATCGCCATAACGCAGCCCCACGATCGTCGCCAGGATTTCACGCTTTTTCGCGTCGCCCAGCGCGCGCGAATAGTCCACCTGATCGGCACGCAGCCGCGTGGGGCCGATGTGCACGCAAGCGGTAGCAAGACAGGCAGCACTCAGGACGGACAGAACAGTGGCTTTTGAAACCATGATGGTCGGATAAGTCGCGCACGTGAGTTGAACTCGCCGCGGCACAGCAAAAGACGTGCCCCGGCTGCCCCGGGCGAGCGCCGCCGGCCTATATCGGCACATGCCCGTGCACTGCGGCACTCTCCGCTTCCTTGCGGCGGTAATAACGCCCGAGCATGCCGCCTGCCGTCGAACCGTGCAGCAGCACGGAAATCGCAATCGCGTCGAGCGCCGCAGGCAGCACGGGCCGCAACGCATCCCCGGCCAGAGCGATGCCCCACACCGCGTAGTAGAACGCGCCCACGCCGCGTATGCCCATCCACGCCATCAGGCGGCGCTGCTGCCGGTCCGCCTGCGCGCCTGTCATGGCAATCAGCACGGAAAGCGGCCGCACCACGAATATCAGTACGAGCGCGAACAACACCGCACGCGGATCGAGCATCTCGCGCCAATGCGCAGAGATCACGCAACCGATGACGAGCAGGACGGAAAACTCGGCGAAGTGCTCGATCTCCAGCGTGAAACCCGTCATGCTCTCGGCAAGCAGCGCGTGGGCGCGCTCGGGATCCTTTGCGACCTCGGCACGCTCGCCCAGTTGCACCGTCTCCAGCGCCTCGGCGGGGCGGCGCTCGCCGGTTGCACGCAGCTCTTCGTGGCGCAGCGCTACGCCTGCCGCGAAGACGGCCACGAACGCATACGCGTGCAACAGCAGCGCCACGCCATAGGTCACCGACATGAGACCAATCGCGATGAAGCCGTCCAGCCCCACGGCTTCGCCATAACGCGTGCGCAGGTGAAGCACGAGCCGCACGCAGAGCGTGGCGAGCAGCGCGCCGATCAGCAACGCCCCGGCAAAACCCCACGCCAGCCAGAACACGAACGCTGCAACACTCTGCGTGCCCGGCACGCGCAGCCCGCACAGCGCGAGACCGAGCAAGGCGAACGGCAACGCGGCGCCGTCGTTGAGACCGCCTTCGCCGGAGAGCGCGAAGCGCACCGGTTCCGCGTCGCCAGCTTCGCGCACACGCAATTCGTTGGCGAGCACCGGATCGGTGGGCGCGAGCGTGGCGGCGAGAAAGAGCGCGACGCCGGGTGCCGCGCCCATCGCCCTGCCGAACGCGAACATCAGCGCAACGCTGATCACCATGGCGAGCACGCCGAGGCGCAGGGGCAGCCGCCACAAGCGGTCGCGCAGCCGCACGCGCAAATGCATGCCGACCGAGAACAACGAGACGACGAGCCCCGCTTCGGCGAGCACGGCAAGCGTGCTCGCGTTCTGCACGAGATCGGTGTGTACGAGCCCGAGCACGCCAGGCCCGACGACCACGCCCACCACGAGATAGATCATCGCGCCCGTGAGGGGCAACCGGGCAATGGGCCCGCGCGCGAGCGCCATGAACATCAGCATCACGCCGACCAGCAAGAACCACGACGCTTCCTCCGCCATCGGCTGGTTTCTCCTCCGCTTTCCATCGAATGACATCGCGCCGGCTGGCCGCGATTGCCTCGACTTATCGCCGATGCAACGCTCGTACCCACCTCAGGTGAGCGTCCGGGAATGGGGTCGAGAGGTTCGGAGCGGGCACGATTTCTGCGCTTCCATTCGCGGTCCTGATCTACCGCGCCCCAGCGGTCAGGAGGTTCGTCATGAACGCCTCTGCCTCTCCTCCCGCCGGCTTGAGCGACACCCGGCGGCAACGTCTCATTGTCTGGATCACGCTCTTCGCCGCGCCGCTTGTCTGGGTCGTGTACATGCTGCTGTGCGTCAACCTGGTTTCGACGGCCTGTGCAGGTGGCATCGCCCAGCACCATGCGCTGAAGTGGGACACGGTGGAGCGGCTCGTGACCCTCGCCTCGGTGATCGCCTTCGCCATCTGCCTCGCGCTCGCGGTCGCGACGGGACGCGCCTGGCGCCAGATCGTCTCGCTCGCGCCCGCAAAACGCGATTCAATCCGCTTCGTGGCGTGGTGCAGCGTGACCGCCGCTGTCGCGTTCACGCTGGGTCTCGCTTTCACCACGAGCGTGCTGGTCGCGATGCCGATCGACAGGCTGTGCGGGCCGTTCCGATAGACAAGGCAAAGGCAACTGAAGCCGGGATTTCCAGATCGGACCGACCACGTCAGGCCCACCGCCGAGACGTCATAGGCATCGCGACATGCCAGCGCCGCTCGCCGGTACGCGGTGAGGGACGCGAACGTGTGAGATACCCCGACACCTAACCTGCTCCGGCAAGCCGGATCGACGTGCATGCCACACGTCGGTTCTTTGTAAGAAAAATATTTACCGTGCGGCGGAATAGACACGCACCGTTTGCGTTTGCCATCCAGGAGTCGTTGCGTTGCCGCTTTCCATGGACGCGCGTCGGGATAAACGAAGCACAAAGGGCCGGTTATCCGCTGTAACGGATAACCCATCCCGCGTGAGGCTGCTTTGAGTCACACAATGGTTCAACCCTTATGGGTTCGTATTACACATTGGATCAACGCGTTTTCAGTCGTGTTGATGGTCACAAGCGGCTGGCAGATCTACGATGCCTCGCCGATTTTCCCGGCGTTGCGGTTTCCGTCCGCGATCACGCTAGGAGGCTGGCTTGGCGGTGCCCTGCAATGGCATTTCGCGATCATGTGGATGCTGGTCGCGAACTTCCTTGTGTACCTTGGGATGAACATCGGATCGGGACGACTGAGCCGGAAGCTGTTTCCCGTTCGGTTCAGCGCGCTTTGGGCCGATCTGCGTGCGGCATTGCGCGGCAAACTCGGACACGAAGATCTCACCCAATACAACGCGGTGCAGAAGTGTGCCTACCTCGTCGTCATTGCAGACGTCGCCGTTATCATCCTCTCGGGACTCGCGATCTGGAAGTCGGTGCAATTTCCGCTGCTGCGTACCCTGATGGGAGGCTACGACAACGCGCGAATCGTGCATTTCGTCGGAATGAGCCTGCTTGTGGCGTTTTTTGTCGTGCATCTGGCCATGGTTGCGCTAGTGCCACGCTCGCTTCTCCTGATGATTCGCGGACGATGACCATGACTCTACGCAGCAAGAACAAAAAATCGGGGCAACTCCTGACGTCACATGCGGCGTCGATCATCAAGGATGCGAATCGCGAGCTGAAGAGTCCGGCTCGACGGCTGCTCGGGCAGCGCATTTTGTCTCTCGGCGGTCTCGCACTGCTGTCCGGATGCGATCTGACCAGCGAGAAGTCGGTCAATACCATGCTGCGCCGCATTTCGTTCTTCAACGACGACGTACAGGCACTGCTGTTCGACCCGAACAAGATGGCGCCAACGTATCCCGAATCGATGATAACGCGGCCGTTCCCGTTTAACGCGTACTACGATATCGACGACGTGCCCGAAGTCGATGCCGGCACTTACCGCCTTCAACTGAGCGGTCTCGTGAAAGGCAAGCGCGTATGGACACTCGACGAATTGCGCGCAATGCCCCAGGAAAGTCAGATCACGCGTCACATCTGCATTGAAGGCTGGAGCGCAATTGGTCATTGGGGCGGAGTCCGCTTTGCCGAATTCCTCAAACGCGCCGGCGCCGACCTCACAGCAAAATACGTTGCACTGCATTGCGCAGACAACTACTGGACCAGCATCGACATGCCGACTGCATTGCACGCGCAGACGCTGCTCACGCTGACCTACGACGGTGACGTACTGCCGCCGAAATACGGCTTCCCCATGAAGCTGCGTATGCCGACCAAGCTCGGCTACAAGAATCCCAAGCACATCGTTGCGATCAGCATAACCAACGACTATCCCGGTGGTTACTGGGAAAACCAGGGCTACAACTGGTTTGGCGGTTCATGACGTCCATTGATTCACCCGCACCTCAACCTCGCTATACGGAGCCAATATGTCTTCTCACGTCAAGATCGCAGCATTTCTGGCCGGACTGGCGTTCGCCGGCGGCGTCTTCGCCCAAACGCCGACGGCCAAGCCGACGCGCGTGCGCGGCGAGATCGTCTCGCTGACCGGCGACGTCCTCACGGTACATCGCCGCAGCGGCGACACGGTCTCTATTCAGCTTCAGCCGAGCGCCACCGTGTCGGCGGTCAAGGCCATGCAGCTATCCGATATCAAGCCCGGATCCTTCGTGGGAACCGCAGCGACGACCGACACCAGCGGAAAGCTCACTGCAACCGAAGTCGTTGTCTTCCCCGAAGCGGCTCGCGGCACGGGCGAAGGCCACTACGCCTGGGATCTCGGTCCTAACAGCACGATGACAAACGCCAATGTCGATACAGTCGTACAAGGTACGGACGGCCGAAATCTGAAGCTGTCGTATAAAGGCGGAAGCAACGAGGTCACCGTCCCGACGAACGTACCGATTGTGACCTTCACGCCGGCCACGCGCAGCGACCTGACACCGGGCAAGAAAGTCTTCGTGGTCGCGACGCCGGGAGCGCAAGGCGGATTTGTCGCGCAGCGGCTGGTCGTTGAAAAGGACGGCGTCGCTCCGCCGATGTAAGTGCCGACGTGTCACTGGCGTGGCCGCCGGTGACACGTCCATTTCCCTCGCTCCGGATCGCGCGTTCTAGAACACGTGCCGCACGCCGACCCTCACCGCCACCTGATTCGGCGTGCTCGACGGCGTGATGAACGCGAGCGCCGCAGTCGCGGGCTTGCCGGTCGAGTCGGTACCCGACGCATGCTCCCATACGGCGGTTGCATATAGCCCCGTCCTCTTGGACAGCTGATATTCCGTCCCGAAGTTGATCTGGTTGTACTTCGCGGTCTCCGCCTTGGTATAGGTGTATCCCACGCCTACCGTCAATGCTGGAGTAAACAGGTACGTGCCGTTGATTTCGTAGTTGTTGAAGGATGCCGTTCCCGAGAATGGCGTAGACGACGTCGGAACCACGTCCTCGAACCGGACGTTCGTATATACCGCGCCAATTGTCGCGCCGCCCAGCTTGTAGTTCAGACCGGCTCCTGCCGTCTGCAACGTACGCGCCGAAACATAGCCACTAAAAGTCGGATTGGTAATCGGGTTACTGAACGTCGATCCGCTCTGCGGTATCGAGCTTGCGTAGTACAGCGCCGTGGCAGGATTGTTGATACGCGAAAATACCGCGCTCGCCGCCAGTGCACTATCCGAATAGCCCAGACTCACGGCTTCTGTGCGATTGTCAGAAAATGCCCCCGCTACCCCACCGAGACTGAAAAGACCACTCGCCTTGAAACCGTGGATGACCGGCGAATTGTATTTAATGACGTTGCTAAGCGGATAATCGCCCCAAATATTGTCCACATCGGCTGCGTGAGTCGCCAACGTTCCGGCAAACTTCAAGGTGGCCGCCATCGGCATCAGCGCATCGGCGACCAGATCGTACTGACGCCCCAACGTCAACGTACCGAATCCTCCACCCAGTCCCACGTATGCCTGACGTCCGAACAAGCGGCCATCGTTACCGAGCTCGCCGCTGTTGATGTCAAAGCCATTCTCAAGCCGTGCAACCGTATGCAAGCCGCCGCCCAGATCCTCGTTGACCAGAATCCCCCACTTGCTGCTGCCGAGAGCGCCATTGGACAACTGATAGTTCTTGCTGCCGCCCTGGTTGTTCGTGAACGTAAAGCCATCGTCCACTGCCCCATACAGTGTCACCGAACTCTGCGCCCAGATCGGGGTGGATACGAAAACACCGCACAATACGACTGTTGCTCTCTTCATCGCTATCTCCTGTAGGCAGGTTTTTTCAACCATTTATTTCTGTACTACTAATTAATAAAAATGCTCTTATCCTCCTGAATTACTGAATTCCTCTCATCTTCCGGCGTATCAGCGGCCCGCTACTCCCCTGATTCGTCGGGAAGCCGAAATCCAGGCGGGGAATCTGTCGGCGAGTTCACGCACGATGTCGCCCGTATCCGCAATGGCCACCGCATTTCGGTAATAGCGACTGACATCATGCGCGATCCCGATTGCGAATAGCCCCACCGCTCCGGTTGTCTCAATGCTTTCAACTGTCTGGATGAGATGCCGATCCAGATAGTTGGCGGGATTTTCGGCCAGCGTCGGCTCGTCAGCCGGCACACCGTCGCTGATTACCACCAGAAACCGGTGACGCTCCGGCCGATCGAGTAGCCGCCTATGCGCCCACATCAACGCCTCCCCATCGATGTTTTCTTTCGGCAGATCGTCGCGCAGCATCAATCCCAGTCCACCACGTGCACGGCGCCAGGATTGGTCTGCCGATTTGTAGATGATGTGGCGCAGTTCATTGAGACGACCTGGGGCAGCGGGGCTTCCATCGGCAATCCATTTTTCCCGGGCGTAGCCACCATCCCACGTGCGCGTGGTGAACCCGAGTATCTCGACCTTCACGCCTGCCTGTTCCAGCGCAACCGCAAGAATGTCCACACACGTCGCGACCAGGGGCAACGCGCCTGGCAGCATCGAGTGGGAGTGGTCGATAAGCACAGTCAGCACTGCGTCGGGCGCTTCCATGCAGCGCTCTATCCTGAACGGCGGCGGCCGATTTGGACTTGTCACGACACGCGTCAGATATGCCGGATCCAGTAGCCCCTCGTCGTGCCCCGACTCCCATGTCGTCCGTTGCTGCGCCAACAATGCGCGCTTCAGTCTGTCTCCGAAATGACGAACCCGGTTGCGTGTGGTGTGCCCCACCTTATCGAGCGCGAGGCGCAGCGCCGCAAGTTCGTCTGTCGAGGCGAGGTCCGATGGTCGAACAATTTCGTCACAGGCAGTCGTGTATGAACGATATTTCCCGACGAAACGCATGTCAGTCGATTCCGCATCGGCATGCACATCCGCGCCTTCAGCAGTGGGAGAACCCGCTTCAGCTGGACTCGTCGCTTCGGATCCACTCGAATACGCGCCGGGCTCGACAGTCGGTACCAGTAAGTGGCTACGCGCGTGGTCACCCGCGTCGCCTGGACGATCGTCAGTCGCACGCCCGAAAGACAAGGCGCGTATCAGATCCCGTGAATATTCGGCAAACAGACGTTGACTCTCGACCCGTTTAGACAGCTCATCCACTGCCTGCCTCAGCCCCCCGTCGAGCGTTCCCCCCCAATCGCCGCCGCCGCGTGAACGGGCCGGAATCAAACTGTTTCTGACGCAATCTATCCAGTCCGCAATTCGAAGCGAGTCATCTCCTCCATAGTTCTCTTCCTGACTCCCTCCACCCCCTGTCGCCGCGTGCATCGCTTCGAGGTTGAAAGCGACACCGGCGAGCGTGCGCGCCCCCAGCGCCTCGACACGAATTCTTTCCAGTTCGTCGAATACAGTGCGTGCAGTGCCTGCAAGCGGAGCCCATTGCTCGTGCAGAACAGGGTCATGGTGGAGGCGCCACAGCCCGCACACATCTGCAAATCCCCGAATGGCGGACAGTCGTTCCGCCGTGGGATACATCGGCAGCTTCGGCACACGTACAGGCCCGCGACGGGAGACAGCGTCCACCCCCACTCCTCCTGGAACAAACACCATACGAAGCGCCCGATCGTCGCACAGCGCGCGCGTGCAGCTCTCGAGCGCCTGTTCCCACTGTTCTGCCCCGCGCCTCGTCACGAAGCGGGACCTGGTTAAACGTTCCGCCGCGCACATAATCAGGAGTCCAGTCCTTCTCCATCCAGCACCATTGCTCCGGCACTTTCCGGCAAGTCCAGTCCAAACACCCTCTGATACAGCTCGGCGACCAGCGATCTCTCGAGTTCATCGCAGCGGTTCAGGAATGACAAGCGAAATGCCGTTGCCGGGTCACCAAAAATCATCACGTTCTCCGCCCACGTGATGACGGTTCTGGGGCTCATCACCGTACTCAGATCGCCGTTGGCGAAGGCCGTGCGGGTCAGCGAAGCAACGTGAACCATGTTCTCCACGATCTCGCGGCTGCCTCGTTCCCGCAGCGCCTCGACGCGCGCAAGCACGAGCGCAATCTCCTCATCGCGAGCCGGGTAGCCGAGCGATACCGCAATTGACCATCGGTCCATCTGTGCCTGGTTGACCGCCTGCGTGCCGTGATACTGGCCGCTCGTATCGCCGAGCCCGACTGTGTTCGCCGTTGCGAATAACCGGAATCCCGGATGCGGGCGCAATACGCGACTCTGATCAGGCAGCGTCAGTCGCCCGTCAGCTTCGAGCACGCGCTGAATGGCAAACATGACTTCGGGACGTCCGGCGTCGTACTCGTCGAACACAAGGGCAACATTACGCTGGTAGGCCCACGGCAGAATGCCGTCGTGAAACTCGGTCACCTGGAAACCGTCACGCACGACAATCGCGTCCTTGCCAATCAGGTCGAAACGGCTCACATGAGAGTCCAGATTGACGCGCAGGCATGGCCAGTTCAATCTCGCAGCGACCTGCTCGATATGAGTCGACTTGCCGGTGCCGTGCGGACCGCAAACGAGCACGCGACGATCGTGGCCAAATCCGGCCAGAATCGCGAGCGTAGCCTCGCGGTCAAACCGATAGTGTGGATCCACATCCGGGACCAGTTCGCTCCGAATGCGGTATGCCGGTACACGCTGGTCCGAAGGGAGGCCGAACACGTCACGCACCGAAGCGGTCGTATCGGGATAGCCCGGCACGGGATTATCTGAACTCATCAAGGTGGCCCTCTACCCGGAAGTACCCTGTTGCGCGTCGTGGTGAAATTGCAGCTTGTTGCATGCGCCTTTTCCACGGGACGCGATATCGCCAGACGGGAATCAGTCGGAAGGCAACGGTCTACCCGCCGTTTCCCGAATAGTCAGCGTGGCGAGAAACGAGACAAACCCCGTCACAATCAGGATCCACGCAGGCGCCGTCGGGGTTCCCGAATGCGCGATCAACCAGGTCGCGACGTACGGCGCCATGCCGCCCGCCACGAGGGCTGCGAGGTTGTGGCCCAGGTTGAGTCCGCTCAGACGCACGCGCAACGGGAAAATCTCGCAGTAGGCGGTGAGTATCGTCGCGAGATAGGCGGCTTCGAGTTGCCCCAATACGATCTGCGCGATCACGGCGCCAGTCGGCGAATGTCCCATCAGGACGAAGGCCGGATAAGGCAGGATAACGTTGCCTGCACATGCACCGATCAGCACCGGTTTGCGGCCGACGATGTCGGTCAGCGCACCCCAGAGCGGTATCGTGATCGCGGCGATCAGCACGGCCAGCGTCGTGCTCCACGAAGCCGCCGATACCGACATCACGCCCTGGCGTTCGAAATAAACACTCAGGTAGGTGAAGACAAGATAATAAGAAGCGAACGAGACAAGCGACATGCAGAACACCGTCAGCAACGAGCGCGGATACTGCGTAATAGCCGCGAGGAACGGCACACGCGAAATTCGACCCGAGTGTTCGGCTCGCAGAAACTGCGCCGACTCGTCGAGCCGGTAGCGAATCAGCAAGCCGATCATGCCCAGCGGAAACGAGATGAGAAAAGGCACACGCCAGCCCCAGGCCGTCATCTGCTCCCGGCTCAGCAACGTACTGACGATCAGAACGGTGAACGACGCAAGCATCGTTCCGAACAGCGTACCGACCTGCGTCGTGCTCGTCAGGAAACCCCTGCGGCGATTGCTGGACATCTCGGCGATATAGGTCGCCGCACTGCCAATTTCACCACCCGCAGACGCGCCCTGTACGCAGCGCAACAGTACGAGCAGCAGCGGCGCCCACACGCCGATGCGCCCGTATGTCGGCAGCAGACCGATCAACGCCGTGGAGATCGCCATCAGCGTAACCGACAGGGCAAGCACGAAGCGCCGGCCGTGCCGGTCGCCAAGGTGTCCTAACACAATGCCGCCAAGCGGACGAACGACGAACGCCACGCCGAATACCGCAAACGTATATAGCAGGTTCGCAGTGGGATCGCCTTTCGGGAAGAAGCTCGCCGCCAGCATCGTCGCGAGAAACGAGTAGATGCCGAAATCGAAGAACTCGATCGTCGAGCCGACCGCGCCCGCCGCCACGGTGAGCGCCATGTTGCGCGAACTTTTCTTGGCGCTTTCGGTGGCGCCGCCGTGTGGGCCGCCGTGTGGGCCGCCGTGGGCCGACAAAGCCGCACTGGCCTGTGTGCCCGCACCTGTGCCCGATTGTGTCTGCGTCATGTCTGTCTCCTCCATTTTTTTGAATTGCGCTCAAGCGGCGCGGTGCGAGACGAGCCGTGTGACGAGATATCCGTCGAGACTTTCCTCGCCGCCCTCGCGTCCGTAGCCGCTGTCCTTCACCCCTCCGAATGGCGCCTCGGCCGTCCCGGTCCAGAGATGATTGATGGACAGCATGCCGCACTCGACTTCCTCCGTGAGCCGCGCGGCGGCACGCGACGAACGCGTGAACGCATAACCCGCCAGGCCATAGGGAAGGCTGTTCGCACGCGTGATCGCCTCATCGAGCCTCTCGAATCGACTCAACAGCGCAACGGGGCCGAATGGTTCGCTGGTGGCTATCCGCGCATCCTCAGGCACGTTCTCGAGGACGGTCGGCTCGAAGAATGTTCCTTGTGCACCGCCGGCGCGTCCGCCGCATAACACATCGGCACCACGTGCCTTCGCATCTTCGACCAGTTCGACAATCGCATCGATGCGACGCTGGTTCGCAAGCGGCCCCATCATCGTCGTCGGCTCAAGTCCGTTTCCGAGCGTGACCTTGCTCGCGAGTTCGACGAACCGTGTCTTGAATGCCTCGTACACCGGTGCCTCGATCAGGAATCGGGTCGGTGAAATACACGCCTGCCCTGCATTGAAGTACTTCGCCGCAACGAGCTTCAGGCAGGCATCTTCGATATCCGCATCTGCACAGATGATGACTGGCGCATGACCGCCCAGCTCGAGAATCGCGGGCTTCAGGTGCTGTGCGGCGAGGGCGCCGATATGCCGCCCGACCGGCACGGACCCCGTGAACGCCACGGCACGGATTGCCGGATGCGCGATGAGATACGAAGAAATCGTTGCAGGCACACCGAATACGAGATTGATCACACCGGGTGGAACACCTGCATCGGTGAAGCAGCGAATGGCGGCGCAGGCGGTAGCAGGCGTCTCTTCGGAGGCCTTGAGCACGACGGTGCAGCCGGCCGCAAGCGGACCCGCCACCTTGCGGATAACGGAACTGAGCGGAAAATTCCAGGGCGTAAACGACGCCACCGGACCGATTGGCTGACGCACGACGGTGTGCTGCAAACCCGGCTCCATCGGAATCACGCGACCATACGCCCGCTGGGCTTCAGCTGCGTCCCAGGAAACGAGATTGGCCGCACGCTCGACTTCGAAACGCGCTTCGCCAATCGGCTTGCCCTGCTCGAGCGTCATGGTCCGTGCGATGTCTTCGCCGCGCTCGCGCAGCAACTGTGCGGCCCGTTCGAGCATTTGCACACGCGTGCGAACCGGCATGGACCGCCACGATACGAACGCGCGAGAAGCCGCGGCCACCGCGCGTGCAAGGTCGTCTTCGGTCACGTGCGCAAAGGTGCCGAGCACGGACCGGTCGACCGGGTTGGTCACCGCTTCTTCAGGGCCCCCACCGGAGGTCCATTCGCCGTCGATCAGCGAAAGCGGGCGGTAGGCGGAAACCGTGGTCTTGTCTGGGGCATTCATGATGCGGCTCCTAATAGCCTGCAAGAATCAGGTCGGCGATCTTTTCGGCCGCCATGATGGTTGGGATGTTGGTATTGGCGCGCGGTACGGCAGGAAAGATCGAGGCATCCACCACGCGTAGCCGATGCGCGCCGTGCACGACGCCCGCGCTGCCGGTCACCGCCATCGGGTCGCGTACGTCGCCCATCCGGCAGGTACACGAGGCATGCCACAAACCGATGCTTTCCGAGCGCACAAATGCCTGCGCAGCGGCATCGTCGCTCATGAGTTCATCGAGCCGGAAATCGCCCATGACGAAGCGGTCGAAAACAGCCTCGCGCAGCTTCGGGTGGAGGTCGATCGCGCGGCTCGCGAGCCAGGTGCGATAGCGATTCCACGCGGTAATCTGGCCGACCTCGCGGACCTTCTCGTTGTAGCTCGCCGGAAACGGCGAGCGCGTCACGGCGCTGAGTGCGCTGGAAAGCTGGAATGCGGCAACCCGGCGAAAGCCATCGACCAGACGATCCAGATCGCGTCGATCCGCGAGCAGGTTGAAATGGACATCGGGCTCGCGACGCCAGTCGGCTGAATTCAGTTCGACGTAGCCCGAGTCCGACAACGTCTGGTTGACGAAAACGAGCAGCGAGCCGATCTGATCGCCCACGGGATGCCAGGCCGATTTCGTCACGCCGAACACGAACATGTCGCCAGGCAGGCTATCGGCGTGATTCGACGAATAACGCAAGCCCACCAGCATGTGGCGGCGCGTCTGGCCATTGAGCCGCGCCGCCGGTTCGATATACGAGCCGAGCGCAACCGCCGGGTGATCCATGAGACCGCGCCCCACACCCGCGCGCGCGACGGCAACCGGAATGCCATGCTGCTGCAGATGAGCGGCCGGCCCGATGCCGGCGCGCATCAGCAGCGCCGGGGAATGAATCGCGCCGGCCGAGACGATAACCTCGCCAGCGTCGATACGCTCCACCCTGTCCCCGTGCGCAAGTTCGACGCCACGGCACGTCACGCCATCCATGAGAAGCCGCGAAACGACCGCGTTGGTGCGAATCTCGAGATTGGCGCGTGCGCGTACCTCGCGCGTCAGATAGGCAGTCGCCGTGGACACACGCTGCTCGCCCTGGTTCGAGATCGCAATCGGGAAGTAGCCATCGTGGAACGCGCCGTTCTGATCCTCGATATACGGAAAGCCCGCCGCCTCGAAGGCACGCGCCACCGCCCGCGTATGTTCGGGCCAGCGCTGCGGCATGACGCGGCTGATGGCAATCGGACCGGAATCGCCGTGCAGCGGCCCGGAAAAGTCGAGGTCGCGCTCCAGCTTGCGAAAATACGGCAGCACTTCGCGCCAGCTCCAGCCATGGGCGCCGCGCTGCTCCCAGCCGTCGTAGTCGGTAGGCGCGCCGCGATTGGCGAACTGTCCGTTGATCGACGAACCGCCGCCGAGAATGCGGGCCTGCTCGTACTGGCGCAACCGCGGCAACGTACCGTCTTTGCGGTTGTGCGGCACCGCCTCGGTCCGGACACGCAAACCCGTCCACAGGTACGAGCGGTTGAGGTACGCCGAACCCGGATAGCTGTCAAGCACGTCTGCGGGCTCGGCGCCGGGCACCACGTCGGCACCGGCTTCGAGCAACAGGACGCGGTTGCTGCTGCGTGCGGAAAGCCTGTTGGCCAGCACGCACCCGGCTGAGCCGCCGCCGACGATGACATAGTCGTACGCGCCCGATGACAACGTGCTCATGACTGCGCCCCGTCGACCATGATCTCCTCGACGAGCACCGGCCGCTTGACCTTGCCCGTCGACGTGCGCGGAAAACTGGCGCGGATCACGAGTTGCTCGGGAAGCTTGTAGCGCGCGACGCGATCTTCCAGAAAGCGCACGATTTCGCCGAGCGTGAGTGCGGTGCCGTCGCGCGGAATCACGCAGGCGCAGTTCTTTTCGCCCGTGCGGCTATCCGGCAGACCCACGATGGCCACATCGAGAATCTTGGGATGGGTGAGCAGGATCTCCTCGATTTCGCGCGGGAAATACTTCTTGCCTGCACGATTGATGATCTCCTTCTTGCGCCCGCTGATGACAAGCCGCCCGTTCGCGTCGAGACGCCCCAGGTCGCCAGTATAGAACCACCCGTTGGTCGTGAAGCTGGCCTCGTTGGCAGCGGCATTGTCGATATAGCCCAGATGCACGCCGGGGCCGGCCGCATACAGTTCGCCCTCCTCGCCCGCCGCAACCTCCCTGCCCTCCGCGCTCCGAATCGACAGACGCATGCCTTCCACGGGCCGACCGACCGTTCCGACACCATCGAGCGGATCGTCTTCGACGCGCGTATGGCAATGAAAGCCTGTCTCGAGCATCCCATACGATTCGACAAGACGCGCCGAGAGCTTGTGCTGGATCTGACGCAGCAACTCCAGACTGGCCGGCGCGCCGCCGCTTTTGATGACGCGCAGCGAAGAGAGGTCGTAGCGATCGAGATCCGGCGCTTCGAGCATCATCACGAGCGCGGCCGGCGGCGTTGAGAACGCGCTGATACGCTCGCGCTCGATCGTCCCCAGTGCGTCCTCCACCGAGAAGTGATCGACAAGCACTCCGCGCGCGCCCGCAACGAGCGTTTGCAGCAAACCCAGATAGCCCGTGTTCAGGGTAACCGGCATAAAGATCATCTGCGTCGATCGAGCGTCGATCTGCATGCCGCGGTTCATGGTCAGCACCGGAAACAGCGTGGTGTTGTGCGAATGCATGACACCCTTGGGGTCGCCGGTCGTGCCCGATGTGAAGGCGAGACGCATCACATCGTCGGGATGCGGCCGGGTCCATTCGGCGGGAGACAACGGTGCCACCGCCTTCAGTTCCTGCTTGAGAAAAACCACGTCGTCGAGCGCATTCACGACGTCGTCGGACGTACTTTCGGCAATCAGCTCCTCGCCGCCGACACTGACGATCAGCCTCAAGGACGGCACCCACCCACGCAGTTTCGCCATCATGCGCAGGAAGTCATGTCCGCGGAACGAAGCGGCACAAACATGCACGGCGCTCTTCGAAAAGTTGAGGATGTATTCGAGTTCGTTACTGCGGTAATCCGTACTGACGTTGTTCGCGATTGCACCGACGAGTTCGAGCGCCAGCATCACGGTAGCGAATTCGATCTGGTTCGGCACCTGGACCGTCACCACATCGCCCGCCTGAACGCCGTGGCGGCGCAGGACCGCCGCACAGCGTTCTACCTCGTCGCGCAGGGCGCCGTAGGTCACTCGCCGATGCCGGTCCACCAATGCCTCCTTGTCGGGATGTTCATTGGCGCGCTCGAGAAACCGTTCATAGATCGTGTGCGAAGACCAATAACCGCGGTCGTAGTAGTCGGCAATCGCGCCGTCGTGCCACAGTCGCTTCATTCTGCTTACCTCACACCGCGGAACATTCCGCCGTCGACCTGAATAGCCGTTCCCGTCACGTAACCCGCGAGCGGCGACGCAAGAAATGCCGTGATCGCACCGATGTCGTCGGGCTGACCGATCCGTTTGAGCGCTGTCTGCGCAGCACGCTCGTCGACCGACTGCCCCGTGCGCGCCATCGACTTCTGGAGGCGCGGCGTATCGATGTAGCCTGGGCAGATGGTATTGATGCGAATACCATGCACGCCAATCTCGTTGGCGAGCGATTTCGCATAACCGAGCAGCCCGGCCCACGTCGCGACAGACAGACCGAAGCCGTCCATCGGCTGGATTGCCGAAAGCGCCGCAATGTTCACGATCGCGCCGTTGCGCTGCTCTCGCATATACGGCACCACCTCGCGCACCATCCGGACGACGCTCATGAGGTTGCGCTCGACGGCGGCGTCCCACGTATCGTCGTCGAACTGTTCGATGGGACCGAGTGGCGGCGCGCCGTCATTGTTGACGAGCACATGCACGGTGCCGAACCTGCGCACCGTGGCTTCGACGACGCGCTTCGTGTCTTCGGCCTTGCGCACATCGGAGGGAACGGTCAGCACCTCGGTCAGGGACCGCAGCGGCTCGGCCGCTGTTTCCAGTGCATCGGCACGGCGCCCCGTCATGACGATCTTCGCGCCCTCGCGTGCAAAGCGTTCGGCAATACCGAGCCCGATCCCCTGGCTCGATCCGGTCACAATCGCAACCTGTCCCGCAAGATTCAAATCCATGCTTCCCTCCCCATACTGCGCAGGAACGCCTCGGCGTTCCGGTGGAACACGCGCTCGAGCGTCTCGTTGTCGTAACCTTCGTTATGCCAGTCGCCGACCAGTCGCTCGTAGCTGAGCAACGGGTAATCGGCGCCGAACATCACGCGATCCTTGAGCCGATGCGTGATCTCGTACTTGAGTTCGGGGGTGTGGTATTTCGGCGACCATCCATGCAGCTCGTACCACACGTTCTTCTTGTGGATGAGCACGGCATTGGCTTCGGCCTGCCAGGGCCAGGCGGGACGCCCCGCCACGATCTGCAGATCCGGAAAGCGTGCCGCCACGGCATCGAGATGGCGCGGGTGGCAATGATCGAGCAACACCCCTCCGCCGCCCGGCAGCCCCGACCCCTGATTAGTAGTACCAATAAAAATAAGTACGGGAATATTGCGCTGGATGCAAAGCTGATAAAGCGGCTCGTAAGATGCGTCGCTCGCCGGCGCACCGCCCGAGCCGTTCACCGCCAGGCCGATGAAGCGCGGCGCAAGCTCGATACAACGCACCAGCTCATCCAGCGCTGCTTCGCCCAATGACGGGTCCGTATGCACCCAGTGACCGAGGATTGCCTCCGGGTAACGGCGCTGGACCTCGAAAGCGTAGTCGTGAAGCTCGCGCAGTTCGGAGAGGCTCGCGAATTTGCTGAAGCCGAAATCGAGCACCGTTTGCACGTTCTGCGCGACGAAGTATTCGGCCATTTCCGCTTCCGTCATGTACGACGGTGTGCTGTTCCAGTTGCGCTTTTGCAGCTCGAGGGTTTCCTTGCGCCTGAGGGGATACCCACGGGCGGTGCCCCAGTGGGAATGAAGATCGATGATTTTCACGGTGTCTCCGAAACAATCCGGTTTGTCTTTCTGACTGACTAGTCAGTCAGTCACATTTTTAGATTAGTCCTGGAACGGTCGTTGGTCAATCAAAAAGCATTTGAAGCTGCCTGGTGTTTACCCGGCGCCTCGCCGAGGTAGCGCCATGACCGGCGGCCCTGCAGGCCCGCTGGTCAGGATCAACGTGCTGCGCGCGGTCGTGAAGACGCCCCGGCGCATGCGATATCAGCGGCCTTCCAGACGGTGCGGCTTCGTGCGGCTGCGGCTTGTCCGCGCCGGCCGCCCTTCGTCGTCTGGATCGCATCCCACCGACCGCAAGGTGGCTTTGAGCACACCCTCCACCAGTTCATCCTGACCGACCGCGCCATCGAGACTCCACTGTCTTAGCGGGATCATCGAGGGCAAAAACGTGCAGATATTTGCGGCTATATGTGCATTTTCGAACCGGCAATAGCCCGCCTCAGTTGCATCAAGCAACAACTGCTTCGTCTGCTCGATGTGTTCGCCAATGCGATGGCGAATGGCGTCGCGTGCCTCAGGAGGCAGGCCGTGATTCTCGCGAAATACCAGCAGCGTGTGCTCGGGATAGTCAATCGAAGTCTGGATATTGGCGCGCACGGCGCGCACGAGCCGTTCTTTCGGGTCGTCCACCTCACGAAGTGCCGCTTCGAGGCCGGCCATTCGCGCGCAAACCAGTTCGTCGCAGATCAGGTAAAGCAGATCCTCCTTGGAGCGCACGTAGTTGTAGAGCGTCCCCTGCGTGAGATTCGCAGCGATGCCGACATCACGCGTGCGTGCGGCCTGAAATCCCCTTTCGCTGAATACCCGCACGGCGGCCTTGACGATCGCGGCACGACGCTCCGCAACCAGCTCGGCGTTTCTCACATTTGCGTCCTGAACTTTCATCCGGTGGCACCTCAACCCTGTTCGTGTCTCTCGACGCTCGCCCGCGTGCCACTGCGTCGCATCGCGCAGCGGGACGTCGAACCGTCGTTTCCAGGCTCGATTGTAGCCAGGCTGACGCACAGGGATACCGCGGACCCCGTTTCCTCCTTTTCCAGAACCTCAAAAACCTCGAACGGGCTCCTCGCCCGACATGGCGCGAGCGGGTCGGCGGCGGTACAACAGAGCGACGCCGCTCGCAGGGCCCTTTGTGCCTCGCCTCATGCCGATCAGAGATCGACCTTACCCATGATTGCTGCGGGATAGCGCAAGCCTTGTGCACTTCCGGGCGGCAGGAGCGCGGAGATTTCGTCGGCCTCGGCGCGCGTGAGCACGACCTGTTTCGCCGCGATGTTTTCTTCCAGGTATGCACGCCGTTTCGTGCCCGGAATGGGAACGACATCGTCACCCTGCGCGAGTACCCATGCAAGCGCGAGTTGCCCCGGCGTACACGACTTGCGCTTAGCCCACGACGCGATGAGTTCCACAAGCGCCCGATTGTGCTCGAAATTTCCGGGCTGAAAACGCGGCATCGTGCGCCGGATGTCGTCGTTGGGCACGTCGGCCGCCGAGTCGAAGCTGCCGGTCAGGAATCCGCGCCCAAGCGGACTATAAGGCACAAAGCCAATTCCCAGTTCGCGTAGCGTCGGCAACAGCACGGCTTCCGGATCACGGCTCCAGAGCGAATATTCGGTCTGCACCGCGGCGAGCGGATGCACGGCGTGCGCACGTCGCACCGTGGCCGGCGCGGCCTCCGAAAGCCCGATGAAACGCACCTTGCCGTCGTTGACCAGATCGCTCATGGCACCCACTGTCTCCTCGATCGGCACCTTCGGGTCGACACGGTGCTGGTAGTAGAGGTCGATCACATCGATGTCGAGCCGCTTGAGGCTCGCTTCGCATGCGGCCCGGACGTATTCGGGACGACCGTCAACAGCAGGCGTGCCGTCAGCGGCACGCGTCTGTCCGAATTTCGTCGCGATGAGCACGCGCGAACGCAAGGGTGCAAGCGCGCGGCCCAGCAGTCTTTCGTTCTCGCCGTCACCATACATATCGGCGGTATCGAATAGCGTGACACCGAGTTCCACGGCTCGATGAACGGTGCGAACCGATTCCGCGTCGTCGCGCCCCGCGTAGAACGTCGACATCCCCATGCAACCGAGGCCGAGCGACGACACCGTGGGGCCGACGGCGCCGAGTTTTCGTTGATCCATTGCAGCCTGTCCTTTGTCGATTGAAAAATGCGAATCGTGCCTGCCGGCAGGAGGTGGCGAAGCGCTCACCCGCCCTCGGACAGCTTTTTCAGGCGCGTAACCCATAGCTCATGTCCGTCGTGCAGGCCGGCGGGATCCGACTGGCGGCTTGCAACGGCCCCGGGTCCTTTAGTCGCCTCCTCCGTCACGACGTGACACGACGGCCCATCCGGCACGAGCCACCACGTGTGATAGGCCGCGACCTGCGGCCCGTTGCCGAACCAGCCGAGCCTCGACCCCGGCACGTACTCGGCGACGGTACTGCGAATGTGAACGCCGAACGTTTCCCACGTGAAATGAGTATGCGGTCCGAGCTGCGATGCTCCGCCCGCAATCTTCACGTTGTGGGAGTTCGGATACCACGACGGCCACCGCGATGCGTCGACAAGATGGGCCCACACCGCATCGCACGCCGCATGGATCTCGATCTCGTTGTGAGAGAACACATCCGCCACCTCGGGATTGGGCGTGCCGGGCCAGTGAATCTGGGGCGAGCGCCGGGCCAGATCCTGATCGACCTGGTCGGCGGACGCGGACGTCATGAACGCCAGCGATGCAACAGCCAATGCCCCTGAAAACACAACGTCGCGACGTCTCGACGAACGTCGGTCACGTATACGAGACATTGCAGAAGCGACAAGCTCGAGAAAGCGGTCGAAGAAGGTGGGCATGAAATGCATGAGCGACTCCTGGCAAACGTATTCGTTAGCAAAGCGAATCAATATCCCCGCTTCGCGGCAACGTCTCAGACAGCAACAAGACCGCCGCCATCCACGTGGACCGTGGTACCCGTCGCAAAGCCGTTGCTCGACACGAACAGGATCGCGGCCGCGACGTCTTCCGGCGTGCCGACCCGGCCTACCGGCAAACGATGAGTCTGGCGCGCGTACATCGCCTCACGCTCCGCAGGATCCATGGCGTCCCAGAGTGGCGTGGCGATGATGCCTGGCGACACGGTATTGACGCGAACCGGAGCCAGTTCCAGTGCGAGACCGCGCCCGAGCGATTCGAGTGCCGCATTGATGGCCGACTGCAGCCCGGTAGCGGGACGGGGGCGCGTGCTCAGGATCCCGGAAACCAGCGTAAGCGAGCCATGACGAGGGATCTTCGCCGCGCGTGCGACGAAATAGGCTCCCCAGAACTTGCTGCGCATGGCGAGTTCCGCCGCGTCGAGTGGTAGCACCCGCACCGCGCCCATTGGCGTTTCGGCCCCCGAAACCACTACGTGATCCCATTCGGCTTCGTCGTCGAAATAGCGCTCGACAGCCGCTTCGTCGAGCACGTCCAGTTGCGCTGCGCGCACGCCCTCCGGCAAATCGGCCAGGGCGCTTCGCAGCCGCTCCCCGGACCGGGAGGCGATCGTTACCTGGGCGCCTTCGGCTGCGGCGCGCCGCGCGGTGGCGAGCCCGATCCCCGAACTCCCGCCGATCACGAGCAATCGCTGCCCCGCAATCGCATTCATTGCAGCAACTCCAGCACGCGCTGCGCGGCACCCACCGAAGAAGCAGGATTCTGCCCCGTCACAAGCGTGCCATCCACGACGACATAGGCATGCCAGTCGGCAGCACTCGTATAGCGACCGCCCAGGCGGCGCATCTCGTCTTCGATCAGAAACGGCACGACGCCCGTGCCGTGCGCCGCGGCCTCTTCGCTATTGGAGAAGCCGGTGACAGCACGGCCATCGACAAACGGCTTGCCATTTGCGCCCACCACGCCGCGCAGCACCGCCACGCCGTGGCAGACCGCGGCCACCGGACGCCCGGCCTTGTTCATCTGCTCGATCAGGCCGATCGACGTTGCGTCCTCCGCGAGGTCGAAAACCGGTCCGAGTCCGCCGCTATAGAACACGGCGTCGTAGTCGCCCCACTGTATCGTTGCAAGCGCAACCGTGCTGGCGAGCGCCTGTTGCGCGTCGTCATCCGCGAGGAAGCGACGCGTGGCTTCGGTCTGTGCAAAATCATCGAGACTCGCGGGATCGATGGGTGCGGCGCCGCCCTGGGCAGACGCGAGCGTAACCAGCGCGCCTGCGTGCTGGAACGTATAGTACGGGCCGGCCAGTTCTTCAAGCCACGTGCCGGTCCGGCGATCCGAGCCCGGAATCTGGCTGGTCGAACTGAGAACGATCAGGATCTTCATCGTAGTGCTCTCCTTGCAAGATTGCGATAAACCAGAGGCTATTGCGGCGCCCGGGCAACCAGCCCGGCGAGCACGCTTTCGAGTGACGTACCGCCCGGGGTCGTTTCGGCTTGGGGGCGCTCGAACGTAATCCATCCTTCGTTGAAACCCCGCAGCATCTCGGACATCGCACTTGCCGAAGCCTGTGTGAGCCCCCACGCGGTCCACGTGTCGCGCCACTGCGTCTCGGGCAGCACCTGCGCCTGCACTGCTCGCCCCAGCACCTTCGCCAGCGTCGCGGCAACATCGTCCGGCGAATAGCGGCGCGGCCCTTCGAGTTCGACCACACGCTGGCCACTCCAGACGGACGTCAGCGCGCCGGCCACTGCAGCGCCCACGTCGGCGGTCGCGACCATCGGAACCGGCATGTCGAGCGGGGACAGCATGCTTGGCAGGACGCCCGTTTCAGCCACGCGCGCAACGAGCCCTGCGTAGTTCTCCATGAACCAGCCTGCGCGAATCGAAGTGACATGGGGCAGACGGGCAAAGCGTCGCTCCATGGCATGCAGCTTGAGAATGGCGCCGGTGCCGTGCGGGCGGTGTGCGCCAATCGACGACAGCAGCACGACACGCTGCAGATGCGCCCGGCTTACGGCTTCGCTTAGCGCGTCGAGCGCCCGCTCGTTTTCAACGAACATGTCGTCCGCCGTGAACCACGTGGGCGTCATCAGATACGCGGCATCGGCACCGGAAAAAGCTTCGACCAGCGCACCGGTATCGTAGAGATCGCCGACGAACGGCTGCGCGCCGCGCTCGCGCCAATGCTGCGCGTGAGCCTCATTGCGCAGATACGGGCGCACCGTCTGCCCGGCCGCCAGCAGCCTTGCGGCGGCAAGCGAGCCGACATTTCCGGTCGCTCCGATTAGCGTGTAAGTTCCCATGAATTGGGCTCCTGGATGATGGACCATCTCAACTGTCCGAGCTGTGAGCGATTGCACCGCCCACGACGCACCAGATAAAGATGGCTGGGATAAAAAGACTTTTTTGAATCACTTGATAGTGTCGGGCCGGCGATGAGGACATCGCGGTTGCCGCCACCAGACGCAACGCCTCACCGGTCGGCCAGAACGTGCAAAGTCAGATCAGCCAATGCGGTGTCGGACGCAGGGTTCTGGCCGGTGATGAGTTCGCGGTCCTGTATCACGTTCGGCGCCCATCCCGACACCGTGGACATCTGGCCTCCTGCCGTGCGCAGCCCGTCCTCGGGTGTGAAGAGCGGTTCGGCGTGGAAGACGTTGGTTGCGGCAATGGATTCCTCTTCGTCGCTGAAAACCGTCATCCGATAGCCGCGGTAAGGCCACGCTGCAGCAAGCCGTTTAGCTTCCGCGGTGCGATCGGCACTTAACGCCGTCCGATAGGACTGCGCATCGTTAAGCGCGGAGAGCAGCGCAACGGGGGCATGGCACAACAGAACCGTCGTGCGTGCGTGCTGATGGAAATCGCGCAGAATCGCACCGAGATCGGGATCGCTCGCCAGGTCGATCATCGGCGCCGGACCACCTGGGACGAAGACCGCCTTGTACTGGCTCAGATCCCCATGGGCGACATCGCTCAGCTTCACCGGGTGGGCCAGTCCGGTCTGAGTCGCCTGATAGCGCTCGGCCTCCTCCAGCGCCTGCTGGCTCCCCCCGAAGTAGTCCGCAGAAAGCGAAGTCTGGTCCACCGCGGGCGTATTGCCTTTCGGGTTGGCGAATACCAGTTCATAACCCGCTTCGGAAAATTTCCGTGCCGGTATCACCAGTTCGTTGAGGTAATAGCCCGTCTGAAAGTGCTTGCCGTCTTTCAAGGGCAATTGCTGCTCGCTCGACAGTACGATCAGGATCTTTCCTTTCGATTCCTGCGCCGAAGCGGGAAGCGTGTAAAACTGGGCCAGGCACGCAGCCAAGGCACAGAGCACGATCTGCCTGAATGCTTTCATGAGTTCTTCCTTCGATTTCTGGTTGGAGATACGCGCGGGAGTCTCGCCCCCGAATACCCCGGGAGGCGCGGCGTACTGCTGGGGTGTATTCCATTCGATATCGAAGCCCGGATAAAGGCACTGGCGCCAAATGCATTATTTTGTGAGGCTTGATAATGGCGGACGTAGCGCGGCTCATCGGGAGCAGACAGGAGGAAGAAGCGGTTGCCTCACTGTGATCTGCGCCCGGTTACAATGTCTTCGCCGTGAAGGACTATCAAGCTGAGATTAAAAATGGACCGACTGACCAGCATGGAAGTTTTCGTCGCCGTGGTTGATCGCGGCAGCTTCACCGCAGCGGCCGAGGTTATCGGCACCTCGACCACCTCGATCACCAATCACGTCCAGACGCTGGAGCGACGGCTCGGTACACGCCTGCTCAACCGCACGACGCGACGCCTTAGCCTCACCGAAATCGGTCGGGCGTTTTACGAGCAATGCGTCGATATTCTGGGCAGGGTCGATGCGGCGGAAGTGGGCGCGCGTGAGATGCATGCTTCGCCACGAGGACGTCTAAAGGTCAGCGCGCCTCTGGCGCTAGGCTCTTATCTGCTGTTTCCCGCGCTCGCCGACTTTCTCAAAGCTTATCCAGAGATAGAAGTTCAGTTGATACTGAACGACCGTGTCGTTGACCTGACCGACGAAGGATTCGACGTCGCGTTTCGCTTCGGCAACCTCTCCGACAGCAATCTCGTCGCACGACCGCTGCGCAATCTGGGCCGCGTGGTCTGCGCGGCACCCGACTATCTGGCCCTGCACGGAACGCCGGAAACACCGGAGGACCTGACCAGCCATAATTGTCTTGCATTCCACTATGTCCAACCGGAGCGCGAATGGCATTTCAGCCACCCGTCTCCGACGACTATCCCCGTATCGGGGCAACTGTCCGTCAATAACGTGCAAGCCCTGCTTGCTGCGTGCCTGAACGGGATCGGCATTGCCATGCTGCCGGACTACGTGGCCGCCGAATATATCGACGCGGGTCGACTCGTCAGCCTCTTTGCCGACCAGAGCTTCACGCGGGCACCGCTTCAACTGGTGTATCTGCCGGACCGGCAAATGACACCCAAGCTACGCAGTTTTGTGAACTTCGTGCTGGAACGGTTTGCCTGACGGCCGTCATCGGCACGCAGACGCGACCCCTTCTGCCGTATCACCGAATTCCAGGGCACCAGACGCGCTACCGCTCAGTAGCGATGCCTCATCCCCCTCAACGGCACCCACGGTCCTGCCATAACCGGTAGACATGCCTCGCATCGCAAGTTTGTATTTTTAGGCCGGCCCCCCCTCCATTATTCTTGACTCACCGGCTCGCAACCGGGGGCATCGAACCGCCTCCATAGCAAGCCAGGCCGCACGACGAGTACTGCGAATCCCGATCATCTTATTGATAAGGATATCGAACAAATATCTCGAGGCGGAAAAACCGTTTATTCACTCACTTGAAGGAGTCCACCATGAAAGCCCTTGCCACGCTCGCCCTCGCCGTCTGCGCCCTTTCGGCTCCCGTCCTTTCTTTCGCGCAAAGCAACGCGCCCGTGACCCGCGCCGAAGTCCGCGCCAAGCTGATCCAACTGGAAAAGGCCGGCTATAACCCGAATACGGACGGCTCCAACTATCCCGAAGACATTCAGGCTGCCGAGGCAAAGGTCGCCGCGGAACAAGCCAACAGCGCCGTAGGCGGCTCGACGATGTCGGGCACGTCGGCCGCGGGTGCGCCGACTGCCACGCATCACATCATCAAGCCCGGCTGCGTCGGTCCCGCGAGCTTCTGCAACGTGTACTTCGGCGGCTGATCGCAGCGCATCCGACGAACTGGAGGCGCCGCAATGAAACCGCCGCCCGTGCGCATTCCCTGCCACATGGTGCTGACTTCGCTGTCGTTCTGTCTCTCCGACGCGCTGATCCGCACCGACAACAGCGTCGCCGGCGCGGCGCTGTTGCTCCTCGGCGCGTCGGCACTACGTCTCGTTCGCCGCTTCACGCCTCGCGCACGTCTGCCATAACACGGAAGCATCGCACCGATTTCAAATATGTATTTTTCGTATATGCCGGACCTCCCTAGACTGGAGTCATCCAGTCACTGAACGGTGGGTGAACAACATGAAACCCTTGAACAACGCCTTGGCAACGCCGCGCCGGACCGGTCATCGGGTTCCGGCCTCACTCGAGCGGATCCGCCAGTTCACGCCGAACTGGTTCGCCGTCACGATGGGAACGGGCGTGGTGTACCTCGTCCTCAATGCACTGCCCGGCGTGTCGCCTGTGAAAACGGCGATCGCCGAGTGGCTCTGGTGCATCGACATCGGTCTCTATGCGCTGTTTCTCGCGATGTTCATCGGCCGCTTCGTGCTGTTCAGCGAGACCATCAAGCCGCTGCTGCATCATCCGCTGCAATCGATGTTTCTGGGTGCCCTGCCGATGGGCCTCGCGCCCATCGTCAACGGCATCGTCGCCTTTGCCGGTCCGCACTATGGACAGAGCGCGTATTCCGTCGCGCTCGGCCTGTGGGGTTTCGACGCCGCGCTCTCGCTCGCCGTCGCCATCGGTGTGCCGTACCTGATCTTCACGACCCAGGAGCACAGCATCGAAAAGCTGACCGCAGCTCTCCTGCTGCCGATCGTCGCGCCCGAGGTGGCCGCCGCGAGCGCCGCGCTGCTCGCCCCGCATCTGCCCGCGCAGACGGCACAGTTCGTCGTCGGGTCGGGTTACGTGCTGTGGGCGATCTCGGTGCCGCTCGCCTTCTCGATCCTCACGATCGTGCTGCTGCGCCTCGTCGTCCACAAGCTGCCGCATCGCGAACTCGGTGTCACGAGCTGGCTCACGCTCGGCCCCATCGGCACCGGCGCGCTCGGTCTCATCACGCTGGGCGATGCTGCCGTGAAGGCGTTCGCAGGTACCGCGCTGCAGCCGGTCGCGGCCGTGGCGCAGAGCTTCGGCGTGCTGGGTGCGCTGCTGTTGTGGGGCGCCGGACTCTGGTGGCTCGCCTGCGCCCTGCTCTTCATGTGGCGCTATCGCCGCGAAGGTCTGCCCTTCAATCTCGGCTGGTGGGGCTTCACGTTTCCGGTCGGCGTCTACACGCTTGCCACGTTCAATCTGGCGCGCGTGACCGGGTTTCATGGATTCACGCATGTCGGCGTGGTGCTGGCAGT
The DNA here is from genome assembly GCF_905220215.1 of Paraburkholderia sp. J12. Classification (NCBI taxonomy): domain Bacteria; kingdom Pseudomonadati; phylum Pseudomonadota; class Betaproteobacteria; order Burkholderiales; family Burkholderiaceae; genus Paraburkholderia; species Paraburkholderia sp. J12. The sequence continues at coordinate 312,352 of NZ_CAJMZC010000008.1, forward strand.
CATGCTCGGCACACTCTGGCTGACCGTGTTGATCCGGACGATACGCGGCCTCATGTTCGAGCGACTCTTCCATGCGCCGTGCCTCGCCCAGGCCCGCCCGTAATCCGCTTACGCAATCTCTCACAGGAGTGACATCATGTCTGCAACCGCCAAACGCGTCGCCATCACGGGCGCTGCCGGGCAAATCGCCTATTCGCTGTTGTTTCGCATCGCTAACGGTGACTTGCTCGGCAAGAACCAGCCGGTCATCCTTCAACTGCTCGAACTGCCCCAGGCGATGGCCGCGCTGCGCGGCGTCGTGATGGAACTCGAAGACTGCGCGTTTCCGCTGCTGGCCGGCATCGAAATCAGCGACGACCCGCGCGTAGCATTCCGCGACGCCGATTACGCATTGCTCGTGGGTTCGCGCCCGCGCAGCAAGGGCATGGAGCGGCGCGATCTGCTCGCGGCTAACGCGGCGATCTTCCGCACCCAGGGCGAAGCGCTGAACGAGGTGGCAAAACGCTCGGTGAAGGTGCTCGTCGTCGGCAATCCCGCCAATACGAACGCGTGGGTCACGCGCCAGTTCACGCCCGCGCTGCCCGCCGACGCGATCACCGCGATGATCCGCCTCGACCACAACCGCGCGGTCTCGCGCCTCGCTGCGCGCTGCGGCGTGCCGGTCGACGCCCTCACCCGGATGGCCGTCTGGGGCAATCACTCGCCGACCATGTACGCGGACTACCGGCATGCGCTGGCCGGCGGCGACTCCGTCCCGGCGCGGGTCGCCGACGAAACCTGGAACCGCGACGTCTTCATCCCCGAGGTCGCACGCCGCGGCACGGCGATCATCGAGGCGCGCGGCGCTTCGTCGGCCGCCTCCGCGGCGAACGCGGCGATCGACCAGATGCGCGACTGGGTGAGTGGCAGCGACGGACGCTGGGTATCGATGAGCATCGTGTCGCACGGCGAATACGGCGTGCCGGAGGGGCTCGTCTACGGCATGCCGGTCACGTGCGAAGCGGGTACGTACCGGGTGGTCGAGGGCATCGCCATCGACGCGTTCGCCCGCTCGCGCATCGACGCTTCCGTGCAGGAACTGGCGGAGGAAATGACGGCCGTGCGCGAAATACTCGGAATGGAGACGGGCACCGACGGCGCGGTTTGAACGCAGCAAAAGAAGCATCCGACTGGGCGGACCGAGGTCCGCCCTTGTCGTTCTCACGGCTGCCAGGCATAAGCCTGGCATCGACTTTCCAATCGGAAATAAGTGTGGAAGCGAAGCAAATGGGCAAGGTTTATCTGATCGGCGCGGGGCCGGGCGCACCCGACCTCATTACAGTGCGGGGCGCACGGCTGCTCGCCATGGCGGACGTGGTGCTGCACGACGCGTTGGTCGAGCCCGACATGCTGCATCTTGCGCCGGCCCATGCCAAGCGAATCGCGGTCGGCAAGCGGTGCGGCCAGCTTTCGACGACACAGGCCTGCATCGATGCACAACTCGTGGCAGCGGCGCGCGAACACGACGTGGTGGTGCGCCTGAAAGGCGGCGATCCCATGCTGTTCGGTCGCGCCGACGAAGAGATGCGTGCGCTGGAAACAGCCGGCATCGAATACGAAGTTGTGCCAGGCATCACTGCCGCGCTCGCGAGCGCCGCCACGCTGCATCGCCCGCTCACATTGCGAGGCGTGGCACGCAGCGTCGCATTGGCGACCTTCAGCCACGCCACCGAATTCGCGCAAGCAGGCTACCACGTAAAGGCCGATTCGCTGGTGCTCTATATGGGACGCGACAGCGCACACGAGATTGCGCACCGCCTGATCGAAACGGGCCGCGACGGCGCCACGCCCGTCGCGATCGTAGAAGCATGCAGCACGCCGCGCGAGCGCTCGCTAACGCTCACGCTTGCGGAGCTTGCAGCGGGTGACGCGAGAAAGTGGCTCGATCCGGCACAGCCTTGCGTGCTGATGATCGGAGAAGCGTTTGGCTTACGCAGATGAAGAGGGGGGCGGCGCTTCAGGCCGCTCGAAGTCCGCGGAAGAGCGGCAGCGGCTCGTCAACGGCGGCCTGATATTCCAGCGTCAACTCGCCGAAGGCGTGCAGCGCGTCGTGGATGTCCTTGTCCGCGCGCACGGCAAACGCGTCGAAGCCGCAGCGTTTCAGATAGAACAACTGGTCGCGCAATACGTCGCCGATTGCACGCAGTTCGCCCCGGTAGCCGTACCGCTCGCGCAGCAGGCGCGCAATCGAATAGCCCCGGCCGTCGGCGAATTTCGGAAAGTCGACGGCGACCAGTGCGATGCTATCGAGGTCAGCGGCAATGTCGGCCGGCTCGCTATCGGGTGCGAGCCACACGCCGAGCGCATCCCTGCCGCGGGACGCGAGCAGCGCACTGCGGTTTGCCTGCCACCAGGCGAGTGGAACGACGATCTTTCCATCCGGCAGCACACCGTCTTCACTCTCGCGCACCACGGTCCAGTCGTCCTCGACTACCGTGCGATCTCTGATTATCTGCGTCATGACACCTGATCCTCACTTTGCGATGCGTACACGCGCTCCTTGAAGGGCGCCATGCCGATGCGGTCGTACGTGTCGATGAAG
>NZ_CAJMZC010000009.1:0-293359 GCF_905220215.1 Paraburkholderia sp. J12
CGGCTGCAACTGGATCTTGGTGAGGATGTGGTCGATTTTCTTGAGCTGCGCGGTGGCGAGATCTTCGTCGCCGTTCTCAAAGTACGCGCAGGAATAGACCATGTTCTCGTCGAGCCACAGCTGGTAGAACTCGTTCGAGACGTCGTAGTGGTACTGGATGGCCTTCTTGTCGGTGCTCTTCGAGTGCGTGAAATAGCGGCGCACGCGGGCGAGCTTGCTCGCGCTGGTGACGGTGCTGCGCGCGAGCGAGTAGCCGATCTCGATGACATCGGCGAGCCTACCGTCGATGTCGATCTTGCCCTTCACATACGCCTCACCGAGATTATCAAGGCTGGGGTCGAGCAGAAGCGGCAACGCCGACGCGCTATTGACCTTTAACGTAACCCGTGGCGCAGAAAAGTGGCCGAAGTCGTAGTGCTGGCCGCTCCACAGCACGAGCCGTGCGGGCAGGTTCATCTTGTTACGCACTTCGTCGACCCACTGCGCGAGCTTTTTTTCCCCAATCATGATTCAGAAGTCACTCGTGAAATTAAGAATAGCCGGAGCGCCTTGCAGCGGCGACCCCGGGTCTTCGGTGCAACGACACCGTACCGGCACGACAATGTCCGGGACATGCCAGCGGACCACATTGTCGTCGTTCGCCCTGACTGTCCGCCGCCAGAGGCATCGCACGTCTACAGACACCCAAAACTTTCGCAACTGCAAGGCACTGCCTCAATGCCCCGACCTGAGAGAACGATGCATGGCAATAACGTCGATTGCGATATCCACAGTTCATCATCAACACATGCATAGCGTACGGAGTATGAGGGTATAACGGAGTTTATAAAAATTCGCTTATTCAATCGCGACGATTCACGGAACCTATTGGATGAGTCAATGTTCCGTGCTGTGCTCTACGAGTCAGGCTCAATCTGTCATCTCTGCGCATCCGTCGCTGCATTTATATTCGCATCATCTACGCCTTGCGATCGATGAGTAAGACGTACCTCGGCAGAGCCTGTGATGGCACAACCATCGACGCGGCTGCAGGCAGCACGCACCCCGGCGCGATGAGATGTGTCACCGGCTCCATGTCTCCCTATGTATCGGCTGAAGCCAGTGTAATAGCCACGACGAAAGAAAGCTAAACTGCTTCGACGCGTACTCGACACGCGGATAACGTTGTCGTCCTCGACTCCGGGGACGCGAAGCTGAACCTGATTGACGAGTCGACGCGAGTTCGTTGCGAACCCGCCAAGACTGGAATCGAACGATTTCGCGGCGCGAAGGCGCGCATACCACGCTGACCTTTCGGTTGCGGCGTTATGCGTGTGGGCCGCCCACCGCGATTACGGCGGACTACGCCGCGCGATGAAGAGTGGCAGCTGATCGAGTGGTCCGTATGCGAACCCGAGCCGAGCCTATACTGGCTTTGTACGTTGCCGGAGGATCTCACCCATGCTGCAATCCACCCAGTGAAGCTGGTCGGGTAGCAGCAACGCATTGCTGCGCCGCCGCCCCCCCAAGAACCGGACGTGCGAGTCACCCCGCATCCGGCTCAAGCCATTCTTCAGCGCCATGGGATGGCACCGAACAACTAGACGAGATATTTCACGATGCGACGGCGGGCCAGGTAAGGTACCCATACCGGATCGAACGGATTCCCCGCGGCTACGTTGTGCCCAGAGTTTCACACCGAGCCGTTACCGGCGCCCCATGTCCGGGTAGGGAACGATTGATGGAACACCCGGTTTCATCAAGTCGTGCCCTCTCCTGTGAGACAGAAATTCAAGCGACTTGCAGATCGCACGAAAACGTTCTTCGCGATGTCTACCCCGACCGTCGGACTTTATGACGGGCCAAATTAACGAGGCTTCATCTATATGACGATCAGCACATACGGCGACGGACATCCCAGCTCACCAGGAACTTAGCCCTTCTTGTAGATCGTCTGCTCAGACAACGGAATCGGCTTCGGACGATGCACCTGCCCAAGCGTGCCGTAAACCGGACCGCCGAGACGCATCAGCGGACGCATCTGCTCGGTTTCTATCTTGCCGTTCGAATAGAGATCGTCCCTGACGTGGAACATCACTACATCGCCGACGATGAACTGCGACCCGGTATCGCCGAATTCGAGTTGCTGATTGAAGCGGCACTCCATACTGGCCGGCGCCCTCGCGAGACGCGGCGGCCGCACGATCGTGCTGGGTGCGGTCTCGAGACCCAGTTCCCCCACCTCGCTTACATGCGATGGGTACTCGAATGAACTCTGGTGCAGGTCGTTCATCATCGTCTCGTCGGCAATATTCACCACATATTCCTTATTCAAATGAATATTGCTCGGCGTGTCCTTCATATTGCCGGCCTTGCGACCAAAGTTGATGGCCACCATCGGAGGGTAGGCCGAAACGAAAGTAAAACAGCTGAACGGCGCCAGATTGACGACTCCGTCTTCGTTGATCGTGGTCACCCATGCGATTGGCCGGGGCACGACGATACCTGTCAACAACTTATAAGAACTCTCGACATTCAACGAGTCAATTGCGATTTCCATGCTCTAACTCCAGAAAAAAATACGAACTTCTGTTGACCATGCTCGATCGTGGAGCGGCATCGTCACGCGCTGCGCTCACGATCAAAAATAATGTGTTATCCCGACGTTGAACGCGCTATTGCCCGTACCCGAGTCCGACGCGTTGCCCACCGTATATCCAGCTCCGTTCCTGTTATAGATGTGCGCCCACGCGGTATAGAGCGAAGTACGCTTCGACAGGGGGTACACGTAGCCGAACGCGATCTGGCTCGCACTCTGGTCTAGCGCCGTCAAATCCTTCTTGAAGTCATACGACGCCATGATGGTTCCCGCCCACAGCGGCACGGTCAAGCCGACCAGGTAATCCCGGCTGTTGGTCGAACCCGTTGCCGGCGTACCGCCGTATGGGTCGACAGTCCCGGACAGCGGCGCGCTGTTCAAGCCCCTGTCGATCCCGTACGCAAGCCACAGCTTTGCCAGGCTGAAATCGTATTGCGCGGAAAACAGCAGATTCTGCGCATTCGACGCCCCGCTGACCGTCGCGGAATCGTTGTTCCTGTTGGAGTAGCCGACCCGCATCGTCAAGCGCTGCCCGGCATACGATAACGCCGCTCCATACTGACTTCCCTGCGGGAAATCGCCCGGCACGCCACCGAACGAGTAGAACAATTCACCGCTAACGCCGTAGACGGACGGCGACACGTACTTGACGGAGTTGTTCGCGCGGGCACCTGGCGTCGTCGACAACAGGTTCGTTGCGTTACCCGCGTAGTTGGTACCGAACGGATCGGCCCGCACCATCGTAATGAAGTGCGGCGTGTACTGCCTACCCGCGGTCAACGTTCCGTACTCGTTCTGCAAGCCGACGAATGCCTGCCGGCCGAATGCGAGCCCTCCCTGTCCGAGCACGCCCGTATTGATCTGCATGCCCATCTCCAACGTGAAGATCGCGCGCAGTCCGCCTCCAAGATCCTCCGTTCCAGTAAAGCCCAGTCGTGAAGCCTGAGCGATCCCGCTGTCCAGTTTCACGGTCGATCCCTTTACGTTGCCCGATTCGGCAACGATACCAGCATCGACAATTCCGTACAGCGTGACAGACGACTGCGCATAGACCGCGCCGGGCAATCCGATCAACGCACAAACAGCAAGACTCGACTTTTTCATTCTGTCTCCATTGATTTAAATATATTTTTTTGTACAACTACATATTCACTCCGCGTTCGCCACCGTCCGCCGCTCCTGCTTACGTGACGGCAGGCACATCCGGCAGCGGGTACTCCGCTTCATTCAAAACCAGCCCTGGCTTGTTGGAAAAATCGGTACGCGGCGGTGCAAAAATATCGATCAGCCAGGAAGCACCAGCGCTGACGTTTCGACTGGTATGCACGGTCCCTGGCGGAATTACCGCCAGCGACGGACTGTGCACCTCGATCGCTTCGTCATCGACCCATTGGGTCATATCCTTACCCCACGGGTATCGCAAATGATGAACATAGGTCCCCTCGAGTGCGATCGATCCCTGCTCAAAGTCCTTGTGGGAATGTGGGCTCAACGCCGTGACGTCTCGCGGCACCTGGCGTTTGCGAAGCGCGTTGACCATCAGGTTCGAGCTGCGATAAAGGCGCATGTTCGAACCCGGCGAATCGCTCTCGTCGAGCTCGTAATGGCGGATTCGATAACCGCCGGGCGGCGCGGGCCACGGCACAAGCGGCGCCACATCGTCGACGTTGCCCGCATACGCGTGCGCATTCGACGCGGCCGCGGCCAGATCCTCCGCGCGGCTCGAAAAAATACGGACAGCGACGCCGGACTCCTGGAATCGGATAGCGCTACGACCGGGCGGAACAATCGTCACACTGTTCGCCCTGGCCCCGACCGCCTCGCCGCTTGCCTCGACGAGCGCACCGCAATCGTGAAGCAACAGAAAATACTCGTCCGGATTATCTTCGCGGGACAGCACGCTTCCGTCCACGACGCTCGAAATCGCAACGACGAAATTCGCACCTCGTCCGATCCAGGTCCGGGTTCCATCCGCGTCGCTGAACTGCGGCTCGGAATCGTAGGCGGTTAGCATTTGCGCACGACGTAGGGGCATGGCGATTCTCCTTATTGCTCTTGCGACTGAAGCTGTTCGACGGCTGCCGCGATCCGGCTCGCGCCATCACGCAACAGGGACTGGTCTGACGCGACCACGAAAATCGACACCCCCTTGCGCCGGAACGCATCCACTTCTTCCGCATTCTTTGCAAACATCGCAGCCAGCTTGCCCGCGCCTTGCGCCGCCTCGATGATTTGCGTCATTGCAGCGAAAAGCGCTTCGCTGGCGGGTGCGACACCCATCGAGAGCGACAGGTCGGCTGGGCCGATAAACAGTCCGTCGACACCCGGAACTCCGGCTATTGCATGCGCGTTCGCGAGCCCTTCCGCACTTTCGATCTGGCAAAGGATCACTGCCGTGTCGCCAGCCTCGATCGCCGCCGCCATGTTCGTCGCGCCATACGACGCGAAGCGCGGCGAACCCGAGTAACCGCGGCTGCCGCCGCGAAACCTGGCACGCGAAACGACCGCACGCGCGTGTTCAGGCGTATCGACGTGCGGTACGAGAATTCCGGCCGCGCCGAGATCCAGAGCGGACAGAATCGTCGACGGTTCGCTGTCCGGCACCCGTACCAGCAATGGCAGCCCCACCGCGCGCGACGCAACGATCAGCTGGTCGATCGTGTGCCGGTCGAACGGCGCATGCTCCGCGTCGATCACTGCAAAATTGAGATTCGTCGCGCCGAGGATCTCCACGATGTGCAACGACGGTGTCTTGATGAAAGTGCCGACCAGCGTGGTCTTTCCAAGCAGATTCCTGATCCGATTTTCCATCGTTAAATTTCGCATTCCTTAGTGATTGATGAACTGGCTGCCCATTGCCCCTCCGTTTCATGGGGATGCTTCCTGTCAGGCTCCGTCCCACTGCACGATGTGCAGTCCAGCGTCGTAGTCGGTCAGATAGACGAGACCGTCCTTTTCCACGAAGACATCACAGGTATGAATTACCTTCTTTCGTCCGCGTCGCGCTTCGTTCCAGACAGCCGGCGGCGCGGGCACGAAGTAGCCGGTCTCCACGGGCCTGAACGGGTTGCTGATGTCGAAGACCCGAATGCCCGCGTTCTGATAAGTCGCGAAGATAGTCGTCGAACTCTGGAACGAGCCGGGGCGGTTCTCGTGCAGGTTGTGCGGCCCGAAGTGGCCGCCTTTCGCGAAATAATCCTGATCGTCCGGGACCGGGAAAGTCGCAATCTGTACCGGCTTTTCCGGCACGCGGATATCGATCATCCATGTATGCTTGAACGGCTCTTCGTCGATGTTGAGCACGGCTTCGTCGGCTACGACGAGAAGGTCGCGGTCCGGCAGCGGGAGCGCGCTATGCGTGCCGCCCGCGAACGGCGGGCTCCAGTTCAGATGCGAAATCAGTTTGGGCTGCGATTTGTCGGCAATATCGAGTAGCGTCAGTCCGCCGTCGCGCCAGCAGCCATATGCAGTATCGCCGCTGATCACCGCATGATGCAGCCCGACACGGCCCTTGAAGTCGTGGGTCTCACCGCCGTCCGCCCACATCCCCGGAATCCACCAGCGGCCTACTTCGCGAGGACGGGTCGGGTCCTGCATATCGATCACGATGAAGATATGGTCCGTGAAGCCATCGAGTATCGCGGACGCGTATGCGTACCGGTCGCCGACCCACCAGATGCGATGCAGCCCCAGCCCCTCGACCGGCATGAAACCGATCGGGCGCGGCTCCGACGGTTGGCTGATGTCGTACACCCGCATACCGGCCGAATAATCCTCGCCGCGGACACCGAAGTCCGCGCTGTTGATGCCGTCGATCGACCGTGCGTAGTATTCCGCCTGCGTGAAAACCGCCTTGAAATTGAACTCCTCGATGACGAGCATCAGATCGCCATGCGTCTGAAGATGGATCGACCACGAGTTCTTGTGAATCGGCAGCGTATTGACGAGACGAGGTGCGCGCGGGTCGCGCACGTCCACCACCGATACGCCGCCGTCGAATGCATGCCCTATGTACGCATGCCCATTCGCGACCATTACCTGAATGCCCATCTTGCCGTTCAGATCGTGATGCCCTTGGGGCGTCATGTTCTTCGCGCTCTCCGGCGCTACGACGCTTTGATTCATGTCCCACTCCTAAACAGGATGATTGCCGGTATCCGGCTCACTCCGACTCTGACGGTCCGATCGCGGCGGGGCGACGCGCACACGGATAAACGATAGCGAAGCGCTCTGCGAATCACCATCGACATCCAGTCATCGTTCCGCCTGGCGGGATCACCGCACGGCGGATACCGCCGGATTGATGAGGTTTTCGGGAACGTCGCCTCGCGCCATCGCCAGCAGATTGGTGGCTGCCTGCCTCCGTCGGCCCAGATAGCCTTCGAGCGTCCACGACGCGACATGAGGGGTCGCGATAACGTTCGGCAGCACGAACAGCGCATCGCCGGCATCCGGCGGCTCGCTTTCATAGACGTCGAGCGCCGCGCCGGCCAACCGTTCGCCCGCTAGCGCGTCGCGCAATGCCGCGGAATCCACGAGCGAGCCACGCCCTGTATTGATAAGCACTGCAGATCGCTTCATGAGCGCCAGAGCGTCGGCGTCTATCAGATGAAAATTCGCGTCTGTCGGCGGACAATGCAACGTCACAGCATCGGAGCGTGCCAACAGTTCGTCCAGCGCGACGAAAGTCACCCCGTCCGGCCGATCCGCGCCCGCGAACGGGTCATAAGCAAGGATCTCGACATCCCAGCACGACAGCCGATGTGCAACCGCGCGCCCAATCCGTCCGAAGCCGACGACGCCGACCGTCGAGCCCTGGAGCATCGAGGAGAACAAGTTCCCGCGCCATCCCCCCGAGCGCATGAACGACGGCGTCCACACGGAAAGGCGCTTGCGCAGCGCGAGCAGCAGCGCGATTGCGTGTTCGGCGACGGCCGCCGCGTCGTTGCCGTCGAGCGTGTTGGTCACGCGTATGCCGCGCCCGGTCGCCGCGGCCACGTCGATGTTGTCGACGCCGATCCCAATCTTCGCGATGTAACGCAGTTGCGGCAGCGCTTCGATCACGCGGCGGTCAATCGTCGCACCGCCCGATCCGAGCAGGCCGACGCAACCTTGCGCGTCCTCGATCAGATCGGCGTCGGTATAGTGCCCGTAGCCGGCGTGGTCGTTCGCGCGTCCCAGTACCACCTCGAAGCCCTGCTCGCGCAGCCATGCAGGCGAATCGTCGCGCGGATCGATACGTTCGTACAGCAATACGCGCCCGAGATTCACAGCGCCTTCCTCCACGTTCTGCTTCATGGGTCACACTCCGAGATACGCCTGAAGCGATGCCTTGCGGGCCGCGAATTCGCCGCCCTGAACCATATCGACCACCTTGCCGTGTTCGATCACATAGTGCCGGTCGGCGACGGTTTCGGCGAAGCGCACGTTCTGCTCGACGAGCAGGATCGTGTATCCCTTCGACTTCAACAGCCGGATCAACCCGCCGATCTGCTGGACCACGACGGGGGCGAGCCCCTCCGTCGGTTCGTCGAGCAGCAGGAATGTCGAACCGGTGCGCAGAATGCGGGCAATCGCGAGCATCTGCTGCTCGCCGCCAGACAACTTCGTGCCGGCGGTGGCGGAGCGATTCGCGAGATTGGGGAACATCGCATAGAGCTCCTCGACCGACATGCCGCCTGGACGCAGGACGGGCGGCAACAACAAGTTCTCGTGGACAGTGAGCCGGCAGAAGATGCCGCGTTCCTCGGGGCAATAGGCGAGCCCCGCGCGCGCGATTCGCTCAGGATCGAGTTTGATCAGCTCCCGGTCACCGAACAGCACCGAGCCGGTGCGATGCCGGATCAGCCCCATCAGCGCGCGCAGCGTAGTCGTTTTGCCGACACCGTTACGCCCGAGCAGCGTGACCACCTCGCCCGGTCCGATGTCGAGATTGATACCGTGGAGAACCTGCGCTTCGTCATAACGCGCGCGCAGATCCCTGACTTTCAGGGACATCCGTTTATCGTCATTCATGATCTTCACCCATGTATGCACTGATCACGAGCGGGTTTTTCGACACCTCGTCGTAACAGCCCTCTGCGAGAATTTCGCCGCGACGCATCACCGTGACCTGATTGCAGATGTCGGCAACCACGTCGAGATTATGTTCGACCATGAGCACGGTCCGCGCGCGGCCAATATCGCCGATCAACGCAGCGAGCCGACCGATGTCTTCGTGCCCGACACCTGCCATCGGCTCGTCGAGCAGCAGCATGGTCGGGTCGAGCGCCAGCGTCGTCGCGAGTTCGAGCGCACGGCGCCGCCCGTACGACAGCTCCACCGCGCGGCGTTTCGCGTAGTCCGCAAGGCCGACGGATTCAAGCAGCGACATTGCCCGGTCGTCGAACACGCGCAGCGTGCGGCTGCGCTGCCAGAAGCGGTATTGAGTATTCGCCTTGCGCTGCAACGCGACGCGCACGTTCTCGAGCAGCGTCAGGTGCGGAAAAATCGACGAAATCTGGAACGACCGGCCGAGTCCCATTCCGGGCAATGCGCTCGGTGACGTCCGCGTGATGTCGCATCCGTCGTACAGAATCTGCCCCGAGGTTGCCGGCAGAAAGCGCGTCAGCAAATTGAAGCAGGTCGACTTGCCTGCGCCGTTAGGGCCAATCAGAGCGTGAATCGTGCCGCGACGCACGCGCAGGTCCACGTCCTTAACTGCGAAAAATCCTCCGAACTCCCTGGAGAGACGATGCGTCTGGAGAATAAAATCCTGCTTCATTTCCGGGTTTTTGATGAGATGATCGGGTTCATCGCGCTGCATATTCATTCTCCTCAACGCGTCACAGCGGCCTGCGCAGAAGGCGCGACGCATAGCCGCCGATACCCTGGCGGAACAACAGCACGCAGACGACGAACACGAGCCCCTGCAGCACCTCGACCCACTGTCCCATCGGCGCCAGATAGTCCTGCATGCCGACGATCGCGAGCGCGCCTGCGATGGGCCCGAAGATCGTGCCGATACCGCCGACGAGCGCCATCAGAATCACGTCACCCGAAGTCGAGTGATAGACGTCCGGCAGCGAAGCAATCTGGAACACGATCACCTTCAATGCGCCCGCCAGCCCGGCGAGTGCCGCGGACAGCGTGAACGCGAGCAGTTTCACCCGCGCGGTGTTGTAGCCGAGCGAAATCGCGCGCGGTTCGTTCTCGCGGATCGCGCGCAGCACGTGGCCGAACGGCGAATGGATTGCGCGAAACACCGCGAGGAAGCCTAGAAAGAACACGGTCGCAACCACGAAATACAAGGTCAGGTTGTTGCCGAGACCGAGCAGCGCGAACAGCTTGCCGCGCGGCACCGGCTGAATGCCGTCTTCGCCGCCCGTGAAGCGCGCCTGCACGCAGAAGAAATAGACCATTTCCGCGAATGCCAGCGTGACCATCGCGAAGTAAATCTTCTGGCGCTTGAGCGCGAGATAACCGGTCGCGACGCCAAGCAGGGTTGCGCAGGCAACGCCGATCAGGATCGAGATTTCCGGAGGCAGCCCCCAGACTTTCGCTGCATAAGCGGTCGCGTAGCCCGCGCCGCCAAGGAACATCGCATGTCCGAACGAACCGATTCCGACGAAGCCCATCAGGAAGTTGAACGACATCGCGAAGAGCGCATAGCACAACACCTTCATCAGAAACACCGGGTAGACGAAGAAGGGAGCGATCACCAGCAGCACGCCGAGAATCACGATCGGAATGAGATATTCGTTTGGCTCCCCGAAATGAACGGGTTGCGTTTCTTCGCTCGACGGGCCCGAACTACCGATGGCAGTGGCTTTGCCGAACAGCCCCTCGGGCCGCACCATCAGAACGATCGCCATAATCACGAAGATGACGACATTCGAGCCGGCTGGCCAGATCGCCTTTGTCAGCCCTTCGATCAATCCCACGCCGAAGCCGGTGACGATCGAACCGACGATCGACCCCATGCCACCAATGACGACCACCGCGAAGACCGTGATGATCAGGTTGCCGCCCATCAGCGGATTGACCTGCAGCACCGGAGCCGCGATCACGCCGGCAAACGCGGCCAGTGCGGCTCCGAAGCCATAGACCAGCGTGACCAGCCTCGGCACGTTGACGCCGAACGCACGGACCAGATTCGGATTCTCCGTCGCCGCGCGCAGGTAGGCACCAAGCTTGGTCCGCTCGACGACGAACCACGTGGCGATGCACACGACAGCCGAGACGACAATGACCCAGCCACGATAGACGGGCAGGAACATGAAGCCCAGCGAAAGACTGCCGCGAAACGGCTGCGGAATGCCATACGGGCGACCGACCGCGCCGAACACGTTGACAAAAAGCCCTTCGAGCACGGCTGCGATGCCCATAGTCAACAGCAGCCCGAACATGTGATCGAGCTTATAGGTCCGCTTGATCAGCGTGCGCTCCAGCGCCATGCCGACGATCGCGACAATCAGCGGCGCGACGATCAGCGAAGGCCAGTAGCCGATTCCGAGGTACTGGGCGAGCAGCCATGCGGCGAACGCGCCGAGCATGTAAAGCGCCCCGTGCGCAAAATTAATGATATTCAGTAATCCGAATATGATTGCCAGCCCCAGGCTGAGCAACGCGTAGAACGCGCCGTTGATCAGCCCGATCAACAACTCGCCGAAAAATACGTTGGAATTCATGTTGGGTATTTCCTTTCTGGAGAACGATCGACGTGAGCCGTTGCGATCGGCTTACTTCACCAACGGACACTCTCCTTCGTTCAGAGGACGAAACGCATCTTTGCCGGGAATCGTCGAAACCAGCTTGTAATAGTCCCACGGGCCTTTCGATTCGCTGGGAGACTTCACCCGGAACAAATAGATGTCGTGTATCGTCCGGCCGTCCTTGCGGATCATGCCGTCGCTGAAGAGCCCGTCGTGGGTCGGCACCTGTTCCATCTTCGCAACCACCGCGCGCCCGTCTGCCGGGTCGCCGAGCGCGGCGACCGCGCGCAGATAATGCAGCGTCGCGGCATACATCGCGGCATGGTGAAGCGTGGGATATGACGCAGGATTGATCGCGATGAAACGCTTTGTCCACGCCCGCGTCACCGGATTCATGTCCCAGTAGAAGGGCTCGGCCACCAGAATGCCCTGCGCGACGTCGAGTCCAATGCCGCGCACGTCCACGATATTCGCGTTGAGCGCCGCGAACGTCTGCTGCCCCGACATGCCGAATTCTTGCGCCTGCTTGATTGCCGTCACAAGATCGTTGCCGCCGAGTGCAAACGCCACCACCTTCGCACCCGAGCCCTGTGCCTGCAGCAAATACGACGAAAAGTCGGGATTGTTGCTCGGCACCGACACCCCGCCGACCACCGTACCGCCGAACCGGGTGACCGCCGCCTCGGCGTACTTACGCAGTTCCTGGCCGAATGCGTAGTCGGCGTTGATGAAGAACCAGCTCTTTCCGCCCGACTGGGTAATCGCACGGCCCATCGCATTGCCGACTTCGTAGGTGTCGTAAGTCCAGTGCACGGTATTCGGCGAGCAGAGATCACCCGTCAGACGCGCCGAACCCGCGCCGCTGAAGATGACCACCTTATTCGCGCGCCGCGCGATGTTGGATACCGTAAAGGCCACCGCCGAATTGGTCACGTCCATCACGACGTCGACGTTGTCCCGGTCGAACCATTGCCGCGCGATCGTACCGCCGATGTCCGCCTTGTTCTGATGGTCGGCCGAGACAACCTCGATTTTCAGTCCCGAGTGCGGGTTTTCCTTATTGAAGTCCTCGATAGCAAGCTTGACGCCCGCCAACAGGCCGCTACCGCCCGATGTCGAATAGACGCTCGAGAAATCGCTCAGCACCCCGATCCGGACTGTCTTCGTGGTTTCGCTGGCCTGCGCGGTGCCGTGGCACAGAGCGACGAACGTCAGCGGAAGCAAACATCGCTGAAATGTGTTTGACAGCACGCACAGACCGCGACGCAACCACCGCCGCCGGCTGCCGGTAACGGTCACTTCACCGGCCATTGCCGCATTTTCGGCGAAAGCGTTTTCCCGCATGCTCGTCTCCTGAATCGATTGTTCTAGTAACGTCCGACCTGTGGCCCGCATGCCGTCTCCGACGCGAGCCCAGATCACTGTGATGCGTTTCATGGTACTGGAGGGGTCCCGCACGATACAGCACTCCCGCCCCGCGTTCCGCCAGGTGGGACACCCCTGCTGGCCAGGTGAAACGGTTTTCGCACGAACATCGCCGGCTTCGCGCGTACCATTGGCGCTAACCCGGGTGTTCGTTGCCCCCGATCAGATCAGACAATTCGACATACTTTGCCAGTTTCATTTTTTTACTGGACAGCAGGACATGCCTACGCCGCAAGCAAGCCAGACGCAGACCGATCCCGACCAGCCGGCTGCGGCGCTCTCCGGGAGCGAATCGATTCGCGCGGTCTCGCGGGCGTTGCAGATTCTTCGCGAGATGAACGCCGAACACGTGTCGACGATACGATCCCTGCACACTAGGCTAGGACTACCGAAGTCGACCGTCTTCCGTATTCTGCAAACCTTGAAGGAAGAAGGCTACGTATCGATCGAACCGAGCGGAAACCGTTATCAACTGACCGCAAAGGTCCGGGAGCTGAGTGCCGGCTATACCAGGAAAACCGCAATAGTGGAAGCCGGCGCGCCGATCATGCTTGCTGTCACGAAGAAGATAAAGTGGCCGCTTGCGATCGGGATGATCGACGGCGATGCCATCGTGATTCACTACAGCACGATGCCGTACAGTCCCCTCGCGGTGCGCGCGACGACGGTGGGCAAGCGTCTCGGGCTGCTCGAAGCGGCGATGGGCTATACGTATCTGGCCTTCTGCTCCGGCGAGGAAAGAGAGGCATTGCTCGACCTGCTGCGGGACGCAAGCCCGTCTCGCAAGCTCGCCAACGAGGAGGCAGTATTCTCGACCATCGAGCAGACGCAAGCACGCGGTTATGGCTTGCGCCTCAAAAACGCGCTCAAAGACAGCGCTACGTTAGCGGTCCCGATCATGCGAAACGGCGAGATTGTCGCCGTTCTTGCAATGACGACGTTCGGCAATTCCATGACCGGGAACTTCATAGGCAAATACAAGCCCCTGCTCGATGAGACCGCAAGGATGATCGCGACTTCCAGCGCCGTTTAGCGGGCGTCGCGAGAACGGGCATGGTTTTGGAATAAGGACGGATTGAGGCTGACGCCCGCTCCGAAGTCCTTGATGTCATGCATGTCGCCCCACGGTTGCAAAATCGTCTCCAAGCGCTATCAAGCCGCCGAACACCTCCTTCAACGTACTTACCCGCAATTTTCCCGTCGATGCGACCGACAACTTCGCCGGCGTCGATACGAAACAACACCTCCTTAAGCACGCGCAC
The DNA here is from genome assembly GCF_905220215.1 of Paraburkholderia sp. J12. Taxonomy (NCBI): domain Bacteria; kingdom Pseudomonadati; phylum Pseudomonadota; class Betaproteobacteria; order Burkholderiales; family Burkholderiaceae; genus Paraburkholderia; species Paraburkholderia sp. J12. Next base: position 13,959 of record NZ_CAJMZC010000009.1, read on the forward strand.
CACCATCCATTTCCGATAAATACTCCTGCTTCACAACCTGAACGGTTTTTCCAGATCGTCAACGCTCAGGAAAACTTGAATTAATCATTACCCGATTGATGGGGATGTCGTTCCCGTTTATCGTTTTCCCAGAGATCCCCGAGGAGTTTTACACGAAATTCCCGGCATCGATTCTTATCCTTAGCGTAGCGCGTTGTCTTCGTCGTCAGCAGGATTAGTCGGGAGTATTGAATTGGATTCGAAAAGAAGAGCTCTGTTGGGAAAAAGCGCAGCGGCCTATGGCGTGGCGATCATGGCGGCGCTGAAACCCGGGTATTCCTCGGCGGCAATGTCTCGCGCCGCAGGCCCGTTCCAGGTGAACGCGGGCGAAAGCCGCGACGGCGCGGCATTGGAAATCGACGGACAACAGTTCGAGAGCGTCAAGATTTCCGGACACGACGTGGATGGCCGACTGTGCGCGCTCGTCCTGACGACACCGCCCGACCGATCGCCACCGCTTCACCTGCACGTCGCGCAGAACGAATGGTTCTTCATGCTCGACGGCAGCATCGGCGTGCAGTGCGGCGAGCAACGCACTGTGCTTCGCACGGGCGACAGTTTTCTGGCGCCATTGGGCGTTCCACATGCGTACGTACCGTTGAACGGCAAAGCCGCGCGAATACTGAACGTGTTCGATCCGGCTGGCGAAATCGAGCAGTTCTTTACCGACTACGCGAACGTGCTCAATACGCCCGGGCATCCCGACTTCCATCGCCTCCAGGTGCTCTCGGAGCAACACGGAATCAAGGTATTGGGTCCGCCGCTCAAGGCGGAAAGCTTCACGGGCGCCTGAAGCCCCCCGCTTGCTCCGGTTGAAATCCGCGCGATGCGAACGCCAATCGTCTTTGCATCGCGGGTGCGCTTGCCTGCGACTTATATCTGCCGAATCAGAATGCCGTTCGAATGCCAACGCCCGCCGTATCGCCCGCGCCGGCCGACGTTGCATGGTCGTTCGTGTAGACCAGGTAAACGTCCGTACGCACCGATAAACGATAGTCATAGCCCACCGCCCAGGTCCGTCGAATCGGGTCCCCGCGCCCTATGCCCTTCATGTACATGTACGACGCCATCAGTTTGCCCGCGTCGCCGAACGGTACCGATACGCCAAGCTGCCCGCTATTCGTCGACAGATCGCCTGTAGTGATCGAATCGTCGACATGCTGATAAAAACCGTACACCTTTGCCACGCGGAAATCCCAGGTCGCGCCCGCGAGTAGCGCCGATTGCTGTTCGAAGCCGGGAATCGACGTAGCGAGATCGCCAGGCGTCACGTTGTACTTCAACTGCTGATACGCGACTACGGCATAGGCAGGTCCGCGCCCGTATGCCGCGCTACCGCCCCACTGGTTCTGGCCGGGCCGCCCCGCCGCGTTGCCGAAGCCATAAATCGCCGATAGTTCGAAGCCGCCGAGGCCGGGGCTCGTGTACATGACCGAATTGTTCCATTCGGTGTCGCCAGTAATCTCTTGCCCCGGCAAGCCCTTGTACATCTGGATCATCGCCGGGGAAAAACCGAATGCGTTCCCAAACGGATTGACTCTCAGTGCGTCCAGAAAGTACGGCACCGTATTGCGTCCAGCCGTCACCAGCCCCGCTGGCGTCTTCAGGCCCACATAGGCATTGCGGCCCCAGAATGAAGGATCGCCGGTAAAGCGTCCCACTTTGCCGCTCGATGGGGTTAGATAGGCTTCGAGTCGAAACACGGCCGCATAGCCGCCGCCGAGATCTTCGTTCCCTGCGATGCCGAAATAGCTCGTTTGCATCCCGTTGGAAAAAAGACCATAGGCGTGCTTCGTGCCAACCGGCGTCTGCGTACCCAGGAACTCGTCGATCACGCCGTAAAGCTGCACGCCCGACTGCGCACACGCCGCGCCCGATATCGCCAGTAAGGTGAGCCCGCAGGCCACCACGTGTATTTTTTTCATATTTGTCTCCATTTATTAGTTATGCTTATTTTTTATGTCGATTGCGATAACGCCGCGAAAGCGAATCCGGTTCCGTCAGGGCGACGCAGCGCGATCGGCAGGCCGGAGCGCGGCCGACCGCGCCGCTGGCTGCGTCAGTTAGCGGTGGGAAAGCCGAACAACGTCGCGGGGTTATCGACGAGAATTTTTTTCAACGTGACGGCGTCGGGCGCGTACCGGCACAACAGATCGACCAGTTCGCCGTCGTTCGGCGGGGCCTTCGTGGAAACGGGATGCGGCCAGTCGCTTCCCCAAATGCAGCGATCCGGTGCGACCTCGATCAGCGTGCGTGCGAGCGGCACCGCGTCGTCCCACGGATAACCGGTACGCGAAGTCTTCTCGCCGAGCGAAAGCATTACCCATACGTTGCCGCGCTCAAGCAGCTCCATTACTTTGCGCAGGCTCGGGTCATCGCGGCCCGCATTCAGATCGGGCCGCCCCATGTGGTCGATGACAACCGGCACATCGAGATTTTCGAATGGCGCAATCGACGATGCAACGCCATCCGGGCCCGGCTGGACTTTCACATACCAGCCCAACTCCTGCACTTTAGCCAGCGCGCGCTGAATTTCATCGGGCGCCAGTGACGCGCCGAGTCCGGCCCGGGAAAAGCGGGCGCCGCGCACGCCGGCGTCGTGCAGCGTCTGAAGATAGGCGTCGCTCTTTTCTTTCAGCACGAGTGCGTTCGCACACCCGCGATAAGCGGGGCCCGCAAGGTGCAATGCATCGAGCACCACTTGATGGTCGGCGCCATACGTCGTGGCCTGCACAATAACGCCGCGCTGCAACCCGAGCGTGCGGTGCAGCGCAAGCGCGCGCTCGATCGTAGCCGTGGGCATCTCGTACACGGCGCCCGGTTGCACGGGATACCGCTCGGCCGGCCCGAACACGTGAAACTGACTGTCGCACGCAAAGGCGGGTAATGTCGAACGCGGCGCACGCGGTTCGGGATGAAACGGGAAATAGTCGGGCATCGTCGATTCTCCGGTCAGGCTTGCGGCGCAGATGCCGAGGTTGGCGCGAATACCGCGATGAAATCGCACTGAACCAGCGACGGCCCTTCGACGTTCAACGTCAGCGCATGACGTGCCGGGCGCGTTTGCGGATCGGGAAACATCTTGAGCCATTCGTCGTTGACAGCCTGCCGCTGCGAACGGTCTTTCAGCCATACGTTCATCTTGATGATGTTGTCGGTACTGCCGCCAGCCGCCTCGACAATGGTCCGCACGTGCGCAAACAGATGCGCGCATTGTTCTTCAAGCGTCGGCGCCACTTCTCCCGTTGCTGGATCGACGCCGAGAATGATGCCCGACATCAGCATATCGCCGAGCCGGCAGGCGTTCGGAATCGGATTCACGTGCTTGAAACCGGGAATATAAATACTTTTACGTGCCGTCATAGGAATTCCGTTAGCTGAAGTGACACGAAACCGTGCCGAGTGGGCCATAGTCGGCGTGAAAAGTGTCGCCCGCGCTCACGTCGACCGGAGGTATAAACGATCCGGCAAGAACGATTTCCCCCGCCGCCAGCGAGCTTCCGTGCATGGCGAGTTTGTTCGCAAGCCACGCAATGCCATTGGCAGGATGATTGAGCACTCCGGCCGCTACGCCGGTTTGCTCGACGCGGCCATTGCGTGAAAGCAGCGCGGCGATCCAGCGTAGATCCGTCGAATGCGGCGCGATCGGCAGACCGCCCAGCACGATCGCGGCATTGGCCGCGTTATCGGCGATCGTGTCGCGAACCGTGCGCAGACGTCCCGTTTCCGGGTCGCGGCGATGCATGCGCGAATCCAGTATCTCTAGCGCGGGCCGCACGTAACGTGTTGCCTCCAGCACGTCGAACAGCGAGCAGTTCGGACCACTGATCGTTTTTTCCAGCACGAAAGCCAGCTCGACTTCGATACGCGGTGCCCGAAAACGACCGGCGGGAACGGAACTGCCGTCGGCCACGACCATGTCGTCTAGCAACACGCCGTAATCCGGCTCGTCGATCCCCACCGCGTCCTGCATCGCCTTCGAAGTCAGTCCAATCTTGTGCCCGACCACGCGGCCGCCTCGGGCCAGCTTACGCGCGATCCACGTGCTCTGGATTGCATAGGCGTCGCTCAGATCAAGATCGGGAAGCTCGTGCGTGAAAACCGGCAGCGGTATCCGCGTGGTTTCCGCTTCGTCGAGTCTCGCAGCGAGCGTTTCGATGACATCGTGGGTCAGCATGGTTCAGGCCTCGTCAATCACGGTATTGCGAAGCACGCCAAGATTCGGCGATTCGATTTCGACCACGTCGCCGGGCACGAGCCAGCGCGGCGGATCGAAGCGTGCGCCCGCGCCCGTTGGCGTGCCCGTGAGGATCAAATCGCCTGGATGCAGCGTGGCGAACATACTCAAATAGGCGATCAGATACGAAAAATCGAAGATCATTCGCTGCGTCGTTTCCTCCTGACGCAATTCGCCGTTTACGCGGGTGCGAATAGTGTGCGTCGCGCCCGGATCGAGTTCGTCCGCCGTTACGATCCACGGCCCGATGCTGCCCGATGCGTCAAAATTCTTTCCCTGCGTCACGTTGAATTTCGCGTGATAGAGCCAGTCGCGCACCGTGCCTTCGTTCGCCAGTGTCATGCCGAACACGTGTTCGAGCGCGCGCTCGCGCGGAATGTGCCGGCCGCGCTTTCCTATCACGAGGACGAGTTCGCCTTCGTAGTCGAGTTGCGTGGATACGCGCGGGCGCACGAGTGCTTGCCCGTGCCCGACAAGCGAATCGGCCACGCGCGCGAAGAGGCTCGGATAAGCGGGTTGTTTTGACTGATCGCGATACTCGGCATTGCGATCTTCGTAATTGACGCCGATGCACCAGATTTTCCCAGCATCTCCGATCGGCGCACGCCATGCGATTTCGTCGAGCGAAAAATCGGCGCGTGCAACACCGTCCAGGGTATGACGCGCGAGCGCGATGCCTTCGGGGTCCGCGCACAGCGAGCGCAGTGACGGATGGCGCGGCGCGAGGCGCGCGCCCAAATCGACGATACCGCCGTGTGCGACCGCACCATAACGCAACGAAGCGGCATCATCGTCGACCGGAACAAAACTGAGAAGTCGCATGGAATGAAAAACCTGTCGAAAGAGGAAAAGTTCGGATACCTAATGCGTAATCGGACTGCCGCTCTTGCGGTCTTCTTGCGCATAGTCCGTCTGCGAACGGCGCGAGGCGTTGCCGCGCGTTTCCGGCAGCACGAGCGAAATGACCAGAAAGAGCGCAGCGGCGGGCGCGGCCACTAGCATCCCTTGCACAAGTCCGCCTCGCGCCGCCGCCACGAGCGGCACGAGAATCGGCGCGAGGCTGCCCATCGCCCGGCCGATCATGTAGGCGCTGGAAACCAGCGTCGAACGGACCTCAATCGGAAATAGTTCGGATAACCAGGCACCGACCACACCTACGGCGGAATTGCCGATCGAGAACGCCACGGCAATCCAGAACATCGGCCAGAGCAACAGCCGGCCTTCGTAATGACCGCCGCCGGTCGCATACAACAGGCCAAGGCAAACTATCCAGCCCAGCGCGGGAACCACCGCGCCGAATCGACGGCCGAAGCGGTCGTTGCACCAGCCCATCACGAGATAACTGATGCCTCCGAGCACGGCCGCCGTCACGGCCGTCTCGCGCACGACATCGGGCGGCGCCTTCAGCACTTTGAGCATCAGGGTCGGCAGAAAGACGACGATGGCGTAATAGCAGAACATGTAACCCGTCATCCAGAGCCCGCTGGCTGCCGCGACCAGCGCGAGCCGGCGCGTCATCACGGCGCGGATTGGCGATGCATGCCGCGCACCGGCCGCCGCTTGTTTGCGCTGACTGACCGATGCCTGCCATGCGCGCGACTCGGGCATCCAGAAGCGGATCGCAATCATCAGCACGACGGGAGAACCGCCCGTGAGAAAGCCGAGCCGCCAGCTCCATTCTGGCGTGAATGCGGTGACCAGCCAGATACCGACGACGGAAGCGCCGGCTGTGGCGATCGTCGCCGCCGCCTGGATGAGCGCACTCCCGAGACCGCGCCGATTCGGGTTCCAGGTCTCGTTGAAAAGCACCATGCCGGCGCCCCACTCGCCGCCGAGACCGATGCCCGTGGCGAAGCGCAACGCCGCGAGCGAGCCGTAGCTCCAGGCGAACGCCGAAGCGACCGACGCCAGCGCGAACACGCCCAACGTCAACTGCAGCGCGGTTCTTCGCCCGATGCGGTCGCCGAGCCAGCCGAACAGCGCTCCGCCGATCACAGATCCGATCAGCGTAACGGTCGTGATGCTCGCGAGATCGACGAGAGAAAGACCAAGCGTGTGCTGGATAGAAGGCATGAGATACGGCAGGATCAGCACGTCATAGAGATCCAGCGCGAAACCCAGAATGCACGACACGATGATCGCCAACCGCTGCGCGCGCGAATAGTCGCTCGATATTCCAACCGCCACGTCTGTCTCCTGAATGCCGCTTAACGGCTATCGATGTAATACGTTCGGGGCCGGGGTCAGGCGAATTACTGCTTGGGCGTCTGAAAGATGGGGCGCAACGTCGTGATTTCGCCAACGCGCGCGTAGTTCGGACCGGCCAGGCGCGCGATCGGGTCCAGCTCACGCGTTTCCACCTTGCCGTCGTTCACCAGTCCATCGCGCACGTGGAAAACCAGTACTTCGCCCACGATCAGACGGCTGCGTGTATCGCCGAATTCGATGCATTGACGAAACCGGCATTCCATCGCAACGGGAGCGCCGGCGATACGAGGCGGTTTGATCTTGTCCGAGGCAAGGGTTTCGAGCCCGAGCGCTTCCACCTCGCTCACATCGGACGGATATTCCTTCGCGCTCTGGTGCACGGACTCCATCAAGGCGTGATCGGCGATATGAACGACGAACTCTTCCGTAGCAAGGATGTTGCGTGCCGTGTCTTTATAGACGCCGGCCTTATGACCCACGCTGATCGCGAGCATTGGCGGCTTGGGAGAAACGAACGTGAATGCGCTGAACGGCGCGAGGTTCACGAGGCCGGCTTCAGACTGCGTGGAAACCCATGCAATGGGGCGCGGCACCACGAGCCCGGTAATGAGCCGGTATGACCGCTGGGCATCCAGTTCGCTGGCTTCGATACGCATCGACTAATCTCCTGCGCCGCGCCGTAACGGACATCGGTCCTGGTCGGGCGGCATGTTTGTGGTAAAGGACACCACCTCGCGGTCGTGCCCTTCGCTGTTGAACCCATCATGGCACCGCGGGTCGCGGCGCAACAACCGTCACATCGCCGTCTATTCCACTAGGTGGACTTTTTTGCGTGTGGAGGAAGCACGCCGCGAAGAGCGGGCGTTTTCCATCTGATCGAGACGGCGTGCCACAACGGCCGCTTTTTTGGCGAGAAGCGCCGCCACGCGTTCGACGTTCTCGGGCGGCAAGCGTTCGGCGATCGACGTCATGCTGATCGCGGCGATGGTGGCGCCGCAAGCGTTGCGCACGGGCACGGCCAGCGCACGCGTGCCCGGCATCACGCCCATCGGCACGAATGCGTAGCCGCGCGAGCGCGTTTCACCGACCCGCTCGAGAATCGCTGCGCCGTCGAGATTGAATTGCCGCAGGCGCGGTTCGTTCATCGCGCAAATGTCGACTACGTTCTCGTCCGGCAACGCCGCCAGCAGCACGATCCCCGCCACGCCGGCACCCAGCGGACGCCGTGCGCCCACATCGATCGACATGACCTTGACGGGATAGCTGCCGATCTTGCGGTCCACGCAGACTGAGTCACAGCCCGAACGGATCGTGAGAAATACGGTGTCGCCGAGTTCTTCGGCAAGCTGTAGCAGATAAGGCTCGGCCGCCACGCAAATCGGAAACTTCACGCGGGCGAATCCCATCAGCATCATTTCCGTGCCGATGAGATAACGGCGCGTGTGCTCGTCCTGCTCCGCGGCCCCGCCCTTGATCAGCGCCTGCAAAATGCGGTGCGCAGTCGGCCGGCTCAGCCCGGTTTGCGTCACCACGTCGGTCAGGCGTACGCCCCGGTCCTGTCCGGACGCGAGAATCCGCAACGTATCGATAACACGGTCGACCACCCGCACGCCCTGCACTTTTGACGAATCGTCGTCCTGCCCTGCGATCTCCATATCCGCCCTCTCCGTTCATCAACATGTCCACCCAGTGAAACATTATGCGACGAACGCATTGCTCGCCGCACGACAGATCCGTACAGTGATTTGGCTGCGCTTTTCTGACTGACCGACGAACCCTCATGAACAACCCCGTGAACCGCTTCAAAGCAGCCCTCGCCGACGGACGTCCGCAAGTGGGGCTCTGGTCCGTGCTCGCGAACGCCTACACGACGGAGATCGTCGCCGGGGCGGGATTCGACTGGCTGATGCTCGATGCCGAGCACGCGCCCAACGACGTATCGTCGGTACTCGCCCAACTTCAGGCCACACAGGCGTCGCCCACGTCGATCGTGGTACGCCCGGCCTGGAACGACACCGTACTCATCAAGCGTTATCTCGACCTCGGCGTGCAGACGCTGCTGATTCCCTACGTTCAGACGGCGGAAGAAGCGGCCCGAGCCGTCGCGGCAACGCGTTATCCTCCGGACGGCGTGCGCGGCGTAGGCGGATCGACGGTGCGCGCGACCCGCTTCGGCCGTATCGGCAATTACGCCCGTGAGGCAGCGGCACAGCTTTGCGTGCTGGTTCAGATCGAGACGCGCATGGGCCTCGACAATCTCGAAGCGATCGCGGCCGTGCCCGGCGTGGACGGCGTGTTCATCGGACCGGCAGATCTCGCTGCAAGCCTCGGACACATGGGGAACGCGGGCCACCCCGAAGTGCGCGGCGCCGTCGATGCCGCGATCGGACGCCTCGCGCGTTGCGGCAAACCGGCGGGATTGTTGATGGTCGACGAACCGAGCGCGCAGCGTTACTTCGAGATGGGCGCGCAGTTCATCGCCGTCGGGATCGACGCCGTGATGCTCGCCCGTGCGTCCGAAGCGTTGGCCGGACGCTTCGGCGGCGCGCCGCAATTGGACGACACGCCACGAGCATTCAGCTATTGATGCGCACGCTTTGATGATGAATCCGAAATGACTCTTTCGATTTCCCCGCGGGATTGAGGCTGCTGCGGATGGATACGCTCGTCAGCATAAAAATATTCCGCCTGGTCGCGGAACTCGGCAGTTTCTCCTCCGCCGCGCGGCGAATGAGTATTTCAACGGCGATGGCCAGCAAACACGTCATCGACCTCGAAAGCAAACTGGGCACGCTCCTGCTAAACCGCACCAGCCGGCGTTTGAGCCTGACCGAACCCGGCGCGATTTATCTGGATCACTCGCGACGCATGCTGGACGAACTCAACGAAGTCGAGGCCGTTGTCAGAAACGCCACGACTTCTCCCACCGGCGTGTTGAAGATCAGCGTGCCAGTGTGGATGGCCAATGCCGAATTCGTGCAGTTGCTCTCCGGTTATCAGTCGGCTTTTCCCGAGGTTCGACTCGATATCGACATGTCCGGCCGCCAGGTCAATCTTGTCGAAGAGGGCTTCGACCTCGCGCTGAGAGTCACCAGTCGCGGACTGTTGCCTTCCACGCTGATTGCGCGGCCCATCGGCAAGGTGACGTTTTGGCTAGTAGGCAGTCCTGCATATTTGCGGCGTGCCGGCTATCCAGCCAGGCTCGCCGATCTTGCCCGCCACGCGATTCTTGCCTATACGCATCATCCTTCGGGAAACGGCATCAGCGCGCAGGGATCCAACGGAACGGAGTCCGTTAAATTCGCGCCCACGCTGCAAAGCAACAACGAGACGCTGTTGCATCAGTCCGCGCTGAATGACATGGGACTCGCGTTTCTTCCAGACTGCCTTATCGAGCCCGACCTGCTTGCCTCGCGGCTGGAAAGGGTTCTGACCGACTACCGGTTTTTCAGTCCGGTTGTCTATGGCGTCTACCCGAATCGACGATACCTCCCGTCGAAAGTAAAAACGTTTCTTGAGTTCGTTTCTCAGGGTTCGAAATCGGCTTGACGTCGGCAAGCAAACTCGGTTCGCGCGCGATCTCTCGATGTATCAACAACCTGTCGACTGACTACAAGGCAGGTTTGATCGCTGCATGATCTTGCTGTACGTGGAAACGAGGCAGGGTCAGTTCAAGCTGGTACAACGCAGTCCAGCAGGACCCCGCCAAGCCTTCGCAGCGGGGTTTTTTGTTTTTTACGGTCTATCGTCATCCAGAGAATCTCCGGACCTCTGCAGACCTCTGCAGAGGATCCTGAATCACTCCCACTCAATCGTCGCCGGCGGCTTCCCCGAAATGTCATACACGACACGATTAATGCCGCGCACTTCATTGATAATCCGATTCGACACATGCCCCAACAGCTCATGCGGCAGATGCGCCCAATGCGCCGTCATGAAGTCCTGCGTCTGCACCGCACGCAGCGCCACCACATATTCATAGGTGCGCCCGTCGCCCATCACCCCGACGCTCTTCACCGGCAGGAACACCGCGAACGCCTGGCTCGTCAGGTCGTACCACGACTTGCCGGTTTCCTTGTCGATGGTGTTGCGCAGCGTCTCGATGAAAATCGCATCGGCACGACGCAGCAGGTCGGCGAACTCGCGCTTCACTTCGCCCAGAATCCGCACGCCGAGGCCGGGGCCCGGGAACGGATGGCGATACACCATCTCGTGCGGCAGGCCGAGCTTCACGCCCAGCTCGCGCACTTCGTCCTTGAACAGTTCGCGCAGCGGTTCGAGCAGCTTGAGATTCAGCGTCTCCGGCAGGCCACCCACGTTGTGGTGGCTCTTGATCGTGTGCGCAGCGTTCTTGCCCTTGCCTGCCGACTCGATCACGTCCGGATAGATCGTGCCCTGGGCGAGCCACTTCGCATCGGTGAGCTTGCCGGCTTCGGCCTGGAACACTTCGACGAATTCCGCGCCGATGATCTTGCGCTTCGCTTCCGGATCCGTCACGCCGGCGAGCTTCGAGAGGAACGGCCCGCTCGCGTCGACGTGGATCACCTTCACGCCGAGGTTCTCGGCGAAGGTCTTCATCACCTGCTCGGCTTCGTTCAGGCGCAGCAGGCCATGATCGACGAACACGCAGGTCAGCTGGTCGCCGATCGCGCGATGCAGGAGCGCCGCCGCCACCGACGAATCCACGCCACCCGAGAGACCCAGGATCACGTGCTCGTCGCCCACCTGCTTGCGGATCGTCTCGACGGCCTCTTCGATGTAGTGGCCCATCTCCCAGTCGGCCTTCGCGCCGCAGATGCCGAGCACGAAGCGCTCCAGCATCGCGCGGCCCTTGACCGTGTGCGTGACTTCCGGGTGCCATTGCAGGCCGTAGAAATGGCGCGCTTCGTCGGCCATCGCGGCGACCGGGCACGACTCGGTCGAGGCCATCAGCTTGAAGCCTTCCGGCATTTCCGTGACCTTGTCGCCGTGGCTCATCCAGACCTTGAGCATGCCGTGGCCTTCCGGCGTCTGGAAGTCCTCGATACCTTCGAGCAGGGTCGTGTGATTGCGCGCACGCACTTCGGCATAGCCGAATTCGCGCAAATGGCCGTTATCGACCTTGCCGCCCAGCTGCTCGGCCATCGTCTGCATGCCGTAGCAGATGCCGAGTACCGGCACGCCCAGCTCGAACACGGCCTGCGGCGCGCGCGGGGTGTCCGAGGTCGTGACCGAGTTCGGGCCACCCGAAAGGATGATGCCCTTCGGAGCGAATTCGCGGATGAACGCGTCATCCACATCGTACGGATGCACTTCCGAATAGACGTGGGCTTCGCGCACGCGGCGCGCGATGAGTTGGGTGACTTGCGAACCGAAGTCGAGAATCAGGATTTTGTCGTGCATGGCAGCGGACGAGACCTAAAGAGAACGGATACGGAAAGCCGCGCGCCTGTGACACGCAGCGTGAATAAGGAAAGCGAACAGCCGCGCATCGAGCGGCAGTCAGGACCAGGGTGCGGACGCAATGCGGCTCGGGCAGCGGGCTGTCGGGGCGCCCGGCGCCGCTCAGCCATGGAGCGGCGGCCTCGGTGCGTCGGCAGCCTCGTCGCGGGCCGCTAGACGCGCCGCTTCGGCTTCCACCGTGGCGTGGCTCCCCGACAGGGGCGCCACAGGCGATACATGCGGCGCCGGGCGCTCGACGGGTTGCTCCACCGGTGTAGCAGCCGACGGAGCTGCGGGCGCCGCCACAGGAGCCACCGCCGCCGCGACACCGGCGAATACCGGCGCCGCGTACGTCACCGGCTCCTGCCGCCGCTCGCGTTTTGCAGCGTCGCGGGCATCGCGCTCCACGGCGGCGGCTTCGGCCGCAAGCGCCTTGTCGCGCCGCCTGACCGCAGCGGCCAGCCGCGCGAGCCCCAACCCCACCAGAATCAACCAGGCGCCCAGCCCGCCCGCCAGCAACTGGCCAAAACCCGTGAGCCGCGGCGTATGCAGCCCGATCAGCCAGACCAGCAGCAGGACACCGGCAATCCAGTCGATATGGCCGGCCACCCGGCCGACAGGTGCAGTCATCGCACCGTCGAACGCCGCGCGCGCGGCAAGCCACGCGAAACCTAGCAGCACCACGCCGAACACCTGCCCGACGAGCGGCGGCTGCGGCTGCACCAGTTGCAGCGCGTCGAAGAGCGAGGCCCACGGAGTCAGCAGGAACAGCACTCCGAAACCCAGCAGCATCAACGCATCGACAATCAGCACAACGCGCAGCAGCGGCTTCATCGGCGATCAGTCCACGTGATAGTTGGGCGCTTCCTTGGTGATCTGGACATCGTGAACGTGCGACTCGCGCATGCCCGCCGACGTGATCTCGACGAATGCCGCCTTGTCGTGCATCTCGTCGATCGTGCGGCAGCCGCAGTAGCCCATCGAGGCGCGCACGCCGCCGATCAGCTGGAACAGGATCGCGTTGACCGAGCCCTTGTAGGCGACGCGGCCTTCGATGCCTTCCGGCACGAGCTTGTCGATGTTCGCCGAGTTGTCCTGGAAGTAGCGGTCCGCCGCGCCGTCCTTCATCGCGCCGACCGAGCCCATGCCGCGGTACGACTTGTACTGGCGGCCCTGATAGAGGAACACGTCGCCCGGCGCCTCTTCGGTGCCCGCGAACATGCTGCCCATCATCACGGCGTTCGCGCCGGCGGCGAGCGCCTTGGAGACGTCGCCCGAGTAGCGCACGCCGCCGTCGGCGATGCACGGCACGCCGGTGCCCTTGAGTGCGTCCGACACGTTGGCAATCGCGCTGATCTGCGGCACGCCCACGCCGGCGACGATCCGCGTCGTGCAGATCGAGCCCGGGCCGATGCCGACCTTCACGCCGTCCGCGCCGTATTCGACCAGCGCGCGCGCTGCGTCGGCAGTGGCGATGTTGCCGCCGATCACCTCGACGTGCGGGAAGTTGCGCTTGACCCACTGGACGCGCTCGAGCACACCCTTGCTGTGGCCGTGCGCCGTATCGACCACGATGACGTCCACGCCGGCCTGCACCAGCAGCTCGACGCGCTCCTCGTTGTCCGGACCGACGCCCACTGCCGCGCCCGCGCGCAGCTTGCCATGCTCGTCCTTGCAGGCGGCCGGGTGTTCGGTCTGCTTGGTGATGTCCTTCACGGTCATGAGGCCGCGCAGCTCGAAGGCGTCGTTGACAACCAGCACGCGCTCGAGGCGGTGGCTGTGCATCAGCGCCTTGGCTTCGGTGAGGGGCGTGCCTTCCTTGACCGTCACGAGGCGCTCGCGCGGCGTCATGATCGTGCGCACCGGTTCGTCGAGGCGCGTTTCGAAGCGCAGGTCGCGGTTCGTGACGATGCCGATCAGCTGCGCGCCTTCCACGACCGGGAAGCCCGAAATGCCATGCTGTTGCGACAGGGCGATCACGTCGCGCACCTTCATCTGCGGCGGGATCGTGATCGGATCGCGCACCACGCCCGACTCGAAGCGCTTCACCTTCGCCACTTCGCGCGCCTGCTCGGCGGGCGTGAGATTCTTGTGGACGATGCCGACGCCACCCTGCTGCGCCATTGCAATGGCGAGACGGCCTTCGGTCACCGTATCCATGGCGGCCGAGACGAGCGGAATGTTCAGGGAGATATTGCGGGTCAGCCGGGTCTTCAGGCTGGTGTCGCGCGGGAGAACGTCGGAGAAGGCGGGGACGAGGAGCACGTCATCGAACGTGAGTGCTTTCTGGATCAGACGCATGGCAAATCCTATAGGCGCAAAAGCAGATTATACGGGATAGCGCCCTGGAAATCATCAGTATCAACAGTAGCTTAGCGACGATTTCCGGAAAATCGGCGGGTCGCGCTCAGGATTTTTCACGCCCCCTTCGATCCGACCCTTTACGCACCGCTGCAGAATCGAACAAGACACCACACGGCCCCTCCCGCTAAGCTCGCGCCCAGTCAGACCAATGTGGAGCGTTCGAAAATGCAGCGTGGAGTGTTGTACGGCGTGCTCGCCGGCGCGTTATGGGGCACCGTGTTCCTCGTGCCCCGCCAGCTGCCGGATTTTTCGCCCCTGCTCCTGAGCGCCGGGCGCTACGTGATGTACGGCCTCGTCTCGCTGGCCGCGCTCCTGCCGATGCTGCGCCGCGTATGGCCGCGCCTCACGCGCGCCGACCTCGTCGCGCTCGTGAAGCTCGCCTTCATGGGCAACCTGCTCTATTACCTCTTTCTTGCCACCGCGATCCACCTCGTCGGCATCGCGCCGGCCTCGCTGATCGTCGGCGTGCTGCCCGTGACCGTGACGCTGCTCGGCCGGCGCGATCACGGCGCGGCGCCGCTCGCACGCCTTGTCTGGCCGCTCGCGATGATCGCGGCCGGCATCGTCTGCATCAACGTCGATGTCTTTACGGCCGCGAGCGGCGACGCCTCTGGCGTGAGCGCAGTCACGAAGATCGCGGGCATCGGCTGCGCGGTGGGTGCGCTCGTCTGCTGGACATGGTTCGCCGTCGAAAACGCGCGCTACCTGCATCGCAACGCCCATTTCAGCGGCAACGAGTGGTCGGTGCTCTGGGGCGTGGTGACGGGCGCGCTCGGCGGCCTGCTGTGGCTCGCGATTCTCGCGCTGCCCGCCGGCGTGGTCCAGGAAAGCGTGGCCGCGTCGCGCTGGACGATGTTCTGGCAGCTCAATCTCGTGCTCGCGATCGGCGCGTCGTGGCTTGGCAACGGGCTCTGGAACGCCGCGGCCAAGCGTCTGCCGCTCACCCTCTCGGGCCAGATGATCGTGTTCGAGACGCTCTTTGCCCTGCTCTACGGCTTCATCTACGACCACCGCCTGCCGCGCGTGCTGGAAGTGGCGGCCATCGTACTGCTCGTGGCGGGGGTCAGCTGGTCGGTGCGCCAGCATTCGGGCGGCCCAGAAGACACCGCGCACGGCGACGGTCTCGTGCCGGAAGGCGATCTGCCCGGCATCGGCGGCGAAGGCCGCAGCGAGCGGCGCAAGACGGCAACGTAAAAACCCGGCCGCCGGAAAGCAAAACGGGCCAAAGCCGCACACCTGCCGCTTTGGCCCGTTGCGTTAGGGAACGCCGAAGGCTAACGGAAAAGCCGACGGCTAACGCGAATCCTTGGGCAACCACTTGCGCCCTTCCACGGAGCCGGCCTTGCGGGTCTTGTCCACGCGCCGCTGGCGCGCGGCCTTGGGATCGACGATCAGCGGCCGGTAGATCTCCACGCGGTCGTGATCGGCCAGCACGGCGTCGAGCGGCTTGATCTTGCCGTAGATGCCCACCTTGAGCTTCTCGAGGTCGATTTCCGGGTGCTGCCGCAGAATCCCGCTGGCGTCGATCGCCTGCCGGACGGTCGCGCCCGGCGCCAGCTCGACGGGAATGAGCGTCTGCCCGTCGGGCAGCGCGTAGCAGACGTCGACGGAAAGGTTCGCGCTCATGGCTTGCCGTAGCGCTGGTCGGCGCGCTTCACAAAGGAATCGACGAAGGTGTTCGCGATGTGATGAAACACCGGCCCGATGAGCTTTTCCAGAATGATGTTAGAAAACTCGTAGTGCAGCGCGAACTCGATCTTGCAGGCGTCCGCGCGCAGCGGCGTGAAGCGCCAGTAGCCCGTGAATTTGCGAAACGGGCCGTCGGCGAACTCCATGTCGATGCGCTCCGGCCGCTTTTGCGTGTTGCGCGTGGCAAAGTGCTGCTTGATGCCCTTGAAGTGGATGTCGATCTTCGCCTCCATGCCGTTCTCGTCCTGGCGGCGGATCTCGATGCCGCCGCACCACGGCAGGAAGTTGGGGTAGTCGGCCACGTCGGTGACGAGGTCGAACATCTGTTCCGCCGAGTGGCGAATCAGCACGGTTTTCTGGACATCCGCCATAAGGTGGCAACGCGTGACAAAGTGAGGAAAGCGCTCGCGGGCCGGCTTTGCTGGTTCGCGGGCCCGCTTTGCTAAAATCGTAATTTTAAACGAGTTGGGCCTTTTCCATTTTTCTATGAGCATCATCGACAACAGAAAAGCGTTCTTCGACTATTTCATCGAAGAGCGCCACGAGGCCGGGCTCGTGCTCGAAGGATGGGAGGTCAAGGCGCTGCGCGCGGGTCGCGGCCAGATCAAGGAAGGCTACGTCGTCATCAAGGAAGGCGAGCTGTTCCTGATCGGCACGCACATCAGCCCGTTGCCGGAAGCCTCGACTCACATCCATCCCGACCCGGTGCGCACGCGCAAGCTGCTCCTGCACCGGGACCAGATCGACAAGCTGATCGGCAAGGTCGAGCAGCGCGGCTATACGCTCGTGCCGCTGAACTTCCACTACAAGGACGGCCGCGTGAAGTGCGAAATCGGCCTCGCCAAGGGCAAGAAGCAGCACGACAAGCGCGAGACCGAGAAGAAGCGCGACTGGGAGCGCGAAAAGGCGCGCCTCATGCGCTCGCCTACCTGATGAAACCTGCCGGCGTTACAACGCTGAACCGCGCCGATTGATGAAGAGACGGGCCGCCTCTGCGGCCCGTTCCCGTTTTGTACCGACGTTCCAGACCGACGCCTGGGATCGACAGCGGCCCGCGCCCTTTCGCCGCAGCTCAGGCTCAGGCGCCCTTCACCTGCTGCTCGCGCATGCCCGAGCGGTTCACGATCGTGAGCGCCGAGGCGATCATCGTCGACAGATCGCCCATGTCGCCCGGCACGATCAGCGTGTTGCCCTGCTTCGCGAGATTGCCGAACGCATTCACATACTGCTCCGCGACCTTGAGGTTGACGGCGTCCATGCCGCCCTGGGTCTGGATCGAGGCGCCGATCTTCTGGATCGCCTGCGCATTGGCCTCGGCCACCGCGAGGATCGCCGCCGCCTGACCCTGCGCCTGGTTGATCGCTGCCTGCCTCTCGCCCTCCGACTTCTGGATCGCCGCCTCGCGCGCGCCCGCCGCGAGATTGATCTGCTCCTGCTTGCGGCCCTCGGAAGCCGCGATCAGCGCGCGCTTCTCGCGCTCGGCCGTGATCTGTGCCTGCATGGCGTGGAGGATCTCCTTGGGCGGCGTGAGATCCTTGATCTCGTAGCGCAGCACCTTCACCCCCCAGTTCGAGGCCGCCTCGTCGAGCGCCGACACCACGCTGTGGTTGATGAAGTCGCGCTCTTCGAAGGTCTTGTCGAGTTCGAGCCGCCCGATCACCGAGCGCAGCGTGGTCTGCGAGAGCTGCGTGATCGCGAACACGTAGTTGCTCGATCCGTACGACGCCTTCATCGGGTCGGTCACCTGGAAGTACAGCACGCCGTCCACCTGCAGTTGCGTGTTGTCGCGCGTGATGCAGACCTGGCTCGGCACGTCGAGCGGGATTTCCTTGAGCACGTGCTTGTAGGCCACGCGATCCACGAACGGCAGCACGATCGAGAGCCCCGGCGTGAGCGTGGCGTGATAGCGGCCGAGCCGCTCGAGCACCCAGGCGTGCTGCTGCGGCACGATCTTGATAGTCTGGGCGATCAGCACGACGACGATCACGAGCAGAATCAACCCGACGACTGGAACTTGCATGGATGGCCTCTCTTCTCTTCGGTGTAATCAGGGTAAAGACAGCGGGGTAACGACGGCGGCGCGCCGCAAGACTCAGGCGTGGCGCGCGCCGACGATGAGGCAGCTGCCGCGCACGGCCTTGATTTCGTAGAGATGCGCGTCTTCGGGCTCGCCGGGCGCGAGTTCGACATCCCATTCGGCGCCGCGATACATGGCCCGGGCGCGGCGCTCGTGCCACCCCGAGACGTTGAGCGATTCGCCGATGTCGAGATTGACGCCCGGATCGCGCGAAGCGTCGGTATTACGCCGGCGCCGGCCAAAGCGCGAACGCCGCAGGGCGATCACGGCGATCAGCGCGACAACGGCCGCGATGACGAGCTGGAAGTCGAGCGGCACGCCCAGTTCGTAAGCGAGCACGCCGGCGAGAAAGCCGAGCGCGATCATCAGCAGGTAGAACGTGCCCGTCATCAGTTCGGCGACGACCAGCACACCCGCGCCGACCCACCAGAACAATCCATGTGGACCCACGTCAGTCTCCCAAAGTAAAACACCCCGGCTTGACCGGGGTGTTATAGCACGAAGCTGACACTTTTTTTCGTGCGGTGCCGCGGCGGCAGGCGCCGCCACGACTTTCGTCAAGGCGGCGTCTGCTGCGGCCTTATTTTGCCTGGGCGTTCGCCAGCGCCTGCCACGTCTCGATGACCGTATCCGGGTTCAGCGAGATCGAAGCAATGCCTTCCTCGGCGAGCCACTGGGCGAAGTCCGGATGATCGGACGGGCCCTGGCCGCAGATGCCCACGTACTTGTTCAGGCGCAGACAGGTTTCGATCGCACGCTTCAACATGAACTTCACGGCCGGATCGCGCTCGTCGAAATCGACGGCGAGCAGTTCCATGCCCGAGTCCCGGTCGAGGCCGAGCGTGAGCTGCGTGAGGTCGTTCGAGCCGATCGAGAAGCCGTCGAAGAACTGCAGGAACTCTTCGGCAAGGATCGCGTTCGACGGCACTTCGCACATCATGATGAGCTTGAGGCCGTTCACACCGCGCTTGAGCCCGAACTTCTCGAGCAGGCCCACCACGCGCTCCGCCTGCTTGAGCGTACGCACGAACGGCACCATGATCTCGACGTTCGTGAGACCCATCTCTTCTCGCACGCGCTTGAGCGCAAGGCATTCCATCTCGAACGCCTGGGCGAAGTCCTCGGCGATGTAACGCGAGGCGCCGCGGAAACCGAGCATCGGGTTCTCTTCGTCCGGCTCGTAGCGCGAACCGCCGATCAGCTTCTTGTACTCGTTCGACTTGAAGTCCGACAGACGCACGATCACGGGCTTCGGATAGAACGCGGCCGCAATCGTGGCGATGCCTTCCGTGAGCTTGTCCACGTAGAACGCGCGCGGCGAGGCGTGACCGCGCGCGACGCTTTCGACGGCCTTCTTGAGATCCGCGTCGACGTTCGGATACTCGAGGATCGCCTTCGGGTGCACGCCGATGTTGTTGTTGATGATGAATTCGAGACGCGCGAGACCCACGCCGGCATTCGGCAGCTGCGAGAAGTCGAACGCGAGTTGCGGGTTGCCGACGTTCATCATGATCTTGACCGGCACCGGCGGCAGCTCGCCACGCTGGACTTCGCTGACTTCGGTTTCCAGCAGGCCGTCATAAATGCGGCCTTCGTCGCCTTCCGCGCACGACACGGTCACGAGCGCGCCGTCCTTCAGCACGTCGGTGGCGTCGCCGCAGCCCACCACGGCCGGCACGCCCAGCTCGCGCGCGATGATCGCCGCGTGGCAGGTACGGCCGCCACGGTTCGTGACGATCGCCGAAGCGCGCTTCATCACCGGCTCCCAGTTCGGGTCGGTCATGTCGGCCACGAGCACGTCGCCCGGCTGCACGCGTTCCATTTCGGACGGATCGTGAATCACCTTCACGCGGCCCGCGCCGATCTTCTGGCCGATGGCGCGGCCCGTTGCCAGCACCTGCGACTGACCCTTGAGCTTGAAGCGCTGCTCGACCTTGCCGGCGGCCTGGCTCTTCACCGTCTCAGGACGCGCCTGGAGAATGAAGATCTTGCCGTCAAGGCCGTCCTTGCCCCACTCGATGTCCATCGGACGCTGGTAGTGCTTCTCGATGATGACGGCGTACTTCGCCAGCTCGATCACGTCTTCGTCGGTGATCGAGAAGCGGTTGCGCTGTTCGTGCGATACATCGACCGTCTTCACGCGGCCCGGCTCGCCCGGCTGCGTGAATTCCATCTTGATGAGCTTCGAGCCGATCGAGCGGCGGATGATCGGGGCCTTGCCCTGGGCGAGCGTAGTCTTGAAGACGTAGAACTCGTCCGGATTCACGGCGCCCTGCACGACCGTCTCGCCGAGACCGTAGCTCGACGTGACGAAGACGGCGTCCTTGAAGCCCGACTCCGTATCGAGCGTGAACATCACGCCCGCGGCGCCGCGATCCGAGCGGACCATGCGCTGCACGCCGGCCGACAGCGCGACTTCGGCGTGGGTGAAGCCCTTGTGGACGCGATAGGAAATGGCGCGGTCGTTGTAGAGCGACGCGAACACGTGCTTGAGGCGGTCGAGCACGTCTTCGACGCCCACCACGTTCAGGTAGCTTTCCTGTTGACCGGCGAACGAGGCGTCGGGCAGGTCTTCCGCGGTCGCCGACGAACGCACGGCGAACGAGAGTTCAGCCGGCGAGCCGTTCTGCAGGGTTTCGAAGCCCGCGCGGATGTCCGCCTCGAGCTTGGGCTGCAGCGGCGCATCGACGATCCATTGACGGATTTCCTTGCCGGCCTCGGCCAGCGCCTTCACGTCGTCGACGTCGAGCGTCTCCAGACGAGCGGCGATCCGTTCGGTCAGGTTGTTGTGTTTCAGGAAGTCGCGGAAAGCGAGCGCCGTCGTGGCGAAACCCGTGGGCACTCGCACGCCGGCCTCAGCCAACTGGCTGATCATTTCGCCGAGCGAGGCGTTCTTGCCGCCCACGATCTCGACATCGGTCATCCGCAACTGCTCGAAAGGCACTACATACGCCTGATCCTTTGCAACGGTGTTAGTCATACAAGCCCCTAAGTGTGAAAAAAATTCACGATTGCGCAAGTGGGCTCGAACGCAGTCCGCTCTCATTTTGCAAAATGAGGAAACGGATTCGCGTCTTGCGCAACCTGTTGGAGAAGCAATCGCGAACGGCTTCGAAGCTTGCACCCAATGAAAGGAAAAGCACGAAGATGCGCACGATTACGCGAAGTTAGACGGAATCGCTGCGAGTTGACGTCAGAAGAAGCCACGATAGGCTGCCGTTTGACGCGGTTGCACTGCAATTGCTTATCCAACAGGTTGCCGCTATTCTACCGTGCCGACTCTGGAAAATGTGCCAGTCGGTGAGAATCGCGCCTCGGAACGCTGCACCTCGCGCCGGCCGGGCGCGCCGTCCCTCCTCCAGCGCCTGTAGCAGCGCACGTACCCAGCTTCAAACGATGCCGCCCACCGTATTCATCGTCTCCGACGGTACCGGGATTACCGCCGAGACCTTCGCGCACTCGATCCTCTCGCAGTTCGACCAGAAGTTCCGGCTCATCCGCGTTCCGTTCGTGGACTCGACCGACAAGGCCTACTCGACCGCCGAGAAGATCAACGAAGCCGCCGTGCAGGAAGGCCGTCGCCCGATTGTCTTCACGACGCTCGTGGACAGCCATTCGAACGAGATCGTGAAGCGCTCGAACGCGCTCGTGCTGGACATGTTCCAGACCTTCGTGGAGCCGCTGGAGCAGGAGCTCGAGCTCAAGTCGAGCCACGCGATGGGCCGCGGCCACCAGAACGCCGACACCGACGAGTACAAGAACCGCATCGAGGCGATCAACTTCTCGCTCGCGCACGACGACGGCCAGTCGGACCGTAATCTCGCCGACGCCGACGTGATCCTCGTGGGCGTTTCGCGCAGCGGCAAGACCCCGACGAGCCTGTATCTCGCGATGCAGTACGGCGTGAAGGCGGCGAACTATCCGCTCATTCCCGATGACTTCGAGCGCGGCAAGCTGCCCAATTCTTTGCTGCCGCATCGCTCGAAAATCTTCGGCCTTTCGATCGATCCGCAGCGCCTGACCGAAATCCGCAACGAGCGCCGCCCCGGCAGCAAATATGCGGCGCTGGAGAACTGCCGCTACGAGGTCAACGAGGCCGAGGCGATGATGCGCCGCGAAGGCATCAAGTGGCTTTCCTCGACACACAAGTCGATCGAGGAAATCGCCACGACGATCCTCCAGGAGATCCGCATCGACAAGCCGGCTTATTGAGGTTCGGGCTGAGTCTTCAATCGCGGCTTCAAAGCAAAAACGCCTGTTCGGATGAGCAGGCGTTTTTTGTTTCAGATACCGAACGAAGCGCTCAGGAAGCACTCAGCCGCGCGTGGCGCTGCTGCCGGCACTGCTCGAAGAGACACACCGCAGCCGCCGCGGCTACGTTGAGCGACTCCATGCCGCCCGGCTGCGGGATCGTCACGCGGTGCGCGGCCGCATCGCGCCAGATCTGCGATACGCCGGCCCCTTCGTTGCCGAACACCCATGCCACCGCCCCGGTCAGGTCGCATTCGTCGAGCGCCACGGCGCCATGCGAATCGGTGATGACGACCGGCACGCCCAGCAAATCCGCCAGCGCCGCGGGTTCGACGTTCTCGAACACCTCCAGCAGAAAGTGCGCGCCCATCGCGGAGCGCAGCACCTTCGACGACCATACGTAAGCCGTGCCCGGCGTGCAGAACACCTTATCGATGCCCGCGGCCGCCGCGCTGCGCAGGATCGAGCCGACATTGCCCGCGTCCTGCACGCCGTCGAGAATCACACAGGTGGACGCCACACGATCCGGCAGCACGGCTTCGGGCGTATCGACGAGCAGCAGCATGCCCACACCGTGCACGACGTTCGAAAGCTGGCCGAAGAGCGCGTCGGGCAGCGTCACGACGCGCCGCTCATCGATGCGCGCGACGATCGCTTGCGCCTCTTCGTGCGCGAGCGCGCCGTCGGTCACGATGCAGTATTCGGGCTGGCCGCCGCCATCGAGCCAGGCGCTCGCCAGATGGAAGCCTTCGAGCAGCGCCTGGCCGCTCTTGCGCTGTTGATGCGTCGAGCCGGCCAGCGCCTTCAGGTGCTTGTAGAGCGGATTGTCGCGTGAGGTAATGGCTTTCACGGGCGGCCTGCCGATTGAATCACGATGCCGTGCAGCGCATACGCCTCGCGCACCGGGGCAAACGAGCGGCGATGGTGCACACAGGGGCCATGCTCGCGCAGCGCAGCCAGGTGCTGCGGCGTGCCGTAGCCGGCGTGCGCGTCGAAACCGTACAGCGGATGCGCCTCGTGCAGTTCTAGCAGCATGCGGTCGCGCGTCACCTTCGCGATGATGGACGCCGCCGAAATGCTCGGCACCAGCGCGTCGCCGCCGATCACGGCTTCGCTGCGCACCGGCAGCACCGGGCAGCGGTTGCCGTCGATTTTCGCGAGCGTGGGCGCGATGGAAAGCCCTTCGACCGCGCGCCGCATGGCAAGCAGCGTCGCGTGCAGGATATTGAGCGTGTCGATCTCCTCGACCGTCGCCGATGCCACGCACCAGGCAAGCGAGCGCTCGACGATGAGGTCGTAGAGCGCGTCGCGCGTCTTCGCGGTCAGAGCTTTCGAGTCGTCGAGCCCCTTGATGGGGCGCGCCGGATCGAGTATCACCGCCGCCGCGACCACGGGACCGGCCAGCGGGCCGCGCCCTGCCTCGTCCACGCCGCAGATCACGTCCTCGGGCGACTCGAACAGCAAACCGGCCTGTTCTGCAAACGCATGACGCGTCGCGCGCTTCGCCGCTGCCTTCGAAGGCGCCTCCGCAGCGCGCTTGCCGGCTCCTTGCGCCTTTGGCCGGCCACGTTTGACCGAACCGCTCGATCCGTCGCCCGTCATGCCCGCCCTCTGCGTTTTTCCACGATGCCCGCTACCACTTCCGCGGCGCGTTGCGACGTGTTCTGGCGCAGCGCCAGATGCATCTCCGTGAAGATTTCCGTCAGCGTGCGCCGGTTCGCCTCGTCGTGCAACTGGGTGAGCGTGGCGTCGGCGAGCGCTTCGGGCGTCGCGAAGTGCTGCAGGATTTCGGGCACGACGAAGCGGCCCGCGAGGATATTCGGCAGGCCCACGTAGGGTAGATAGCCCTGCCGACGCATGATCTGGCCCGTGAGCCAGGGCACCTTGTATGAGATGACCATGGGCTTTTTGAGCAGCGCCGCTTCGAGCGTCACCGTGCCGCTCTTCACGAGGATCGCATCGGCGGCCGTCATCGCGAGCTGCGACTGGCCATCGATGATCGTCAGCGCGAGTCCCTGATGCGCATTCGCGAGTTCCTGCAACTGCGCGTGGATCGCCGGCGTCGCCGCCGGCATCACGAAGCGCAGGCCCGGCTCGCGCTGCTGCATGATCTGCATCGCGTCGAAAAACGTCGGCCCGATCAGATTGATCTCGGAGCGGCGGCTGCCCGGCAGCACCGCGATCACAGGCCCGCTTTCGGGCAGGTCCAGCGCGCGTCGCGCGCCCGGCACGTCGGGTTCGAGCGGAATCTCGTCGGCAAGCGGGTGGCCCACGTACGACGCTGCCACGCCCGCCTTCTCCAGTATCGCCGTCTCGAACGGGAACACGCACAGCATGTGATCCACGGACTTCTGGATCTTCTTGATGCGCCCGCCCCGCCACGCCCAGATCGACGGGCAGACGAAATGGATGGTCGGAATGCCGGCCGCGCGCAGCGAATGTTCGAGGCCGAAATTGAAGTCCGGCGCGTCGACGCCGACGAACGCGTCGGGCGGATCGGCCAGCACCTGATGCTTGAGCTCGCCGCGAATGCGCAGAATCTCGGGAATATGCCGGAGCGCCTCGACGTAGCCGCGCACCGTGAGCTTGTCCATCGGCCAGTGCGCGTCGAAACCGGCGGCCGCCATGCGCGGGCCGCCGATTCCATAGTACTGCGTCGTATCGGGCAGACGGCCCGCGAGACCGTTGAGCAACGACGCGGCGAGCAGATCGCCGGACGGCTCGCCGGCCACCATCGCGAGCCGCAGGGGACGGGTCGAGAGCGCCATCGGTTAGCGGATGATGCCGCGCTGCGACTGCTCGACGAAGTCGATCAGCGCCTTCACATAGGCATCGCCGTCGCCGCCGGCGCCCGCCAGCTCCGCGAGCTGGGCCTTCGCCTCTTCGAGCGAGAGCCCGTTCTTGTAGAGCGTGCGGTAGGCCGAGCGCAGCGCCGAAATCGCATCGGGCGAGAAGCCGCGGCGACGCAGGCCCTCGACGTTGATGCCGTGCGGCACCGCCTTGTTGCCGGCCGCGATCACGAACGGCGGCACATCCTGCACGAGCGCCGAAGCGCCGCCCACCATCGCGTGCGCGCCGATGCGCACGTACTGGTGCACGCCCGTCATGCCGCCGACCACGGCGTAGTCGTCCACGATCACGTGGCCCGCGAGCTGTGCATTGCTCGACATGATCACGTTGTTGCCGATACGGCAGTCGTGGCCGACGTGCACATAGGCCATGATCCAGTTGTCGTCGCCGATGATCGTGACGCCGGTGTCCTGCACCGTGCCCGTATGCAGCGTCGTGAATTCGCGGATCGTGTTGCGGTTGCCGATCACGAGCTTCGTGGGCTCGTCCCGGTACTTCATGTCCTGCGGACGGCCGCCGACCGATGCGTAATGACCGATGCGGTTGTCTTCGCCGATCGTCGTATGGCCTTCGAGCACGCTGTGCGAGCCGACCACGGTTCGCGCACCGATGCTCACATGCGCGCCGACGATGGCATACGGGCCGATCTCGGCCGTCTCGTCGATCTGCGCGCCCGTTTCGACGATTGCAGTGGGATGAATCCTGCTCATTCGCCCTCGCTTCGATTTCAGTTGCGTGCCGGCGCGCCATGCGGCGCGCGCGGACACTACGCGACGCGCGTTATTGCGCGGGCGCGTCGTTCTTCTTCACGGTGCACATCAGCTCTGCTTCGCAGGCGACGACGCCGTCCACTTCCGCATGCGCCTTGAACTTCCAGATGCCGCGCATGTAGCGCTCGAACGTGGCGTTCAGGATCAGCTGGTCGCCCGGCTCCACCACGCGCTTGAAACGCGCGCCGTCGATGCCGACGAAGTAGTAGAGCGTGTTCGTGAAGTCCTGCTGCTCTTCCGAGAACGTGAGGAGCGCGGCCGTTTGCGCGAGCGCCTCGAGGATCATCACGCCGGGCATCACCGGACGCGTGGGGAAATGGCCCGTGAAAAAGGGCTCGTTGACCGTCACGTTCTTCAACGCCTTGATGCTCTTGTGCGGCTCCAGTTCGAGAACCCGGTCCACCATCAGGAACGGATAGCGATGCGGCAGCAGCGTGAGGATCTTGTGGATGTCGAAGTTGAGTTTTTCGATGTTCATGGTGTTTCTGCTCACGCAGGAGTTGCGCGATGACTAGCGGTGCCGATGCCGACGCCGCGCGCGCTTGCGCGCAGTATGCGCTACGCACGCGAAATCGGGCATGCGGATCTGCCCGGAGCGCGATCCGGCCACGAAAACCGGCGCCATACACTGCACGCCGGCTCCGGCCGCCTCGCCCGTATGCCCCGGAAAATACCTTGGTTTATGCGCCGCCTTGCGGCTTGTCGGCGAGCGCCGCTTCGAGCGCCCGGATGCGGTCGCGCAGCTTGTCGATATTGCGCAGGAGCGCGGCGCTCTTGTTCCAGTCCGCGTGCTCCACGGCCGGAAACGCGCTGGTGTACATGCCGGGCTTCTTCAGCGACTTCGAGACGCCCGACTGCGCCGTCACGATCACGTAGTCGGCGAGCGTCACGTGCCCTGCAATGCCCACCGCGCCGCCGATCATGCAATGGCGGCCGATCGTCGTGCTGCCCGCGATACCGGCACAGCCGGCGATCACGGTGTACGCGCCGATCTTGCAGTTGTGCCCGATCTGCACGAGATTATCGATCTTCACGCATTCTTCGATGATCGTGTCGGCCATGGCCCCGCGGTCGATGGTCGTATTCGCACCGATCTCGACGTCGGAACCGATCGAAACGCCACCCACCTGCGGAATCTTGACCCAGCTGCCCGTGCGTGCCTCGCCGTCGCCCTGGAAATCGGGGGCAAAGCCGAAGCCGTCCGAGCCGATCACCGCGCCCGCGTGCACGATCGCGCGCTCGCCGATACGGCAGCCGTGATAGACGGCCACACCCGGGTACAGGTGCGAGCCCGCGCCGATCTGCGTGCCGCGGCCGACGAACACGTTCGCGTCGAGGCGCACGTTCTCGCCGATCACGGCGCCTGCCTCGATCGTCACGTTCGGGCCGACCACCGCGCTGGCGGCAACCTTCGCCGTGGCGTCGACATTCGCGCGGGGGTGCACGCCCGATTGCACCTTCGGTGCCGCCAGATCGATGAACGCCTGCGCGACGCGCGCGAAATAAGCATACGGATTGGGTGTGACGATGAAGTTGCGGGCGCCATGCACAGGGTTTGCGCCCGAAGCAACCTTCGCAAGATCGCCCGGGCTGATGAGCACCGCGCCGGCGCGGGTCGTTTCGACCTGCGCCAGGTACTTCGGATTGGCGAGGAACGCCAGTTGTTGCGGACCCGCCTGGTCGAGCGGCGCAAGCGAGCCGACCCGCTGCGCCGGGTCGCCGACCACTTCACCGCCAAAACGCCCGGCGAGTTCCTCAAGCGTGAAAGCCATGCTCGTGCTGCTCCTGCCTTGTTCTTTACGTCAGTTGGTACTGCTCGCACCCGATGCCGGGATCGCGCCGCTCGCGGAGGCGAGCGCCTTCAGCACCTGATCGGTGATGTCGATGCGCGGACTCACGTAGACCGCTTCCTGCACGATCAGGTCGTAGTGCTGCTGCTCGGCGATCTGCTTGATCACCTTGTTGGCCCTGTCCAGCACCGCGGCGAGTTCCTCGTTGCGGCGCTGGTTCAGGTCCTCGCGAAATTCGCGCTGCTTGCGCTGGAAGTCGCTGTCGAGCTGCGACAGGTCACGCTGCTTCTGTGCGCGATCGGTCGCCGACAGCGACGGCCCGTTCTTGTCGAGCGCATCGGACATGGCCTTCAGGCGCTGCGCCATATCCTGCAAATCCTTGTCGCGCTTGGCAAACTCCGCTTCCAGCTTGGTTTGCGCAGCCTTCGCGGGGGCGGATTCGCGCAGGATGCGGTCGGAGTTGACCGCCGCGATTCTCGCCTCCTGCGCCTGGGCCGCGCCCGCGCCGAAAGCAAATACCGCCAGCGATAGCGCCATGGCCCCGAACATCCGTCTTGAAAACATACCCGTTAGCAAAGTCATCCTCTCGATTCTCTGGATTCCCGTTCCCGCCGTGCCACGCGTTCGCGTAGCGCCGGTCAGAACGCCGTCCCGATCTGGAACTGGAACTTCTGGTACTGATCGCCTTCGTGCTTCGTGATCGGAAAGCCCATGCTCAGCTTGAGCGGCCCGATCGGCGAAATCCACGCAAGACCCACACCGTAGCTGTAGCGCAGGCCGTTCGCGCCAATGCTGTTGCCTTCCGTCCCCCAGACGTTACCACCATCGAGGAACGTGAAGACGCGCAGTGTACGGTCATAACCCGTGCCCGGCAGCGGGAACATCAGTTCGATATTGCCGACCACCATCTTCGAACCGCCGATCGGATCGTTCGTCGTCTTGTCGCGCGGACCCAGCGAGCTCGGCTCGTAACCGCGCACGGAACCGATACCGCCCGCGTAGTAGTTCTTGAAGATCGGATACGGCTTGCCGCCGAGGCCATTGCCGTAGCCGGCCTGGAAGTTCATGCCGAGCACGAAGCCGCGCGCAAACGAGTAATAGTACTGCGCCTGCACGTCGGCCTTGTAGTACTCCGTACTGCCGATCGGCGTGCCGAATTCGGCGTTCGCCTGCGTGAAATACCCCCGGCTCGGCACGAGTGCGCTGTCACGCGCGTCGCGCGACCAGCCCATCGTGAGCGGCACGTTGTTCGACACGCGGCCGAAATCGGCCACGTAGTCGAGGTAGCTCTGCGGCGTGTACTGGTCGGGGTCGAGCCGATCCTGCTCGAAGCCCGCGCCGAAATACACCGTATCGACTTCCGAGAACGGAATGCCGAACTTCAGGTCGCCGCCGGCCGTGACGATCTTGAAGCTCGAATCGCTCGAGTAGTAGAGCGGCTGATACGTGCGGTAATACACGTCGGTAATGCGCTTGATGCCGTCCACCGTGAAGTACGGATCCACCTGCGTAACGGCCAGCGTGCGGTACGAACTCGCCGTGTTCACGTTCACGGAGAGCGACGTGCCCGAACCGAACACGTTGTCCTGCGACACGCCCGCCGACAGCACGACCTTGTCGGTGGACGAGAAGCCGGCACCGAGCGTGATCGCACCGGTCGGCTTTTCGACGACCTTCACGTTCACGTCCACCTGGTCGGCGGTGCCTTCCACGGGGACCGTGCTCACATCGACGTCGGTAAAGTAACCAAGACGGTTGACGCGGTCCTTCGACAGCCCGAGGCGGTTCGAATCGAACCACGCGCTTTCGAGCTGGCGCATTTCGCGGCGCACGACTTCGTCGCGCGTGCGCGTATTGCCGACCACGTTGATACGGCGCACGTACACGCGGCGGCCCGGATCGATCTGCAGCGCGAGATCGACGGTGTGATTCGCCCGGTCGATCTGCGGCACGGCGTTGACGGTCGCGAACGCGTAGCCGTATTCGCCGAGCTTGTCGACGAGCGCCCTGGTGGTCGCCGTCAGCTTCGCGGCCGAGAAGGTCTCGCCCGGCTTGATCCCGATCAGCTTGTTGAGCTCGCCTTCGCGGTCGAGCAGATTACCGGTCAGATGAACGCCCGACACCTTGTAGGGCTCGCCTTCGTGAATCCCGATCGTGAGGTACATGTCCTTCTTGTCGGGCGAGAGCGACACCTGGGTCGAGTCGATGTTGAACTCGAGATACCCGTGGTTCAGATAGTACGAGCGCAGGCTCTCGAGGTCGCCCGTGAGCTTGTCCTTCGAATACAGGTCGGCCTTCGTGTACCACGAGAACCAGTTCGGCGTGGACAGCTGCATCTCCGAGAGCAGCGTGCCGGTGCTGTACACCTTGTTGCCGATGAAGTTGATCTGGCGGATCTTCGCGCTCGGACCTTCGACGACGGAGAACAGAAGGCTCACGCGGCTGCGGTCGATCGGCGTCGCGGTGGTCGTGACCTGTGCCGCGTAATAGCCGCGCGTGAGGTACTGGCGCTTGAGTTCCTGCTCGGCGCGATCGACGAGCGCCTTGTCGTAATAGCGGCCCTGCGAGAGTCCCACCGACTTGAGCGCCTTCGTGAGGTTGTCCTTGTCGAACTCGTGCAGACCTGCGAAGTCGATCGAGCCGACCGCCGGACGTTCCTGAACCTGGACCACCACCACGTTGCCCTGCGCCGCGATCTTCACGTCGTTGAAGAAACCCGTTGCGTAGAGCGCGCGGATCGCCTCGGAAGCCTTGTCGTCGTTGAAAGTCTCGCCCTGCTTGATGGGCAGGTACGCGAATACGGTGCCCGGCTCGATGCGTTGCAGGCCTTCGATGCGGATGTCCTGAACCACGAAAGGCGTGGTTGCTGCGTGAACAACCAGTCCATGTGCGGCAACCGCTGCTGCTGCAACCGACTTCGGAATCAAGCGATGAGGTCTAAACAACGTGCTTCCCCAGGTATGTATAGCGGCATCCAGCCGGGCGGCCGCCCGAGGACGCCGCCAGACACTTTAAAAATGGATTAACCTAGCCAGATCGTTGAACAACGCGATCGCCGACAGTGCGACGATGCAGGCCAGCCCCGCCCGCTGCAGCACGAGCTGCCAGCGATCCGATACGGCTTTGCCCGTTACGGCTTCAACCAGATAATATAACAGATGCCCCCCGTCCAATACCGGAATTGGGAGCAGGTTGAGCACGCCCAGGCTAATGCTGACAAGGGCGAGGAACGAGAGGAAGGCCGACGGCCCGAGGCGCGCGCTCTTGCCCGCGTAGTCGGCAATCGTGACCGGGCCCGACAGGTTCTTAAGCGACGCTTCGCCTGTAATCATGCGGCCGAACATCCGCAGCGAATACACCGCGATATCCCACGTGCGATACGCGCCGAGGCGCAGGCTCTCCACGGGCCCATAACGCACATCCACCGAAGGCGCCTGCGCGGAGAGCGCCGCACCGATGCGGCCCACCTGGTCGCCCGTTTCTTCGTCGGTCTGCACCTGGGGCACGACGGTAAGCGTAACGGTTTGCCCTTGCTGGCCCTGCTGCCCTTCATCCGTCTGCCCGCGCAGCACCTCGATGCGCACCGGCTTGCCCGCATGGCCCTTCACATAGGCGATGAACGTGTTCGCGCTGTCGACCGGCCGGCCGTCGATGGCATGCAGGCGATCGCCCTTTTGCAGCCCGGCCTGCTCCGCCGCGCTGCCCGGCTCGACGCCCGCGACCTGCAGCTTGCCGCCGCCCGGTTCGAGGCCGAGGCGCGACATGAAATCGTCGTCGAGATCCTTGCCGCTCAGGTGCGAGAGGTCGAGCGGGAAGTCGTAGGTACTGCCGCCGTCACGGGCGGCCAGCACGACGCGGCTGTGATCGAACGCCGCCGAAAGCAGCTTCCAGCGCAGATCCGACCACGAGCGCACGGGCTCCGTATCGCTGCCGTTTGCATCGCTGACCGAAACGATTTTCTCGCCGCCCTGAAAGCCCGCTCTCGCGGCTGCACTCTGTGCGCCGGGTGCGGCGACGATCGCCGCCGGCTCGTTCACGCCGGTCGCGAAAACCAGCGAAAACAGCGCGATAGCCAGCAGGAAATTGGCAATGGGACCGGCTGCGACAATGGCGATGCGCTTGCCCACCGACTGGCGGTTGAACGCCTGCGCGAGATCGCCTGGCGCGATCGTGTCGGGCGACTCGCGCTCGTCGAGCATCTTGACGTAGCCGCCCAGCGGCAGCGCCGAAATGGTCCACTCGGTGCCGCTCTTCTTGCTGACCCACTGCAGGAGCGGCCGGCCGAAGCCGATCGAAAAGCGCAGGACCTTCACGCCGCACAGACGCGCGACGCTGTAATGCCCGTACTCGTGCACGACGACGAGCACGCCGATCGCCACGACAAAAGCCACCAGTTCGGTGAGCAGGTTCATACGTACCTCCTGCTAACAGCGTGCGGGTCTCGGCGCGGCCTCAGGGCAAGCCCCGGCGAAGCGCCCCTGAAAGCGTTTCAGGCCGGCACCGGCAAGCTGTCGATGATGGTGTGCGCCGCACGGCGCGCGGCGGCATCGGCTTCCAGCACGACGTCGAGACTCGACGCGCTCGTGTTTCCGAGTGCGTTGAGTACGGCATCGACCGTCTGCGCGATCGCCATGAAACCGATGCGGCGGTTGAGGAACGCCTCCACCGCGACCTCATTGGCCGCGTTGAGCGTCGCACTCGCGACGCCGCCTTCCGCGAGCGCCTTCATGGCAAGCGCGAGGCAGGGGAAACGCTGGTAATCGGGCTTCTCGAATGTGAGCGTCGCCACCTGCGTGAGATCGAGCTGCGCGACGCCCGAATCGACGCGATCCGGAAACGCCAACGCGTGCGCGATCGGCGTGCGCATGTCGGGATTGCCCAGTTGCGCGAGCACCGAACCGTCCGCGTACGACACCATCGAATGGATCGTGCTTTGCGGATGAATCAGCACCTCGATGCGCTCGCCCGGCAGATCGAACAGGTAATGCGCCTCGATCACCTCGAGGCCCTTGTTCATCATCGTCGCCGAATCGACCGAGATCTTGCGGCCCATCGACCAGTTCGGATGCTTGCAAGCTTCCTCGGGCGTCACGTTGACGAGGGTGGCCGGTTCGCGCGTACGGAACGGGCCGCCTGATGCGGTGAGGACGATCTTCGAGACGCCGCCGTGCTGCGCCGCGTCGAGCGGCAGGCACTGGAAAATCGCGTTGTGCTCGCTGTCCACCGGCAAGAGGACCGCGCCGTTGTCGTGCACCGCGTCCATGAAGATGTCGCCCGACATCACGAGCGCTTCCTTGTTCGCGAGCAGAATGCGCTTGCCGGCGCGCGCCGCCGCGAGCGTGGGCGCGAGACCCGCCGCGCCGACGATGGCCGCCACCACGGTGTCGCAGCCGTCGCTCTTCGAGACGTCCACGAGCGCCTGCGGGCCGTACGTCACGATCGTGCGGCAACCCGCCTCGCGCAGCTTCTTTTCGACCCGCGCGGCCGTTTCGGCGTCGCCGACCACGGCCACTTCGGGCGAAAAGCGCAGGCACTGCTCGACGAGCTTGTCGCCGTTGCGGTGCGCCGTGAGCGCGTACACCGAGAAGCGTTGCGGATGACGCGCGACGACGTCGAGCGTGCTGTCTCCGATCGAGCCCGTGGATCCGAGCAATGTCAGTCGTTTTTGCATATTCAATTCTCTAACCGGGCGTCTCTAAGCCGGCCGTTAGCCAAGCAGCAGCATGGCGAGCGGCAGCACAGGCAGTAGCGCGTCGATGCGGTCGAGCACCCCGCCGTGGCCCGGCAAAAGGCCGCTCGAATCCTTCACGCCGGCCTGGCGCTTCAGCATCGACTCGAACAAGTCGCCTACCACGCTGAACGCGACCAGCACGGAAAGCACGAAGAGCGCGCGGCCGACGCCAAGGGCGGCCGCCAGCGCGGAATACAGCGTCGGCTCGAACGCGTGCAGCGCGATCGCGGCCACCGACACCGCCATCACGGCGGCCCAGCCGCCCACCGCGCCCTCCCAGGTCTTGCCCGGGCTGATGGCGGGCGCAAGCTTGTGGCGCCCGAAGGCCTTACCGGCAAAGTATGCGCCGATATCGGCCAGCCAGACGACAAGGAGCAGCGACAGCACGAACGCCACGCCCGCCGTGCGCGCCGCGACGAGCGCATGCCAGCAGGCGGCGAAAATCACGAGGCCCGCGACCAGCAGGAAGGTGCGCCAGGCACCCGCGGCGAGCACGGGCTTGCGCAGCAGCACGTACGGGCCGGCCACGATCCAGAAAATACCGGCGGCCTGAAAAAGCGGACGCGGCGCGTCGAGTCGCGTGGAAAGCGCCACCGCCGCCGCCGCGATCGCGGCATAGACGATGGAGCCGGTCGAACCGGCCTTCAGGAGGCGCGCCCACTCCCACGCGGCGAACACCACGACGACGCCGATCAGGGCGCCGAACGCCGCCACCGGCGCGAACAGCGTGACCGGCAGGAAGACGGCCAGCAGGACGATCGCCGTGATGACACGGGTCTTTAGCATGAAAGCGAGTCGGCGTTCTGGGATTGGTTTTGGGTGTCGAGCTGGGCGCTCGTGCGGCCGAAGCGGCGTTCGCGTTCGGCATAAGAATCGATCGCGCGGCCGAGTGCGGCGGCATCGAAGTCCGGCCAGTACGTATCGGTGAAATAGAATTCGGCGTAAGCGAGCTGCCACAGCAGGAAATTGCTGACGCGCTGCTCCCCGCCCGTGCGAATGAAGAGATCGGGCTCCGGCGCATACGCCATGGCGAGGTGCTGGCCGAGCGTATCCTCGGTCACCGCTACCGGCTCGCCGGCGCGGGCACTCTCCTCCACCAGCTTGCGGGTGGCCTGCATGATGTCCCAGCGGCCGCCGTAATTCGCGGCGATCGTGAGCGTGAGACGCGTGTTGCGCGCCGTCTTGGTTTCGGCGCGGCGGATCAGGTCCTGGATGCGCTCGTTGAACATCGAGAGATCGCCCACGACGCGCAGACGAATGCCGTTCGCATGCAGACGCCCGACCTCGCGCTCGAGCGCCGTGACGAAGAGGCGCATCAGGAACGAGACTTCGTCGGTCGGACGGCGCCAGTTCTCGGAGCTGAACGCGAACAGCGTCAGGTACTCGACGCCGCGCTCGACGCAGGCTTCGACGACCGAACGCACGGCGTCGACGCCGCGCGTATGCCCCGCGACGCGCGGCAAGCGGCGCTGCGTCGCCCAACGGCCGTTGCCGTCCATGATGATCGCGATGTGGCGCGGCACGGCCGCCACGTCGGGCACGCGAACGGTTGAGCTGGTATAGGTCATGGCCGTCGGACTCAAACTGCAATAAGGAAGGAAACCCTGGCGGGACTGAGAGCCTTGCGGCCTCAGACCGTCATGATTTCCGCTTCCTTGGTCTGGACGAGCTTGTCGATCTCGGTCACGAAGCGGTCGGTCAGCTTCTGGACGTCGTCGCCCGCGCGGCGCTCGTCGTCTTCCGAGATTTCCTTGTCCTTCACGAGTTTCTTGAGCTGCTCGTTGGCGTCGCGGCGCAGGTTGCGCACGGCCACCTTGGCCGTTTCGCCTTCGCTCTTGACGACCTTGGTGAGCTCCTTGCGGCGCTCTTCGGTCAGCGCGGGCATCGGCACGCGGATCAGGTCGCCGTGCGTGGCCGGGTTCAGACCCAGATCCGACTCGCGGATCGCCTTTTCGACGACCTGGACCATCTTCTTTTCCCACGGCTGGACGCCGATCGTGCGCGCATCGACGAGCGTCAGGTTCGCGACCTGCGAGATGGGCACGGGCGAGCCGTAATAATCGACCTGGATGTGATCGAGCAGACCGGTATGCGCCCGGCCCGTGCGGATCTTGGCCAGATCGCCCTTGAACGCTTCGATCGAGCGCTGCATCTTCTGCTCAGCGCCCTTCTTGATGTCAGCCACAGCCATTTTGAAACCTCCGAAACTTCTAGACGGTACAAGCCCGCGGTCACCCCGGGGGTGCCCCGGGAGCCGCGAGGCCCGCATTCGAGCCTCTCGTACGACGAGAGTTTACACGTGGACGAGCGTACCTTCGTCTTCGCCCTGAACGATGCGCTTGAGCGCGCCCGGCTTGACGATCGAGAAAACGCGGATCGGCAGCTTCTGGTCGCGGCACAGCGCGAACGCCGTCGCGTCCATGACCTGCAGGTTACGGCCGATCGCCTCGTCGAAGCTGATCGTCGAGTAGCGGGTGGCCGTCGGATCCTTCTTGGGGTCCGCCGAATAGACGCCGTCGACCTTGGTCGCCTTCAGCACGACTTCCGCGCCCACTTCCGAGCCGCGCAGCGCGGCGGCCGTGTCGGTCGTGAAGAACGGGTTGCCCGTGCCGGCCGCGAAGATCACGACCTTGCCTTCTTCCAGCTGGCGAATTGCGCGGGGGCGGATGTACGGCTCGACCACCTGGTCCATGCGCAGCGCCGACTGCACGCGCGCCTCGATGCCGGCGTGACGCATGGCGTCCTGCAGCGCGAGCGCGTTCATCATCGTGGCGAGCATGCCCATGTAGTCGGCGGTCGCGCGGTCCATGCCGGCCGCGCCGCCCGCGACGCCGCGGAAAATGTTGCCGCCGCCGATCACCACCGCGAGCTGCGTGCCGAGCCGCACCACCTCGGCCACGTCAGCCACCATTCGTTCGATGGTGGCGCGATTGATGCCGAAGGCATCGTCGCCCATCAGGGCTTCACCGGAGAGTTTGAGCAGGACACGTTTATAGGCGGGTGTGGGCATGGGGTATCCAGATCGCGCGGAAAGGCAATAACTTGAAACTGTAGGGGTGAAATACGGCTTCGGGCAAGCACCGTCAGAAATGACGGCGCCGGAAGCGCCACCTCACGCGGCGAGGGCTGGCTCGCGCTCAGGTGCCATTGAGGTGCCGCTACGCTGCCCGCCGCGGCGAAAACGCTTCGCCGCGGTTACTGCAATGCTGCTGGTACTGCAACTGCTGCGGGTACGGCTGCTGCTGCCGTACTTTCGCGTAGAACGCGCGCGGACCTTATTGCTGCTTTGCAGCAGCGACTTGCGCGGCCACTTCGGCGGCGAAATCGTCCTGGCGCTTCTCGATGCCTTCGCCGACCACGAACAGCGTGAACTTCTGGACCGACGAACCGGCGGCCTTCAGCATCTGCTCGATCGTCTGCTTGTCGTTCTTCACGAACGTCTGGTTCAGCAGCGAGACTTCCTTCAGGTACTTCTGGACCGAACCGTCGACCATCTTCGCGACGATCTCGGCCGGCTTGCCCGATTCGGCGGCCTTCTGCTCGGCGATGCTGCGCTCCTTGGCGATCAGGTCGGCCGGCACGTCGTCCGACGAGAGCGAGACCGGCTTCATTGCGGCGATGTGCATCGCCACGTCCTTGCCGACCTGCTCTTCCGCGCCCGTGTACTCGACCAGCACGCCGATGCGCGTGCCGTGGAGGTACGAAGCGAGCTTGTTCGAGGTTTCGAAACGCGAGAAGCGGCGGATCGACAGGTTTTCGCCGATCTTGCCAACGAGTGCGAGACGCACCGCGTCGACCGTCGAGCCGTCCAGCGGCAGCGCCGAGAGGGCCGCGACGTCAGCCGGGTTTTGCGTGGCGACCAGCTCGGCCACCTTGTTCGCGAAAGCGAGGAAGTCGTCGTTCTTCGCGACGAAGTCGGTTTCGCAGTTCAGCTCGACCACGGCGCCGGCGTTGCCGCCGACGAACGAAGCGATCACGCCTTCAGCCGTGACGCGCGAGGCTGCCTTGCTCGCCTTGTTGCCGAGCTTCACGCGCAGCAGCTCTTCGGCGCGCGCCATGTCGCCGTCGGCTTCCGTCAGCGCCTTCTTGCATTCCATCATCGGCGCGTCGGTTTTCGCGCGCAGTTCTGCCACCATGCTTGCGGTAATTGCCGCCATCATTCGCTCCTTGAGTCTGTCTGGTACACGCCGACCGCCATTCGATGCGGCCGGCAGGAATTCGTTTCCACGAGACACGCTTTTTTACAGTCTCGCTGTGCCGCCCCTATGACACGAACATGACGCGAAACATGATGCCAATCGCGCGCACATCGCACACATCGCGCCGGGGCGGCCGAAAGTCGCGGCTTAAAAAAAAGGGGCCTATGGAAAGCCCCCTTTTCTTGCCGGACACGGGGCAGCTTACGCCTCCGAATTGACCTCGACGAACTCGTCGTCGCCGTCGTTGCCGCGCGCGGCGACAACCACGTCGTTGACCGCGTTCGCACGGCCTTCGAGGATCGCGTCGGCCACGCCTTGCGTGTACAGCGCGACAGCCTTGCTGGCGTCGTCGTTACCCGGGATGACGTAGTCGATGCCTTCCGGCGAGTGGTTCGTATCGACCACGGCGATGACGGGGATGCCCAGCTTGTTGGCTTCCGTCACGGCAATCTTGTGGTAGCCGACGTCGACCACGAAGATCGCGTCCGGAATGCCGCCCATGTCCTTCACGCCGCCGATCGACTTTTGCAGCTTGGCGATTTCGCGTTCGAACAGGAGCGCTT
The DNA here is from genome assembly GCF_905220215.1 of Paraburkholderia sp. J12. Lineage (NCBI taxonomy): Bacteria > Pseudomonadati > Pseudomonadota > Betaproteobacteria > Burkholderiales > Burkholderiaceae > Paraburkholderia > Paraburkholderia sp. J12. Next base: position 52,148 of record NZ_CAJMZC010000009.1, read on the forward strand.
CCTTCTTGCTCATCTTTTCGAGCTCACCCGCTTCGACGGCTGCTTCCATGTCCTTCAGGCGCTTGATCGAAACCTTCAGCGTCTTGAAGTTGGTCAGCATGCCGCCGAGCCAGCGCGCGTTCACGAACGGCATGCCGGCGCGGTTTGCCTCTTCGGCGATCGTGTCGCGCGATTGACGCTTCGTGCCGACGAACAGGACCGTGCCGCGGTTCGATGCCAGCTGACGCACGTACTTCAGTGCGTCGTTGTACATCGGCAGCGTCTTTTCGAGGTTGATGATGTGAATCTTGTTGCGATGACCGAAGATGAACGGGGCCATCTTGGGGTTCCAGAAGCGCGTCTGGTGACCGAAGTGGACACCGGCTTCCAGCATCTGGCGCATGGTAACTGCCATGTTTAATTCTCCGTGAGGGTTGGGTCTGAAGCCGGCTGCCGCATCGCTCGCGCCCTCCTTTCCTGACGAAAGGGTCTGGCACGCGCGACACCCTGGATGCGCCGGCTCGCGAGTCAAATCTGATACGCTGTGTGGTCTGACCATCTGCTGCGTATTTTTACTGCACTGCCTTTACTGCACTGTCGCTACCGGAAATTCATCCGCTTCCGGTATTGCTGCTTTCCTGCACTTTTTCTTTACTACCTGCGCCCGCGACAGCAACGAGCGCACCGCCAACCCGCCGATTCCTCCAAGTTTTGAAAGAATACAGGGATCGACTTAGCCGATGATTATAGCACGCGGAATGCGGCTCGCTCAAGCCAGCTATTACCCTCGGGGATGGGTAAGCATTCTCGGCCTGCTGCAAGCAGGGGAAGGTCTACTCCTTGAAACGTAACCTGTGCAATCGTGAAACTGGAGCCTGCCACTCACGCGCACGGCGACGATCCACATAGCGTGCAATGCGCACCGGCGCGCGGTGTTCTGCCCCTATGAACCACTCGCATGCAAAAGAGGAAACCACCCAACGATGAGCACGATCGTTACACCGCAGCCCACCGCCAGCACCGGGTAGAAAAGCCAGCCAAAACTCTTCCACTCCCGGGCGTCTCCACGCGCTTCATCGAACTCCCGCGTAAAGTGCTTTCGTATCCGCGTTTGGCGGTCACGCCGCAGTTCGATTGCATCGTCAAGGCCTTTGATGACAACAACGCCAAAAGCCAGAGTCAGCACCGCCAGGCCGCACAATACGTACTTCTCACAGACCGAAGGCTTGCCGGCGAACGCAGCAATCGTCACGAGGGCGGCGTAGAGCAGAAGCGCGTAGTTTGCGGAGTTCCACTGCTGGGCTTTGAAGCTCGCCAATTCAGAAACGCAAGATGTGTAAAGCAGTTGCAGTTCTTTGCAACACGATCGTGGTGCGCTTCGCCTTTGTCTGCTGTGTTTTGGTCGCACATGGTCTAGCCCTCGCATATCGCAGGAATGCCTGCAGTCCTGGTTCCCCGAAGCTTCGCCCCAGGGCGGGGCCAAACCCGCCTGATCGGCGTACAATATCGAAATCTTAGGCGGATAGATGGGTCGCGAAGCGTACAGCGGCCCATTTTCATTTGGGGTAACGGCTTCCATCGCGGATACCTCTACCCTCGCCCTTACCGTATTAATTGGTGGAAAACTGGCGGCAAAACGCTCCCTGCGGGCACCAAACCAGACACCAAACCCTTTAAAATCAAGGGGTTAATAACATTATGACCGTCTCGATCAAGAACGAACACGACATCGCGCAGATGCGCGTCGCCTGCCGGCTGGCGAGCGAGGTGCTCGACTACATCACGCCCCACGTCGCCGCGGGCATCACGACGGGCGAGCTCGACCGCCTGTGCCACGAATACATGACCAACGTGCAGGGCACGGTCCCCGCGCCGCTGAACTACCAGCCGCCCGGCTATCCGCCGTACCCGAAGGCCACCTGCATTTCGGTCAACGACGTGATCTGTCACGGTATTCCTGGCGAAAAGGCGCTCAAGAACGGCGACGCGCTCAACATCGACATCACCGTCATCAAGGACGGCTACTTCGGCGACACGAGCCGCATGTTCATCGTGGGCGAAGGCTCGATCCTCGTGAAGCGCCTCGTCCAGACGACGTACGAGTGCATGTGGCTCGGCATCGACCAGGTGCGCCCCGGCGCCCATCTGGGCGACATCGGCTACGCCATCCAGCGTTATGCCGAAGCCCAGGGCTACAGCGTCGTGCGCGAGTACTGCGGCCATGGCATCGGCACGGTTTTCCACGAGGATCCGCAGGTGCTGCACTACGGCCGCCCCGGCACGGGCATCGAACTCCTGCCCGGCATGATGTTCACGGTCGAGCCGATGATCAACGCCGGCCGCCGCGAGATCCGCACGATGCCGGACCAGTGGACGGTCAAGACCAAGGACCGCAGCCTCTCGGCCCAGTGGGAGCACACGGTGCTCGTCACCGAGACCGGCTATGAAGTGCTGACCGTCTCCGCCGGCACGCCGGCGAAGCCGGCCATCGTCGCGCAAGCGGCGGGCACGGCAGCCTGAGCAGGCTGAGCGGCCCGGCTGGGGCCCGTAAAGCGGGATCTCCCGAAACGGCCGCCGGGCCGCCGCACTCCCGAGGGCCCAAGCGGTATTTCGTCCCCTGGCAAGGGCGCTGCGGCCGCGAGACAATCCCGTTGTAAATGCAACAAGGCAAGCGCGCAGCCCGGATCGAAGGCGGTCACCGTCCGCGCCCGCGAAAACGCATCATCCAGCGCATAACCCGGCGCATGCCCCGATGCATGCGGCTGGCCGCCCGGCCTCGGCGGCGAACCGGCAGATCCGGCCCGAGCGGCGTCTCGGCCGGCCGATTTCCAACCCGCGCACGGATTACCCGAGCCCATGAGCGTTCCCGCCGTCGCCGTCACCGATACGTCGTCGCTGAAATCCGACTACAAGGCCGCCAAGGCCCAGCTGCTCGAGCGCTTTCGCGCCGCGACCAACGTCGATACGCTGATGCGCGCCCTCGGCCGCGTCACCGACGAGACGCTGCGCCGCGCCTGGCATGCCTGCGAACTGCCGCCTTCGATCGCGCTCGTCGCCGTGGGCGGGTTTGGGCGCGGCGAGCTCGCGCCCTATTCCGACGTCGATATCCTCGTGCTGCTGCCCGACAGCGAGCCGCTGGCCCCGCTCGAAGCGCGCATCGAGCGTTTCATCGGGCTCGCGTGGGATCTCGGGCTCGAAATCGGCAGCAGCGTGCGCAGCGTGTCGCAGTGCCTCGAAGAATCGGCTAACGATGTCACCGTGCGGACGTCGCTGCTCGAAGCGCGCCGTATCACGGGCAGCGCGAGCCTCCTGGCCGACTTCACGCAGCGCTATCGCGACGCGATGGACCCGCGCGCGTTCTTCCAGGCGAAGGTGCTGGAAATGCGCCAGCGCCACGCCAAGTTCCAGGACACGCCCTACGCGCTCGAGCCCAACGTCAAGGAAAGCCCGGGCGGGCTGCGCGATCTGCAGCTGATCCTGTGGATCACCGAGGCCGCCGGGTTCGGCAGCAGCTGGCGCGAGCTCGAGGAGCGCGGGCTCATCACCGGGCGCGAAGCGCGCGAGCTGCGTCGCAACGAAGCATTTCTCAAGACGCTGCGCGCGCGCCTGCACGTGATTGCGGGGCGCCGCCAGGACATTCTCGTCTTCGACCTGCAGACGGCCGTGGCCGAAAGCTTCGGCTTCAAGGCGACGGCGGCGCGCCGTGCGAGCGAGCAGCTCATGCGCCGCTACTACTGGGCGGCGAAGGCGGTCACGCAACTCGCGACGATCCTGATCCAGAACATCGAGGCGCAGCTCTTCCCGAGCACGAGCGGCGTCACGCGCGTGCTTTCCGATCATTTCGTCGAAAAGCAGGGCATGATCGAGATCGCGAGCGACGACGTATTCGAGCGCGAACCGCACGCGATCCTCGAAGCCTTCCTGCTCTACGAGCAGGTCCAGGGCGTGAAGGGCCTCTCGGCGCGCACGCTGCGCGCGCTCTACAACGCGCGCGACAAGATGAACCTGCACTGGCGGCGCGATCCGGAGAACCGGCGTCTGTTCATGGAGATCCTGAAGCAGCCGGCCGGCATCACGCACGCGCTGCGGCTCATGAACCAGACGAGCGTGCTGGGCCGCTATCTGCTGAACTTCCGGCGCATCGTCGGGCAGATGCAGCACGACCTTTACCACGTCTACACGGTCGACCAGCACATCCTGATGGTGCTGCGCAACATACGCCGTTTTGCGGTAGCCGAGCATGCGCACGAATACCCGTTCTGCAGCCAGTTGATCGCGAACTTCGAACGCCCCTGGGTGCTTTACGTCGCCGCCCTCTTCCACGACATCGCCAAGGGGCGCGGCGGCGACCACTCGGAACTCGGCATGGCCGACGCGCGGCGCTTTTGCCGCGAGCACGGCATCGAGGGCGACGACGCAGCGCTCGTGGTCTGGCTCGTCCAGCATCACCTGACGATGAGCCAGGTCGCGCAGAAGCAGGACACGAGCGACCCCGAGGTCATCAAGCGCTTCGCCGATCTGGCGGGCTCCGAGCGGCGTCTGACAGCGCTCTATCTGCTGACGGTCGCCGATATCCGCGGCACGAGCCCGAAGGTGTGGAACAACTGGAAAGGCAAGCTGCTCGAGGATCTTTACCGCTCGACGCTGGCGGTGCTGGGCGGCGCACGGCCCGATACGCATTCCGAACTCAAGACCCGCCAGGAAGAAGCTATCGCGCTGCTGCGCCTCGAAACGGTGCCGGAAAACGCGCACGACGCGCTGTGGAACCAGCTCGACGTGGGCTATTTCCTGCGCCACGACGCCGCCGATATTGCCTGGCAGACGCGCGTGCTCTACCGCCACGTGCAGACCCCGACGCCGGTCGTGAGGGCGCGTCCGTCGCCCATCGGCGAAGCGTTGCAGGTGCTCGTTTATGCGAAGGATCGTCCCGATCTTTTCGCGACGATGTGCGCCTACTTCGACCGCAGCGGCCTGTCGGTGCTCGACGCCCGCGTGAGCACGACGCGCCACGGCTACGCCCTCGACAATTTCATCGTCGCCCATACCGAGGGCGACGTGCATTACCGCGACATCGCGAACCTCGTCGAACAGGAACTCGCGGCGCGCCTCACCGCCACCGACAGCCCGCTGCCCGAACCGGCGAAGGGCCGTCTGTCGCGCCTCTCGCGCACGTTCCCGGTCACGCCGCGCGTGGACCTGCGGGCCGACGAGCGTGGTCAGTACTACATCCTGTCCGTGTCGGCCAACGACCGGCCGGGCCTTCTTTATTCCATCGCGCGCGTGCTAGCCGAGCACCGGGTCGGCGTCCATGCGGCGCGGATCAATACGCTCGGCGAGCGCGTCGAAGACGTGTTTCTGCTCGACGGCACCGGCCTGTCCGACAACCGCCAGCAAATCCGCGTCGAAACCGAATTGCTGCGCGCGATAGCTGTGTGAAATAACCATGTCCACTCGAGCCCGACTCACCGCCAAACACCCGCGACCGACCACGCCGGAGCGCGCCCCCGTCCGCCGCGGGACCACGACCGCGCGCAAGCCCGTGCGGCCGGCCGCCCCGGCTGCGCCCGCGCCCAGGGGCGCCAAGCCCGCCGGTGCGCAAGGCACCGCGCGATCGTCCGAACGCACGGGCGCGAAATCCATGGCGGCGCGCGCGCCGCAAGGCGACCGCCCCGCACGGCCGGCTTCGACGAAGCCTTACGGCAAACCCGGCGCGGCTGCCGGGGATCGGGCGCGACCGGCTGGCACCCGCTCACCGCGGCCCGGCGACGACCGGACCGGCGAGCGCCGCCGCCCTGCTCCGGGCCGCGACGGCGAGGCACCGCGCCAGGCCCGCACGTGGGCGCGCGACGACGATCGGCCGGCACGCGCCCCGCGCAAGAGCTACGGCGACGACAGCCGTCCGGCTCGCCCCCGCCCCGCAGGTGCCGACGACGAGCGCCGCCCGCCGCGTTCGCGCGCCGAAGGCGGTCGCGACGAACGACGCCCCCCGCGTGAGCGCACCCCGAGCGGCGACGACCGCCGCCCGGCCCATGCCCGCACGGCCGGCTACGACGGCGAACGACGCCCTGCTCGCCCCCGCGCGGAAGGTTATGGCGACGAACGACGCCCCGCTCGTCCGCGCAGCGAGGACGCCGACGATCGCAAGCGTCCGTACGCCGACCGCAAGACGACCGGCACGGGTCCACGCAAGGAATTCGGCAAGACTGATGACCGCCGTTCGCGCTACGAGGGCGATCGCGGCGACCGGGGCGAGCGCAGCGACACCCGGCCGGGCCGGCGCCCCGCGGGCGAAGAGCGCAACTACGCACGGCCGGCGAAGGCCACCTACGGCGACCGCGATGCCGCTCCGGCACGCCGCCGCACCGCCGACGCGCCCGGTGGCGACGCATCGCGCCCCCGTTCGCCTCGCAAAACGGACGACGCCCCGGCGCGCAAGATCGGAACACGCGTAAAGCCGGACACGCGCGCGCACGAACCGGTATCGGCGGAACCGGCGCCGCGCCGCCACGAGGACGACGCAGCCGGCTCCTTGCGCCTGTCGAAGCGCATGTCCGAACTGGGCCTGTGCTCGCGCCGCGAGGCCGACGAGTGGATCGAGAAGGGTTGGGTCTTCGTCGACGGCGAACGCATCGATACGCTCGGCTCGAAAGTCACGCCCGACCAGCGCATCGAGATCGACCCCGCAGCGCGCGCGGCCCAGGCGCGTCAGGTAACGATCCTGCTGCACAAGCCGGTGGGCTACGTCTCGGGCCAGGCCGAAGACGGCTACGCGCCGGCAGCCACGCTCGTCACGGCGGAAAACCAGTGGGAAGGCGACCGCTCAGGCCTGCGCTTTTCGCCGTTGCACCTGCGCACGCTCGCGCCGGCGGGCCGTCTCGACATCGACTCCACAGGTCTGCTGGTGCTGACCCAGGACGGCCGCGTCGCCAAGCAGTTGATCGGCGAGCAATCCGACATCGACAAGGAGTATCTCGTGCGCGTGACTTACGGCGAGCACGAAACCGAAGTCGACCAGCAGTTCCCCGCCGAACTGCTCGCGAAGCTGCGCCACGGCCTCTCGCTCGACGACGTGCCGCTCAAGCCCGCGATGGTGAGCTGGCAAAACGGCGAGCAGCTGCGCTTCATCCTGCGCGAAGGCAAGAAGCGACAGATCCGCCGCATGTGCGAGCTGGTCGGCCTGAAGGTCGTGGGCCTGAAGCGCGTGCGCATGGGCCGCGTGTTGCTGGGCGCGCTGCCGCAGGGTCAGTGGCGCTATCTCACGCCCGATGAGTCGTTCTGATCGCGCCGGCCGTTCTGGTCCGCTCTGGTCACACCGCAGCAATGAAAACGGGAGCCGCTGGCTCCCGTTTTCGCATGCGCTGGCGACTACCGCGTCAATCGTCGCTGTTCGGATCGAGGTCGGGAAAAAGCACTTCGGTGAAGCCGAACTTCGAAAAGTCGGTAATCCGCATGGGATAGAGCTTGCCGATCAGATGGTCGCATTCGTGCTGCACCACGCGGGCATGAAAGCCCTCGGCCACGCGGTCGATGGGCGTGCCGTGCTGGTCGAAGCCGGTATAGCGGATCATCGAATAGCGGCTCACGGCGCCGCGCATGCCGGGCACCGAAAGACAGCCTTCCCAGCCCTCTTCCATATCGTGCGAGAGCGGATGGATGACCGGATTGATCAGCACCGTCTGCGGCACGGCGGGCGCTTCGGGATAGCGCTCGTTGTGCTCGAAGCCGAAGATCACCACCTGCAGGTCCACGCCGATCTGCGGCGCGGCGAGCCCCGCGCCGTTCGCGGCATGCATCGTGTCGAACATGTCGGCGATCAGGGTGTGCAATTCGGGCGTGTCGAAGTGATCGACCGGCTTCGCAATGCTGAGCAGCCGCGGATCGCCCATTCTGAGAATTTCGCGAATCATGTCGTTTGCCCCTCCAGGAGCTTGCGCAACCCATCTTCGTCGAGCACCGGCACGCCGAGTTCCTCGGCTTTCGCGAGCTTGCTGCCCGCGTCGGCACCCGCCACCACATAATCGGTCTTCTTCGAGACCGAGCCGGCCACCTTCGCGCCGGCCGCTTCCAGCATCTCTTTCGCCTCCTCGCGCGTGAGCGTGGGCAACGTGCCGGTGAGCACCACCGTCTTGCCGGCCAGCACGCCTTGCGGCGCCCTGGGCGCAGGCGGCCCCTCCGGCCATGTGACCTTGCCGGACGCGCGCAGTTGATCGATCACCGTGCGGTTGTGCGCCTCCGCAAAAAACTGGTGTATCGATTCGGCCACGATCGGACCCACGTCGTTCACCTCGAGCAGTTCCTCCTGCGAGGCATCCATGATCGGATCGAGCGAGCCGAAGTGCTTCGCGAGATCCTTCGCCGTCGATTCGCCGACGTGCCGGATGCCGAGCGCGTAGATGAAGCGCGCGAGCGTCGTCGATTTGGCCTTTTCGAGCGCATCGAGCAGGTTCTGCGCAGATTTGTCGGCCATGCGCTCGAGCGCCGCCAGCGTCCCGAAGCCGAGGTTGAAGAGATCGGCCGGAGTGCGCACCAGGTTCTGGTCGACAAGCTGGTCGATGATCTTTTCGCCGAGGCCGTCGATATCGAGCGCGCGCCGCTGGGCGAAGTGCCAGAGCGCCTGCTTGCGCTGCGCCGGACAGAACAGGCCGCCGGTGCAGCGCGCGATGGCTTCGTCGGGCAACCGTTCGATGCGCGAGCCGCAAACCGGGCATTGCGTGGGCATCACGAATTCGGCCGCGTCGGCGGGTCGCCGGTCGATCAGCGCGCTCACCACTTCCGGGATCACGTCGCCCGCGCGGCGCACGATCACGGTGTCGCCGATGCGGATGTCCTTGCGCCGCACTTCGTCCTCGTTGTGCAGCGTGGCGTTCGTCACCGTGGCGCCGCCCACGAACACGGGTTCGAGACGCGCGACCGGCGTAATGGCGCCGGTGCGCCCAACCTGAACGTCGATGGCGAGCAGCTTCGTGAGTGCTTCCTGCGCCGGAAACTTGTGCGCGAGCGCGAAGCGCGGCGCACGCGAAACGAAGCCGAGCGCGTCCTGCTCGTCGCGGCGATTGACCTTGTACACCACACCGTCGATGTCGTACGGCAGGCCATCGCGCTTCTCGCCCACCGCACGGAAAAACGCGAGCAGGCCCTCGGCACCCGTCACCACGGCACGCTCGCTGTTCACGGGCAACCCGAGCTCGACATACCAGTCCAGCAGTTCGCTGTGGGTAGCCGGCATGGGCTCGCCTTCCAGCACGCCGATGCCATAGGCAAAGAACGACAGCGGCCGCTGCGCAGTGATCTTCGGGTCGAGCTGGCGCAGGCTGCCGGCCGCCGCGTTGCGCGGGTTCGCAAACTCCTTGTGTCCCGCTTCGCGCTGACGCTCGTTCATGCGTTCGAAGTCGCGGCGGAACATCAGCACCTCGCCGCGCACGTCGATCACGCGAGGCACCCGGTTGCCCTTCAGGCGCAGCGGCAGCGAACGGATCGTGCGGACGTTTTCCGTGACGTTTTCGCCCGTCGTGCCATCGCCGCGCGTGGAGGCCTGCACGAACACGCCATCGACATAACGCAGCGAAATGGCGAGGCCGTCGAACTTGAGCTCGCACGCGTATTCGACGTCCGTCTTGCCTAACGCATCGGCCACGCGCTTGTCGAACGCGACGATGTCTTCGTCCGCAAAGCCGTTGTTGAGCGAGAGCATCGGCACGTCGTGGACCACCGGCTCGAAGCCGCCCGCGACTTCGCCGCCCACGCGCTGCGTGGGCGAGTCGGGCGTGACGAGTTCCGGATGATCGGCTTCGAGCTGCTGCAGCTCCTTGAACAGCCGGTCGTACTCCGCGTCGGGCAGGTCCGGCTGGTCGAGCACGTAGTAGGCGTGATTCGCGCGTTCGAGTTCGGCGCGCAGCCACGCCGCGCGCTGCGACGCAGGCGATTCATCGGGATGTCGGGCAGACGTTCGGGCCATGCTGGAGCAGCTTCGTGAGTGATATTCGGAGACAGATTATCGCAGGAAGCGCGTCGCCTGACATCGGCCGAACGGCCAGATCCGTACGCCGCCGCACGGGTTGTCCGACCTTCTTGTCCGAATGGCCAACGTGGGGTTCGAAGCGTTGACGCGCGCCTCGCGGCAATGCGACCGTAAGGGCATCAGGACTGCGCACGAAGCGTTCCCTCCATGCCATATTCAGCCCGATTTTCGAACGGCGGCGCTACCGGCTTTACGACCCGGTCCGCAGCAGCGTGCCTCGCGATCCTGGACGGGTCGCCGCGGCGACCTTGCAGCGCCGCGGAGAGCGGTTGCGCGTTATTGGCTGAAGAGCCTGCGCGTGGCCGGGGAGCCGGCCGGAATACCGGCCTCTTCGAGCTTCGCGTAAAGCGTCATGAGCTGCTTGTCGATGGATTGCAGCACCGTCTCGGGCAGCGGGCGACGCTGGTCGTCCACCACGCGGCCGCCAATGCGCTCCGCCAGCGACTTCGCGTAATCGCACATGAGCCTGAACGGCAGGATGTCCTCGTCGGCCACCGGCACATCGAGAATGAGCGTGATGATCTGGCCGCCCTTGTAGGTGAGATCGTCGCGCAGGAAGTTGGTGTCGCCGAACTGCAGCATGAACACCGGGCTCTGCTTCGCGTCGAGCTTCACGAACCGCGTGCCGTCGCGCGAGAGCAGCAGACCGTCCTGCGCCGCCACTGCCTGCACGTAGTTCGCCGACCAGGGCGCGCCGTCCGACATCACATTGATCGAAAGCTGCGCGTCGCATTGCGCGGCGAAGCCGTCGAGCTCGCGCGCCATTGCCACGGTCTCCATCATGTCCGGGAATTCAGGCGCGGCATCGATCGCATCGGCGAACTGCTGCACGCCCGTCACGAATTCGGAGAACTCCAGCTCGTTGAGCGGACCGCTGCGGTTCGCAAGCTGGGCCGCGGCACGCAGTTCCTCGTAGCGCACGCCGTTTTGCAGCAGCTCCCAGCCGTCGCCGTTCTCGGGCTTGCCTTCGATATGCACGGGCTTGCTGCCCGCGCGGCGCAGGCGCTGCGCGAACGGAATCACACGCTCGCCGGCAAGCGGTGCGGCCAGCCGGATCGGCACGATGCAATCGATGCGGCGATCGACCACTGCCGGCGGGGCGGCCGAAATCGTCGTGGCGGCGGGCAGCACCGGCTCGACGCGTTCGGCCTCGCCGCCCGTCTCTGCAACGGCTTCAGCCTCTGCGGCCGCGCCTTCGGCCGCTGCGTCGGGAAAACCGTTGGGCGTCGTGGTTTCCGCCTGGATATCGGCCGGCGTATCGAGCGGCGCAGCCGTGCCGAACCCCGGTTCGACGCGTTCCTCCGCCACGCCGCCGGCGAGCGACGGTTCGCGCCGCGAGGGCGCCCGGGCCGGCTCGATGAACGGGCTTTGCTCTTCGAGATCGTCGCGCGGCGGCAAATCGGCCGCTTCCTCGGGCATCGGGCGCGGCATGCGCCGGCGCACTCTCGCGCCCTGCCACGCGTTGTAGACCACCACGCCCCCGACCACCACGGCGCCCGCGCCGATCAACCCGAGAGTCAACTCGTCCATGCATGCTCCATCAGCAATTCTTATTCAGCGGTGCGCCTCACGCGCGGCCCGCATGCCTTCTGCGCACAGCGAACGCAGCGGCTGCCCCTCGATCGGCGCCGCCGGCCGCGCACCGCGCGCCATCCGTTAGACCGTATTCTGTGCGAATCCCGCGGCCGTTTCCATGTCCACCGCGACGATCCGCGAGACGCCCTGTTCCTGCATCGTCACGCCGATCAGCTGTTGCGCCATTTCCATCGCGATCTTGTTGTGCGAGATGAACAGGAACTGCGTCTTCTCCGCCATCGCACGCACAAGGTTCGCGAAGCGTTCCGTGTTCGCGTCGTCGAGCGGCGCGTCCACTTCGTCCAGCAGACAGAATGGCGCCGGATTCAGCTGGAACATCGCGAACACGAGCGCGGTCGCCGTGAGCGCCTTTTCCCCGCCCGAGAGCAGGTGAATCGTCGAGTTCTTCTTGCCGGGGGGCTGCGCCATCACCTGCACGCCGGCATCGAGAATTTCGTCGCCGGTCATGATGAGCTTCGCCTGGCCGCCGCCGAACAGACGCGGGAACAGTTCGCCGAAATGGCGGTTCACCTCGTCGAACGTGCCTTGCAGCAGCGTACGCGTCTCCTGGTCGATCTTGCGGATCGCGTCTTCGAGCGTTTCGATGGCGCTCATGAGGTCGGCGGACTGCGCGTCGAGGAAGGTCTTGCGTTCCTTCGCCGCGGCCAGTTCGTCGAGCGCGGCCATGTTCACCGGGCCCAGCGCCGCAATCGCATTGTTGATGCGCGTGACTTCGCCCTGCAGGTACGAAGGCTTCATGTCGGCCGTGAGCCTGGCCTGCAGTTGCGCTTCGTCCACGCCGGCTGCCTGCAGTTGTTCGACGAACTGCTCGCCGTTGATGCGTGCGGCCTGCTCCTTCAGTTGCAGCTCGGTGATACGGTCGCGCAACGGCTGCAATGCCCGCTCGGCGGTGAGGCGCGTTTCGTCGGCCTGGCGCAGCTTCGCGCTCAGGTCGTCCAGTTCGGCGCGCGCCACGCGCAGGCGTTCTTCCTTTTCCGAGCGGACTTCGAGCGCATCCTGCAGCCCCGTGTGCGCAGTCTGCTCGTTGATGGTCTCGAGTTCCGCGCGCGCGTCTTCAAGCGACGCGGCCACGCGTTCGCTCTGATCGTGCGCAACCTGGATATTGCGGCGCAGCTCTTCAATGCGGTTGGCCATGTTGCGCGCAGCAAAGCGCGCATCGCCCGCGGCGCGTTCGAGGTCGCGCGCGTGGTTGCGCGCCGTACCCAGTTCCTCGTCGAGCGCTTCGAACGCCATCTGGTTATCTTCGAAGCGGGCTTGCAGTTCGGCCAGCTCGCCATCGTGGCGCTCGAAGTTCGCTTCCGACTCGGCACGCAGCGCGCGCTGCTCCTCGATCTGGGCCGCGATCTCCTGAAGCTCTTCGCGAATCTGCGTGCTGCGCGCCGTATAGCGCTCGTGCGCCTGAGTGAGCTTGAGCACTTCCATCTGCAGCGCGTGCACACGCTGCGTGGCCCGCTCGGCCTGCTGGCGCAGTTCCGTGAGTGCCTGCGCCGCCTGCGTGTGCGCCGCTTCGGCACGGATCGCGGCAGTGCGCGCCTCGTCGGCGAGCAGCGCCTGCGCACGCACCTGGCGCGTGAGGTTTTCGATCTCCTGCTGGCGCGCGAGCATGCCGGCCTGTTCGGAATCGGCCGCATAGAGCTGCACGCCCACGCGTGTCACCATGTGGCCGGACTTGACCACGAAGGCACCGCCCGCGGGCAGTTGCGCACGCTGCGCGAGTGCCTCGGCCAGATCGGTCGCAACGAAGGTCGCGCCGAGCCACTCGGTCAGCACCGCGCGCATGCCGGCGTCGTCGATACGCACGAGCGACAGCAGCGACGTGAAACCCGCCGGAGCCGGTGCGCTCTGGCCAGCGGCGGGCGGCGCATAAAACGCGAGCTTGGCGGGCGGCGCGTCGCTCGCGAACGCCTTCACCCAGTCGAGATTCGATACCTCGAGCGCCGCCAGCCGCTCGCGCAGCACCGCTTCGAGCGCGGTTTCCCAGCCGGTCTCGACATGCAGCTTCTTCCAGAGGCGCGGCAGCGTGCCGAGCTCATGGCGTTCGAGCCACGGCTGGATCTTGCCTTCGGTCTGGACGTTTTCCTGCAATTGCTTGAGCGCCGCGAGACGGGCTTCGAGCTGGTGGATCTGCGCGCTCTCGGCCTGCACGCGCTCCTGCGCGGCACGGCGCTCGCTGTCGAAGCGGGGCAGCGCCTCCTGGGCGTCGGCCAGCCGATCCTGGGCATCGCGCAGCACTTCTTCCTGCTCCGCCAGCTGCATGCGCTGCTCTTCGAGCTGCGCTTCGTCCGGCGCATCGAGGCCACCCTCTTCGCTCTTCAGGCGCTCGTGGCGTTGCTGAAGCTGCTGCAGCATCTGGTCGGCATTGCGCTGATGCGCGGCCTCGAGCTTGAGCGCCTGCTCGGTGCGGGCAATGCCCGCGCGTTCGTCGTTCAGTTGACCCTGGGCGTCGCGCCAGCGCGTCTCGAGCGCGGGCAGCGACTCCTGCTTCGCCGCCGCTTCCTCTTCGGCCACGGCCGCCTTTTCCTCGGCGATCGCCAGTTGCTCCTCGGCCTCTTCGAGGTCGCCCTGAGACTTCTGCGCCTGCGACTGCCACTGCTCGCGTTGCGCGGTCAGTGCGGCGATCTGCGCCTGCACGCGATTGCGCGATTCGACGATGAACTTGATCTCGGCTTCGAGTCGGCTCACCTCGGCGTTCGCCTCGTAGAGCGCACCTTGCGCGCCCTGCATGGCGTCGCTTGCCGAATAGTGGGCCACACGCAGCGTTTCGAGCTGCGCCTCGACTTCGCGCAGTTGCGCGGTATGCCGTTCGAGATCGATCTGGGCCTGCTCGATGGCGCGTTGCTGGCGCTCCTGCTCGCCCGCCGCCTCGTTCTTGCGCAACAGCCACAGAAGGCGCTGCTTTTCCTCGCCTTCGGATTGCAGCTCGCGGAACTTCGTCGCGACGATCGCCTGGCCTTCGAGCTTTTCGAGGTTCGTCGAAAGCTCGCGCACGATGTCCTCGACGCGCGTGAGGTTTTCGCGCGTGTCGTGCAAGCGATTCTCGGTCTCGCGGCGGCGCTCCTTGTACTTCGAGACGCCGGCCGCCTCTTCGAGGAACACGCGCAGCTCTTCGGGTTTCGCTTCGATGATGCGCGCGATCATGCCCTGCCCGATGATCGCATAAGCGCGCGGCCCGAGGCCCGTGCCGAGGAAGATGTCCTGAATGTCGCGGCGGCGTGCCGGCAGGTTGTTGATGTAGTAGCTCGAGGTGCCGTCGCGCGTCAGCACGCGCTTGACGGCGATCTCGGCATACTGGCCCCACTGCCCGGCCGCCCGGCCGTCCGCGTTGTCGAACACCAGTTCGACGCTCGCGCGGCTGCCGGGCTTGCGCGCCGTCGAGCCGTTGAAGATGACGTCCTGCATCGACTCGCCGCGCAGCTCGGAAGCGCGGGACTCGCCGAGCACCCAGCGCACGGCGTCGATGATGTTGGATTTGCCACAGCCATTCGGCCCGACCACGCCAACGAGCTGGCCCGGGACCTGGAAATGCGTGGGATCGACGAAAGATTTGAAGCCAGCGAGTTTAATCGAGGTCAGACGCACGGCGATATCGCTGTTGGAATAGGGAGAGTGAACGGGACCGCTCGTGCCGCGGGCCTCGTGCCAGCGCGACGGGTCGCACGGCACGACGGCGGGACGCGCACAGGGCAGCCGCCACGGCTCGCCGCGCGCCGTGCCCTCCACGCGCCGTGCGGCGAGAATCAGCGGCAATCATACCATCGCACGGGCGCCATTCTGCCGCTCGGCAGGGGAACCGCCGTCGGCATCACCATCGTCTCCGCCGTCTTTATCCGACGCGGCTGCCCGCATGGCACCCGATCGATGCAGCCAGCCCGAGAGCAGCGAAGCAAGCACGATGCACCCGCCGCCCGCCCATTCGCGCGGGCCCGGCGTTTCGCCCGCGAAGAGCCACGCGGTGAGCGCCGTCACGACCAGTTCGAACAACATGATGATGGAAGCGCGATTGGCCGGGACGCGCGAGAGCCCATACTGAACCAGCATGTTGTTCGACGCGAGGACGAAACCGAGCGCAAGCACGAGCAGCACGGCGTGCGCCAGCATCTCCCCGGCGGGCGCGGCCACCATGGGTTCGAACGCGGTCGCCACTGCGCTGAAGAGTGCCGAGCCGCCGAAGATCACGGCGGTGCGCATTTCCGGCTTCATGTCCGGCAGCACGCGGCTCGTCTTGAGCACGAGCACGTTGCTCATGGCAAAGCCGATGCCGCCCGCGAGCCCGGCCCACTCGGCCGCATTGGCCGGCAGCGGCACGCCGAGCGCGGGCGACCAGAGCATCAGCACGGCACCTGCGAGCGAGAGCGCCGAAAGCGCGGCGCCCGGCCAAGTCAGGCGCTCACCCAGGATGAAGTGGGCGAAGAGCGCCGTCCATGCCGGGGTCAGGTAGAAAAGCAGCAGCACGCGCATGACCTGGCCGTGGATCGCGCCCCAGACGAAGCCGAGGTTCGTCACGCCCGCCGCGAGGCCCAGCAGCGGCAGCACCCAGTGCCAGCGCACGCTCGCAAGCGAGCGACGGCGCAGAAGCAGCACGAAGACGCAGCCGGCCGCGCTCGTTGCGGCACTGGCGGCCGTCCCGGTCAAGCCAAGGGCAGCAAGCATGCGCAGCGGATACCAGACCATGCCCCAAACCGAGGCGCCTATCATGATCGCAAGCGTCGGCCAGCCGGTTTGCGAGGCGCGGCTCGTCACCCGGCCCTCCGCCATGCCGGCTGCCCAGCCGCCGGGCCGCTCCCGTCGGGACTCGGCCCGCCCACCGTCCCAGCCTTCAAATACGTCATCCTCTCTTCCCCTACTGAATTTCGCGCACCACTCGACTCGCCTGCGATATGCAACGGGCAGCCCGGCCGCCCGTGTCCACGCCGGCCCGGCGCCGCATCCGGGCCGGCGCCACGCTATAATCGAGCGCTTGCAGCAGGCCTGCTGCGCCCCGTCCGGGCGCACCGCCGCCGGCACGGATTCTCCTCCGCCCGCGAGCGTCGCCTGCCCGCCCGTCCTACGTCCACGCCCGTCCGACGCCAAGTGAATCCGCTACTCGACACCCTTCAGCCCTATCCCTTCGAAAAGCTGCGCGCCCTCTTCAAGGACGTTACGCCGAAAGCCGGCCTGCGCCCCATCAGCTTCGGGATAGGCGAGCCGAAACATCCGACGCCCGCGCTGATCCGCGAGTCCGTCGTGGCCTCGCTCGACGGGCTCGCGGTGTACCCGGCGACCGCCGGCAGCCCGGCGCTGCGCGAGGCGATCGCGAGCTGGGTGAAGACGCGCTATGCGCTGCCCGCCATCGACGCGAACACCGAGGTGCTGCCCGTCTCCGGCTCGCGCGAGGCGCTGTTCGCCCTGGCGCAGACCCTCGTCGACCCGACCGCGGGCACGCGGGACGCCGCAAAACGGCCGATCGTACTCTGCCCGAATCCGTTCTACCAGATCTACGAAGGCGCCGCGCTGCTCGGCGGCGCTGAGCCGTACTTCGTGAACAGCGATCCGGCCCGCAACTATGCCTGCGACTACTCGCAGGTGCCCGAAGACGTCTGGGCGCGCACCCAGCTGCTGTACGTCTGCTCGCCGGGCAACCCCACGGGCGCCGTGCTCACGCTCGACGACTGGCGCGAGCTCTTCGCGCTCTCCGAGCGCTACGGCTTCGTGATCGCCTCCGACGAGTGCTACTCGGAGATCTATTTCGACGAGGCGAAGCCGCCGCTCGGCGGCCTCGAAGCCGCGCACAAGCTGGGCCGCGGCTTCGAGCGCCTCGTCATGCTCTCGAGCCTCTCAAAGCGCTCGAACGTGCCGGGCATGCGCTCGGGTTTCGTCGCCGGGGACGCCGCGATCCTCAAGCAGTTCCTGCTCTACCGCACCTACCACGGCGCGGCGCTCTCGCCCGTCTGGCAGGCCGCGAGCATCGCCGCCTGGGGCGACGAGAGCCATGTGCGCGAAAACCGCGCAAAATACGTGCAGAAGTTCGGCACGGTCACGCCCATGCTCTCCGAGGTACTCGACGTGCGCCTGCCCGACGCCGCCTTCTACCTCTGGGCCAATGTCGCGCGCACCGGCCTGTCGGACACCGCGTTCGCCCAGCGCCTCTACGCCGACTATAATGTGACGGTCCTGCCGGGCTCGTATCTGGCCCGCACCGCGCACGGCGCGAATCCGGGACAGAATTTCGTCCGTATGGCGCTCGTCGCCGACGTCGAGGAGTGCATCGAGGGCGCACAACGCATCGTCGATTTCTGCCACTCGCTCAAGCAATAAGCACAGTCATCGCGGTACGCGCGCTGCCGCCGCACTTGCCGCTGAATCCGCTGCCTCTCTTCACCGAACTCTTACGTTACCTTCACCATGTCACAACAACTTCAGCAGATCATCGACACCGCCTGGGAAAACCGCGCCGACTTCTCGGCAAAGTCCGCCCCGAACGACGTGCGCGAAGCCGTCGCTCACGTGATCGCCGAACTGGACCGGGGCGCCCTGCGCTGCGCCGAAAAGAAGGACGGCGACTGGGTCGTCAACCAGTGGGTCAAGAAGGCCGTGCTGCTGTCGTTTCGCCTGGAAGACAACGTGCCGATGCCGGCGGGCGGCTATAGCCAGTTCTACGACAAGGTGCCTTCGAAGTTCGCGAACTACACGGCCGAAGACTTCGCCGCAGGCGGTTTTCGCGTCGTGCCGCCGGCCATCGCGCGCCGCGGCTCGTTCATCGCGAAGAACGTCGTGCTGATGCCGTCGTACACCAACATCGGCGCGTATGTGGACGAAGGCACGATGGTCGATACCTGGGCGACGGTCGGTTCGTGCGCCCAGATCGGCAAGAACGTGCACCTCTCGGGCGGCGTGGGCATCGGCGGCGTGCTGGAGCCGCTGCAGGCCAACCCGGTCATCATCGAAGACAACTGCTTCATCGGCGCGCGCTCGGAAGTCGTGGAAGGCGTGATCGTCGAAGAGAACTCGGTCATCTCGATGGGCGTGTACCTCGGCCAGAGCACCAAGATCTACGACCGCGAAACCGGCGAGATCTCGTATGGCCGCATTCCGGCGGGCTCGGTGGTCGTGGCGGGCAACCTGCCCTCGAAGGACGGCTCGCACAGCCTTTACTGCGCCGTGATCGTCAAGAAGGTGGATGCGAAGACGCGCGCCAAGGTCGGCCTGAACGAACTGCTGCGAGGCGACTGATGGCGAAGGCCGCGAAGACCGTCGTCTATGGCATTCCGAACTGCGATACCGTGAAGAAAGCCCGCGTGTGGCTGGAAGAGCACGGTGTCGAGTTCGAGTTCCACGACTTCAAGAAGGCGGGCGTGTCCAATGCGCTGGTCCAGGACTGGCTCAAAGACGTGCCGCTGGAGCAGCTCATCAACAAGCGCGGCACGACGTGGCGCGGCCTGTCCGATGTGCACAAGGCCGAAGCCGACACCACGTCCGGCGCGATCGCTCTGATGATCCACAAGCCGTCGATCATCAAGCGCCCGGTCGTCGTGGTGAATGGCCGCGTGAAGACGCTCGGTTTTTCGGCTGAGCAGTACGAAACGCTGTTCGCCTGAACGCAACGCTGAACCCGGCGCCGTAACACGCGCCGTTTGCCCGAACGCGCCAGCCGCAAGACGAGACCGGCGCGTTCTGCTGCAAACTGTCATGACAAGCTGTTGCCGGCCCCCGCATTTCCAGCGGTGCCGGCATTTTTATTGAAAGTGGCCCCTCCATGTCCGGTACTCTTGCCCTTACCGAAGCTCTGATCGCGCGCGCATCCGTGACGCCCGACGACCAGCACTGTCAGCGCGTCATGACCGAACGCCTCGCGCCCCTCGGCTTCACGTGCGAGACGATCGAATCGCACGGCGTGACGAACCTGTGGGCCGTCAGGCGCGGCGCCGCCGGCGCGAACGGCCCGTTGCTCGCGTTCGCGGGCCACACCGACGTGGTGCCGACCGGCCCGCTCGAACAGTGGAGCTCCCCGCCCTTCGAGCCGACGCATCGCGACGGCAAGCTCTACGGGCGCGGCGCCGCCGACATGAAAACCTCGCTCGCCGCATTCGTCGTGGCCACCGAGGAGTTCCTCGCGGCCCACCCGCAGCATCGCGGCGCCATCGCCTTCCTCATCACGAGCGACGAGGAAGGTCCTGCGACCGACGGCACCGTGAAGGTCGTCGAGGCGCTCAAGGCGCGCGGCGAAAAGCTCGACTACTGCATTGTCGGCGAGCCCACCTCGACGCACGTGCTGGGCGACTGCGTGAAGAATGGCCGCCGCGGCTCGATGTCGGGCAAGCTGGTCGTCAAGGGCGTGCAAGGGCATATCGCCTACCCGCATCTCGCGAAGAACCCCGTCCATCTGCTGGCACCCGCGCTGGCCGAACTCGTCGCCGAGAAATGGGACGACGGCAACGAATACTTCCCGCCCACCACCTGGCAGGTGTCGAACCTGCACAGCGGTACGGGCGCGAGCAATGTGATCCCCGGCCACGCCGACGTGCAGTTCAACTTCCGCTTCTCGACCGCGAGCACGGTGGAAGGCCTGCAGCAGCGCGTGCATGCGATCCTCGACAAGCACGGCCTCGAGTACGACCTGCACTGGAGCGTGAGCGGCCTGCCGTTCCTCACGCCGCGCGGCGACCTGTCGAACGCGCTGGAAAAAGCGATTCTGGACGAGACCGGCGTCACGACCGCGCTCTCGACGACGGGTGGCACCTCCGACGGCCGCTTCATCGCGCGCATCTGCCCGCAGGTCGTGGAGTTCGGGCCGCCCAACGGCAGCATCCACAAGATCGATGAGCACATCGAAGTGAAGTACATCGACCCGCTCAAGAACGTGTACCGCCGCGTGCTCGAACAACTGATCGCCTGAAACCGCCCGCCGGAGTCTTACGCCCATGACGCACCCGCTCTCAACGACCTTCTCCACCGTGCGCGATCTGCTGCGCTACGCGGTGACGCGCTTCACCGGCGCCCAGCTCGCCTTCGGCCACGGCTCGAGCAACGCCTACGACGAAGCGGCCTACCTGATCCTGCACACGCTCCATCTGCCGCTCGACCTGCTCGATCCGTTCCTCGACGCCCGGCTCGCCGCCGACGAGATCGACACCGTGCTCGCCGTGATCGAGCGCCGCGCGAGCGAGCGCGTGCCCGCCGCCTACATCACGAAGGAAGCGTGGATGCACGGCCTGCGCTTTTACGTGGACGAACGCGTGATCGTGCCGCGCTCGTTCATCGGCGAACTGCTCGAAGACGGGCTGCAGCCCTATGTAGAGGATCCCGAGGAAGTGGGCGCGGTGCTCGAACTGTGCACCGGGTCGGCCAGCCTCGCGATCCTCGCCGCGCATGCCTTCCCGAACGCCGATATCGACGCCGTCGATCTTTCAGCGCCCGCGCTCGAAGTGGCGCAGCAAAACGTGCACGAACACGGCCTCGACGAGCGCATCGCGCTCTTCGAAGGCGACCTGTACGCACCGCTGCCCGAGCGGCGCTACGACGTGATCATCACGAATCCGCCCTACGTGAACGCCGATTCGATGCAGGCGCTGCCGCCCGAGTACCGCCACGAGCCCGAAATGGCGCTCGCGGGCGGCGCGGACGGCATGGACATCGTGCGCCGCATCATTTCCGAAGCGCGCCGCTGGCTGACCGACGAAGGCGTGCTCGTGGTCGAAATCGGCAACGAACGGGCTAACGTCGAAGCGGCGTTCGGCGGTCTCGACCTCGTCTGGCTCTCCACGAGCGCCGGCGACGACCAGGTGTTCCTGATCCAGGCGGCCGACCTGCCGGCTTGATCCAGGCTCGAGGCTGGCTCGAGGCTGGCTCGATACCAGCTCAATACCCGCGAGGCGCGACGACGGCTCGCGGGCCGCGCCCGGTTGTCAGGCATCGGACGTCAGGCAACGACAGCGCCCGGACGCTCCTTCGATGCGCCCCGGATACGGGGCCGGTCCGATAGCCGCCACCCGCGCGGGTTCGGTAAGATAGACGTTTCCCCGGCTCTCGCGCCACGGCGCATTCCGGCCTCAGGAACGTCCCGCGCCGCTATGCATTTCGACTGGCTACATATTGGCACCCTGCTCGCGATCATCCATCTGCTTGGACTCGCCGCAGCCTGTCACGCCATCATGAACACGCGCACCTCGCAAGGTGCGATCGCGTGGGCGGTTTCGCTCGCGACGATGCCTTATCTCACACTGATCCCGTATCTGTTCCTCGGCCGCAGCAAGTTCGAGGGCTACGTCGACGCACGGCGGCTGCGCAACGAGAACCTGCGCGAGCGCGCGCACGCGCCGGAATGGGACAAGCTGGTCTCGGCGGGCGAGTGGCCGGCCGACGAACTGGGCGTGCGCGTGATCCGCACCATGGCGCAACTGGGCGGCATGCCGCTCGTGCCGGGCAATTCGGTGCGCACGCTCGTCAACGGCGAAGCCACGTTCGGCGCGATCTTCGACGCCATCGAGGAAGCAAAGCACTACGTACTGGTGCAGTTCTTCATCGTGCACGACGACGCGCTCGGCGACATGCTCAAGGAAGCGCTGCTCCAGTGCGCGGCGCGCGGCGTGCGCGCCTTCTTCCTGTACGACAGCATCGGCAGCTTCGACCTGCCCGCGAGCTACGTGCACGAACTGCGCGCAGGCGGCGTGGTAGTGCACCCATTCTCGACCAAGCGCCACTTCGTCAACCGCTTCCAGATCAACTTCCGCAACCACCGCAAGATCGTCGTGGTGGACGGCGAGCGCGCCTTCGTCGGCGGCCACAACGTGGGCGTGGAATATCTCGGCGCGAAGCCGCCGCTTTCGCCGTGGCGCGACACGCACATCGAAGTGCGCGGGCCGGCCGTGGCGAACATCCAGTTCGTCTTCACCGAAGACTGGTACTGGGCCACCCAGGAGCTGCCCGGCTGCGAGCCGCCGACGGTCGCGCCGCGGCACGACAACATGTTCTGCCTCGTGATGCCGACTGGCCCCGCGGACCGCCAGGAAACCTGCTCGCTTTTCTTCGTCGAAGCGATCAACGCCGCGCGGCGCCGCCTGTGGATCACCACGCCCTACCTCGTGCCCGACGAAGCGGTGTTCTCGGCGCTGCGGCTTGCCGTGCTGCGCGGCGTGGACGTGCGCATCATGATTCCGAGCCGCCGCGACCACTACGTGGTGTTCGAGGCCTCGACGCTTTATGCCTACGACGCGGTACGCGCAGGCATCCGCATCTTCCGCTACAAGCCGGGCTTCCTGCACCAGAAGGTCGTCTTGATCGACGACGTGGCCGCTGCGATCGGCAGCGCGAACCTGGACAACCGCTCGTTCCGCCTGAACTTCGAGATCATGGTGCTCACGGTGCATCGCGGCTTCGCCGCCGAAGTCGAGACGATGCTGCTGCGCGACTTTGAAGAGACCTTCGAGATCGACCGCAGCGAATACCGCACGGCACCGGCCTGGCGCAAGATCACGATGCATCTGGCGCGCCTCTTCGCACCGATTCTCTAGCCGCGCGCTTCCTGCCCTAAAGCAGCTTCTGGATATCGGCCGCGATCGCCTCGGGCTTCGTGACTGGCGCGTAGCGCTTCACCACGTTGCCGTCACGATCCACCAGAAACTTCGTAAAGTTCCACTTGACGGACTCGAGTCCAAGCAGGCCCGGCGCTTCGCTCGTCAGCCAGCGGTAGAGCGGATGCGCGCCGGTACCGTTCACCTCGATCTTGTCGAACATCGGAAACGTCACGCCGTAGTTCTTTTCGCAGAAGCTGCCGATCTGCGCCGCCTCGCCCGGCTCCTGCTTGCCGAACTGGTTGCACGGAAAACCCAGCACCGCGAGCCCGCGCGCGGCATATTCGTCGTAGAGTTTCTGCAGCCCCGCGTACTGCGGCGTGAATCCGCATTCGCTCGCCGTGTTCACGATGAGCAGGACCTTGCCCGTGTAGCGTTCGAGGCTCACCGGCGCGCCGCCGCCCAGCGGCTCGGCAGAAAACGAATAGATCGAAGGCATCCTGGAGTCTCCCTTAGCAAAGCGCCAGTCTACGTGAGAAAACCGGCGCGACACACCTGGCCGAACGGTCAATGCCGGCCGCGGGGCCGCCCAGTTAAAATAGCGCTTTCTCCCCTGCTGGCGCCGCTGTGATCCGCTTCAATCAATTCAGTCTTGCCCGTGGCACCAAGCCGCTCTTCGACCAGACCTCGTTCACGCTGAACCCCGGCGAGAAGGCCGGTCTCGTCGGCGCGAACGGCGCGGGCAAATCGACGCTGTTCTCCGTGTTGCGCGGCGAACTCCATGCGGACGCGGGCGACTTCTCGCTGCCGCCGTCCTGGCGCATCGCGCACGTCGCGCAGGAAACGCCGGCCGTGGATCGCAGCGCCCTCGACTACGCGCTCGACGGCGACGCCGCGCTGCGCGAGATCGAAGCGCGCATTGCCGCTGCTTCGGCCGCGCACGACGGCGCCGCCGAAGCCGAGGCCCACGCCGCCTTTGCCGACGCGGACGGTTATACGGCCCCGGCACGCGCGGAAGCCCTGTTGCTCGGCCTCGGCTTCACGCTCGAGCAAACGCGCGCGCCGGTCGCGAGCTTCTCGGGCGGCTGGCGCATGCGCCTGAACCTCGCCCAGGCGCTGATGTGCCGCTCCGACCTGCTGCTGCTCGACGAGCCCACGAACCACCTGGACCTCGACGCCATCGTGTGGCTCGAAGACTGGCTGCATCGTTATCCGGGCACGCTCGTCGTGATCTCGCACGACCGCGAATTCCTCGATTCGGTCTGCAACGTCACGCTGCATCTGGAGAACCAGCAGGTCAAACGCTACGGCGGCAACTACTCGCAGTTCGAAATCCTGCGCGCGCAACAACTCGCTCTGCAGCAGAGCGCCTACGAGAAGCAGCAGAAAACCGTCGCGCACCTGCAAAGCTTCATCGACCGCTTCAAGGCGAAGGCCACCAAGGCGCGCCAGGCACAAAGCCGCGTGAAGGCGCTGGAGAAGATGGAGCTGATCGCGCCCGCGCATGCGAGCTCGCCGTTCACGTTCGAATTCCGCGCCCCCAACTCGGCGCCGAACCCCATGCTCGTCATGGAAGACGTGCGCTGCGGCTACCGTGCCGACGACGGCAGCGAAACGCCCATCGTCGAGCAGGTCGCGCTCTCGATCCAGAACGGCCAGCGCATCGGCCTGCTCGGCGCCAATGGCCAGGGCAAGTCCACGCTGATCAAGACGCTTGCCCACACGCTCGCCCCCCTCTCGGGCGAGCTGCGCACGGGCAAGGGCCTGCAGATCGGTTATTTCGCGCAGCACCAGCTGGAAACCCTGCGCCCCGACGACTCGCCGCTGCAGCATCTCGCGCGCCTCGCGCCGGACACGCGCGAACAGGAACTGCGCGACTTCCTCGGCGGCTTCAATTTCCCGGGCGAAATGGCGACGGCGCCCATCGCGCCGTTCTCGGGCGGCGAAAAAGCCCGGCTCGCGCTGGCGCTCATCATCTGGCAGAAACCCAACCTGCTGCTGCTCGACGAACCGACCAACCACCTCGACCTCGAAACCCGCCACGCGCTCACCATGGCGCTCGCGCAGTTCGAGGGCACGCTGATCCTCGTCTCGCACGACCGGCACCTGTTGCGCGCAACTACGGACCAGTTCATGCTGGTCGCGAAGCACCGGCTGCAGCCGTTCGACGGCGATCTGGACGACTACCGCGACTGGCTCCTCCAGCACGCCGCGGAGCAGCGCGCAGCGCTCAAGCAGGACGGCACGGGCGCCGGCACGGCGGACGCGGGCGTCAACCGCAAGGAGCAGCGCCGCCAGGAGGCGGAAACGCGCCAAAAGCTCGCGCACCTGAAAAAGCCGCTGCAGGCGAAGATCGGCAAGATCGAGAAGGAAATGGACACGCTCAATGCCGAGAAAGGATCGCTGGACATCTTCGTCGCCGATCCTGCCAGCTACGAGCCCGAACAGAAGACCCGCCTGACCGAGGCGATCCGCCGCCAGGCCGAAGTGCAGTCGCGACTCGAAACGCTGGAAGCCGAATGGCTCGACGCGCACGAGGAACTGGAGCAGATCGGTTAGCCGCGCCACACGCGCTACGCCCGTCAAGGAGAGATGAGTGTCGTCACCCGCCGCATTGCAGGGCCTACGCGTTCTTGATCTGACCATGCTGCTGCCCGGCCCGGTCGCCACGCTGCGACTGGCCGAAATGGGCGCGGACGTGCTGAAGATCGAGCCGCCCGGCACCGGCGACGCCGCCCGCATGATGATGCAGAGCGCCGCCGACGAAGTCGCTGCCCGGCCCGGCGCGTTCTACCGCCTCGTCAATCGCGGCAAGCGCGAGACGCGGCTCGACCTGAAGTCCGAAGGCGGGCGCGCCGTGCTGCTCGCGCTCGCGCGCGATGCGGACGTGCTGGTGGAGAGTTTCCGGCCCGGCGTCATGGACCGACTGGGCGTGGGCTACGAGGCGTTGCGCGCAATCAATCCCAAACTCGTGTATTGCGCGATCAGCGGCTATGGAGCAGAGGGCCCGTTTGCCGATCGCGCCGGCCACGATCTGAACTACATCGGCTACGCAGGCGTGCTCGACCAGTTGGCCGGACGCGACGGCGTGCCCGTATTACCCAACATCCAGATCGCGGACTTGCTGGGTGGCGCGCTCTCGGCCGTCACCCAGATCCTTGCCGCGCTGTGGCAAGTCGGCCGCGGCGGCGAGGGCCGCTTCGTCGATATCTCGATGGCCCACGCGAGCTACGCGAACAACGTGGTCGCCCAGGTGGCGCTCGCCAACGACGACGCGGCCGCCCTTCAGCCCGGCGGCGGCCTGCTCAACGGCGGCGTGCCTTGCTACAACCTCTACCGCACCCAGGACGGCCGCTGGCTCGCCGTGGGTGCGCTCGAACTGAAATTCTGGCAGGCGCTGTGCCGGGCGCTCGGACGCGAAGAGTGGATGGAACGGCACTGGAGCCTCGGCCAGGCGATCGGCGGCGCAGACGCAGTGGCGCTCACGCGCGAACTCGCGGCCGTCATCGAAGCGGAGTCGCTGCAAACCTGGATCGACCGGCTAGAACCTGTCGACTGCTGCGCCACGCCGGTTCTCACCCCCGGCGAGGCCGCGAGGCATCCGCTCTTTAATCCCGAGGTACTCCAGCAAACGCTGGCTGCGCGCCAGGCCGCGCTCAAGCCTCAGCCAGGCATGGGCACGGGCCTGCAAAGAACTGGCGGCGTGGCTGCCCCGCAAGCGGGAACGACAGGCGCAGGCAGCGGCCCGGGCACTTCCGCCGCCGGCAACAAGCCCTTCACCTACGGTCCCTGGGGCTGATTGGAGAATGAGAGGATTGAGGATCGGAGGGCACGCCCCGGCAATCCTGCAAACGAAAATGGGCGCTTAACGCGCCCATTTTTTCGCTAACGCCGCGGCAAGGTTTGCCGTGGCGAGCGCTCGTCGTCGTAGAGGACGTGTTTTCGGCCTTCCACGTGATGCGCGATGGTGCTGCGCACCTGAGCAGCAGTGACGTTTCCGGCCACCACGCGGCGCGATATGCGCCCGTCGCTATCGATCCACTCGACGATGCGGCAACTGCTGCCCCAAGGTTGCACGAGCGGCTCGGAAACCCGGCAGCCGCGTACGACGATCGAACGATCGCCGGCGGACATATCAGTCTGTCTCAAGACGCCATCCTTTCCGCTGGACGCGGGTTGAACATGCGGCCAAGGATAGGCAAATCGCAAATTGACCAGGTTACAGTGTGTACCAGGGTTGTTACTAATCATTACGCGCCAGTTCACGCGAAATGACCCGAATTCACTCCAGCGTGCGAACCTTGTCGATGGCTTCCTCGATACGTTCGACGGCGACCACGTTGAGCCCCTCTACGGGCTGCTTCGGCGCATTCGCACGCGGAATCAGCGCGCACGAGAATCCCAGCTTCGCGGCTTCCTTCAGACGTTCCTGCCCGCGCGGCGAGGGTCGAATCTCGCCCGCGAGACCGACTTCCCCAAAAACGATCAGACCCTTCGGCAACGGCTTGTTACGCATCGAGGAATGAATCGCGAGCAATACGGCGAGGTCGGCGGCCGGTTCGGTGATCTTCACGCCGCCCACGGCATTGAGGAACACATCCTGATCGAAGCACGCGATGCCCGCATGCCGGTGCAGCACCGCGAGCAGCAGCGCGAGCCGGTTCTGCTCGAGGCCCACTGCGAGGCGCCGCGGATTGGGCACCTGGGCCGTATCCACCAGCGCCTGCACTTCCACGAGAAGCGGCCGCGAGCCCTCCTGGGTCACGAGTACGCACGAGCCCGGCACGCTCTGCTCGTGCTGCGAGAGAAAGAGCGCCGACGGATTGGCCACGCCGCGCAGCCCGCGCTCGGTCATGGCGAAAACGCCAAGTTCGTTCACCGCGCCAAAGCGGTTCTTGAACGCGCGCACGAGACGGAACGACGAATGCGTGTCGCCTTCGAAGTACAGCACGGTATCGACGATGTGCTCCAGCACGCGCGGGCCGGCGAGATTGCCCTCCTTCGTCACGTGCCCGACCATGATGATCGCCGTGCCCGACTGCTTCGCGATGCGCGTGAGCTGCGCCGCGCATTCGCGCACCTGGGCGACGGAACCAGGCGCCGACGTCAGCGCCTCGGAATAGATGGTCTGGATCGAGTCGATCACGGCGACATCGGGTCTTTCGGCCTCGATGGTCGCCTGAATCTTTTCCAGCTGGATTTCGGCAAGCAGTTGCAGCTCGCTCGCCTTCGAACCGGGATCGAGTAACGCAAGGCGCTGCGCGCGCAGCGCGATCTGCGCCGCCGATTCCTCGCCGCTCACGTAGAGCGCGCGGCGCTCGGCCGCGATCTGCGCGAGCGACTGCAGCAGCAGCGTCGACTTGCCGATGCCCGGATCGCCGCCAATCAGCACCACGCCGCCCGCCACGAGCCCGCCGCCGAGCACCCGGTCGAACTCGCCCACTCCCGTGGTGAAGCGCGGCACGTCGGAAGCCTCGATGTCGGCGAGGCGCCGCACCGGCGCACTCTTCGCGAGCGACTGGAAGCGATGCGAGCCCGCCGGTTCGGCAATGCTTTCCACGAGCGTGTTCCAGGCACCGCAGGCGGGGCATTGCCCCTGCCACTTGGGCGCCTGGCCGCCGCACTCGGTACACGTATACAGTGTCTTGACCTTCGCCATGTTCCGCGTGGCCACCGCTTATTCCGCCCGCACCGGTACGCGCGGCGCCACCGCGCACATCAGCTCGTAGCCGATCGTGCCGCACGACTGGGCAACGTCGTCGATCGGCAGGTTCGCCCCCCACAACTCGACGCGTGCACCCATGCCCGCGTTGGGCACCGGCGTGAGATCGACGGTAAGCATGTCCATCGACACGCGGCCCACCACGCGGGTCCGCACGCCCTCCACGAGCACGGGCGTGCCTTCGGGCGCGATGCGCGGGTAGCCGTCCGCATAACCGCACGCCACCACGCCGATCCGCATGGGCTTGCGCGCCGTAAAGGTCGAGCCGTAGCCGACAGCCTGCCCTTCCGCGACGCTCTGCGTGCCGATGATTTCGGAGGCGAGCGTCATGGCCGGCTGCAGGCCCACGCCGTCGATGGCCGACGCCACGCCCGAGGGCGAAGCGCCGTACAGGATGATGCCGGGCCGCACCCAGTCGAAATGCGAGGCCGGATGCCAGAGCGTGGCCGCCGAGTTCGCGAGGCTGCGCGTGCCGGCGATACCCTGCGCGCCGCGCTCGAATGCGGCCATCTGCTCGCCGATGCCGCGCGGCGTATCGGCGTCGGAAAAGTGCGTCATCAGCGTGATCTGGCCGATGCCGGGGCAGGCGCGCGCGCGCTCCCACGCGGCGCGATATTTCTCGGGCGTATAACCGAGCCGGTTCATGCCGCTGTTCATTTTCAGCTGGATATTGACCGGCTTCGAAAGACGCGCCATTTCGAGCATGCGCATTTGCTCGTCCGAATGCACGACCGTGGCGAGGCTATAGCGGTCGATCACGTCGATGTCGGTGGGCCGGAAAAAACCTTCCAGCAGCAGGATCGGGCCCGCCCAGCCGAGCTCGCGCAGCTTCACCGCTTCTTCGAGATCCAGCAGGCCGAAACCGTCCGTGGCACGCAGGCCCGGAAACGCGCGGGCAAGCCCGTGGCCGTAGGCATTGGCCTTGACCACGGCCCAGATTTTGGACTTCGGCGCGTATCGGCGGACGACGGCGAGATTGTTGGCGAGAGCGGCGGTATGAATCGTGGCGGAGAGGGGGCGAGGCATGGGAGATTTTCGTAAAGACGCTTTCGAATCAGGAGCTTACAGTGCGTTTTCAGCCCCCGGAAGGCCGACCCGCTTGGGCGGTCAAGGAATCTGCTAGTCCGAATGCAGCTATTTTCATGATATAAAGCCCTGCGCACAACCCATTTCGAACGTAATAAGCCCGGATGCCTCCCACCCGTCCGGGGCGGACGGACCGCAGCGAGGACAGCATCGCATCAGATGAAAAAAGGCTTTTACACCATCATGGCCGCGCAGTTTTTTTCGTCGTTGGCCGACAATGCGCTCCTGATCGCTGCAATTGCACTGCTGAAAGATCTCCAGGCTCCGAACTGGATGACACCGCTGCTCAAGCTGTTCTTCGTCCTTTCCTATGTCGTTCTGGCCGCCTTCGTCGGCGCCTTTGCTGATTCCCGCCCCAAGGGCCGCGTCATGTTCATCACGAACACGATCAAGGTCGCGGGCTGCGCCTTGATGCTGTTCGGCACTCACCCGCTATTCGCCTACGGCGTCGTCGGATTCGGTGCGGCGGCCTACTCGCCGGCCAAATATGGCATTCTGACCGAGTTGCTGCCGCCCGAGCGCCTCGTCGCCGCGAACGGCTGGATCGAGGGCACGACAGTCGGCTCGATTATCCTCGGCACCGTTTTAGGCGGCGCACTCATCAGCCCGCACATCGCCTCGCACGTCATCCGCCACACCCCCGCCTCGATCAATACCCCCGCCGAAGCCGCGATGCTCGTGATCATGGGCATCTATGTCATCGCCGCCCTCTTCAATCTGCGCATTCCCGATACCGGCGCCCGCTACCCGCGCCAGGAACGCGGCCCCATCCGTCTCATCACCGATTTCGCCGACTGCTTCCAGACGCTCTGGCACGACAAGCTCGGCCAGATCTCGCTCGCCGTCACGACGCTCTTCTGGGGCGCCGGCGCCACGCTCCAGTTCATCGTGCTCAAGTGGGCGGAGGTGTCGCTCGGCATGTCGCTCTCGGAGGGCGCCATCCTGCAGGCCGTGGTCGCCGTGGGGGTGGCCGCGGGGGCGATCATCGCTGCCGCGCGCAT
Source organism: Paraburkholderia sp. J12 (assembly GCF_905220215.1). NCBI lineage: Bacteria > Pseudomonadati > Pseudomonadota > Betaproteobacteria > Burkholderiales > Burkholderiaceae > Paraburkholderia > Paraburkholderia sp. J12. The sequence continues at coordinate 83,036 of NZ_CAJMZC010000009.1, forward strand.
CCCGCTCAAGAAGTCGCTCTCGGTGCTGCCGGTGGGCATCATCATGGGTATCGCCGTGATGCTCATGGCGTTCTATACGCGCAGCCTCTTTCCGCCGCATTGGGGCCTGCGCCTCGGCCATATGCACGTGCCGGGCTACCTGCTGTTCGCGTATGTCTTCCTGATGGTGGTGGGCGGTCTCTCGGGCTTTTTCGTCGTGCCGATGAACGCGCTGCTCCAGCACCGCGGCCACGTGCTGCTCTCGGCCGGCCATTCGATCGCCGTGCAGAACTTCAACGAGAACCTCTCGGTGCTCGTGATGCTGTGCCTCTATGCGGTGCTCGTCTGGCTCGACGTGCCGGTGACCATCGTGATCGTGCTGTTCGGCACCTTCGTGTGCCTCATGATGTGGCTCGTGATGCGCCGCCATCAGGCCAATCAGCGCGCGTTCGACTCCGTCGCGCTGATCGGCGAAAATCACCGGCACTGACTCCGCGCCGTTCGCCGTTTCCGTTCGCCGTTTCGTTGCGCCGAACCTCCTTGCAGGCAGGGCCCGACACGCCAGGCGTGCGCCCTTTCGTCTTACACGCTGCCATGACCTCATCGATTTCCAACGTTCTCACGATCGCCGGCTCCGATTCGGGTGGCGGTGCGGGCATCCAGGCCGACCTGAAGGCGTTCTCGGCGCTCGGCGCCTACGGCGCGAGCGTGATCACCGCGCTCACCGCGCAAAACACGCGCGGCGTCACGGCAATCCATGCGCCCGATCCGGGTTTTGTCACGGCGCAGCTCGATGCCGTGTTCGAGGACATCCGCATCGACGCCGTGAAAATCGGCATGCTGGCCAATGCGCCGATCGTGCGGGCCGTCGCCGATGCCGTGCGCCGCCACCGGCCGACGCGCATCGTGCTCGACACGGTCATGATCTCGAAGAGCAACCACGCGCTGCTCGCGCCCGAAGCCGTGGCGGCGCTGCGCGACGAGTTGCTGCCGCTCGCTGGCATCGTCACGCCCAATCTGCCGGAAGCGGCGGCGCTGCTCGGCGTCGCACCCGCCGCCGACGAGGCCGCGATGGTCGAGCAAGGCGAGGCGCTGCGCGCGCTCGGCGTGCAGGCGGTGCTCATGAAGGGCGGCCACCTGGGCGGCGCCGAAAGCCCCGACTGGCTCATCGAAGCCGGCGGCACGCTGCGCCTCGGCGGCGCGCGCGTGCCGGTGACGAACACGCACGGCACCGGCTGCACGCTCTCTTCCGCCATCGCGGCGCTCTGGCCGCAGCGCGCGAGCCTCGCCGACGCCGTTGCCGACGCCAAGCAGTACCTCACCGGCGCGCTACAGGCGAGCGAGCGCCTCGACGTCGGCCACGGCGTGGGACCGGTGCATCATTTCCATCGCTGGTGGTGAGCGGTTGGCGCGCCGCCTGGTGCGCCACTCGAAGCGCTAGTCGCGCGCGAAGGCCTGTGCGTGTGCGGGCCAGTCGTCGGGGACGATAAAACCACGCGATTGTTCGAGATAGCCGCCCGCTCCGTCCGAAACGAAGGCCGCGACCATGACGGGTTCCTCGCGGCGCGCCAACTGCTCAAGCAGGACATCGGAATCGACCGGAGCGGCAATGGTTGCGCGATAACGCATGCCGGCCGCCGTCACCGCTCCCTCGTCCTCCATCCGCACCGGTTCTCCGGCCGCGAGCCGCCGCGGCGCAAGCCAGGCAACACGCGGCAGCACGCTCCAGCCGGCCGCACCCTGCTGCGTCGCGAACGTCGGCCAGTCCAGGTGCGTCACCCACCAGCCGCGCCCGTGGTCCGGCGCCAGTTCGGGCGGCTCGCCCTGCCCGTTTTTCGCACTCGCCCCGGCCTGATAGAACAGCCAGCCCTTGACGAACATCTGCGCCAGCCACGGCCCCGCATGGCCGAGCGCAAGAAACGCCTCGCGCTCGCTGAGCCGCAGTTGATGGTCGAGCAGATGCGCGCGCTTGCGGTCGAAGCGGTCGCGCAGATTCGGGCCCACGAAGTCCGCCAGCCGCGCTCCGGGACCGCCTGCGTGCAGATAGCACTTCACCGCCAGTTCCCAGTGCAGACGCCGTCCATCGGAGGCTTCGACGAGAAAATCGCATTCGCCGAGCGTCACACCGGCCTGCCGCAACGGCACATTGGCCGCAACGAGCCGCGCCGCCGGACCGTGCCCGAGAAACCAGGCGAGCAGGAGTTCCGCATAACGCCCGAGCTGCCGCGGACGGCCGGCATCGAGCACTTCATGCAACGGCGCGGGATCGCGGTCGAGTTCGCGAAGCCACTGCGCCGTGGCACGCACCTCGGCCGCCAGCGCCCACGGCGTGGCAAGCGGCGCGAGCGGCGGCTGCGCGCGCAGCAGAGAAGGACTCGAGAGCAGCCATGCGAGATCGCGCACGGCCGGATCGGTCAGCCCGTCGAGACTGCCGGCGGCCCACGAGCCGGCCTCGTCGACGGACTGCGCAGGGTTCACTGACCGCCGCCGGCCGCGCGCAGGGTGTCGCGCGCGAGGCAGAGGTCGGCCCACGCTTTCGACTTGTCCTGCAGACTGCGCAGCAGATAAGCAGGGTGGTAGGTCACGATGACCGGCACGCCTTCGTACTCGTGAACGCGTCCGCGCATCGAAGCGATGCTGCCTTCTGACTTCAGCACGCTCTGGGCGGCGAAGCGCCCCATCGCGACGATGATCTTCGGCTTGACGAGCGCGACCTGGCGCTTGAGGTAAGGCTCGCAGCGCGCGACTTCGTCCGGCTCGGGATTGCGGTTGCCGGGCGGACGGCATTTGAGCACGTTCGCGATATAGACGTTCTCGACGCGCGAGAGCGTCAGCGCGCGCAGCATGTTGTCGAGCAGCTTGCCCGCCTGGCCCACGAACGGCTCGCCCTGACGGTCCTCGTTTTCGCCCGGCGCTTCGCCGATCACCATCCAGTCGGCCTCGCGATCGCCCACGCCGAATACGGTGTTGGTGCGCTTTTCGCACAGGCGGCAGCGCGTGCAGCCCGCGACGCGTTCGGCGAGCGCGTCCCAGTCGAGCGTGGCCACGTCGTTGCTGGGCTCGAGCGGCACGGCCGCAATGTGCGCCGCTTCGGCGGGTGCGGACGATACGGCGTCGAACCAGGCGAAGTCGTCTTCGGCAAGCGGCGGCGGTTCGTCCGGTGCGGGAGGGGTGCGGCTGGCTCGCGCTTCTGCGGGCGGTGCTGCGGGCCGTTCTGCCGGATCGGGCAGCGCGGCGCGCGCCCCACTCGCCCCACCCGCAGACGGTGACGCGAAAGCCTCCTCAGCCGGCGCCGGAAGATCGTCGCTTTGAGCGTGTGCCAACGGACGCGCGACCGGCGCCGCAGTGGCCGACTCCGCTTCAACGTGCGAAAGCGCCGCCTCGGAAGGCGCATCGGGCGCTCCGGCCTCGCGCGCCTCTACGGCAAGCGCCGCTTCAGCCCCCGTCGATGCCTGCGCCCCCCGGCTCACCCAGCGCGGCGCGAGTCCCAGTTCTTCCAGCGCGAGTTCATCGAGCGCCATTGCCGGTCTCCTCTGCAAAAGAAAAACGCATCACGATCGCGTCTTCGCGCGTGTGATGCCTTGCCGGATAGTAGTTCTTGCGGCGCCCGATCGTCACGAAGCCAAATTGTTCGTAAAGCCGTATCGCCCGGTGATTCGACGGCCGCACTTCGAGCAGCAGCCCTTCCAGCCGTTGCCCGTGCGCGACGCGCACCGCCTCGCGCAGCAACGCGAGCCCCGCGCCCACTCCTTGCGCGGCGGGAGCCACGCAGAGGTTCAGCAGATGCATCTCGTCCACCACGGGCATCAGCACGCAATAGCCGATCAGCGTGCCCGTTACGTGGCGCATGCAGATGCCGTAGTAGCCGTTGCGCAGCGAATCTTCAAAATTGCCGCGCGACCACGGAAACTCGTAGGCGGATTTTTCGACGACGGCGACTTCGTCGAGGTCGCTCTCGGTCATCGGCGACAGATAACGGTCGGTCATCAGCACGCCGCTCATCGACGGTCCTCGCCGGCTGCGCCGCCCGCCCCGCCATCGGCCGCGGCCTTCGCTGCCAGCCGCTCGGCCGTGGTCTGGGCGACCTTGTTGCGCACGTACTCGGGCGCGGCCTCGTCGGCGCGCAGCGTACGGCCCGCACGGAACGCGCGGAGCGCCGCGTGCGCAAGCGGCAGCGCATGCGGCAGCGCCTCGGCGTCGATCGAGCGGGCCGCCGCCGTTGCCGCAAGCCGCGCGCCGAACGCGGCGGCCGCATTGCCCGCCAGGGTGAACGGCCCCCCGGCCAGCGCCGCGATCTGCTCCGGGGCATCGAGCGAGGCCGGATGCACCGTGCGCCAGTCGCTGGCCGCCGCCTCCCATTCGTATTCGGCCCAATAGGCCTCGTCCATGCGCGCGTCGAGCGCCGCGAGCACGCGTGTGGCGGCGGGATCGCGCAGCCGCGCGCTCTCGGCGCAGACGAGCAGCGTGCCCACGGGCACCACGGGAATATCGAGCCCGAACGCGAGCCCTTGCGCGACGCCTGTCGCCGTGCGCAGCCCCGTGAACGAACCCGGGCCCGAGCCGAATGCAATCGCATCGCAGTCGGCGAGCGCGAGTCCGGCTTCGTCGAACAGCTCGCCGATCGCCGGCAGGAGCCGCGTGCTGGACACGGCGCCGGTGGCTTCGTGGCGCACCCACACGGCCACTTCGGCATACGGTTGGGAATCGGTGGCGCCGTCGCGGAAGGCGACGGCACGCAGCAGCGCGACCGAGCAGAATTCGGTCGAGGTATCGAGGGCAAGCAGCACGGTGTCGGTCATGACCGCTATTGTAATGCGGCGCCTCCTCTCCTCCCATGCCGGGCACGGTCCGTGCCAGCCGGACCTGCGCGCCGGGCTTCGGCGCCGCGTCCGCCCCCGTTCCAGTTCCCGCCGGCTCTGGAGGAATCGCTCCAGCCGCAGCCCGGAGTGCGCTGCTACCATCGGCGCGCAGTGCCCGAGGCAGTTCCCGACGCAGTTCCCGACCGACGCAGTTCCCGAATCAACTAGTGGAGGAAACAACAATGAGCGACATCAACGCCCAGTTCGAGCAAGCCCAGACCGACGTGCAGCAACTCGCCGAGCGCCCCGGCAACCTGACGTTGCTGCGTCTTTACGCGCTCTTCAAGCAGGCGAGCGAAGGCGACGTCCACGGCGACAAGCCGGGCTTCACCGATATCGTCGGCAAATACAAGTACGACGCCTGGGCTTCGCTGCAAGGCACGGCGCAAGACACCGCCAAAACGCAGTACGTCGAGCTGGTCGAGTCGCTCAAGAGCGGCACGGCAAGCTGAAGACCACGCGGCCCGGCGCACCCCTGCCGCGAGCCGTCGGCCGCCGTGCTGCGCCGCTCGAACCAGCGAACGGCCGCCGTGCAATCAATCTGACATACAGCGCTGGCGCAGCGCAGCAAATTGCGCTACAATGCGCGCTGCGCTACGTTCTGCGCCCCTCAGCCCTGCTGAGCCGGGCCGGCCAGGCGCCTCGCAGCGTTAAGCTCCAATCCAGTTTAGAACCTGTCCCCTCCTGCCTTGGCCTCTTCCATATAGAGGCTGTCATGTATCAGGCTGGCGGCAAAGCCAATTCCGGTGCGCCGCATCCGAAACAGCTTCTAACGAAAATCCGCCGCTGTGGCGGGTTGCCCCCGTTTTTCGATTTGTTCGCAAAATCCGACGACTTGGGTATGCCGATTGGCGCCGACGTTCTATTTCCTGTTTTCCAAGGATTTTCATGACTTCGAGCATTACCCAAAGCCCCCTCGACGCGATCGCCAACGAAGCACTCGGTCTCGACGCCGCACCTGACGCTCCTGCGCAGGACGCCGGCACGCCCGAGGGCCCGTCGTTCGCGTCGCTCGGCCTGTCGCCGGAGATCGTCTCCGCGCTGACGGCTGCGGGCTACAAAGCGCCTACGCCGGTGCAGCAACGCGCCATCCCCGCGGCCATCGCCGGCCGCGATCTCCTCGTTTCCAGCCCGACCGGTTCGGGCAAGACCGCCGCCTTCATGCTGCCCGCGATCGAACGCTTCGCGCAGATCCAGAAGGCGCAAGCCGCGCAGCCGCGCGAACCGCGTCCGCAGGGCCAGCAAGCCGCTTCGGGCGACCGTCGCCAGCGCCGTCCGCAACCGGTCGCGCGCCCCGGCCTCCTCGTCCTCACGCCGACGCGCGAACTCGCCATGCAGGTGACCACCGCCGCGTCGACCTACGGCCAGCACCTGCGCCGCCTGCGCACGGTCAGCATCCTCGGCGGCGTGGCCTATGGCCAGCAGCTGATGCTGCTCGCGAAGAACCCCGAGATCCTGGTCGCCACGCCGGGCCGTCTGCTCGACCACCTCGAGCGCGGCCGCATCGACCTCTCGGAACTCAAGATGCTCGTCCTCGACGAAGCCGACCGCATGCTGGACATGGGCTTCATCGACGACATCGAGACGATCGTCGCCGCGACGCCCGAGTCGCGCCAGACCATGCTGTTCTCGGCCACGCTCGACGGCAAGATCGCGTCGATCACCGGCCGTCTGCTGAAGGATCCGGAGCGTATCGAAATCACGCGCAAGATCGAGGCGAACTCGAACATCGCGCAAACCGTGCATTACGTGGACGACCGCGATCACAAGGATCGCCTGCTCGACCACCTGCTGCGCGACGAAAAGCTCGACCAGGCCGTGGTGTTCACGGCCACCAAGATGGACGCCGACCAGCTGGCCGGCAAGCTCGCCGACGCGGGCTTCGAAACCGCCGCGCTGCACGGCGACCTGCCGCAAGGCGCGCGCAACCGCACGATCCGTGCACTGCGCGAGCGTCGCGTGCGCGTGCTGGTTGCAACCGATGTCGCCGCGCGCGGCATCGACATCCCCGGCATCACGCACGTGTTCAACTACGACCTGCCGAAGTTCGCCGAAGACTACGTGCACCGTATCGGCCGTACCGGCCGCGCGGGCCGCTCGGGTATCGCCGTGAGCCTCGTGCATCACGCCGAGCAAGGCGCACTCAAGCGCATCGAGCGCTTCGTGCGTGCGACGCTGCCGGTCAACGTCGTCGAAGGCTTCGAGCCGCGCAAGGCCCCGCCCGCGAATCGCGGCTTCGGCGGCCGCGGCCGTCCGGGCGGCAATGGTGGCGGCGGCAACGGCCGGCGCTTCGGCAACGGCGGCGGCAAGCCGGGTGGCTATGGCAACCGCAGCGGTAACGGCGGCAATGGTGGCCACAGCGGCAATGGCGGCAACGGCTACCAGGGCAAGTCGGAAGGCTCGCGTGGCGGCTACGGCGGCCAATCGCGTGACGGCGGCTCTGGTTCGCGCGAAGGCTATGGCGCCTCGCGCGGCGAAGGCGGCAATCGCGGCGGCTACGGCCAGCCGCGCGGCGACGGTTACGGCCGTTCGCGCGAAGGCTTCGGCGCGCGCCGCAACGACGGCCCCCGCGTGCGTCGCGAGGGCTGATCGCAGCCCGCGGTTGAGGGCGCGGGGCGGCGGCATTTCCGCCTCGCGCGCCTGACAAGACACGAAAGACCGGTGCATCGTCACCGGTCTTTTTTTATTTCCGTGCGGATTTCACGATATGAAAAAAATTTTTGCCTCGTAAAAAATCGTGCTGCGTGGCACAACGAACCTCATTGCAATAGGGGAAATGGCGTTTCTCATCATGAAATAAAACATATAAGCAATTGATTTTTATAAACTAAAAATCAACCAAAAAGACCCTTGGACGCCTGTCCCACCCCGATCGATTTGCCTAGACTCTTATATAAGACTTCACGAAACGAAACACCCCGAAGCACCCAGACGCACCCCGGGCATTCGTTGCAGCGAAGTCGCCGACTTTCAGCGGTTCTACCAATCAGGCAAACGAAGGAGCACATCATGTCGACGCGTCAGGAACAGGCAAAGCAACTGCAACAACAATGGGAAACCGATCCGCGCTGGAAGGGCATCAAGCGCAACTACACGGCTGAAGACGTGGTGCGCCTGCGCGGTTCGATCCAGCCCGAGCACACGCTCGCGAAGAACGGCGCGGAAAAGCTCTGGAAGGGCGTGAACACCGAGCCGTTCATCAACGCACTCGGCGCGCTCACGGGCAATCAGGCCATGCAGCAGGTGAAGGCGGGTCTCAAGGCGATCTATCTGTCGGGCTGGCAGGTGGCGGGCGACGCCAACCTCGCGGGCGAAATGTACCCCGACCAGTCGCTCTACCCGGCCAACTCGGTGCCGCAGGTGGTCAAGCGCATCAACAACACGCTCACGCGCGCCGACCAGATCCAGTGGTCCGAGGGCAAGAACCCGGGCGACGAAGGCTACGTCGACTTCTTCCAGCCCATCGTAGCCGATGCCGAAGCCGGCTTCGGCGGCGTGCTCAACGCGTTCGAACTGATGAAGGCGATGATCGAAGCGGGCGCCGCGGGCGTGCACTTCGAAGACCAGCTCGCTTCGGTGAAGAAGTGCGGCCACATGGGCGGCAAGGTGCTCGTGCCGACGCGCGAGAACGTCGCCAAGCTGACGGCCGCGCGTCTGGCCGCCGACGTCTGCGGCGTGCCGACCGTGCTGCTCGCGCGCACCGACGCCGAAGCCGCCGACCTCGTCACCTCGGACATCGACGACAACGACAAGCCGTTCCTCACGGGCGAGCGCACGGTGGAAGGTTTCTTCCGCACGCGCAACGGCCTCGAGCAGTCGATCTCGCGCGGCCTCGCCTACGCGCCGTACGCCGACATGATCTGGTGCGAAACGGGCAAGCCGGATCTGGAGTTCGCAAAGAAGTTCGCGGAAGCGATCCACAAGGAATTCCCGGGCAAGCTGCTCTCGTACAACTGCTCGCCGTCGTTCAACTGGAAGAAGAACCTGGACGACGCGACGATCGCGAGATTCCAGCGCGAACTGGGCGCGATGGGCTACAAGTTCCAGTTCATCACGCTCGCGGGCTTCCACTCGCTCAACTACTCGATGTTCAACCTCGCGCACGGTTATGCGCGCCAGAACATGAGCGCGTTCGTCGAGCTGCAGCAAGCCGAGTTCGCCGCGGCCGAAAAGGGCTTCACGGCCGTCAAGCACCAGCGCGAAGTGGGCACCGGCTACTTCGACGCCGTCACGCAGACGGTCGAGCGCGACGCTTCGACGACCGCCCTGCACGGTTCCACCGAAGACGAACAGTTCTTCGACAAGAAGGTGGCTTGAGGTTGGCATAAGACCACCCGCAGCATCGGCGCCGCCGGACGGCGCCGCGGCCGGTATGCGTGTCCCTGGCGGGGTTCGCCGGCCGCCGGTTTCGTCCGGCACGCGCCGCAGGCGTCCACGACAGGCGGAGTGAATCAGGAGGACAGGTCAGGGACCGCGCAGGCGCTGGACACGATCCGGCTCGCTGCATCGTCGGGTCAAACGCCGGACGCACGGTCCCCAAGACCGGAGGAGACAACAAGCTGACGAGGACGCAGCCACGGAAGGCGCATGGGCATCTGCCGTGCGTGCCCATGCGCCGACTGGGGTGAAGGACCGCGTCCGGGGCAAGAAAGAAAGCGCGGCCAGCCTAGCGGTACACGATCACCGGAATCTTCGTATGCGTGAGGACGCGCTGCGTCTCGCTGCCGATAAGCAGGCTGCCGAGCCCGCGCCGCCCGTGCGAAGCCATGAAAATCACGTCGCAGCCCCCTTTTTCGGCGGCTTCGATAATGCCGAGATACGGCGAAGGATGCACGCTCGTGCGGCTCTCGCAGCTCACGCCGGCGCTGCGCGCCGCCGCTTCGATTTCCTGCAGATGCGTGCGCGCCTCTCGCTCACTACGCGTCTGGAAATCGCCGGGCGGCTCGATCACGACGTCGGAGAACGGCGAGTACGGATATTGCGGCAGGCACGCGTAGGCCGTGACGCGCGCCCCTACCGTGCGCGCGAGGTCGATCGCGCCGTCGATCGCCTTCTTCGAGAGATCCGAGCCATCGGTCGGGACGAGGATGTGCTTGAACATGGCGCTCTCCGTTCGTGGCCGGTAGCGGCGGGTCGGCGCTGCGGCGCCGTCAAGTCCGCCGTCAAGTCGATTGTAGTGCGCGAAAAACCGGCACAAGGCACGCATGCGGGTCTCTCCCCATATCGGAAACGCGCATGGGCCGAAACCGTCAATCCTGGCCCCAGTACCCCGGATGACCGTACGTATGCTTGAGAAAGTCGAGAAAGAGGCGCACGCGCAGCGGCAGATGGCGGCGCTGCGGAAACACGGCATGAATGCCGATGGGCGGCGCCGCGAAGGCGTCGAGCACGCTCACGAGCCGGCCTGCCGCGATGTCCTCGCCGACTTCCCACCACGAACGCCATGCCAGGCCGTGGCCTTCGAGGCACCATTCATGAAGCACCGCGCCGTCCGAACATTCCATCGTGCCCGCCACGCGGATCGACACCACCTTGTCGTCCTGCTGGAAGGTCCAGCCGCGCTGCTGGTTCGCACTGCTCGCGCCAAGGGCGAGGCAGTTGTGGCGCGCGAGATCGGCGAGCGTTTCGGGCGCGCCGCGGCGCGACAGGTAATGGGGCGACGCCACGCACACGCGGCGGTTCTCGCCGAGCTTGAGCGAGACGAGCGACGAGTCGGGCAATTCGCCCAGACGCACGGCGCAGTCGAAGCCCTCGTTGACGAGATCGACGAGGCGATCGGAGAGGTCGAGCGTGATCGAGACGTCCGGGTGCGCCACCGTGAACGCGGGCACGAGCGGCGCGACGTGCTTGCGCCCGAAGCCCGCCGGCGCGGAAACGCGCAGGTGCCCGCTCGCCTTAACGCCGCCCGCCGAAACGCTGGCCTCGGCGTTCTGCATGTCGTGGATGATGCGCTGGCAGTCCTCGAGGAAGGCCGAACCTTCGAACGTCAGCGTGATGCGGCGCGTGGTGCGCACGAAGAGCTTCACCCCGAGCCGTTCTTCGAGCGCGTCGATGCGGCGTCCGATGATGGCGGGTGCGACCCCTTCTGCCTGGGCGGCCGCCGAAAGGCTGCCTTTGGCCGCCACGGCGGCGAAGGTCTCGATTTGTCTAAAGCGGTCCATTCAAAGGGCAGCGCAGGAATGACAACGAAAAAGGCCGGCAAAAATCGCCTGAAGCGTCAGATTAGGTGGGTAAAAGTAAAAGATCAAGTGATCAATGCGTCCTTTTTCAGTGATGTAACTCATGAATACAATTCACACCGACCTCTGAAAATGGAGTGCAAGGCTATGTCGGCCACAACGACACCGAGCGCGACGTATAACGTGACGCCCGGCGCCCCCCGATTCCCGAAGGCAGTGATTTTCGACGCGTACGGCACGTTGTTCGACGTGCACTCCGTCGTGGCCGCTGCCGAGCAGATGTTCCCCGGCCAGGGCGAAGCGCTCTCGCAGCTCTGGCGGCTCAAGCAGATCGAATACACGCAGCTGCGCACGCTCTCGAACCCGGCCGGCGCCCGCTATCGCGCGTTCTGGGACGTCACGCTCGACGCCCTGCGCTACGCCGCGCGGCGCCTGAATCTCGCCCTGACGGGCGCAGGCGAAAAGCGTCTGATGGACGAATACGCCTGCCTCTCGGCCTTTCCCGACGTGCTGCCCGTGCTGCGCCGCCTGCGCGCGCTTCACGAGACGCAGGAAAACGGCGCGCGCCTCGGCCTCGCGATACTCTCGAACGGCAATCCGCAGATGCTCGACATCGCCGTGAAGAGCGCAGGCATGACCGGCCTTTTCGATCACGTGCTGTCCGTCGATGCCGTGCGCGCCTACAAGCCCGCCGCCGCGGCCTACGCGCTCGGCACGGCCGCCTTCGACGCGGCGCCGCGCGATATCGTCTTCGTTTCATCGAACGGCTGGGACGCAGCCGGTGCCGGCTGGTTCGGCTATACCACTTTCTGGATCAACCGCCAGCGGCTGCCCGCCGAGGAACTCGGCGTGACACCCAACGGCACCGGCGGCGGCATGGCAGAACTCGCCGCCTTTCTCGAAACCGCAGCGCCGCCTGAACGGACCCCTGCCCGAGCCCGCCCCAGCCCCGGCGCGTGACGAAATCCGCGGATGCCGCAAGGACGCCGCACTACCCACACCTACACGAACTGACCGACCAAGGAGCAATCATGGCGAACACGTTGCAACTGCCGCAAGGCATGGAGATCTCGGCGCAAATCGAACCGGGCTTCGAAACGATCCTCACCCCCGAGGCCCTCGAACTCGTGGCGAAGCTGCACCGCGCCTTCGAGCCGCGCCGCCAGGAACTGCTGGCCGCGCGCGCCGAACGCACGAAGCGCCTCGACGCCGGCGAGCGTCCGGATTTCCTCGAAAGCACGAAGTCGATCCGCGAAGCCGACTGGACCATCGCGCCGCTGCCGAAGGATCTCGAATGCCGCCGCGTGGAAATCACGGGCCCGGTCGAGCGCAAGATGATCATCAACGCGCTGAATTCCGGTGCGGACTCCTACATGACGGACTTCGAGGATTCGAACGCGCCGAGCTGGGAAAACCAGATCGTCGGCCAGATCAACCTCAAGGACGCCGTGCGCCGCACGATCTCGCTGGAGCAGAACGGCAAGCGCTATCAGCTGAACGACAAGGTCGCCACGCTGATCGTGCGTCCGCGCGGCTGGCACCTCGACGAGAAGCATGTGACGGTGGACGGCAAGCGCGTGTCGGGCGGCATTTTCGACTTCGCGCTCTTCCTCTTCCACAATGCGAAGGAACTGATCGCACGCGGCAGCGGCCCCTACTTCTATCTGCCGAAGATGGAAAGCCATCTCGAAGCGCGCCTGTGGAACGACATCTTCGTCGCCGCCCAGGAAGCCGTGGGCATTGCGCGCGGCACGATCCGCGCGACGGTGCTGGTCGAGACGATCCTCGCCGCCTTCGAAATGGACGAGATCCTCTATGAGCTGCGCGAACACAGCTCGGGCCTGAATGCCGGCCGCTGGGACTACATCTTCTCGGCGATCAAGAAGTTCAAGAACGACAAGGACTTCTGCCTCGCGGACCGCGCGCAGATCACGATGACCGTGCCGTTCATGCGCGCCTACGCGCTGCAACTGCTCAAGACCTGCCATCGCCGCAACGCGCCGGCCATCGGCGGCATGAGCGCGCTCATTCCGATCAAGAACGACGCGGCGGCGAACGACAAGGCCATGGGCGGCGTGCGCTCGGACAAGGCGCGCGACGCCGGCGACGGCTACGACGGCGGCTGGGTGGCCCACCCGGGCCTCGTGCCCATCGCGATGGAAGAGTTCGTGAAGGTGCTCGGCGACAAGCCGAACCAGATCGGCAAGCAGCGCGCCGACGTGGCCGTGACGGGCAAAGATCTGCTCGACTTCCGTCCGGAAGCGCCGATCACCGAAGCGGGCCTGCGCAACAACATCAACGTGGGCATCCACTACCTGGGTTCGTGGCTCGCCGGCAATGGCTGCGTGCCGATCCACAACCTGATGGAAGACGCCGCGACCGCCGAAATCTCGCGCTCGCAGGTGTGGCAGTGGATCCGCTCGCCGAAGGGCAAGCTCGAAGACGGCCGCAAGGTCACGGCCGAACTCGTGCGCGAACTGATCCCGCAGGAACTGGACAAGGTGAAGGCCGTGGTGGGCGGCGACACGAAGCCGTACGAGCGCGCCGCGCAGATCTTCGAACAGATGTCCACGTCGGAGAATTTCGTGGACTTCCTCACGCTGCCGCTCTACGAAGAGATCTGATGCTCATCTGAGCGCCGCTTGAGAACGGCAAAGGCCCGGCGGATGCGAATCCGCCGGGCCTTTTTACGTTGCGTTGCGTGAGCCCACGTTGAGCCGCAGCAGGCGCTCAGCGCGAGAGGCGATGCGCGATCCAGTCGCCGCTGCGAATCTCCGGGCGTCCGTGAACCGACGCGTGCGCGACCGGATAGAAGAGGCAGCCCATCTGTTGCCCATCCACCTCCACGCTCACCTGCGCGGACACGAACAGGCCGTCCACCCCCGGGTAGACGTGCTCGATCTCGTCGAGCACGGCCACGAGCGCGTCGTCGATCTCATAGACTTCGCCGACCACGCCCGACGCCTCGGTATCGGCGACCATGCCCGGATAGCGGCCGAAATCGAACAGACGCCCCGCCACCGTCGTGCGGCCCACGAGGCGCGGCCGGGCGATCGCATAGCGCTCGGCCGCGAGGTTGATGTCGTTGATCTCCCCCGCGCGCAGCGTCCCGTACACGAACACGTATTTCATGATTGCTTGCTCCTGCCTGTATTGCCGGTTCAGATCGCGAGCGGCGCGTCGGCAACGAGCACGCCGTCGATGTCCGCATAGATCCAGTCACCCGTGCGCACGGTCGCGCCAGGCATGCGCACCGGCACGTCGCGCTCGCCGATGCCGCGCCGGAAGCTGCGCTGGGGATGCGTCGCGAGCGCCACGATACCCACGTCGAGCGCATTGAGTTCGAGCGTGTCGCGCACGCAGCCGTTCACCACCACGCCCGCCCAGCCGTTGTTCTGGGCAAACTGGCCGAGATTGCCGCCCACGAGAGCACAGCGCAGGCTGCCGCCGCCATCGACGACGAGCACACGGCCTTCGCCCGGCGTCTCGAGCGTGGCGCGCACGAGCGAATTGTCTTCGAAGACCTTGAGGGTCAGCGCGGGGCCGCTGAAACCCGGCGCGCGGCCGAACCAGCGAAACACCGGATCGAGCACGCGCAGCGTGCCGGCAGCGAGCCGGTCTTCGTGCGCATCGCAAAGGTCGGCGGTGGCGAAAGTCATGATGGTTTTCCTCGTGCGATGACGGACCCGGAGCATTATGCCCTTCCCCAAAGCGATGCGTGCAGGCGGCTCGCCGTGCAGCAGGCGCGGGCGCGCAGGGATTGCGCCTAAAATGATCCCGAGCCTTCAACGTCGCATCCGACCGCTGCCATGCCCTACTCCGTTCCCGCATCGCCGCTGCCTGCTGCGGAATTCGTCGACATCCCGCCCGAGTTCGAGCCCATGGTCGAGCATCCCGTGCGCGTGCGCTCGCGCCCCATGGCGGCGGGCGTGCGAATCGCGCTGCACACGCATGCCTGGGCGCAGCTTGCGTACACGTCGCGCGGAGTGCTGCGCATGACGACGCCGGGCACCACCTGGATGGTGCCGCCTTCGCGCGCGATCTGGATTCCGCCGCACGTCACGCACGAAGTGGCGATCGTCGAAGATGCTTTCCTGCGCACGCTCTACGTGGATCAGTCGGTGATCCCGCCGGGGCTCGGCGACTGCCGCGTGGTCGAAGTCTCGGGGCTGTTGCGCGAGACCATCGCCGCACTCGACGAACGCGGCATCGGCGCCTCACGCGAACGTCTGCTCGCCTCGCTCGCGCTCGACGAAATCACCCGCTCGGCGCCGCTGCCACTCGCCGTGCCGATGCCGCAGGAAAAGCGCCTGCGCTCGCTCTGCGAAGCGCTGCTCGCCGATCCTGCCGGCCCGGGCTCGCTCGAATACTGGGCCGCACACGTGGGCGCGAGCACGCGCACGATCGCGCGGCTCTTTCGGCAGGAGCTGGGCGTGAGCTTCTCGCAGTGGCGCCAGCAGGCCATCCTCGCGCGCGCGATTCCGCTGCTCAATCAAGGACGGCCGATGGCCGTCGTCGCCCAGGAACTGGGCTACCAGAGCCAGAGCGCGTTTTCGGCGATGTTCCGGCGCGCGTTCGGCGAAAGCCCGCGCGCGTTCATCGCGCGCGGCGGCGATCGGTTCGACGATGCAGAGGAAGAAGAGTCGGCGCTGGGTCAGGCCGGTGAAGAGATGCACAACGAAGCCGGCCCGCAAGCCGCCGGATAGCTTGCACGGCGAGGCTGCACAGCGCAGAAATGTGCGAGGTTCAGACGGTGCGCGTCATATGGCGTATCGACCCGAGCCTCGCCAGCCTCGGCCCGGCCACCCGGTAACCCATGCGCAGATAGAGCCGCGCTGCCGGGTTATCGACGAACACGCGCAGTTGCAGTTCGCGCAGGCCGCGCTCGCGCGCCCAACGATGCGCCATGTCGAGCAGGAAAGTCCCCGCGCCGTGGCCACGATAGCCTTCGGCGATCTGCACGTCGCGAATGTGCAGCGAATCGCCCTCTTCGGTTACGCGCAGCACGCCTATCGCCTGAGCGTCGAGTTCGAGAATGAAATTCTCCGATTCGCGATAGCTGGCGAGAAAAAGATCGCCGCGCCAGACCAGATGATGCCGCCGGTAGTAACCGCCCATGTTGTTGCGCGTGAGCGCCTCGGCGAACTCAAAGTCGCCCATGGAGGCGTGGCGCAACTGGAAACGCGAAGGAATGTCGTTCGGAGCGAACATGAGAGGCAGCGGGCCAGAAACCGGGTTTCGACTACGCTACGATACCGCGCGCGTGCCGGCAATGGCAGTTTGTCCGTACAGGTGCGGCGGCGGGAAAGAAATGAAAAAAGCCCGCTGGAATTTCCAGCGGGCTTCGTACTTCTGGCGGAGCGGACGGGACTCGAACCCGCGACCCCCGGCGTGACAGGCCGGTATTCTAACCGACTGAACTACCGCTCCAGTCCTGCTTGCACCGGCGGGCGTCGGTCGATTCCCGCTGGCGGCGTCGCCACACTGCTTTGGCGCCGCTGTTGTCTTTGGCGTCCCCTAGGGGATTCGAACCCCTGTACTCACCGTGAAAGGGTGATGTCCTAGGCCTCTAGACGAAGGGGACAACACAGGCTTACGCCTTTACTACTTTAACTAAAAAGCCCGCTCAAGTTATAGCCTGAACGGGCTTCATCTGGCGGAGCGGACGGGACTCGAACCCGCGACCCCCGGCGTGACAGGCCGGTATTCTAACCGACTGAACTACCGCTCCAGTTCGACATACACAGATGGGCGTCGGCTGATTCCCACCTGGCGCCTCGTCGAAATCATGACGATTTTATCGACGACGCTCATGTCTGGCGTCCCCTAGGGGATTCGAACCCCTGTACTCACCGTGAAAGGGTGATGTCCTAGGCCTCTAGACGAAGGGGACATAATCTTTTCAGATAATGCCTTGCTACACTTTACTGCGCTTTTACCGTATTTCGCCGCTAAATTTACGCAATCGCGCTACTTAACTGCGAAGTCCGACATTGTAACTTCTTTACCGCACTTTGTGAAGAATTTTTTTCTTCACCCTCGCTTGCGCGAAGAATTTCTTACTCTGCTCTGTTGGTGGAGGTAAGCGGGATCGAACCGCTGACCTCTTGCATGCCATGCAAGCGCTCTCCCAGCTGAGCTATACCCCCTTGCAGAACAGAAGCGAGATTATAAACAGCAATTTCGCTTGTGTAAAGAGCTTTTGGATCGTTTTTCGCAATTTTTTTGAAACTTCGTTGCGGGATCCATCGGCTCCTGCGTGAGCGTTACTGCTTGCTCGCGCACCGTTTTCAACGGAGCCCGAATACTACAAGATCTCCTGCCCCGGCGCTAGTGCCGGGGCAAAAAATCTTCAAAAAAGATCACACCGTTTTCGCGAGACCCTGCTCGATGCGACCCACCACCGCGTCGCGACCGAACAGCGCGAGCACCGCATCGATGGCCGGCGTATGCGTCGTGCCCGCCACGAAGAGACGCACGGGCATGGCGAGCTGGGGCATCTTCAGCTTGTGCGCGGCCAGCGTCGCCTTGAGCGCGGCCGAGATGCCCTCCTTCGTCCACTCCGCTTCCTTGAGTGTCGTGGCAAGTTCGGCGAGCGCGGGACGTACGGTTTCGGTCACGTGCTGCGCCAGCGCGTCGGCTTCGGGCTGCGGCTCGCGGTAGAACATCTGCGCGCTCTCGGCGATGTGCTTGATCGTCGTCGCGCGATCCTTGAAGAGCGCAACCACGCCTTCGAGCGCCGGCCCTGCGGCGAGCGTCGCCTCGTCGATGCCGAGCGCCGCGAAGAACGGCTTCGAGAGTTCGGCCAGACGCGCGTTGTCCACCTCCTTCAAGTAGTGGTTATTGAGCCAGTCGAGCTTGTCCTGGTCGTACTGCGCCGGCGACTTGCCGAGGTGGTCCAGATCGAACCACTCGACGAACTGCTCGCGCGAGAACACTTCCGCATCGCCGTGCGACCAGCCGAGCCGCGCGAGATAGTTCAGCACCGCTTCGGGCAGATAACCTGCGTCGCGATACCCCATCACGCTCATCGCGCCGTGGCGCTTGCTCATCTTTTCGCCCTGCTCGTTGAGCACGGTCGGCAGGTGCGCGTACACCGGCGGCTCGCCGCCGAGCGCGCGCAGGATGTTGATCTGGCGCGGCGTGTTGTTCACGTGGTCGTCGCCGCGGATCACGTGCGTGATCTTCATGTCGAGGTCGTCCACCACGACGCAGAAGTTGTACGTCGGCGTACCGTCGGGGCGTGCGATCACCAGGTCGTCGAGTTCCTCGTTCGAGATCTCGATGCGACCTTTCACGGCGTCGTCCCATGCCACCACACCGGTGAGCGGGTTGCGAAAGCGCAGCACCGGCTCGACGCCGGCGGGCGGCGTGGGCAGCACCTTGCCCGGCTCCGGGCGCCACGTGCCGTCGTAGCGCGGCTTTTCGCCGGCGGCGCGCTGGCGCTCGCGCAACGCGTCGAGCTCCTCGGTGGACATGTAGCACGGGTACACGAGGCCCTGCTCGCTCATCTGCCTGAGTACTTCGCGATAGCGGTCCATGCGCTGCATCTGATAGAACGGACCCTCGTCGAAATCGAGGTCGAGCCACGCCATGCCTTCAAGGATCGCGTCGACCGATGCGGACGTCGAACGCTCGACGTCGGTGTCCTCGATCCGCAGCACGAAGGTGCCCTTGTTGTGGCGCGCGAACGCCCAGGGATACAGCGCGGAGCGGATGTTGCCGAGGTGGATGAAGCCGGTCGGGCTCGGCGCAAAACGGGTACGGACGGGAGTCGTGGTCATGGGCGATTACTCGAAAGCGATGCCGGCGCGCGGCTGAAGTGCGCGCCGGACAGGCGGCGTTCGCGGCGCGAGTGCGGCCTCAGGCGCTGCATGCGCACAGTGCGCGATGCAGGGGAACACGGCGCGGCGCGAACGGAAAAACCGGGAAAATAGAGACCGGATTATACCCGTCGGCGGCACGTTCGGCCCGGCGTGGTCGGCTCGGGCCCTGCGCAGGTTCGGACCGGGATCGGCCGCGCTCGCACCGAAAATCGGCCGACACATCGCGTTACAAGCGCGTTTCGAATTCCCGCCCGGCTTTGTCTTATGATGTCGGCGCGCCGCATCCGTCGCCCGGCGCAGCATGGGGTTGCCTGCCTGGGTTAGCAGGCAGCGCCCGCGCTAGAAGACTGCGGTGCGCGGGCCGTCTTGCAGCGTGCGATCGAACGATCGCGCCACGCAACTTCGCGGCCATGCGACGCCGGATGGAGAACCCGTTTGAAGTCCTGCTTGAATTCCAGCTCGAAGCCCTCATCGCCCTCTCTGAGCCGGCGCAGCTTTTCGCTCGCGGCCGCTTCCACCGTTCTGGCCGCCTGCACGACCGCGGGCACGCAGACCGCGCAGGTCGCCCCGCCGTTGACCGCCAACACCGCGCCGCCACCGCCCGTGGCGAGGCCGCCTCGCCCCATCCGCGTGGGTCTCGCGCTCGGCGGCGGCGCCGCGCGCGGCTTCTCGCACATCGGCGTGATCAAGGCGCTCGAAGCCCGCAACATCCAGGTCGATCTCGTCGCGGGAACGAGCGCGGGTTCGGTCGTGGCTGCGCTCTACGCTTCGGGGATGAACGGTTTCGCCATCAACAAGCTCGCGCTGACGATGGACGAAGCCTCCATCAGCGACTGGGCCATGCCCTTCGCCACCCGCGGCTTCCTGCACGGGCTCGCGCTGCAGAACTACCTGAACACCACGCTGCACGACCGGCCGATCGAAAAGATGGCCAAGCCGCTCGGCATCGTCGCCACGGACCTGCATAGCGGACAACCGATCCTGTTCCAGCGCGGCAACACCGGCATTGCCGTGCGCGCGTCGTGCAGCCTGCCGTCGATCTTCGACCCGGTGAAGATCGCGGGTCACGAGTACGTCGACGGCGGCCTCGTGAGCCCCGTGCCGGCTTCGTTCGCACGCAAGATGGGCGCCGATTTCGTGATCGCGGTGGACATCTCCGCGCGCCCGGAAAGCGCGTCGACGCTGAGCCAGTTCGACGTGCTGATGCAGACCTTCACGATCATGGGTCAGACCATCAAGACCTACGAGCTGGAGAAGTACGCCGACGTCGTGATCCGCCCGAACCTGAACGCCATGTCGGGCAGCGATTTCGGCCAGCGCAACGCGGCAATCCTCGCGGGCGAGGAAGCGGTGGCGAAGATGATGCCGGAGCTCGAGCGCAAGCTGGCTGCTGCGCGCGTCGCAACGGTTTGAGGAGGCGCGGGTCGAGCGCGGCCCGCAAAGAAAACACAACCCGGAACAAAAAAACCTGCTTCAGACGAAGCAGGTTTTTCCTGAAAAGCCCGACGCCGCGATCAGTTGTCGCCGGTATTGCCGTTGAGCTGCACGCTCACGCGCTGCTTGAGATCCTGCTGCTGTTGCGGCGTAAACGAGGTCTCGACCCGGCGGGCACCCGTAAAGCGCTTTTCCCAGTAACCGTCGTCCAGGTCGTCAACACGGATCGTGCTGCCGGTGGACGGCGAGTGCACGAACTTGTTGTCGCCAATATAGATGCCGACGTGCGAGAACGTGCGGCGCATCGTGTTGAAGAACACGAGGTCGCCCGGCTTGAGGTTGCTCATGCTGACCTTCTCGCCCACGCGGCTCATTTCCTCGGCACGGCGCGGCAGCGAAAGACCCAGCGTATCCTGGAACACATAGCGCACGAAACCGCTGCAGTCGAGGCCCGAATCGGGCGTGTTGCCGCCCCAGCGATAACGCACGCCGATCATGTTGAGGGCGCCCACAACCACGTCGCCGGCCTTGCCGGCCATGCCCGAGAGGAACGACCGGGCGCCGCCGTCGGCCGCAGCCGGGGTCGCCTGGGGGGTCGCGTTCTGAGCGGTGGCCGAAGTGGCCTGCGGAATCTGGGAAGCCTGGGGAAGCTGCGAGTTCGTTGAATTCGCCGAATTAGCCGTGCTATTGGGCGAAAATGAGGCATTCTGGTTAAAGCTGCTTACTTCGTCGGCGAACGCGCCGGGAGCCGCGGCCATCAGTACGCCGATGAACATCCCGGCGACGACGCGCGTGCAAGCCTGGGTCAAGTATCGGTGCTGCATTGGTCGGTAGAAATTGCCCGCGAATCAGGGGGTTAGTGAAAAGTTTGGACGATACTAGCCAGTAAGTATTTGTGTGTCAAAACAAATAGAAAAATACAATCGCGATACGCACATCATTGGTGAATGTTTGGTGAATGTCATGAAGCCAGCGCCGCTTTCAATAGCTTTCGCGTGTAAGGATGCGCTGGGTCATCGAATATTTTCGCGACGTCGCCGGCCTCGACGATCGCGCCGTTCTGCATCACCGCGACCCGGTGCGCCATTGCGCCGATCACCTCGAGGTCGTGGCTGATGAAAACGTAGGCCAGGTTGTATTTGCGTTGCAATTCCGTCAGCAGACGCAACACCTGTTGCTGGATCGAAACGTCGAGCGCGCTGGTGGGTTCGTCGAGGACAAGCACGCGCGGCTCGAGTACGAGCGTGCGGGCAATGGCAATGCGCTGGCGCTGGCCGCCCGAGAACTCGTGCGGATAACGCTGCAGCGCCGTGCGGTCGAGCCCGACTTCGCGCAAGGTGGCAACGATGCGCTTCCTGCGCTCCTCGCCACTCAGATCCGGGCGATGCAGCGCGAGCCCTTCGCCGACAATGCGCTCGATGGTCTGTCGCGGCGAAAGCGAGCTGAATGGATCCTGAAAGACCACCTGCAGATGCGAGCGCAATTCGAGCTTACCCTGCCCCTGATAGCTCGCAACCGGCCGCCCCTGGAACTCGATCTGACCGCCCGCGATACGTTGCAGGCCCAGCATCGCCATCGCGAGCGTCGTTTTCCCCGACCCCGACTCGCCGACGATCCCGAGCGTCTCGCCCTGCCGCACCGAAACGCTCGCATCGTTCACCGCCCGGAATCGTCCCTTGCGCCACCAGCCCGTGAAGCCCGGCAGCTTCGTCGCGAAATCGACCATGACGTCCTTCGCTTCCAGCAGCACGGGGGCGAGCGGCAGCACCGGCAATACGTGGCGTTCGGGCCGGCTCGCGATGAGCCGCTGCGTGTACGGATGCTGCGGCGCCTCGAAGATCTGCTCGACGCTGCCCGCTTCCACGAGCTTGCCCTGCTCCATCACCGCAACCCGCTGCGCGAAGCGGCGCACGAGATTCAGATCGTGCGTGATGAGCAGCACCGCCATGCCGCCGCCGGGCTTTTCGGCCTCCTCGCGCTGCAGTTCGAGCAGCAGATCGACGATCTGGCCGCGAATCGTCACGTCGAGCGCCGTGGTGGGTTCGTCGGCGAGCAAAAGGCGCGGCCGGCACGCGAGCGCCATCGCGATCATCACACGCTGGCGCTGCCCGCCCGACAGCTGATGCGCATAGCTGCCGATACGCCGCTGCGGCTCCGGTATACCCGTGCGCTCGAGCAGTCCGACGGCGCGCGCCCAGGCCTCCTTCTTCGTCACGCGGTCGTGCACCACGATCGTTTCGGCAATCTGCTCGCCGACCGTATAGAGCGGATTGAGCGCCGTCATCGGCTCCTGGAAGATCATGCCGATGTCGCTGCCGCGCAGGCCGCGCATCGCCCGCTCGCTCTTCGCGAGCAGATCGTCGCCGTTGAAGCGGATCGCGCCCGACAGCTCAGCATCGCGCAGCAAGCGCAAGACCGCGAGCGCCGTCACGGTCTTGCCCGAGCCCGACTCGCCCACGAGCGCCACGCGCTCGCCGCGCCCGATCGAGAGCGACACGTCGTCCACCGCGAGCGTCTCGCCAAAGCGCACGGACAGGCGATCGATCGCGAGCAGCGGCGTTTCCACCGTTTGCGTCAGCGCGCTCATTGCTGGTTGCCCCCTGCCTTCATCGCATCGGCAATGCGCGTATCGAGCGCATTGCGCAGCGCATCGCCCATGAACGTGAGCAGGAGCAGCGTGAGAACCAGCACGCCGAACGTGGACATGGCGATCCACCAGGCGTCGAGATTCGCCTTGCCCTGCGCGAGCAGCTCGCCGAGGCTCGGCGTGGGCGGCGGCACGCCGAGGCCGAGGAAGTCGAGGCTCGTGAGCGCGAGAATCGACCCGCTCATGCGAAACGGCAGGAAGGTGATGACGGGCGTGAGGCTGTTGGGCAGCACGTGGCGCCAGATGATCTGCCAGTTCGAGAGGCCCATCGCGCGCGCGGCGAGCACGTAGTCCTGGTGGCGATTGCGCAGGAACTCCGCGCGCACGTAGTCGGACAGGCCGATCCAGCCGAATAGCGAAAGCAGCACGAGCAGCAGGATGAAGCCCGGCTCGAAGATCGAGGCGAAGATGATGAGCAGATAGAGCTCCGGCATCGCGCTCCAGATTTCGATCAGCCGCTGCCCCACGATATCGGTCTTGCCGCCGAAGTAACCCTGCACCGCGCCCGCCAGCACCCCGAGCAGCGTGCCGATGGCGGTCAGCACCAGCGCGAACTCCACCGACACGCGAAAGCCATAGAGCAGCCGCGCGAACAGGTCGAGGCCGCTCTGATCGGTGCCCAGCCAGTTTCGGCGCGAAGGCGGCGCCGGATTCGGCACCTTCGAGAAGTAGTTGAGCGTGTCGTAGTAATACGGGTTCGGCGGATAGATCGCGAAATTGCCGGGCGCGTCGAAGCGATGGCGAATATACGGATCGAGATAGTCGGCCGGCGTCGGGAAGTCGCCGCCGAAGGTCGTCTCCGGATAGGCCTTGAAGAGCGGGAAATACAGATGCCCGTCGTAGCGTACGACGAGCGGCTTGTCGTTGCACCAGAGCGGACCCGCCAGGCTCGCCGCGAATACGACGACGAATACGATGAGGCTCCAGTAGCCGAGCCGCTGCTGCCTGAAACGCGCCCACACGCGCCGCGCGGGCGTGGGCGACTTGAAGGCGGCAACGGATTCGGTGCGCAGTTCGGGCTCGAGGCCGGCACGGGCTCGGTTCAACTCAGCGCTCCAGTTGTTCGAATTGGATGCGGGGATCGACCCACACGTAGCACAGATCGGAAATAAGCTTCGTCAGCAGTCCGATCAATGTGAAGAGGTAGAGCGTACCAAGCACGACGGGATAGTCGCGCCGCACCACCGACTCGTAGGAAAGCAGCCCCAGTCCGTCGAGCGAAAAGAGCGTCTCGATCAAGAGGCTGCCCGTGAAGAACGCGCCGATGAAGGCCGCCGGAAAGCCCACCACGAGCGGCAGCATGGCATTGCGGAACACGTGCTTCCAGAGCACGGTGCGCTCGGAGAGCCCCTTCGCGCGCGCAGTCATCACGTACTGCTTGCGGATCTCGTCGAGGAACGCGTTCTTCGTGAGCATCGTCGTCACCGCGAAGCTGCCCACCACCGAAGCCGTCACGGGCAGCGTGATGTGCCACAGGTAATCGAGAATCTTGCGGCTCCAGGAGAGCGTGTCCCAGTCGTCGGAGGTGAGGTTGCGCAGCGGGAAGATCTGCAGGAAAGTGCCGCCGCCGAACAGCACGAGCAGCAGCACGCCCAGCACGAAACCGGGAATCGCATAGCCGAACAGCACGATCAGGCTCGTCACGAGGTCGAAGTTCGAGCCGTTGCGCACCGCTTTCGCAATGCCCAACGGCACCGATATCAGATAGGTGAGAAAGAAGGTCCACAGACCGATGCTGATCGACACCGGCAGCTTCGAGACGATCAGCGACCACACGCTCTGGTGGTGAAAATAGCTCTGCCCGAGATCGAAGTGAGCGAAGCGGTCGAGCATGAGGAAATAGCGCTGCAGCGGCGGCTTGTCGAAGCCGTAGAGCGCCTTCAGTTGCGCGATCTGCTGCGCGTCCACGCCCGTATGCGCGCGCATGCCGAACGGCATGCCCTGCTCCGAGCCGCGGCGCATCTCGCGCGCGGCCTGCTCCACGGGGCCGCCCGGCACGAACTGGATCACGACGAAGGTCAGCGTGAGCACGCCGAGCAGCGTCGGGATCATCAGCAGCAGGCGTTTGGCGATGTAGCTCCACATGGTCTATGCGTCCGTCAATGCTGCGGGTCCGGGGTCGACTGCGACTGCGGCTTGAACCACCACGCCGAGAGAATCCAGTCCGTCGCGTCATAGTACAGCGGCAGCTTCGCCGGATAAGCCAGGGTGTTGCGGTAGGCCACGCGGTGCGTCGAGCTGTACCACTGGGGCACCACATAGTAGCCATGCATCAGCACCCGGTCGAGCGCATGCGAGGCGTCGAGCAGTTGCTGCAGCGTCTGCGCCTGCACGAGGGCCTTGAGAATCGCATCGACGGCCGGCGATTTCAAACCGATCAGATTGCCCGAGCCGGCCTCGTCGGCGGCCTTGCTGCTGAAGCGGTCGATTTCCTCGGTGCCCGGCACCTGCACGTCGGGAAAGCGGATCGTCGTCACGTCGAAGTCGAAGGCGTCGAGGCGCTTCTGATAGAGCGCGAAATCGACCGTGCGATAGTCCACGCGAATCCCGAGGCGCGCGAGCGCACGCGTGTACTGCGCCATGATCGGCGCCCATTGCGACGCCCCGCCGCTATCGTCGAGCACCTCGAACACGAAGGGCTGGCCCTGCGCGTTGCGCAGCGCGCCGTTACGGTAGGTCCAGCCCGCGTCGGCGAGAAGCGCCCGCGCCTTGAGCAGGTTCGCACGCAGCGAATCGGGCGGGTCGGTATCGGGCTGCACGGGCGGCGGCCCGAACACCGCGGGGTCGAGCTGCTTGCGCCACGGATCGAGCAGCGCGACTTCGCCCGTCGACGGCAAGCCCTTCGCCTGGAACATCGTATTGGCGAACCAGCTGTCGAGCCGCGTGTACTGGCTATAGAACAACATGCGGTTGAGCCACTGGAAATCGAGCGCGAGGTCGAGTGCCTGCCGCACACGCACGTCCTGAAACATCGGCTTGCGCAGGTTCAGCACGAAACCCTGCATGCCCGTGCCGTTGTGCTGGGGAAACTCGCGCTTGACGAGCTCGCCGCTATCGAAGCGCTTGCCCACGTCGCGCCGCACCCAGTTGCGCGCGACGTTTTCGACGAGCGCATCGTACTCGCCAGCCTTGAACGCCTCGAGGCGCGCGACATCGTCGGAATAGAGCTTGTAGGTGATGCGCTCGAAATTGTTCGTGCCCACGCGCACCGGCAGGTCTTTGCCCCAGTAGTTCGGATCGAGCCGGTAGGAGATCGTGCGGCCGTTCGAATAGCTCTCGATCCGATACGGACCGCTGCCGATCGGTTGCTCGAAGGCGAGCTGATCGAAGGGAATGCGGCTGCCGTCCGCACGCAGCCCCCACTTGTGCGAGAACACCGGCATGCCGCCCGCGATGAACGGCAACTCGCGATTGTTCAAGCGAAACTCGAAGCGGATCGTCGCGGGATCGACCACGACCGCGCGCAAAACGTCACTGAAGTAGGCCTGCATCGAAGGTGCGGACTGCGGGCTCTTCAACGTGTCGAGCGAGAACTTGACGTCGGCGGCCGTCACGGGGTCGCCGTTCGAGAAACGCGCGCGCGGATTCAGGTGGAACGTCACCGACTTGCCGTCGGGCGCGATGCGGATGTCGTCGGCAAGTAGCCCGTAGGCCGAGGCCACTTCGTCCATGCTGCCCGTCGTCAGGCTCTCGAAGATCATGCCGAGCCCCGGCGCCGCATTGCCGCGCAGCGTGAACGGATTGAACTTGTCGAAGCTCGTGAGGCGGTTGGGGTTGGCCAGCACCAGCGTGCCGCCCTTGGGCGCATCCGGATTCACATAGTCGAAATGCCGGAAGTCGGCCGGATACTTCGGCTCGCCGTACTGTGCGATCGCGTATACCGCGTGTGCCGACGGCGTGGTCGCCAGCATCAGCGCGCACGCCGTGCCATAGAGCGCGCCGTGCCGCGCGCGCTCGCGCACCCACGCAACAAGCCGCGCCGCAACCGTCTGCATGCGCCCCGCGCGCGTTGCCCTGCCAGGCGTTCCTGTCGTCATGGAGAGGGATTTGTCCGGTGAGCCGTGTCAATTGTGAGAGAATTCTACCCAACAAACCACGCCGCGCCGCATTTGGCGGCGCGCGTCGCATTGACCTGATTAGGAGAATCCATGGGCTTCCTCGCTGGCAAACGCATCCTGCTGACCGGGCTGCTGTCGAACCGTTCGATCGCATACGGCATTGCGCAGGCCTGCAAACGCGAAGGCGCGGAACTGGCGTTCACGTACGTCGGCGACCGCTTCAAGGACCGCATCACCGAATTCGCCACCGAATTCGGCAGCAACCTCGTGTTCCCCTGCGACGTCGCCGACGACGCGCAGATCGAAGCCCTCTTCGCCGATCTCAAGCAGCACTGGGGCACGCTCGACGGCCTCGTCCACTCGATCGGCTTCGCACCGCGCGAAGCGATTGCCGGCGACTTCCTCGACGGCATGACGCGCGAGAACTTCCGCATCGCGCACGACATCTCGGCCTACAGCTTCCCGGCACTCGCGAAGGCCGCCCAACCGATGCTGTCGGAGAACGCCTCGCTCCTCACCCTCACCTACCTCGGTGCCGAGCGCGCGATTCCGAACTACAACACGATGGGTCTCGCGAAGGCCTCGCTCGAGGCGAGCGTACGCTATCTCGCGGTCTCGCTCGGCGGCAAGGGCGTGCGCGTGAACGGCATTTCGGCCGGCCCGATCAAGACGCTCGCGGCAAGCGGCATCAAGAGCTTCGGCAAGATCCTCGAATTCGTCGAGCAGAATGCGCCGCTGCATCGCAACGTCACGATCGAGCAGGTCGGCAACACGGCCGCGTTTCTGCTGTCCGACCTCTCGGGCGGCGTGACCGCCGAAATCGTGCACGTCGACTCGGGCTTCAATGCCGTGGTGGGCGGCATGGCCGGCATCGGCGAATAAATCGGCGAATAAGCGCGAACTTCACACGCTGCGCAGCACGCGCCTCGTTGCGTGTGCAACGGCAGATGCAAAAAAGCCGCTCCCTGGAGCGGCTTTTCTTTTGCTGCTACGCACGCTGCGCGTGCGCAGCAGCGCCGGCGGCTTAGTGCCAATGTCCCGGCGGCGGACCACCGTGCCAGCCCGGGCCGCCGTGATAGCCGGGGCCACCGTGATTGCGATTCCAGTCGCCACGGTTCCAGTAGCGACGACCGTCCCAGTAGCGGTCGCCATGCCAGCCGATGTAGATCGCCGGCGCGGCATAAACCGGCGCGGGCTGATAGACCACCGGCGGAGGCGGCGGCGGCGCATAGACAGGCGCCGGCGCGACATAAACCGGGGCCGGGATACCGATATTGACGCCAACGCTCACGCCCGCCATCGCGGCGCTCGATGCACCAATGGCCAGGCCCCCGACGAGCATTGCAAGAACACGAGCGAACTTCATGGACTCACCTTTTTGCGAATGATTTTGTTGGATGCAATATAACGCAGCCTCGCGCACCGCATATTTCACGTTTGTAATAACTGATGCACAAACCGCCTTCGCATGCACCCTGGTTACGTCTCGTTACACTGACGCCGGCGTAGACAGCCAGCCTGCGTCGAAATCGCAACGCAACGCGACGCCCACGATGAAGCGGCGCTACGCGAACCGCACCCGAAGAACGACGCGACGCAGCATAGCATTGCACGCGCAGCACCGGTGTCCGATGTTGCAGCGTTTGCATGACAACAACGTCATCAACGGCCATGCAGCGGAAACTGCGCTACGGCATTGCCCAGCCGCGTGAAGCCGCGGGCCCACTAGAACGTCCGGGCATGAGCGCCAGGCAGTCCTGACTATCTCGACATTTCATTGCGCGCTCGAAACCCGCACAACCCGGCACAAACGTCCGCCGAAAAAACAAAAACCCCGCAAGTCCGAAAACTTGCGGGGTTTCGCCGCCATTTCTGGCGGAGACGGAGGGATTCGAACCCTCGATCCAGGTTTTGGCCCAGATGCTCCCTTAGCAGGGGAGTGCCTTCGACCTCTCGGCCACGTCTCCCGAAAATTTCGCTCGCGCCAGGGAGGCAGCGCGACGAAGCCAAGATAATAGCGGGTTCGCGCGATCAGGTCAATTTTTGAGACGCGTTTTTTTGCAGATTTTTCTGCAAGTGCATGATAACCGCTGCGCACAGCGCCCCAAACCGGTAAAACCTGTCACGCGAGCGTCACGCTTTACGCGTGTTCGAGATCGAACGCCTTATGGAGCGCACGCACCGCGAGTTCCATGTACTTCTCGTCGATCAGCACCGAGATCTTGATTTCGGAGGTCGAAATCATCTGGATATTGATGCCCTCTTCCGAGAGCGTACGGAACATCTTGCTCGCCACGCCCACGTGCGAACGCATGCCCACGCCCACCACGGAAACCTTCGACACCTTCGGGTCGCCCAGCACCTGTTCGGCGTTCACGTGCCCCTTCACCTGGTTGTTGAGGACCTCCATGGCGCGCTGATAGTCGCCGCGCGGCACCGTGAACGTGAAGTCGGTCTTGCCGGCCACGCTCTGGTTCTGGATGATCATGTCGACATCGATGTTCGCGTCCGCCACCGGGCCGAGGATCTGATACGCGATACCCGGCTTGTCGGGCACGCCCATCACGGCAATACGGGCCTCGTCGCGCTGGAACGCGATACCCGAAATGACTGCTTTTTCCATGGTGTCGTCTTCTTCAAAGGTAATCAGGGTGCCCGACTTCATTTCCTCCGCGAGGTCCATCATCGGGTCGGTCAGGCTGGAGAGCACGCGCGTCTTCACCTGATACTTACCCGCGAATTCCACCGAGCGGATCTGCAGCACTTTCGAGCCGAGGCTGGCCATTTCCAGCATCTCTTCGAAGGTGATGCGGTCGAGCCGGCGCGCGTCGTCCACCACTCGCGGATCGGTCGTGTAGACGCCATCCACGTCCGTATAGATGAGGCATTCGTCGGCCTTGAGCGCCGCGGCCACCGCGACCGCCGACGTGTCCGAGCCGCCGCGGCCGAGCGTCGTGATATGGCCTTCGGGGTCGATGCCCTGAAAGCCCGTGATCACGACCACCTTGCCTGCATCGAGATCGGCCAGCACGCGCTCGCCATCGATCTCGTTGATGCGCGCCTTGGTGAAGGAGCTATCCGTTTTGACCGGGACCTGCCAGCCGGTGTAGCTGATCGCATCGACGCCCGCTTCCTGCAGCGCGATCGACAGGAGGCCGACGCTGACCTGTTCGCCGGTCGAGGCAATCATGTCGAGCTCGCGCGGATTCGGCTGGGGCGAAAGCTCTTTCGCGAGACCGAGCAGACGGTTGGTTTCGCCGGACATCGCCGAGGGCACGACGACCATCTTGTGGCCGGCCTTGTGCCATTTGGCAACGCGCCTGGCGACGTTCTTGATGCGCTCGACCGAGCCCATCGAGGTGCCGCCGTATTTGTGTACGATGAGTGCCATTGTCGTTCTGAACTGGAGATGTTACGGCGCTGGCGCACTGAAAACGGCGCCGCCTGCGGATTCGATGCCATGGCGGCGACAACGCTTTAGCGCGTGCAGCACGCGCGGATTTGCCCGCCAGTGAAGGTGCGGCCAGCTGCGCTCAGGTACGCGCGCGACGCTACGCTCCACCCGCCCCGCGACGCCTTTCCTGCAACCGACCCGTGAGGGGCGAAGGAAAGACCGCGCTGTTCCTGGCATTGCCGACCGGTGCTGGATACCGCCTGCTTTGATGCGGCATTCGAAACCCACGCGGACGCCACATCGGTGCTGCTTTTGGCGGCACCCGTGAATGCGGGAAACGGGCTGGGCAAACGAAATACCCTACCCGATCGGGGCCGAAATTACAAGCTGGAAGTGGGCGGACATAGGCAAAAAAGGCTTGTGCAGCAAGGATTTGCGCGAAATGGCCCCATCGATCGAGCCCCTGTTCTGTATTCGCGCCAACTGCTTTCATGAAAATCGGGCCCGAACATTCAGGCCCTTCACGCGATTAGAAGATCCTCGCGCCATTCAATGCGGCGCCAGTTCCCGCTGGGCGACTGCATATCGGCCGCAGCGTCCCAATCGGCAAACGCCGCGCGATTCACGCCTATGTGCGGAACGAACAGCAGCGTCTCGCCGCTGTACAAGAGCGGCACGTCGCGCTCCCACGCGGGGATGCCGTGCGCCTGGAACACGTGCTTGAGCGTGCGGCTCACCCCCGCGCCGGCATCCCGCACGCGCTCTCCCCCGCTGCGTTCGCGCGCCACGAGAGGCTCACGTGCCAGCAGGGCTTCGGGCACCGCATCGGGATCGCCTGCATCGCTATGGGCGAAGACAAAAGAGCCGCGCCAGGCCGGCAGACGCCAGACTTCCTCACCGCGCCAGACCAGCTCGGCCGGCTGGCGCGCCACGCGCGGCGCTTCGGCCTCGCGCACCTTCTCCCAGAAGATCGCGCCGCGATAGCAGCGCAGCCGCCACCCCGCGTGATCGATACGTAGCGCATGGTCGCCCGCATTCGCGGACCCTGCGCGCGCGATCTCGCGCAACTGACGCAACGCGTCGGCAACGCGCGCGCTCGAAGCCGCCGGCAGACCGAGCGCGCGCATCCAGTAACGCAGCGCGTTGAGCGCGCGTTCGTCGTCGAGTGCGAGCAGTTGTTCGTGTGCCAGCGACTTGCCGTCGTCGCCGGTTGCCAGCTGCGCGAGGTCGATCTGCGCAAGCGCGTCGAGCAACCGCTGCGCCGACGCCGCGTGCGACGCCGTGCGCGCGAGTGTGTCGCGAAAGCCGGGGAAATGCGCGCTCAGCGCCGGCATCACGTCGTGACGCAGCGCATTGCGTGCGTAGCGCGTATCGGCGTTGGATTCGTCGTCGATCCAGTGCAGGCCATACGCGCTCGCGTACTGCTCCAGTTGCACGCGCAACAATGACAGCAGCGGCCGCACACGCGGCACGCCACCCGCCGGCGCGCGCGCCGGCGCCATCGCCGCCAGGCCCGCCAGACCCGCGCCGCGCAGCAACTGCAGCAGCACCGTCTCGGCCTGATCGTCGGCATGCTGTGCGAGCCACAACGACTGCGCGCCGTGAGCGGCACACATCGTTTCGAGCGCGCGATAACGTGCGTCGCGCGCCGCCGCCTCCACGCCCGCTGCCGCATCCTGTGCGACCTCCACGCGCTGCGCGTCGAAGCGCACGCCAAGCGTGCGCGCCGTCGCAGCACAATGCAGGAGCCAGGCATCGGCATTCGGACTCAAGCCGTGATGCACGTGCAACGCCACGCAGCGCGATGGACCCGCCGCGCGCACGGCCGCATCGAGCAGCACGGACGAGTCGAGGCCGCCGCTATAGGCAATCGCAACGCGGCTGTCGTCGGGGAGCGTGGAAAGCACGACGCCGAGCGCATCGAGAACGATGCGCCCGGCGTCGGAATCGGAATGGGCGTTCATTGAGAGGAAGGCGCTCGCGCGCCCCTCGATCAGACGCGAGGCGTTACGCGCCCGGCGTCGTTTCCTTGAACTTGCCGTAGGCCATCAGGCGCTCGAAGCGGCGCTCCTTCAGGTCGGCAATGCTCATGCCCTGGAACTGGCGCAGCGAGTCGGAAAGCGCACGGCGCAGCAGCGCGGCCATGCCCTTGGGATCGCGATGCGCGCCGCCAAGCGGCTCGTTGACGATCTTGTCGATGAGACCCAGCGCCTTCAGGCGGTGTGCAGTGAGGCCAAGGGCTTCCGCGGCTTCCGGCGCCTTCGCTGCGCTCTTCCACAGGATCGACGCACAGCCTTCCGGCGAGATCACCGAATAGGTCGAGAATTGCAGCATCAGCACGGTGTCGGCCACGGCAATCGCGAGCGCGCCGCCCGAACCGCCTTCGCCGATGATCGTCGTGATGAGCGGCGTCTTGAGTTCGGCCATCACGTAAAGATTGTGGCCGATCGCCTCCGACTGACCGCGCTCTTCCGCGCCGATGCCGGGATACGCGCCCGGGGTATCGACGAACGAGAAGATCGGCAGACCGAACTTCTCGGCCAGACGCATCAGGCGCTCGGCCTTGCGGTAGCCTTCGGGGCGCGGCATGCCGAAGTTGCGCGCGGCGCGCTCCTTCGTGTCGCGGCCCTTTTGCTGGCCGATCACCATGCAGGCCTGGCCGTTGAAACGCGCAAGGCCGCCGACGATCGACAGGTCGTCCGAGAAGGCGCGGTCGCCGTGCAGTTCGTGAAAGTCGGTGAAGAGTTCGTGTATGTAGTCGAGCGTGTACGGGCGCTGCGGATGACGCGCGATCTGCGAAACCTGCCACGGGTTCAGGTTCGCGTAGAGGTCCTTCGTGAGCTGCTGGCTCTTCTTCGAGAGCCGGTCGATCTCTTCCGAAATATCGACGGCCGAATCGTCCTGAACGAAGCGCAGTTCTTCGATTTTCGCTTCGAGTTCAGCGATCGGCTGTTCGAAATCCAGAAACGTGGTTTTCATGTGGTGGAATCCTTGCACTTACCGGCAGCGCGTATTCTAACCGCGACTGACAACGTCGAAATCGCCTCTGATCTATCGACCGCACACACTCGATAGCCAAAGTCTCGGGCGACTTCGGGAGGCTCAAATAGGGGCAAAACCGGCGCGGCGCCCGCCCGGCGGCCCTCCGACGGGCCGCGGCGAACGCCGTCCGCGTCGTTCAGGCGGGCTCGAGGCTGCGCCACATGTACCAGGTCGCGACCGTGCGCCACGGCTCCCAGTTGGCGGCGACTTCGCGCGCCTCGCTGCGCGTGACCGGCTCGCCGCTGAAATAGTTGACGCTGATCGCGCGGATGAGGTCGAGGTCGTCGAGCGGCAGCACGTTCGGGCGCGCGAGATTGAAGATCAGGAACATCTCGGCGGTCCAGCGGCCGATGCCGCGGATCTGCGTGAGCTCCGCGATCACGGCTTCGTCGTCCATCGAGGTCCACTTGCCCACGTGCAGCGCACCGGAAACGAAGTGCTGCGCGAGATCGAGGATGTACTCCGTCTTGCGCTTCGAGAGCCCGCATGCAGCGAGCTTTTCATGGCCGAGCTTGAGGAACTGCTGCGGCACGAGCTTCGGGCACGCGTCTTCCACCTTCTGCCAGAGCGCCTGGGCCGCGGCCGTGGAAACCTGCTGGCCGACCACCGAGCGCGCGAGCGTGACGAACGGATCGTCGCGGCTCAGCAGATGCACGGGGCCGAACTTCGGAATCAGCTTCTTGAGGATGCGGTCGCGCTTGACGAGATCGGCGCAGGCACGCTCCCAGTAATCGGGACGCTGCACTTCGAGTTCGAGCGCGCCCGACGATGCCGCGGCGAGCTCCGCTGCATCGAGCGTGGCCGCGCCGTCGGGCTGCACCGCAGGCACGGCATGCAGCGTTTCTGCGTCGAGCGCGACGTGCACGCCGTTCGCCTTCATGCGCGCCGATTTCGCGCCTGCCTGCACGGCTGCCTGCACGGCTGCCTGCGTGGTTGCCCGCGCGGTTGCCCGTTTAGGCGCGGGTCTCGCCGCGCCATTGCCGTTCGTCACGCTTTGGGTCGACTTCGCGGCAGTGCGTTTGCCCGGCGCCGCCTTGCCGTCGAACCCGCTCTTTGCCGCCTTTGCAGCCTGCGCCGCAGCGGTGCCGCGCGCGGTGCGCTTGCCTGCCGCGCCCACCGCGCCCGTTAGCGACGCAGACCGCCTGGCCTGCGTCTTCGTGGCCATTGCCATCCTGCCTCCTGCCTCGCGAATCGATTAGTGGTTGGAACCCGCCGCTTCAGACGCGGCGCCACTCCGTCAATCCGCCCGGTTTGTCTTCGAGCGCGACACCGGCTTCGAGCAGCTCGGCCCGGATCCGGTCCGCCTCCGCATACTGCTTCGCCAGCTTGGCGGCAAGACGCGCGGCGATCTTCGCTTCGATCGCGCCGACGTCGAGCGCCCCGGCCTCGTCTGCACCCGCACCCTGCTGCAGGAACACGCGCGGCTCGCGCACGAGCAAGCCGATCACGCGCGCAAGACGCTGCAACTGGCGCGCGAGCACGGCATCGCGCGTGCGGTTCACCTCGGTGGCGAGTTCGAACAGCACGGCAATCGCCACCGGCGTGTTGAAGTCGTCGTTCATCGCCGTGCGAAAACGCTGCGCATACGGCTCGTTCCAGTCGAGCTCGCCCGCCTCGGGCGTCACGTCCTTGAGCGCCGTGTACAGACGCGTGAGCGCGTTGCGCGCATCGTCGAGGTGCACGTCGCTGTAATTTAGCGGCGAACGATAGTGTGCACGCGCCATAAAGAAGCGCACCACTTCCGCGTCGTACTTCGCGAGCACTTCGCGGATCGTGAAGAAGTTGCCGAGCGACTTCGACATCTTCTCGTTGTCGATATTCACGAACCCGTTGTGCATCCAGTAGTTGACGAACTTCTCGCCCGTCGCCCCTTCGCTCTGCGCAATTTCGTTCTCGTGGTGCGGAAACTGCAGGTCCTGGCCACCGCCGTGAATGTCGAAATGTTCGCCGAGCAATGTGCAACCCATGGCCGAGCATTCGATGTGCCAGCCCGGCCGGCCGCGTCCGTATTTCGAATCCCAGCCCGTGTCCGCGGGCTCTTGCGGTTTTGCCTGTTTCCACAGGACGAAGTCAAGCGGATCCTGCTTGGCATCGTTCGCCGCCACACGTTCGCCCGCGCGCAGGTCTTCGATCGACTTGCCCGAGAGCGCGCCATAGTTCGCGAACTTGCGCACGGCGTAGTTCACGTCGCCGTCCGAGCCCTGGTATGCATAGCCGTTGCGCTCGAGCGCGCCGATCATGTCGAGCATCTGCGGGATGTATTGCGTCGCGCGCGGCTCGTGGTCGGGGCGCGCGATGCCGAGCGCATCCGCGTCTTCGTGCAGTGCGTCGATGAAGCGGTCGGTGAGCGCCTTGATGGTCTCGCCGTTTTCCACGGCGCGCCGAATGATCTTGTCGTCGATGTCGGTGATGTTGCGCACGTAGGTCACGTTGTAGCCGAGCGCGCGCAGCCAGCGCTGCACGACGTCGAACACCACCATCACACGCGCGTGCCCCACGTGACAGTAGTCGTACACCGTCATGCCGCAGACGTACATGCGTACGACACCGGGCTCGAGCGGCACGAAAACTTGCTTGTCACGCGCGAGCGTGTTGTAGATGCGCAGTGCTTCCATAAAGACGGAGGATACGTGGGCCGAAGAAAATCCGCGACGGCGCCGATCGCGGCCGGGCGGTGCGTCGCACCGCGGCACTCAGGCTGCGATAGAGGCGGAGACGGCCACGAGTGGCGAAGACAGCCTGACATTTCACGCGGCGCGCCCGGACTCTGGAGAAACCTGCGGAAACCCACAGGACCGTGCCGGATCAAGCACGCGGCGAAAACGCACAGACCTTTTGTTAGAATGGCTCGGAGTATAACACCGCGACCTCACCCTATGAAACCTTCCAGCGGCCGCGCGCCTCGCGCTGCGACCCTTGCTGCGGCGGCGCTCGCAAGCGTTGCGCTCCTGTTCGGCGGCGCGCGCGCCGCGTTCGCATTGCCTCCCGCAACGACGGACGGCACGCCCGAGGCGGACACCGCCATCGCGCAGCACAACTGGGCGAGCGCGCTCGACGCGCTCGATGCGCGCATCAAGTCGAACCCGCGCGACGTGCAGGCGAAGTTCAAGCGCGCGACCATCCTCGCGCGCCTGAACCGCGACCAGGATGCGATCGAGGCCTTCACCGAACTCACGCAGGCCTACCCCGAACTGCCCGAGCCCTACAACAACCTCGCCGCGCTCTACGCGAAGGAAGGCCGCTACGACGACGCCCGCGCCGCGCTGGAGACGGCGGTGAAGGCGAACCCGTCCTACGGTCTCGCGTGGGAAAATCTCGGCGATCTGTATCTGCGCATGGCCGATGCGTCATATCGGCGCGCAACCGCGCTCGGCCACGCGAGCGGCGCCACGCAGCAGCGCCTCGCCGATCTCCAGAAGATCGTCTCGCCGCCCGCCTCGGCGAAGAAGCCGCGCGCCGCGCAGGCCGAAGCGGCAAGCGACACCGGCGCGGCCACGAGCATCAGCACCTCGCCCGTGATCAGCAATCCCGCGTTCCAGTTCGGCGGCCCTTCCGGGTCGCTCGCGATGCCGCCTTTCGTGGCGCCGTCGCAGTAAGCCGCGCCGCGCGAGGCCCGCGCGGCGCACGACGTTTTCCCGCTTGTTTTCGCTTTTCCGAGGATACTCATGAAATGGTTGATGTTGGCGCTCGGCAGCGCCGCCCTGATCGCGAACGCGCCCGCCTTTGCGCAATCGGCCTCCCCGTCGCAGGCCGCGCATCCGCAGGTGCTCTTCAAGACCAGTGAAGGCGACATTCGCGTCGAACTCTACCCCGAGAAAGCGCCGAAAACCGTGGACAACTTCCTCCAGTACGTGAAGTCCGGCCAGTACAGCGGCACGATCTTCCACCGCGTGATTCGCGGCTTCATGATCCAGGGCGGCGGCTACACCACGAGCTTCGTCGAGAAGCCCACGCGCGCGCCGATCCCGCTCGAAAGCAAGAACGGCCTGAAGAACATGACCGGCACGATCGCGATGGCGCGCACGAGCGACCCCGATTCGGCAACGGCGCAGTTCTTCATCAATACGGTGGATAACGCCGGCCTCGACTACCCGAATCCGGACGGCAACGGCTACGCCGTGTTCGGCAAGGTTGTCCAGGGCATGGACGTCGTGAAGAAGATCGAAGCGGCGCCCACCACCACGCGCGGCCCGATGTCCGACGTGCCGCAAAAGGAAATCGTGATCGAGTCGGCGAGCGTCGTCGGCAAGTAATCTACCTCTCGTCGCGCGGCGCGGCACCGTTACACGCGAGGGGCACGACCCCCGCCTCGTGACGGTGCCGCGCCGTCCTTCCCCCCTGCCCCGAAACACTCCGGGCACCCTCACGCAAAGGATTCCATCATG
The DNA here is from genome assembly GCF_905220215.1 of Paraburkholderia sp. J12. Lineage (NCBI taxonomy): Bacteria > Pseudomonadati > Pseudomonadota > Betaproteobacteria > Burkholderiales > Burkholderiaceae > Paraburkholderia > Paraburkholderia sp. J12. The sequence continues at coordinate 120,839 of NZ_CAJMZC010000009.1, forward strand.
GTCGAACTGCATACGAACCACGGCGTCATCAAGCTCGAACTCAATGCCGAAAAGGCGCCCAAGACCGTCGCGAACTTTCTCGAGTACGTGAAGAAGGGCCACTACGACGGCACCGTGTTCCATCGCGTCATCGACGGCTTCATGATCCAGGGCGGCGGCTTCGAAGCCGGCATGAAACAAAAGCCCACCGACGCCACCATCGAAAACGAAGCGAATAACGGTCTGAAGAACGAGCGCGGCTCGATCGCGATGGCCCGCACCAACGACCCGCATTCGGCGAGCGCCCAGTTCTTCATCAACGTCGCCGACAACGACTTCCTGAACCACACCTCGCCCACGCCGCAGGGCTGGGGTTATGCCGTGTTCGGCAAGGTGGTCGACGGCCTCGACGTCGTGGACAAGATCAAGAAGGTCCGCACGGGTTCGAAGGGCTTCCATCAGGACGTGCCGATGGACGACGTCGTGATCGAGAAGGCCGTCGTCGTCGAGTAACCGTAACGACTCACATCACGGGACGCGCGCTTCATTCATGCTGCAGGAAAAGGCACTTCGACACGCCGCTGCGGGCGTGCCCGGCGAGGGCAAACGCCCTCACGCGGCACGCCCGTTTCTGTTCATCTCGGACCTGCACCTGAACGAGCGCTGCCCGCGCACGGTCGCCGCGTTCGAGCATTTCATCCGCGTCACCGCCGATCAGGCGGACTCGGTGTTCATACTCGGCGACCTCTTCGAATACTGGATCGGCGACGACACGCTCGCCGATCCGTTCGCCGCGCGCATGGCCGCGCTGATGCACACGCTCTCCGAGCGCGGCATCGCGCTCTACATCATGCACGGCAACCGCGACTTCCTGATGGGCAAGCGCTTCATGAAGGCGGCGGGCGCAATCTGGCTGCCCGACCCCATCGCGATCACGGCGTTCGGCACGCGCATCGCGCTCGCGCACGGCGACGCCCTTTGCACCGACGACCGCGGCTATCAGCTCTTTCGCAAGGTGGCGCGCAACCGGGCCGCGCAGCTGCTGTTTCTCGCATGGCCGTACCGCTGGCGTCACGCGCTCGCGGAAAACGTGCGCCACAAGAGCGAGCAGCGCCGCGAAGGCCCGTATCTGCCGCACTACGACGTGACGGCGCGCGGCGTTGCCGCACTCTTCAAGCGCAGCCGCGCCGGCACCCTCATTCACGGACACACGCACCGCCCTGCCCGCCACCAGGAGCCCGGCGGCACGCGCTGGGTGCTGCCGGACTGGGACCTCGATCACGGCAAGCCGCGCGGCGGCTATCTGCGGATCGACGCGGAAGGGTTCAGGATGTTGCCGCTCGACTGAGCGCGATTGAGCGCGACTGAGCAGATTCTTTGCTTCGTCGCGAACGGCGCGAATGACGCGAGGCAAGCGCCTTAAATGCGCGCGTGCTCCATCTCGTTGCGATTCGCCTGGCCGCTTTCGCGCGCGGCCATTTCACCCTCCAGACTCGCGGACAGGCGGCGCAGATCGACCAGCGCCGCATCGGCGCCGTGCAGCGCTTCGAGCCGCGTGCCCAGCTTCTCCAGCGCCTCGACGATCGCATCGACACGCTGCGTCTGCCGCGACGCGTGATCGATCAGGCCGTGAATCGCGAGCGAAACGGGATCGTCGGCATTCGGCGTGATGCCGTAGGCGCAGAACGCTTCGCGGGCCGGCTTGTCCTTCGCCTGCGGCTGTGCAGCGGTCTTCGCCGGCGCAACGATCCTTGCCGGATTGCCCACCGCCGTCGCGCCCGCGGGCACCGGCTTCACGACCACGGCATTCGAGCCGATCTTGGCCTGCGCGCCCACGGTGAACCCGCCCAGTACCTTCGCGCCCGCCCCGACGATCACGCCGGGCCCAAGCGTCGGGTGGCGTTTCGCGCCGCGCGTGAGCGACGTGCCGCCGAGCGTCACGCCCTGGTAGATCGTGCAGTCGTCGCCCACCTCGGCGGTTTCGCCGATCACGACGCCCATGCCGTGGTCGATGAAAACGCGCCGGCCGAGCGTCGCGCCCGGGTGGATCTCGATGCCGGTCAGAAAGCGCGCGACCTGCGAAATGTAGCGCGCGAGCCAGCGCCGCTTCGCGCGCCAGCAGGCGTGCGCGAAGCGATGCAGCACAAGCGCGTGCAGGCCCGGATAACAGGTCAGCACCTCCCACGCGCTGCGGGCGGCGGGATCGCGCTCGCGGATCGTGGCAATGTCTTCGCGAAGTCTCTTGAACATGGGGCTCACGCTGTCATGGGGAGGGCTGCGTGCCTGTAACTCGCCTCCCCCGGCGGGAAAGCGTTAAGCACGCGCGCTGATTTGCTTATGATGTGCGATCGATTGTAGGCGATGCGCGGGCGGGCGCCCGGATGCCCCCGATGGCGTCAAGGTCGGGGCCTCGCACTCCGACCCACGCCATCTCAGTGGCTGCCGTCCTTGCCCTTGAGCAGAAGGATATGTTTGGCGATGCCGCGCACGATGTTGACCTCCTCGCGTTCGAGCCCCGAGCGCGCGAAGAGCCGCCGCAGCCGCGACATCAGCTTCTTAGGATTCGCCGGATCGAGAAAGTCGAGCGCGATCAGCGCGTTTTCGAGGTGGACGTACATGCGCTCGATGTCGTCGCTCGTGGCAAGCGGCGAGACCACCGCAGCGACCTCGGCGGCGGCGCCCGAAGCGGGCGGCGGCGTGCCCGCGTCGGCCCCGGCGAGATAGGCGAGGCGCAACTCGTAGGCGAGCACCTGCACGGCCTGCGCCAGATTCAGCGAGCTGTACGCGGGATTGGCGGGAATATGCGCGAGCGCGCTGCAGCGCTCGACGTCGTCGTTCGACAGGCCCGTGCGCTCGTTGCCGAACACGAGCGCGATGTCGCCATGCGTCGAAACCTGCCGGCAGGCGTCGCGCACCGCCTCGCGCGGCGTGCCGGGCGGCGGTCCGTACTCGCGGGTGCGCGCGGTCAGCGCGAGCGACCATTGCGTGCCGGTCAGCGCGTCGGCCAGCGTCGGCACGATGTGGGCGCCGGACAGCACGTCGTCGGCGCCGCTCGCCATGGCGATGGCCTCGGGGTCGCGATGCACCTGAGCGATGCGCGGCGCCACCAGCACGAGCCGCGAGAAGCCCATCGTCTTGAGCGCGCGCGCCGCCGCACCGACATTGCCGGGATGGCTCGGCTCGACGAGCACGAAACGCGTGGAGGTAAAACCGCCGCGCAGCGGCTCGTGAGCGTCGCCGCCCGCGGCGGCGTGAAGATCGGGGTGCACCAAGATGAGTCTCGAACGACAGCGAAAGGAAAGCCGTATCTTAGCGCGGGAGGCCCTGGGCCTGGGCCGGCGCACAGGCCGACCCCTGCGCCGGATCGCGACCGATCCGGCGTTCGGGACGCTTCTCACGCCCCCTGCGCCACGCCGCCAGCAACAGGAGCCCGGACTCGGGTAAAATACGCGAATTCGCGCGCGGTTGCGCCCGGGGTGCCTTGCGGCCCGCCCTGCCCCGCGCCCCGCTCTTATTCAATTCGTCTCCGTTGGCGGGACAGGTTGGGCTCGCAGCATCGCGCTGCCGCACCCTGTCCATCGTCGGACGCTTTTCTTTTCTGCAGCCCGGCTCGCCGCGTCACACGCGAGCGCCGGATAAAAAGGATCAGGCTCATGCATCCCATGCTCAACATCGCTGTCAAGGCCGCGCGCCGCGCCGGACAGATCATCAACCGCGCGTCGCTCGACCTCGACCTCGTGCAGGTCTCGAAGAAGCAGCACAACGATTTCGTCACGGAGGTCGACAAGGCATCGGAAGCGGCCATCATCGACACGCTGAAGACCGCCTACCCCGATCACGCCATCCTCGCCGAAGAATCGGGCCTCTCGGAGAACGAATCCGAATATCAGTGGATCATCGATCCGCTCGACGGCACCACCAACTTCATTCACGGCTTCCAGTACTACTGCGTCTCGATCGCGCTCGCGCACAAGGGCATCGTGACCCAGGCCGTGGTGTACGACCCGACGCGCAACGACCTCTTCACCGCCTCGCGCGGCCGCGGCGCGTTCCTGAACGATCGCCGCATCCGCGTGGGCCGCCGCGACCGCCTCGCCGACTCGCTGATCGGCACGGGCTTCCCGTTCCGCGAAAAAGACGGCCTCGAGCGCTACACCGAGCTCTTCGCCGAAATGACGCACGCCTGCGCGGGCCTGCGCCGCCCGGGCGCGGCCGCGCTCGATCTGGCGAACGTCGCGGCCGGCCGCATGGACGGCTTCTTCGAGCAGGGCCTCAATCCGTGGGACGTCGCGGCAGGCGGCCTGCTCGTGACCGAAGCGGGCGGCCTGATCGGCAACTACACGGGCGACTCGGATTTCCTCCACGTGGGCGAAGTGGTGGCGGGCAACCCCAAGGTGTACGCGCAAATGGTGCCGATCCTTTCGAAGTACACGCACATCAACGCGGCCTGAGGAAACAGGAAGCGAAACAGGACCGGCCCTGAACGGGACTCGACGCGTGCGGCCCAGCCCCATGCGGCCTGTGCGCGGTCCCGCGCAATCGAGCGGCTTCGGCCGCTTTTTTGTTTCGCCCTGCTTGTTATCCATTCGCCACCACGAACGCATCCGATGAAAAAGGGCTTCTACACGATCATCGCAGCGCAGTTCGTCTCGTCGCTTGCCGACAACGCGCTGCTGATCGCGGCGATCGCGCTCCTCACGGTGATCGCCTCGCCCGCCTGGGTCACGCCGCTCCTGCAGATCTTCTTCACGGTGTCTTATGTGGTGCTCGCGCCGTTCGTCGGCGCCTTCGCCGACGCCCTGCAAAAGCGCCACGTCATGTTCGCCTCGAACGCGCTCAAGGCGGGGGGCTGCCTGCTCATGATCGCGGGCGTGCACCCCATGATCGCCTATGGCGTGGTGGGCTTCGGCGCGGCGGCGTACTCGCCGGCAAAGTACGGAATCCTCACTGAACTGCTGCCGCCCGAGAAGCTCATCATGGCGAACGCGTGGCTCGAATCGGCCACGGTGCTTTCCACCATCGTCGGCACGATGCTCGGCGGCGCGCTCGTGAGCACCTACGCCGATCGCTTCGTCGCGCACCACGCCCTGCCGCTCATTCACTCGTCGGCCGACCTCGCGATGCTCGCGGTGATGGTGACCTATGCGATCGCCGCCCTCATCAACTTCGGCATTCCCGACACCGGCGCGCGCTACGAGAACCGTCTGAAAGCGCCCCGGCGGCTCGTGACCGACTTCGTGCGCTGTTTCAACGTGCTATGGGCCGACAAGCTCGCGCAGATCGCCCTGTGGGTCACGACGCTCATGTGGGGCGCGGCCGTCACGCTGCAACTGCTGGTGCTCAAATGGGCCGACGCGAATCTCGGCCTCTCGCTCTCGAAGGCAGCCGTGATGCAAGGCGTGACGGGGCTCGGCATCGCGCTCGGCGCGGGCGCGGCGGCCGCGTGGGTGTCGCTGCGCGCGTCGCTGCGGGTGCTGCCCGTGGGCGTGCTGTGCGGCGTCGTGGCAGTGGCGATGGCGTTCTACCACAAGGGCCTGTTCCCGGCAGGCGAAGGCGTGCGCTTCGGCCACTTCATCCTGCCCTTCTATCTGCTGTTCGCGTATCCGCTGATGGTGCTGCTCGGCACGCTCGCCGGCTTCTTCATCGTGCCGATGAACGCGCTCCTGCAGCACCGCGGCGCGACGCTGCTTTCCGCGGGGCACTCGATCGCGGTGCAGAATTTCAACCAGAACCTCGCCGTGCTGCTGATGCTCGGCGCCTATGCACTGCTGCTCACAGCAAAGATGCCGGTGCAGTGGATCATCGTCGTGTTCGGCACGTTCATCGCCGCGATGATCGCACTCGCCATGCGGCGCAGCGCCGCGAACGCGCGCAAGGTGGACCTGCGCGCGCTCGTGGACGAGTGAGCGCGCGGGTGGTTCACGCTGTCCGTCAGCATCGGCCGTCCGCACTGGCCGTTCGGCCAGGTTTACATGCCCCCGGCGCGGGTTAAACTCACGCCCTGAACCTTAAGCAAGACTCCGAGGATGGCTACACATACCGAAGGCGACATCGCGCAACATACGCCGATGATGCGCCAATACCTCAGCATCAAGGCCGAACACCCGGGCACGCTCGTGTTCTACCGGATGGGCGACTTCTACGAGCTCTTCTTCGACGACGCCGAAAAGGCCGCGCGCCTGCTCGACCTCACGCTCACGCAGCGCGGCGCTTCGGCGGGCACGCCAATCAAGATGGCCGGCGTGCCGCACCACGCCCTGGAGCAATACCTCGCGAAGCTCGTGAAGCTCGGCGAGTCGGTGGCGATCTGCGAGCAGATCGGCGACCCGGCCACCTCGAAAGGGCCGGTCGAGCGCAAGGTCGTGCGCGTGGTCACGCCGGGCACGCTCACCGACGCGGCCCTGCTCTCCGACAAGAACGACGTCTATCTGATGGCCGTCTGCCCGGGCCACAACCGGCGCGGCGTGGCGGTGAACGTGGGCCTCGCGTGGCTCAATCTCGCGAGCGGCGCGCTGCGCCTCGCAGAGGTCGCACCGGAGCAGGTCGCAGCCGCCTTCGAGCGTATTCGCCCCGCGGAAATTCTCGTGGCCGAACTGCCCGCGGAATCGGCGGGCTGGGCACCGCCCGCCGCATCCGGGTCGAACCCGGGCGCGCTCACGCGCGTGCCGGCGTGGCACTTCGACGTCACTTCGGGCAAGCAGCGCCTGTGCGACCAGCTCGACGTGGCGAGTCTCGACGGTTTCGGCGCGCAGGCGCTTACGAGCGCGTGCGGCGCCGCAGGCGCCCTGCTGCTCTACGCGGCGGCCACGCAAGGCCAGCAGTTGCGCCACGTGCGCAGCCTGAGAGTGGAAGTCGAGTCGGAATACATCGGCCTCGACCCCGCCACGCGGCGCAATCTCGAACTCACGGAAACGCTGCGCGGCACCGAATCGCCCACGCTCTGCTCGCTGCTCGACACCTGCAGTACGGCGATGGGCAGCCGCCTGCTGCGCCACTGGCTCCATCATCCGCCGCGCAACGCGTCGATCGCGCAACTGCGCCAGCAGGCTATCGGCGCGCTGCTCGAAGCACCACCGCCCGCCAGTGTCGATGCGCTGCGCGCCACGCTGCGCCAGATCGCCGACGTCGAGCGCATCACCGGCCGGCTCGCGCTGCTCTCGGCGCGTCCGCGCGATCTGTCGAGCCTGCGCGACACCTTCGCGGCCCTGCCCGCCCTGCGCGAGCAGGTTGCAGCGGCCGCCGCCGTTTCCAGCACCGGTGCCAGCGCCGCGCTCTCGCTCGTGCATATCGCCGAAGCGCTGGAGCCGCCCGCCGGCTGCGCCGACCTGCTGCAACGCGCCGTGGCGCCCGAACCCGCCGCGATGGTGCGCGACGGCGGCGTGATCGCACGCGGCTACGACGCCGAGCTCGACGAGCTGCGCGACATGTCGGAGAACTGCGGCCAGTTCCTGCTCGACCTCGAAACCCGCGAGCGCACGCGCACCGGCATCGGCAATCTGCGCGTGGAATACAACAAGGTCCACGGCTTCTATATTGAAGTCACGCGCGGCCAGACCGACAAGGTGCCCGACGACTATCGCCGCCGGCAGACGCTCAAGAACGCGGAACGCTACATCACGCCCGAACTGAAGACGTTCGAAGACAAGGCGCTCTCCGCCCAGGAGCGTGCGCTCTCGCGCGAGAAGGCGCTCTACGACACGCTGCTGCAATCGCTTCTGCCGTTCATTGCGGACTGCCAGCGCGTCGCCGCGGCGCTCGCCGAGCTCGATCTGCTTGCCGCGTTTGCGGAGCGCGCCCGTGCGCTCGACTGGAGCGCACCCGAGTTTTCGGAGGCGCCCGGCATCGAGATCGAACAAGGCCGCCATCCGGTCGTGGAGGCGCAGGTCGAGCAGTTCATCGCGAACGACTGCACGCTCACCGCCGATCGCAAGCTGCTTCTCATCACCGGCCCGAACATGGGCGGTAAGTCCACATTCATGCGCCAGACCGCGTTGATCGCGCTGCTCGCCTACGTGGGCAGCTACGTGCCCGCGAAGCGCGCGCGCTTTGGCCCGATCGACCGTATCTTCACGCGTATCGGCGCCGCCGACGATCTCGCCGGCGGCCGCTCGACCTTCATGGTCGAGATGACCGAAGCGGCCGCGATCCTCAACGATGCGACACCGCAGAGTCTCGTGCTGATGGACGAGATCGGGCGCGGCACCTCGACGTTCGACGGGCTCGCGCTCGCATGGGCCATCGCGCGCCATCTGCTCGCAAGCAACGGCTGCCATACGCTCTTTGCCACGCACTACTTCGAGCTGACGCAATTGCCCGCGGAATTCCCGCAGGCGGCGAACGTGCATCTTTCGGCGGTCGAGCATGGCCATGGCATCGTGTTCCTGCACGCCGTGCAGGAAGGTCCGGCCAACCAGAGCTACGGGCTGCAGGTGGCCCAGCTTGCAGGCGTACCGGCGCCCGTGATTCGCGCGGCCCGCAAGCATCTCGTCTATCTCGAGCAGCTCTCGGCAGGCCAGCCCACGCCGCAGCTCGATCTGTTCGCCGCATCGCTCGCCGACGACGACGCCACGCTCGAGGCAGAAGAGGCGCCCAGCCCGCAGGATCCTTCGGCCGCGCTCGTGGCCGAACGGCTGCGCGCGCTCGACCCGAACGAGTTGCGTCCGCGCGAGGCGCTCGATCTGCTGTACGAACTGCATGAGCTGGCCACGGCGCCGGACGCGAAGCACTGAGCGTCGCAGCACGACGCCTGGACCGGCGCCGCGGGCCGCGCGCCGGGGCGGCGGCGCATCGCGTTGCCGCCGGACCTGGCTCGGCCTCGCGGCGGCCTGCGTCTTTACGCTGCCGTTGGGGCTATCGGCGCTGTGGGCGCCGGTTGCACACGCGCAAACGCCGCGCTACGCGTTTGCGGTCATCGCGAACGTCGTCACGTCACAAGCCGACGAACCCGCGGCGCAACGCCTCATCGACGCCATTGGCCGCGATCCGCAAAACGCATTCGTGGTGTACGACGGCAACCTCAAGGGCAGCAGCGAGACCTGCTCGGACTCGCTCTACGATCGCCGCCGCACGCTGCTCGAAGCCTCGCGCCCGGCGCTTGTCTTCGTGCCGGGCCAGCGCGACTGGGCCAGTTGCGGGGCGAACGGTTCGGGCGCGTGGGACCCGGTCGAACGTCTCGACCTGCTACGCCAGACGTTCTTCTCCGATCCCTCCACACTCGGCCAGAATCCGTTCACGCTCACGCGCGAAAGCGAGGTCTCGCGATTCCGGCCTTACCGTGAAAACGTGCGCTGGCAACTGGGCGACACGGTATTCGTCGCGCTCAACGTGCCCGATGGCAACAACCACTATCTGAACGCGGGCGGACGCAACGGCGAGTTCGAAGACCGCGTGATCGCCAACGGCTTCTGGCTCGAACACGCCGCCGAATATGCAAAACGCCGCAACGCGCGCGCGATCGTCATCTTCATCGAAGCCGACCCGTTCGCCGAGCGCGAGGAGCGGTCCGACCGCTTCGCCTGGCTGCGCTTCGGGCATCGTCCGCGCGATGGGTATCTCGAATTCAAACGCAGCCTCGTGAAGCTGGCCGATACATTCCGCGGTCCCGTCGTGCTCGTGCACACCGCCGACGAGAAGCTTGCGCACGGCTTCGCGATCGATCAGCCGCTGCGCAACGACAAGGGAGCGAGGATTGCGAACGTCACGCGCATCGAAGTCGCGTTGCGCGAGCCGCTCATCCAGTGGTTGCAGATCGATGCCGACATGACGCGCCGCACGCCGCTGCGCGTGAGCATGCGCGACGTCCCGAAGCACCTGCCGCTGTTGCCGCCGACGCTGCCGCCGCTCTTGCCGGACAGCAGCGAACCCGGACCCGAAACGCCCGCGATGCCCGAGGTGTCGTCGATGCCCGATGTCACGGAAATTCCCGGCATGCCGCAGGCACCGGACGTAGAGCCAGAAGCCGGAGCGTCGGCGGCCAGCGGCACAGCGCCTGCCCCGATGCCCGCGCCGCAGCCGGGCGTGCCGAATCCTCCGGATGCCTCGCCCGCTCTGCAGCCCTCGGTCAAGCCCATGCCCTGGAATCAGTAGGTCGCCGAAGGGCGCGGGCAACACGCCGCGCCTGGCGTCCGGCACGCCGGCGGAGAACTTGCACCCGCCGGCGCCGGAGATCGATAAAGCTTAGTGGAGCGTAGGTTTCGAACCGGCTTCGCCGTCGTCTTCCTCTTCGTCCTCGTCGACGACTTCGAGGCCGTCCGCGCCGTGGGCGTGTTCGTGCTCGATCTCGTCTTCAGTTGCTTCGCGCACTTCCTTGACGGTCAGCGCAAAGCGCAGCGCCATGCCGGCGAGCGGGTGATTGCCGTCGAGCACGACCTTGTCTTCAGCCACGTCCGTGACGGTATAGATGAGCGTGTCGAGATCTTCGTCGCCTTCTTCAGGCGTGCCTTCGAACTGCATGCCGACTTCGAGCGGCTCCGGGAAACGGTTGCGCGGCTCGATCTTCACAAGCTCGGGATCGTACTCCCCGAAAGCGTCCTGCGGGTCGAGCTGGATCTGGGTCTCGAAGCCCGGCTCCTGCCCGTCCAGCACTTCCTCGATCTTGGGGAACGTGCCATCATAGCCGCCGTGCAGATAGACCATCGGCTCGTCGCTCTCCTCGATCAGATTGCCCTGCGCATCCGATAGCTTGTAAGCGACCGACACGACGGTGTCCTTTGCGATTTTCATTCGATCCTCCAGAATACAGCCCACATTATACGATGCCCAAGCGGTCCCCAGACCACGCGGTGCATGCCCGCAAGCGGCACACCCCACCCGTTCCGGCACGTCCTGCGCCCGATGAACCGGCCCCGCTCCTCGGCGGCCTCACCCCGGCGCAGTTCATGAAGCGATACTGGCAGAAAAAGCCGCTCCTGATCCGCCAGGCGATACCCGACATCGAAGCGCCGCTCGCACGCGACGAACTCTTCGCGCTCGCCGACAGCGACGACGTCGAATCGCGGCTCATCACGCATTTCCGACGCCACTGGGCGCTCGAGCACGGGCCGTTCTCGCCCGACGAGTTGCCCTCGCCCAACACGCGCCAGTGGACGCTGCTCGTGCAAGGCGCCGACCTGCACGACGACCGGGCGCGCGCGCTGCTCGAACGCTTTCGCTTTGCGCCGGACGCGCGCCTCGACGACCTCATGATCTCGTACGCATCGGACGGCGGCGGCGTGGGCCCGCACTTCGATTCCTACGACGTCTTTCTGTTGCAGGTTCATGGCAAGCGGCGCTGGCGCATCGGCGCGCAACGCGACCTGTCGCTAGAAGAAGGCCTGCCGCTGAAGATCCTTGCAAACTTCGAGCCGGAAGAGGAATGGGTGCTCGAGCCCGGCGACATGCTCTATCTGCCACCGCACATCGCGCACGATGGTGTCGCCGAAGGCGAGTGCATGACCTGCTCGATCGGCTTTCGTTCTCCTTCCACGTCGGAGCTCACGAGCCAGTTCCTCTACTGGCTCGCCGAGCGCGGCACGGACCGGGCGCCGGCCACGCCGGCGCTCTATCGCGACCCGGACCAGCCGGCTGTCGAGCACCCGGCGCAGTTACCGCCGGCACTGGTGTCACGCGTGGGGGATGTGCTCGCAAAAGTACGCTGGAGCGAAGCTGATGTATCTTCCTTCGTGGGCTCGTGGTTGAGCGAACCGAAGTCGAATGTCGTCTTCGACGCCCCCGAGCGGCCGCTGAACGAGGCAAGATTTGTCGCGCAGGCAGCAAAAAGCGGCCTGGTACTCGACCGGCGGACGATCCTGCTTTACGATGCGCGCTCGTACTACCTGAACGGGGAACAGTACTTGCTCAGAGAGTCGAGAAAGTGGCTGCCGGCATTCGCCGACAACCGCTCGATGGACGGGAAACGCTTTGTAACACTCTCGCACGATTCGTCAATGACAGCGTTGCTGCACGAATGGTATTGTGCGGGCTGGATACGGGTGGGGGTGCTTGCCTGAGCGCTCCAGGCTGTTATTCCGTACTAATATAGTGCTTGTATGAGAAAGACAACGTATTGTCCCCGGATTTGTCGACGGTCGATACGAAAGTGCCTATAATTCCCGCCCAGGCCGTAGGGAAGATTCACGCTCTTGCAGTGCGTCTCCACCAGCGGCTCAGGTCGGTGTTGGGGCACATTACCGGTATTATTTTGCGCTGTTGCTTACCTTTAACCATAAAAGGACGTGATCATGAAGAAATCCCTCCTCGTAGCATCCCTGCTGGCAGCCGTTGCACTCGCTGCGTGCAACAAGAGCAGCGACCAAGCTGCTGCGCCGGCTAGCGACGCAACCGCTGCTTCGGCACCGGCTGCTGCCGCTTCGGACGCTGCTGCTGCTGCTTCGGGCGCTGCCGCTGCTGCGAGCGACGCTGCTGCTTCGGCTACCGCTGCTGCTTCGGACGCTGGCGCTGCTGCTTCGGACGCAGGCGCTTCGGCTGCTGCTCCGGCTTCGGGCGCGAGCAACTAAGCTGCATTCGCGCGATGCCCGCACGGAGCTTGTCTCCAGCGGGCTTGCCGCGAACCGTCGTGTTGCCAGGCGCTTTGCGCTCGAGCATACGGCGGGCAAGCAAAAAAGCCACGAACTCAGGTTCGTGGCTTTTTTGCTTTTGGGCAACCGGTCTGCTTAGGGTTAGGGTCGCGTGCTGTTCTATGCAACCTGCATGAATTGACAGGACAATAGGCAGGATCACCGACCGGCACCGGGGAGCGTCTTGATAAGCGACGACCCCGGTTCACTCGACGCTCGTTACGCCTCGCCTTCCTCTTCCCTGCCGAAGAACGCCTTCACGACCTCGATTTCCCGCGTGCGCTTGAACGGCGGCAGGCTTTGCCAGATACGCCGGCCATACGGTTTATCGACGAGCCGCGTATCGCAGATCATCAGCACGCCGCGATCGGTTTCCGCGCGGATCAGGCGCCCTGCGCCCTGCTTGAGCGTAATCACGGCCTGGGGCAGCTGATGTACCGCGAACGGGCTCAAGCCCTTCTTCGAGAGCGCATCGAGCCGCGCCGCCAGCACCGGGTCGTCGGGCGGCGCGAACGGCAGCTTGTCGATCACGACGAGCGAAAGCGCATCACCGCGCACGTCCACGCCTTCCCAGAAGCTCTGGCTGCCCACCAGAATGGCGTTGCCGTAAGCGCGGAACCGCTCCAGCAATTCCGTGCGGCTCGCATCGCCCTGCACGAGCAAAGGCGTCTTCCAGCCGCGCGCCTCGATCGTGTCGCGCAGCTTCGCAGCGATCCGGTCCACCGCACGCAGCGTCGTGCACAGCATGAAAACACCGCCGCCCGAAGCCTCGATGGCCGGCAGTGCCGCGTCGAACACGGCATCGGTGAACTGCGGCGACGAGGGCTGCGGCATATTGCGCGGCACGTAGAGCAGGCCCTGCTCGGGATAGTCGAACGGGCTCGGCAGCGTCATCGAGCGGCGTGCACTGAGGCCCATCTGCGCGGCATAGTGCGTGAAATCGCCGCGCACCGAAAGCGTCGCCGACGTGAAGACCCACGTGCGCGGCACGCCCGCACGCTGCTTCGCGAAAATCGGGGCGACCGAAAGCGGCGTCTCGTGCAACTGCACCGTGTGCGAGAACACCTCGACCCAGCGGACTTTCTCGTCGGTATCGGCATGTTCGTCGTCAGCGGCGTTCTTGCCCTCGCCGGCGGCTTGGGGCTGGCTAGCCTCGCGTGCGGGTGCGGCACCGCCCTGCGGGGCCGTCCAGCCCGCCAGAATGCCTTGCAATTCGCGCGCACGGCGAAGGCAGGCGCCCAGCGACTCCGCACGCTCCGCCTGACCGGCGAGCGCCGTGGCCAGCACACCGAGTTCGGTCTGCAAGGCATCGAGCGCGTCGAAGAGCGGATGGTCGTCCGGCAACTGCGTGATCGAAAGCCGCAACGAGTCTTCCTTGAAGGCAAGACGCACGTCGCGCGCCGCACGCTCCAGCCCCGCGGCGAGCTTCACCCACTCCACCGCATCGCGCGCATGGCTCAGGCCCTCGGCCACGCAATCGCGGGCGAGTTCGAGGAACTGCGAGGTCGAAAGCGTCTCGCCGAAGAAGAGCGTCGCCGTTTCGGGCAGCTGATGCGCTTCGTCGAAGATGATCGTGTTCGCGCTCGGCAGCAGCTCGGCCATGCCCGTGTCGCGCAGCATGATGTCGGCGAAGAACAGGTGGTGATTCACGACCACGATGTCCGCCTGCTGCGCCTCACGGCGCGCCTGCATCACGAAGCAATCCTTGTAGTGCGGACACTCCTGGCCGAGGCAGTTATCGCGCGTCGAGGTCACCATCGACCACACCGCCGCCGTTTCCGGCACGCTCGCGAGCTCGGCCTTGTCGCCCGAGCGCGTGATCTTCGCGAAACGCACGATCTCCTGCAGCCAGGACGTTTCCTGGCGCGACGGCAGCCGGCCGTTGTCGGCCGTGCGCTGCAGGTAGTAGTGGCACAGGTAGTTCGAGCGGCCCTTGAGCATCGCAACGCTCACGGGCACCGCGAGCGCATCGCGCACCGTGGGAATATCGCGCTGGAACAACTGGTCCTGGAGATGCTTCGTGCCCGTGGAGACAACCACCTTGCCGCCCCACAACATGGCCGGCACAAGATACGCATAGGTCTTGCCGGTACCCGTGCCCGCCTCGACGATCAGCGTGTTGTCGCCGGAATCGGCGACAGCCTTGGCGGCTTCGTCGGCGCGATCCTGCGGCGCGGCGCCCGCACTACCCTGGCGGCGCGCGGGGCGCGACTGCAACTCGAATGTCGAAGGATCCGGCAACGCCTGGGCCGCGGCTTCCATGGCGGCCGCTACCGCACGCGCCATCTCGATCTGCGAGGCACGCGGACGATAGCCGTCGATCTCGCGGGCAAGCAGCCCGTCGGCCGCGAACAGGTCGTCGAGTTCGGCCGCGCGCCGCGCGGTGAGCGGTGCCGCGGCGGCACGCTCGGGACGTGCGTCATCGGCCGGCGCGCCGCCTTCGGGCGCGGGCCGGGATCGCGAAACAGTCGTTGAATTCAAGGCAAGCGGTTCCTGCTCGTTCCGGCGGCCGCGGCGTTCTCGATGCCGTGCCCCGGCGCCTGCCGGGACCCGGACTCTAGCCGTGCCCGTCCGAAGTCTTCGGTGAATCGGGGTCCAGCTGCAGTTGCAGCAGGATGATGTTGTCCTTGACCTTGAGCTTGCGCTTCTTGAGCCTCTGCAGTTCGAGATCGTCGCTTCCCGGCGTCTCGGCCATGCGGTCGATCATACGGTCCAGATCGCCGTGCTCGGACTCCAGCTGGAGTATCCGGTCACGAAGGACCGCGGCCTTGACTTCACGTTGCTCGCGCATGCTCGCCTCCTCGTTCTGAGCGGCGCGCCCCTGCACGATCAGGCGGCGCACCTGAGGTTGCTGTCTGGCCAAAAAAGCGTGCTACTGGTCTTGCGGTTGCTGCTGCGGTTGCGCTTGTTGCTGCTGCTGTTGCTTCTGCTGCGCCTTCTCGGCCGCCTGCTTCTGACGCTCTTCCACGTCGGCTTTGTGCTTCGCCGCGTCTTCCTGCTTCTGCTGGTAGCGCTCGGCCTTCTGCTCGCGCTCCGCGGCCTTCTGCTGGCCCTGGCGGTGAGCTTCGTCGAGCTTCTGCTGGAAGTCGGACTGCTTCTGATCGTACGCGGCCTGGTTCGCCGAGCGCTGGGCCTGTGCCTGCTCGCCCTGGCGCTGCGCTTGATCCAGCGCGTGCTGCTGCAACTTCTGCTGGTACGCCTGCTCGTTCGCGGCACGTTGCGGCGCTTCGGCCGCGCGCTGCTGCTGGTCGAGCACGTGTTGCTGCTGTTTCTGCTCGTAGGCTGCTGCATTACGCGCGTCGTTGGCGGCGCGCTGCGGCGCGTCGGCTTCGTCCTGGGCACGCTGCAGCGCGGCCTGCTCGTCGCGGCGCCGCGCGTGGTCCGCGCGCTGCTCTTCGTCGAGCTGCAACTGCTGGCTGCGGATATCGGCCTGCTCGACGCGCATCTGGTCGCGCGCCTTGCCAAGGCAATGATTCACGAAAAACGTGCTATAGCAGTCATGCTGCGCGACGCCATAGCGGTAATTGTTCTCCGCCGTGCGGCGGTCCAACACCTTCTGGCGTGCATCGAACCCGGCCTGCACGCTGTCCGTCGCACCCGCCGACGACGCCGACACGGCATCGAGCGGCCTCGCCGTGACGCCCGTTCCCGAGGCCACCCAGGGCGCCGCCGCCCCGTTCTGCGGCGCTACGCCGCCCAGCGCGGCCGGCACCTCGGCACTGGCCGGGAGCGCATTCTGCGCATTCGGCTCCGTCGGCGCACGCATGGCCGCATCGGACGCCGCGCTCTCCTGCGCCTGTGCCGGCACACCTGCCGTAGCGCACAACGCGATGGCGCAAGCCGCCACGCGGGTGGCGGTCCGCCAGTGGGCGCCGGCGCGCAAACTGGGCTTAACGAGGGGGAAACCGGGGAGCAAGCGCGAGATCGTCAACGTCTTCTGGTGGCAGCGGGACATGGCCGAAATTCTAACACCCCCCGGGTTGAGCGCTCCGGCATTTATGGCAAAATGCCCCGCTCCACCGGCCGCGGGCCGCCCGATCTCGTTGATCCGGGTCTCTCCCGCACGGCCCGGCACGCGCAACCCGATGCAACCCGATCCTCGCAGGAATATCCAGACCCTATGACGGAAAACGTAGCACTCAAGATCGTCCAGCGTATCGCCACCGAACTGACCGTCCAGCCGCGCCAGGTAGCCGCCGCCGTACAGCTTCTCGACGAAGGCGCGACCGTTCCGTTCATCGCCCGCTACCGCAAGGAAGTCACGGACAACCTCGACGATACGCAGCTGCGCACGCTCGAAGAGCGGCTCCTGTATCTGCGCGAACTCGAAGAGCGCCGCGCCACGATCCTCGCGAGCATCGAAGAACAGGGCAAGCTCACCGACGAGCTGCGCCGCGCCATCGAAACCGCGGACAGCAAGCAGGTGCTCGAAGACCTCTACCTGCCCTACAAGCCCAAGCGCCGCACGCGCGCGCAGATCGCGCGCGAAGCGGGCCTGCAGCCGCTCGCCGATGCGCTCCTCGCCAATCCGCAGCTCGATCCGCAAACGGAAGCCGCGCAATACGTGGATGCCGAAAAGGGCGTGGCCGACGTGAAGGCCGCCCTCGACGGCGCACGCGACATTCTCTCGGAACAGTTCGGCGAAACGGCCGAACTGCTCGGCAAGCTGCGCCTGTGGCTGCACGACGAGGGCGTGGTGAGCTCGACGGTCGTGGAAGGCAAGGAAGGCGAAGAAGGCGAGAAGTTC
The DNA here is from genome assembly GCF_905220215.1 of Paraburkholderia sp. J12. NCBI lineage: Bacteria > Pseudomonadati > Pseudomonadota > Betaproteobacteria > Burkholderiales > Burkholderiaceae > Paraburkholderia > Paraburkholderia sp. J12. Next base: position 138,119 of record NZ_CAJMZC010000009.1, read on the forward strand.
CGCGACTACTACGAGTACTCCGAAACCATCAAGACCATCCCCTCGCACCGGGCGCTCGCCCTCTTCCGCGCGCGCAACGCGGGCGTGCTGATGGTCAAGCTTGGGCTCGGCACCGAGCAGGATGCGCTCGTGCCGCATCCGGGCGAAGGCCGGATCGCGCGCCACTTCGGCATTGCGAACCAGGGCCGCCCCGCCGACAAGTGGCTCTCCGACGTCTGCCGCTGGTGCTGGCGCGTGAAGGTGCAGCCGCACCTCGAAAACGAACTGCTCACGGGCCTGCGCGAGCAGGCCGAAACCGAAGCGATTCACGTGTTCGCGCGCAACCTCAAGGATCTGCTGCTCGCCGCGCCCGCGGGCCCGAAGGCCGTGATCGGCCTCGATCCGGGCCTGCGCACGGGCGTGAAGGTGGCCGTCGTCGATCGCACCGGCAAGCTGCTCGCCACCGACACGATCTACCCGCACGAACCGCGCCGCGACTGGGACGGCTCGATCGCGAAGCTCGCGCGCATTGCCGCGCAGACCCAGGCCGAACTCGTCAGCATCGGCAACGGCACGGCCTCGCGCGAAACCGACAAGCTCGCGAGCGAGCTGATGTCGCGCCATCCGGAGCTCAAGCTGCAGAAGATCGTCGTATCCGAGGCCGGTGCGTCAGTTTATTCGGCGTCCGAACTGGCGGCGAAGGAATTTCCCGAACTCGACGTGTCGCTGCGCGGCGCGGTCTCCATCGCGCGCCGCCTGCAGGATCCGCTCGCCGAACTCGTGAAGATCGAGCCGAAGGCCATCGGTGTCGGCCAGTATCAGCACGACGTGAACCAGCGCGAGCTGGCCCGCTCGCTCGACGCCGTGGTCGAAGACTGCGTGAACGCCGTGGGCGTGGATGCCAATACCGCATCGGTCGCGCTGCTCGCGCGCGTGTCGGGACTGAATGCGACGCTCGCCCGCAATATCGTCGATTACCGCGATGCCAACGGTCCCTTCCCCTCGCGCGAGCATTTGAAGAAAGTCCCGCGCCTCGGCGACAAGACCTTCGAGCAGGCGGCGGGCTTTTTGCGCATCAACGGCGGCGAGAACCCGCTCGACCGCTCGTCGGTGCACCCGGAAGCGTACCCGGTCGTCGAGCGCATGCTCGCGAAGATCAGGCGCACGATCGGCGACGTGCTCGGCAGCCGCGAAGCGCTCTCGGGCCTCTCGCCCGCCGAGTTCGTCGACGAGCGCTTCGGGCTGCCCACCGTGCGCGACATTCTCTCCGAGCTCGAAAAACCGGGCCGCGATCCGCGCCCCGAGTTCAAGACCGCGACCTTCCGCGAAGGCGTCGAAAAGGTCTCGGACCTCGAACCGGGCATGCTGCTCGAAGGCGTGGTGACGAACGTGGCCGCGTTCGGTGCCTTCATCGACATCGGCGTGCATCAGGACGGCCTCGTGCACGTTTCCGCGATGTCCACGAAGTTCATCAAGGACCCGCACGAAGTCGTGAAAGCCGGCCAGGTCGTCAAGGTAAAGGTGCTCGACGTCGACGTGAAGCGTCAGCGCATCGCGCTGACGATGCGCCTGAGCGACGACCCCGCGAGCGCCGGCCAGCGTAGCGGCGGCGGTGCGGCAGGTGGTGGCTCGGGCAGCGGCTCGGCCAACGCTCCGGGCCATCGCGGTGGCAACGCCGGCCAGGCGAACCGCGGCCAGCGCTCGCGCGAACCGGAACCGGCGGGCGCCATGGCTGCTGCTTTCGCGAAGCTCAAGCAGCGCTGAAACCGCAGACCCCAATGAAAAACGGCACCTCGGTGCCGTTTTTTTTGCTTTTTTGCCTTTTTTTACCTTCAGGCAAACAACCCGCGCTCAGATTTCGATCTTCGTTCCCAGCTCCACCACGCGATTCGCAGGAATGCTGAAGAAGTCCGTCGGCTTCGCCGCGTTCTGATGCATCCACGCGAACACGCGCTCGCGGAAGATCGACATGCCCGGCAGCTGCGTCGGCACGACGGTCTCGCGCGCGATGAAGAACGAGGTGTCCATCATCTCGAAGTTCATGCCTTCTGTCTTGCCCACTTCCTGCAACACGGCCTTCACGTCCGGTGTTTCGTTGAAGCCGTAGTCGGCCTTTACGAGATAGAGACCGCCGCCGATATCCTTCACGCTCAGGCGCTCCGCGTCCGGCACATAGGGAATGTCGCGGATCACGAAGGTCAGGAAGATCGTGCGCTCGTGCAGCACCTTGTTGTGCTTGAGGTTGTGCAGCAGGCTCACCGGCACCATCGTGTCGCTGCCGGTGAGGTAGATCGCCGTGCCCGACACGCGATGCGGCGGATGCGCGAGCAACCCCTGCAGGAAAGGCATGAGCGGAATGCCGTCGGCAGCCGTGCGCTCCTTCACGATCATGCGGCCCTTGTACCAGGTCATGAGCAGGAAGAAGAGCAGCGCGCCGATGCCGAGCGGCAGCCAGCCGCCCTCTTCCACCTTGAGCAGGTTCGCGCCGAAGAAGCCGAGATCGACCGCGAGGAAGATGCCGATGATCAGCGCGACGAGCGCCTTGTGCCACTTCCAGATCTCGATCATCACGACGCTCAGGAGCACCGTGGTGATGACCATGGTCGCGGTAACCGCGATGCCGTAGGCCGCCGCGAGATTGTCGGAGCTCTTGAAGCCGATCACGATGCACAGGATGACGAAGAGCAGCAGCCAGTTCACCACCGGCACGTAGATCTGCCCGATCGCGAGGTCGGATGTGTGCAGCACCTTCATGCGCGGCACGTAGCCCAGCAGGATCGCCTGGCTCGTCAGCGAATACGCGCCCGAAATCACGGCCTGCGACGCAATCACGGTGGCCACCGTCGAGAGCACGACGAGCGGCAGGAGGGCCCAGTCGGGCGCGAGCAGGAAGAACGGGTTCTCGATCGCCTTGTGGTCCTGCATGAGCAGCGCGCCCTGGCCGAAATAGTTCAGCACGAGCGACGGCATCACGAGCACGTACCAGGCCACGCGGATCGGCTTGGCGCCGAAGTGGCCCATGTCGGCATAAAGCGCCTCGGCGCCCGTCAGCACCAGCACGACCGAGCCGAGCACCACGTAGGCCTGCAGCATGTGCGCGCCCATGAAGCTGATCGCGTAGTACGGATTGAGCGCGGCGATGACGCCCGGCGTCTGCACGATGTGCGAGAGGCCGAGAATGCCGATGGTCACGAACCACAGCACCATGATCGGCCCGAACAGGCGGCCGACGAGCGCCGTGCCGTGACGCTGGATCCAGAAGAGCGCGACGAGGATCACCATCGTGAGCGGCACGACGAGATGGGAGAGCTTGGGCGCCGCGATTTCGAGACCTTCGACCGCCGAGATCACCGAGATCGCGGGGGTGATGACCGCATCCCCATAGAACATGCAGGCGCCGAAGATGCCGAGGCCCGTGAGGACCAGTGCGGCGCGGCTCGAACGCTTGAAGGTACGCAGCGCCAGCGCCATCAGCGCGAGCACGCCGCCCTCGCCGTTATTGTCGGCGCGCATCACGAACAGTACGTATTTGACGCTCACGACGATCATGATCGCCCAGAACAGCAGCGAGATGACGCCGAGGATGGACGTATCGTTGAGCGGAATCCCGTGGTCGGGGCTGAACGCCTCTTTGAGCGAATAAAGCGGGCTGGTGCCGATATCGCCGAACACCACGCCGATCGCCGCAACGGCTAGAGACGGCAGGGACTGCTTTGCCACGTGTGTGCTAGTTGTCATAGACGCGGAAATCCGTTTCGAGGCGGAAAAAAAAGCGACCGCTATTCTAAACCGGGCGCTCCACCGCGATGAGGCACCCGTTGTGGCAGTGCCACGTCGTCCATTCGGGCGAAGTGTAGCATCCGCCCCTCATCACGTCTGCCCGCGCGTGCCCATTGGATCTCGGACACGAAATCGTCACGCAAAGGAATCAGGCAAAAAAAAACGGAGCCCCGAGAGGCTCCGTTCCGGTTTCGCGGCGCGCGCAAACGAGGACGTTACGACTGCGCGCCGTTCGCGGCCGCCTGCTGCAGGCCACGCTTGATCCACGCACCCAGATTGTGCGGGCGCACCGTGTCCCATTCCTCGAAAGGCTGGTGGATCCACGGATTGGTCGGCAGGTGCTGCACGAAATAGTCGGGCTTCACCTTCGAGCAGCCCTTGTACCAGAGCACCGCCGAGCGCACGCCGGTCACGGCCGGATAACGCTCCTTGAGGTGCTGCTGCACGCGTGCGAGCGTGACGCCCGAATCGACCAGATCGTCCACGAGCAGCACGTTGCCCGAGAGCTCGCCGCGCGTCATCGTGATGTACTGGGCGATGTCGAGTTCGCCTTGTTCCGTGCCCGCCGCTTCGCGATACGAACTCGTCGCGAGAATCGCGAGCGGAAGGTCGTAGATGCGCGAGAGCTGGTCGCCCACGCGCAGGCCGCCGCGCGCGAGACACAGGATCTGGTCGAACTTCCAGCGCGACTCGTGGACTGCGAGCGCGAGGAGTTCGATCAACCGGTGATACTCATCCCAGCCGACCCACAGGTTCTTGTCGTCGTTGCGCGGGTCCGTCATCTGAATCATTCTGCACTACCCCTCATTTGCTTCTTTTACACCTTGAACGGATGACGCAGCAGGATCGTCTCGTCGCGATCCGGGCCCGTCGAGACCATGTCGATCGGCACGCCCGCCACTTCCTGCACGCGCGTGAGATAGGCCTGCGCACTCTTCGGCAGCGCATCCCATTGCGTGATGCCGATGGTGCTTTCCTTCCAGCCCGGGAAGGTCTCGTAGACCGGTTCGCACGCGGCCACCTGCGACGAGCCGCGCGGCAGGATATCGACATCCTTGCCGTCGACCTTGTAGCCCACGCAGAGCTTCACTTCGTCGAGACCGTCGAGCACGTCGAGCTTCGTGATGCACAGGCCCGTCACGCCGTTGATCTGGATCGAGCGGCGCAGCGCGGCGGCGTCGAGCCAGCCGGTGCGGCGCGGACGGCCCGTGACCGAACCGAATTCCTTGCCCACCTTCGCAAGCGTGAGGCCCACTTCTTCCTGGCGGTCGGCATTGTCGGCGTCGTAGAGCTCGCTCGGGAACGGACCCGAGCCCACGCGCGTGCAATACGCCTTGGTGATGCCGAGGATGTAGTTGAGCTGCTGCGGGCCGACGCCCGCGCCCGCCGACGCGGCACCCGCGACGCAATTGCTCGACGTGACGAACGGATAGGTGCCGTGGTCGATGTCGAGCAGCGTGCCTTGCGCGCCTTCGAACAGCAGGTTGCCGCCCTGGCGGTTCGCGTCATACAGACGTCGCGAAACATCCGTTACCATCGGCTTCAGGCGGTCGGCGTAGGAGAGCATCGTGTCGAGCGTCTGCTGGAAGTCCACCGCAGCGGCGCCCAGGTACTGCGTGAGCACGAAGTTGTGATAGTCGAGGTTCTCGCGCAGACGTTCGGCGAAGATTTCCGGCTCGAACAGGTCCTGCACGCGCAGGCCGCGACGCGCCACCTTGTCTTCGTAGGCCGGGCCGATGCCGCGGCCGGTCGTGCCGATCTTCGCGGCGCCGCGCTTCGCTTCGCGCGCCTGGTCGATGGCGATGTGGTACGGCAGGATGAGCGTGGTGGCTTCGGAGATGAAGAGGCGCTTCTGGACGTCGATGCCCGCTTCTTCGAGCTCGCCGATTTCCTTGAAGAGGGCCTCGGGCGAGAGCACCACGCCGTTGCCGATGTAGCAGGCGGTGCCGGCGCGCATGATGCCCGACGGGATCAGCCGGAGAATGGTCTTCTTGCCGCCGATGATGAGTGTGTGGCCGGCGTTGTGACCGCCCTGGAAACGCACCACGCCTTGCGCGTGGTCCGTCAGCCAGTCGACGATCTTGCCCTTGCCTTCATCGCCCCATTGGGTGCCCACGACGACGACGTTGCGCCCCGGGGTTACATTCACTGCGCTGGCAGACATGGTGTTTCGTTAGCTGGTTAAAAACGTATTCTACCTGGGTTCGGACGCACGCCCGCCTTTTTTTCCCGAAATAGCGGGAATTTTCCTTTGCACTCAAGGAACTGCGCGGCCGGCGCGGCGAATGCGAGCGTCCTCGCGCGGCCCGCTGCGGGGCCGCTTTCACCCGAGTTTTCGCCTGTTCAGGCGCGGGCTTCGACGAGCCAGGCGCCGTTGCGCTCGACCAGCACGCGATCGAACGCGAATTCGTCCATATCGTGTTCGTGGCCGGGCAGTGCCTGGATCACCACCTCGCCTGCATCGCGCAGCGCCGCCACGGCGGCGCGCAGGGCTTCGTCGTGGCGCCACGGGGCGAGGATCGCGCTGCTGCGCGCCTCGACGGGCGAAATACGGGCCACTTCGCGCAGATCGAGCGAGAAGCCCGTCGCGGCACGGGCCCGGCCATAAGCCTCACCCACCTTGTCGTAGCGGCCGCCGCGCGCCACGGCGTTCGGCACGCCGTCCACGTAGGCCGAGAACATCACGCCGCTGTGGTAGGCATAGCCGCCCAGATCGGCAAGATCGATCATCAGTTCCGCGCCGTCGATCTCGCCTACGAGGAACGCGAGGTCGTCGAGCGCGCGGGCAATGCCCGGCAGCGCCGGCAGGCGCGTGCGCGCCTCCTCCAGCACACCGGCGTCGCCATAGAGCGAGGGCAGCGCGCGCAGTGCGTCGCGCGTGAGCGGCGCGAGGTCGGCGGTCAGCTCGGCGAGGCGCGGCACGTCCTTGCCTGCGAGCGCTTCGTAGAGCGCATCGCCGAGCGCGGCCGCCGCCGGATCGGCTTCGAACAGCGCCGCGAGCACGCCTGCATGGCACAGGTCGAGGCGCACCTTGGCGAGGCCCGCGAGACGCAGCGCGTCGAGCATCAGCTGCTGGATCTCGAGGTCGGCTTCGAGCCCTGCATGCCCGTAGATTTCAGCGCCGATCTGGATCTGTTCGCGCGTGGCGTGCAGACCGCGCGGACGCGTATGCAGCACGTTGCCCGCGTAGCACAGGCGCGTCACGCCCTGGCGGTTCAGCAGGTGGGCGTCGATGCGCGCCACCTGCGGCGTCATGTCGGCACGCAGGCCGAGCGTGCGGCCCGAGATCTGGTCGACGAGCTTGAACGTGCGCAGATTCAGGTCGCGCCCGCTGCCCGTGAGCAGCGACTCGAGATACTCGAGCAGCGGCGGCATGACCATTTCGTAGCCGTAGGCACGAAAACGGTCCAGCAGGCGCCGGCGCAGCTCTTCGATCTTGCGTGCCTCGGAAGGCAGCACGTCGGCAATATTCTCGGGAAGTAACCAGGTCGACATCGGTTGAGTCCTACCACTATGAAGGCGGCGCGCGAATCGCAAATCGCGCGGGCCGGGGAACCGGAACGCACGGCGCAAAGCGGCGCGTGCGTTCGTTTGCAATCAGGTTGCGAGCATCAGGAGCACGAGGCCGAGCCCCATCACGATCAGCCCGCCGATCCGGATGTGATGCGGCGGCCTTTCCGCGATTTTACGGAATGTGTCGCGCCACGCCGTCGGAAAGACGAAGGGGAACATGCCCTCGATAATCAGCATCAGCGCGATCGCGAGCAACAGGGATCCAGCAATGTCCATGCTAAAGGAACGCGCCGCAAGCGGCGCGGCGTCTCGTTTTGTCTAGTGTTTGCGCGGGGCGGCCGGGGCCGGCGTATTCTCGCCGCCGTTCGGGCCGCGCATGAAGCGGAAGAAGTCGCTCGACGAATCGACCACGACCACGTCGCCGGGCTTGAAGCTGTCGCGCAGCGCCTGCATGCTCTGATAGAACTGATAGAACTGCGGGTCGTGCCCATAAGCTTCCGCGGCGATCGCCGCGGCCTTGCCGTCGCCCTCGCCCTTGATGGCCTGGGCCTCGGCATAAGCCTGCGCGACGGCGTCCTGCTGCTTGCGCTCCGCGTCGTCCTTGATCTGCTGTGCATCGGCCGCGCCCTGGGCGCGCTCGTCGGCGGCCATCTGCTCGCGGGCGGCGCTCATGCGCTTGTAGACCGCGTCCGCAAGCTCCGGCGGATAGTCGAGGCGCGTGAGCTCGATGTCGATCACGTCGATGCCGAGCGGCGCCGCGGCGGTGCGCAGTGCGTCGCGCGCGTCGTTGGCGATGGCTTCCTGCTGCGCGAGCGCGGCGCTGAGCGTGACCTTGGAGAACGCATCCGCCAGCGCATCGCGCGAAAGCGAGGCGAGACGGTCGGCGAGCGTCTGCGGGTCGCCCTTCGTCGCGGCGAAGAACTTGAGCGGATCGGCAATGCGATAGCGGATCACCGGGTTCACGAGCAGTTCGGTCTTGTCGGCCGTCGTGTAGCGGTCGGCGTCGGGGGCGTCGAACGCCTCCACGCGCGTATCGATGAACGTCGCCGTCTGGAACGGCGGCGGCAGCTTCACGTGAATGCCCGGGCCCGCGAGCGTGGCCGGGCTGCCGCCCGAGGACGAAATGACGGCCACGTGGCGCGGATCGACGACGAACACCGACGACGATGCGACCAGCACGGCCACGACGACCACAACGACGAGCGCAATGATTCGGTTCATGAGTGCGCTCCGTTATTGCACGTCGTCTTCGCGGCCGCGGCTGCGGAACGCGTCGCGCGAGCGGAATGCGTCGCTCGCGGCGGCAGCGGCGTCGCTGGCCGAGGGTGCGGGCGCGGCGCCCGGCTGCGCATTCTGCTGGGCGCCCTGGGCGCTTTGTGATGCGCCCTGCTGTACACCCTGCTGTGCGCCCTGCTGATCGCCTTGCTGCTGCGCGTCGCCCGAGGCGGGCGCGGCGGCCGACGAGGCATCCGGTGTCGAAACACCAGGCGCGACCGCAGACGCGCCCGATGCCGCAGCAGCGGCCGCGGCGCGCTGACGCGTGGCGTCGACGAGCTTGTCGAGCGGCAGGTAGATCACGTTGTTGCCGGACTTGCTGTCGACGAACACCTTCGTCGTATTCGAGTAGATGTGCTGCATGGTCTCCAGATACATGCGCTCGCGAATCACGGCCGGCGCCTTCGCGTATTGCTCATAGACTTGCATGAAGCGCTGGGCGTCGCCCTGCGCTTCGTCGACCACGCGTTCGCTGTAGGCCTTCGCATCGTCGATCAGACGGGTGCCGTCGGCCTGCGCGCGCGGCAGCAGCTGATCGGCGTAGGCCTGCGCGTCGCGCTTCGCGCGCTCGCGATCCTGATGCGCCTTTGCGGCGTCGTCGAAAGCGGCCTGCACCTGCTCAGGCGCCTGCACGCTCTGGATCGTCACGCCGGTCACGGCGAGACCCGTCTTGTACGCGTCGAGCGAATGCTGGATCGCGTCGGCCAGTTGCGCGCGAATCGGCTCGCGGTCCGCGTAGAGCAGATCGTTCGTGCTGCGCGCGCCCACCACCGTGCGCACGGCCGCCTGCGCTGCCTGCGTGACGGTGAGATCGGGATCGACGCTCTGGAACAGGTAGTCGGTCGGTTGCTTCACCTGGTATTGCACCGTGAAGCGCACGTCGAGAATGTCGCCGTCGTGCGTGATGACCGAGGCGTCCTTGACGTTGGCCGGACGCACGAGATTGTTGCGCCCGATCTCGACCGAACGGATCTGGTCGATGTTCACCACTTCGTGGGTCTGGAACGGATACGGCAGGCGCCAGTGCACGCCCTGGCCGACGGTATAGCGGTACTGGCCGAACTGCAGCACGACGCCGGCCTGCCCGTCCTGGATGACATAGACGCCGCTGCCCACGTAGATCGCAATCAGCACGCCGATCACGATGCCCACGCCGATGCGGGCGCCATTGCCGTTGTCGGGACGCGAGCCGAGGTTGCCCGGGCCCTTACCGTTGCCCTTGCGGCCGAAAAACGTGGAGAGACGGCGATTGAAGTCGCGCCACATCTCGTCGAGATCGGGCGGCCCGTCGTTGTCCCCGCCCTTGCTCGGGGGACGGCGCGAGTCGTCCGGGCGCTCGCCGTCGCCACGACCCCAACGCGGGTCGTTCAACGAGAAAATGGCGCGCGCGCGCTGCCAGCCAGACCGCTTGTTGTAATCGTTCACCTGAGTTCGTTCACCAGAGTAGACAGCGGGTCAATGCGTGCGGCTTTCGCCGGCCCTGGGGCACTGCGCCCGACGAAAAAGCCGGCGTGGCCGCACGGATCGATGGCGCCGGGGCGCGGCGTCAGTGGCCGTGTTCCGGTTCCCTGCGAGGTTCGTGGGGCACCGCGTTCCAGTCGGCGGCGGCAGGCGGCTGCGACACGTCGGCGATCGGCTCGGCAGTCGCAATTTCGGCGATGGCGGCGCGCAGCGCATCCAGTCCGACGCCCGTGCGCGCGCTCAAAAAGACGCGCGAAATATTACCATACTCGTCCCGCTCGACCGTGCCGCCGCGGGCCGCCAGTTCGGGCACGGCGTCGATCTTGTTGAACACCAGCACCTGACGGATCGTGTCCGCGCCGATGTCGTGCAGGACCCCGTTGACCTGATCGATCTGGTCAAGACGCACGGCGCTCGATGCATCGACCACGTGCAGCAGCAAATCGGCCTGAACGGTTTCTTCGAGCGTCGCGCGAAACGCCGCGACGAGCTGGTGAGGCAGTTCGCGGATGAACCCCACCGTATCGGAGAGCACGATCTGGCCGACCTCGCCCCCCAGCCAGACACGCCGCGAGGTGGTGTCGAGCGTGGCGAACAGTTGGTCGGCGGCATAGGCCTGCGCCTTCGTGAGCGCATTGAAGAGCGTGGATTTGCCTGCGTTCGTATAGCCGACGAGCGAGACCGACATGGTCTGGTTGCGCTGGCGCTGGCGCCGCTGCGTGCCGTGCTGACGGCGCAGCTTGGCGAGGCGTCCCTGCAGCATCTTGATACGGTCGCCGAGCAGCCGGCGGTCGGTTTCGAGCTGCGTTTCGCCGGGGCCGCGCAGGCCGATACCGCCCTTCTGGCGCTCGAGGTGGGTCCACGCGCGCACGAGGCGCGTGGCGAGGTATTGCAACTGTGCGAGCTCGACCTGCAGCTTGCCTTCATGGCTGCGGGCGCGCTGCGCGAAGATATCGAGAATCAGGCTCGTGCGGTCCACCACGCGGCGATTGAGCGCGCGCTCCAGATTGCGCTGCTGGGCCGGCGAGAGAGCGTGATTAAAGATGACGATTTCGACGTCGTGCGATTCGCACGCGAGACGCAGTTCTTCGGCCTTGCCGCTGCCGATGAACATGGCGGCGTCCGGGCTCGAGCGTCGGCCGGTGAGCGTGACGGCGGGATGAGCGCCCGCACTCTGTGCGAGCAGGCTGAGTTCTTCGAGACTGGCTTCGAAATCGGTCTTGCCGAAGTCGATGCCGACAAGTGCGGCGTTGGTCAAATTAGCGGATGTCAAAATGGAAACGGCCGGTCCGGTTCGCCTTTGGAGCGTCCCGGACCGGCCGTACCGTGGATCAGGACGTTTCCGAATCCGGGTGGAAGTTCACCGGACGGGCGGGGACGACCGTGGAAATGGCGTGCTTGTAAACCATCTGCGTAACCGTATTACGGAGCAACACGACGTACTGGTCGAACGATTCAATGTTCCCTTGAAGCTTGATGCCGTTGACCAGATAGATCGAAACAGGCACGTGCTCCTTGCGCAGCGCGTTCAAAAACGGGTCTTGTAACAGTTGCCCTTTGTTGCTCATAGCAAACTCCGTATTTTTTTGCAGGTTTAACTTGGACTGATGCCGAAGAAAAAGAAATCCGGCACCAATCGCTACACTATAGCCGATTCTCGTTCACCGGCGCGGATCCGGACCGCCCCGCCAGGACTGCGCGTGCGGCCATGTGCGCCAGCGAACACGGCTCAGCTTTTCTCGGTGTAGGGGTTCGTCGAGGAACGAAACTCTATGCGCAATGGAGTCCCCGTCAGCGAGAAAGTTTCCCGGAAGCGGTTCTCCAGATAACGCTTGTAAGTCTCCGTCACGGCGTCGAGTGCGTTGCCGTGAATGACGATGATCGGGGGGTTCTGTCCCCCCTGGTGCGCGTAGCGCAGCTTCGGGCGCACCGGGCCGCGGCGGCGCGGCTGCTGGAACTCCACGGCTTCGATCAGCGCGCGCGTGAGCTTCGGCGTAGGCAATTTCGCCATGGCGGCCGCGTAGGCCGCATCCACCGAGCGCATCAGCGCGCCGATGCCGAACTTCTCGGTCGCCGAGATGAAGTGGAACTTCGCGAAGTCGAGGAACTTGAGCTTGCGCAGCAGGTGGTGCTTGATCTGCTCGCGCGCGTGCTCGTCGAGACCGTCCCACTTGTTCACGGCCACCACGAGCGCCCGGCCCTGCTCCACCACGAAGCCCGCGATATGCGCGTCCTGGTCGGAGATCTCCTGGTGCGCGTCGAGCATCAGGATCACGACGTTCGCGTCGGCAATCGACTGCAACGTCTTCACCACCGAAAACTTTTCGACGGCTTCGAACACCTTGCCGCGGCGGCGCAGGCCCGCCGTGTCGATGAGCGTGTACTTCTTGCCGCCGCGCTCGAAGTCGATATAGATCGAATCGCGCGTCGTGCCCGGCATGTCGAACGCGATCACGCGGTCTTCGCCGAGCAGCGTGTTCACGAGCGTCGACTTGCCCACGTTCGGCCGACCCACGATCGCAATCTTGATGCCGTGCTTTTCGGCGTCCTCTTCACTTTCTTCGGGCTGTTCGGCGTAGGCCTGATCGAGCGCCTCGTTGATCATCTCGGTCACGCCGTCGCCGTGCGCGGCAGAAATGGCGCGCGGGTCGCCAAGGCCCAGCTCGTAGAAGTCGGCGGCCACGGCCGAGTACTTCATGCCCTCGGCCTTGTTCACCACGAGGAAGATCGGCCGGCCGGTCTTGCGCAGATAGTCGGCAATGTGCTTGTCCTGCGGCGCGAGGCCGTTGCGACCGTCGCAGATGAACACGACGATGTCGGCCTCCGCCACCGCCTGGCGGGTCTGGCGCGCCATCTCGTGCAGGATGCCGTCCTTCGCGACGGGCTCGAAGCCGCCCGTGTCCACGACGAGGTACGGACGATCGCCCGTGCGCCCCTCGCCGTAGTGACGGTCGCGCGTGAGGCCCGGCAGGTCGGCCACCAGCGCATCGCGCGAGCGCGTGAGCCGGTTGAACAGCGTGGATTTCCCCACATTGGGGCGCCCGACGAGGGCGATTACGGGTTTCATCTGATCTTTTCTACGGTAAGGCGCGGCACCGGAATTCCGGCGCGCTGCGCGGCAACGGCCTGCGCCTGCAGGGGCGGCATCAGTTGCAAATTATCACGAAATATCACGAAACGGACACGCGGCCGAAGCGGCGCGCCGCCAACACGGTCAGCGCCCGCAAGACGCAAGGCGCCGGGCTGGCAGCGGGAGCGGTGTCCATTGCGGTTGCGCCCGGTCAGAACGCATGCGGCCGGCTTGCGCCGGCCCGGTGCGGGGCATCGCACGGCTCAAGGCCGGCTGCCCCTGGGGAGAGGTTCGAAAAGCCGCTCGAAAACGGCTGCGCCGCCGCCACCGGACGGCCCGGAACGGGGCGCGTCGAACGTCGCTTTACTGCTGCGGACGCAGACCGAACAGGTCGCCGTCCTTCGTCTGCACGACGAGCGTATTGCCGGCCAGCACCGGCGCCGCGACGATCGGGCTGCCGTCGGTCTTCACGCGCGAGACGAAGCTGCCGTCGTCGAGCGAGAGGAAATGCACGTAGCCCTGGTAGTCGCCCATCACGACCGCGTGACCCAGCAGCACCGGCACGCTGAGGTCGCGATTCTTGAGCTTGTCGAAGCTCCACGTCTGGCTGCCGTTGGCCACGCTGTACGCGTGCACGACCGACCAGTCGTCGGCGCCCACCACCGTGGTGTCGTCCTGGGCAATGCCGCTCACGCTCGAGAACGGCTTCTGCCACATCGGACGGCCCGAGTTCGCATCGAAGCAGCCCAGCTGCCCCTGGAACGTGACGGCACAGGTGGTTGCGCCGACCAGCGTGGGCGGCCCGCTTACGTCGTTGATGCGCTCGACTTCGGTCACGCCCTTCGGATAGGACACCGGTGTTTCCCAGAACGCATCGCCCGTCTGCAGGTTGATCGCCGAGAAACCGCCGCCCGGGAAGCCCGCGAGCACGGCCTGGTCGCCGGCGAACGTCATGCCGGCCGAAACGCGCAGGTTAAGCGGCACGGCGCGGTTGCGGTAGAGCCACTTCTGCTCGGCCGTCTGCGCATTGAAGGCGACGATCTGGCCATCGATCGTGCGCACGATCACGAGACCGTTGCCGACGAGCGGCGGCGAGATGATCTCGCCCGGCGCCTTAGCCTGCCACAGCAGCTTGCCGTTGTTGTCGAGCACGTAGACCTGGCCCTTCAGGCCGCCCACGGCCGTGAGGTTGCCGTCGCTGCCGACGCCTGCCGAGAGGTCGTCCTTGAGCTTGACCTTCCAGATTTCCTTGCCGGTCTGCGCATCGAACTTGCCGACCGAGCCGTTCGCGCCTGCCGCATAGACGGCGTCGCCGACGGCGACCGGCGAGAACAGGTAGCGGCCGGCCTTGCCGACGCTCGCCTTCCATACCTGCTGGACGTTGAGCACCGGCTTGAACTCGGTGAGCGGTACCGGCGTGCGGCGCTCGTCGTTGTGCGACGAGCAGGCCGCGAGTGCAAGGAGAGTCATCGCACAGGCGGCGGGCACAACGTATCGTTTCAGCAGATTCATCGGTGAGCGAAGCATGAAGGGATGGGATTGATGGGAATGCGCCTGGGCGTAGGTCCGGATCCGGGCGCCTTAGCCGCCCAGCGCATCCAGCTTGAACTGGATCAGCTGGCGTTCGGAAGCATCGCTCTTCGGCAGGCTGTCGAGCGCGAGCTGATACGCCGCGCGCGCGTCTTCGCGCTTGCCGGATGCCGCGAGCAGGTCGCCGCGGCCGTCGGCCACGACACCCTTGAACGGCCCCGAATCCGGCTGCGGAATCAGCGCGAGACCCTGATCGTAGGCCTTTTCGTCGAGCAGCAGCGAAGCGAGACGCAGCTTCGCGATCTGGCGGAATTCGTCGTCCTTCGCATGGTCGGCGGCCCATTGCAGCTGCGCCTTCGCGCCCGCTTCGTCGCCGTCCATGTAGAGCGCCTTGGCGACGGCCAGCGCCGTCATCTGCGCGTAAGCCGTGCCGCCGAAACGGTCTTCCATATCGGAGGCGATACGCGTGAGCAGCGCCTTGTCGGTGCCGTTCGCGGCCTGCTGGACCTGGTCATACAGCACGGAAGCCTCGGCCGCCTGATGGCGCTGCCAGTAGTTCCAGCCGTTCCACGCCGCGAGGGCGAGCAAGGCGATCAGCACGATCCACGTCGAGACATTGCCCCACTGCGCCCACCATGCCTTGAAGCTCTCGATCGATTCTTGTTCGTCGTGGTAACTCATCGCGAAGCGATTCCTTGTTCTTTATCTAGCCTGTCGGCAGGCGCGCTTTGGCCGGTTTTGCCGGCACGCGCCGCCCATCTTGTCAAAACGGCTGCGATCCTTAGTCGTCGCCGTCTTCGGCGGATGCAACCATCGCATTGATCAGATATTCGGTCAAGTCCTCGAGCGCAACCGTCTGCTGCTCGTTGCGCGCCTCGGCAGCCTCGCCGCGCAGGGCCTTCACGCCCGCCACGCCCTGCGCCACCTCGTCCTCGCCGAGCACCACGGCAAACGCCGCGCCGCTCGCGTCCGCGCGCTTCATCTGCGACTTGAAGCTCGCGGTCTGACCGTCGGCGCTGCAATGCAGGATCACGTCGAGACCCGTGTCGCGCAGACGCTCGGCCACGATGAAAGCCTGGTCGCGCGCGGCGTCGCCCTGGTGGACGACGTAGACGTCGCAACCTTCGGTCTCAGGAACAAGGTCTTCTTCCTTGAGCAGCTCGAGAATGCGCTCGATGCCCATCGCCCAGCCGCACGCGGCCGTGGGCTTGCCGCCCAGCTGCTCGATCAGCGGATCGTAGCGGCCGCCCGCGGCCACCGTGCCTTGCGCGCCAAGCTTGTCGGTGACCCACTCGAACACGGTCAGATTGTAGTAATCGAGACCGCGCACGAGACGCGGATTGATCGTGAACGGAATGTTGTTCGACTTGAGGATGCGTTGCAGCCCCTCGAAGTGCGCGCGCGATTCGGCGCCGAGGAAATCGATCAGCTTCGGCGCGTTGTTCGCGATGGCCTGCAGCGCAGGATTCTTCGTGTCGAGCACGCGCAGCGGGTTCGTGTAGAGGCGGCGCTTGCCGTCTTCGTCGAGCGCGTCCACGTGCTGCTCGAGATACTTGATCAGTTCCACGCGATGCGCGGCGCGCTCCTCGGCCACGCCCAGCGTGTTGATCTCGAGCTTGATGCCGACAAGGCCCAGGTCGTCCCACAGGCGCTGGCACATCAGGATGATTTCCGCGTCCGCATCCGGGCCCGAGAAACCGAGCGCTTCCACGCCCACCTGATGGAACTGGCGATAGCGGCCGCGCTGCGGACGCTCGTGGCGGAACATCGGGCCGATGTACCACAGGCGCTTCGGGCCGTCGTACAGCAGATTGTGCTCGATCGATGCGCGCACGGCCGCGGCGGTGCCTTCGGGGCGCAGCGTGAGGTTCTCGCCGTTGAGCGCGTCGGTGAAGCTGTACATCTCCTTCTCGACGATGTCGGTCACTTCGCCGATGCCGCGCGTGAAGAGCTGCGTGTGCTCGACGATCGGCGTGCGGATATTCTGGTATCCGTACGAACGGAGCATCGACTTCACGGTGGTTTCGAAGAAGTCCCACAGCCCTGCGTCCTGCGGCAGGATGTCGTTCATGCCCTTCACGCCGGTGAGCTTTTCGGGCTTTCTTTTCTGTTCAGTCATCTGGTTGCACTAGCAATGTTCGCGAGGTTCGATTGTGCGTACGGTGTGGCGCGCGGTTTAAACCGTGGCGGCAGCCTTGCCGTACTTGCGTGCGACGTAGTCGCTCACGATCTGCTGGAATTCCTGGGCAATATGCTCGCCGCGCAGCGTCTTGACCTTCTCGCCGTCGATGAAGACCGGCGCGGCCGGGTTCTCGCCCGAGCCCGGCAGACTGATGCCGATGTTCGCGTGCTTCGATTCGCCCGGGCCGTTCACGATGCAGCCCATCACGGCCACGTTCATCGTTTCGACGCCCGGGTACGCTTCGCGCCACAGGGGCATTTGCGCACGCAGATAGTTCTGGATCTGCGAAGCGAGCTCCTGGAACAGCGTGCTGGTAGTGCGGCCGCAGCCCGGGCACGCGATGACCATCGGCGTGAACGAACGCAGGCCCATGGTCTGCAGGATTTCCTGGCCGACCACGACTTCGCCCGTGCGCGAAGCACCCGGCTCCGGCGTGAGCGAAATGCGGATGGTGTCGCCGATGCCCTGCTGCAGCAGCACCGAAAGCGCTGCCGTCGAAGCGACGATGCCCTTCGAGCCCATGCCCGCCTCGGTCAGCCCGAGGTGCAGCGCGAAATCGCAGCGCTTCGCGAGTTCCTGGTAGACGGCGATCAGGTCCTGCACGCCGCTCACCTTGCACGACAGGATGATCTTGTCGCGGCCGAGGCCGAGCTCGACGGCGCGCTCGGCCGAGCCGATCGCCGACTGGATGAGCGCTTCGTACATCACGCTCTGCGCTTCCCACGGCTCGCTGCGCGCGCCGTTCTCGTCCATCATCTTCGCGAGCAGGTCCTGGTCGAGGCTGCCCCAATTCACGCCGATGCGCACCGGCTTGTCGTATTTCGCGGCCGCTTCGATCATCTGCGCGAACTGCGTGTCGCGCTTCGCGCCCTGGCCCACGTTGCCCGGGTTGATGCGGTACTTCGAGAGCGATTCGGCGCAGCCCGGATAGTCGCGCAGCAGCAGATGGCCGTTGTAGTGAAAGTCGCCGACGAGCGGCACGGCCACGCCCATGCGGTCGAGCTGCTCGCGGACCGCGGGGACCGCCGCGGCCGCTTCGGGCGTGTTGACCGTGATACGGACGAGTTCGGAGCCCGCCTGCGCGAGTTCCTTGATCTGGATGGCGGTGCCGATCGCATCCGCGGTATCGGTGTTCGTCATCGACTGCACGCGCACGGGCGCGTCGCCGCCGATCGTGACGAGATTGCCGCCCCAGCGCACGTGCACGCCATGCGACTTGCGGCGCGGCGCGTGGCCGCCGAGGACCGGTTCGTTCGAACAGATCTGGCTGATGCGGGACGAAGATTGCTGGTCGGTTTGCATCGGGAAACCCATTTACGCCTCACGCGCGCCGCGGCCTGACTGCGCCTCTACGCCGCGCGAATTGAAAAAGCGTCGCGGCCGGGAAATACCGGCCGCGACGCATGCCATGTCCTGATCAGGGCAGCACGAAACGCGCAACGTTGCCGCGCGCCGACGCATATTTCGACGCGTCCACCGGCTGGCCGTCGATCGTCATCGACTCGATGCCGGCCTTGTTGCCCACGGTAATCTTCAACGGCTCCGTGCCGGTGATCTCACGAGCGTCGCTGCCGTGAATCAGGCCGGAGAACACTTCCTTGCCGTCCTTCTGCCGCACGTTGACCCAGGTGTCCTGTGTCACGCGGATCGCGAAAGTCGAGGTGTCGCCGCCTGCCGCGGCTGCACCGCTTGCGTCCTCGGGCGCCGAAGCCGGCTGCGCCGCCGTCGCCACCACGGCCGGCGTGCTGGCCGCGTTCGCCTGGGCAGGGGCGCTCGCCGCCACCCTGGCCGGCGGTGCGCTCTGCTCCGCCTGCGGCGCGCTGCCTGCGGCAGCCGGCGCCACATCGGACGGCGCGTTAGTCTCGGTGCCGGACGCGACACCCGCCGCCGCGGCGTCGCTTGCCTGCACCGCTGCCGCCTGGTCGCCCTGGGCCGCCGAGGCGCTGTCGGCGCCCGCGGTCTGGCCCTCTGTCACGGTCGCCGACGAGGCGCCGGGTTGCGCACCCGCGCCGTTGGCCATCGACTTCAACCGCGCGAACCACGCCGACGACTCACCGCTATTCGTATGCCACATGCCGAGCGCGATCACCGCGACGATCACGGCCGCCACGCCCCACAGCCACGAGCGGTGGCGCGGCGCGCCGCTGCCGCCCAGCGTGAGCGAGACGCGGCCGCGCGGCAGGTCGGCGCCGGCCGAAGCGGGCATCGACAGATCCGGCTGCGGCACGCCGCGCTCCTGGCGCAAGGCCTGCGTGAACGGGGCCGGATCGGCGCCGAGCATCTTCGCGTAGCTGCGCACCACGCCGAGCGCGAACGTCGTGTCCGGCAGATGGGAAAGGTCGCCAGCTTCGAGCGCGCGTAGTTTCTGCACGGAAACCTTCAGCCGCGCCGAGACATCCTCGACCGACCACCCTTTCGCCTCGCGCAACTGCGCGAGGCGCGCACCTGCCGCGACCACCGTGTCGGGCACGGGCTGCACCGGCGACGGCGCGCCACCGGGCGCCGGTCGGCCTGCGTTGGTGTCTGTCCCGAAAGGGTGCTGCGGCTCGCTCATCCCTAAATCCTTGCGTCGATTCTTTTCAATCCTGGAACCGGCCGGGCGCAGTATGCCCCGCCCCGATTCGCAGACCGTTTATAACAAAATGCGCGGCGTCTGTGCCGCTTCCGATCGCTTCTGCAACTGACTCTTCAATACAGCCGATGACAGTGCGTGTCCCCCGCGCATCTGTCCCGGCGCCTGCCTGCCAACTGTACTGCGACCTGCACTGCGCGCCCTGCCGCAGTGCCTGCGCTCAATGCTGCACCGGCCTCACTTCGATCACCTTGCGCGCGGTGCGCTCCGCAAGGCGGGTCCGGTCCTTCACTTCGCCGGCGAGCTGCCCGCACGCCGCATCGATGTCGTCGCCGCGCGTCTTGCGCACGGTCGTGACGACGCCCGCATCCATCAGGATCTGCGCAAAGCGCTTGATCGCCTCCGGCTTCGAACGCAGGAGCCCCGATTCGGGGAAAGGATTGAACGGGATCAAATTGAATTTGCACGGAACGTCACGCGTCACGGCGAGCAACTCGCGTGCGTGCTTTTCCGTGTCGTTGACGCCGTCGAGCATGCAGTACTCGAACGTGATGAAGTCGCGCGGCGCGACCTTCAGATACCGCTGGCACGCCGCCATCAACTCGCGCAGCGGGTATTTGCGGTTCAGCGGCACGAGTTCGTCGCGCAGCGCGTCGTTGGGCGCGTGCAGCGAAACGGCGAGCGCGACCGGCAGATCGGCGCCGAGGCGATCCATCATCGGCACGACGCCCGAGGTCGACAGCGTGACGCGCCGACGCGACAGACCGTAGGCATTGTCGTCGAGCATCAGGCGCATCGCGGGCACGACCGCGTCGTAGTTCAGGAGCGGCTCGCCCATGCCCATCATCACGACGTTCGTGACGACGCGCTCGCCCTTGCCGTCACCGCCCGTGGCCCGGCCGCCCGCTTCACCCAGAAGCGAGGCGCGCAGCGCGAATTCCGCCATGCGCAACTGGCCGATGATCTCGGCGGTGGAAAGATTGCGTGAGAAACCTTGCTTGCCGGTGGAACAGAACCGGCAGTTGACCGCGCACCCCGCCTGCGACGACACGCACAGCGTGCCGCGGGTTTCTTCGGGGATGAACACGGTTTCAACGGCGTTGCCGTTGCCCATGTCGACGAGCCACTTGCGTGTGCCGTCGCTGGAGACGTGATCGCTGACGATGCCCGGCATGCCGATGGTGGCGCGCCCCTTGAGCTTCTCGCGCAGCGATTTGGCCAGATCCGTCATGCCGTCGAAGTCGGCGGCGTTGTACTGATGGATCCAGCGTTGCAGCTGTTTGGCGCGAAACGGCTTCTCGCCGAGGCTTTCGCAATACGCGACGAGCCCTGCGGCGTCGAGATCGAGAAGGTTGACGGTGGAACTGCTCGTCATGATCAATCCTGCCATTCCGGTACGGAAACCAGCACGCCCGCCGGTTCACCGCGCCATCCGCGCAGCTCGCGCGATACACGCGAGCCTTCTGGACGGACGGTGAACGCCATTGCCGTTTCGCGACCTGGTGCTACTGGCGTTTGCCCGCTTAGCGCGAGTAAACGTTGACTTGCGGGAAGAAGAACGCGACTTCCACGGCAGCCGTTTCCGGAGCGTCCGAGCCATGCACGGCGTTCGCGTCGATGCTGTCGGCGAAGTCGGCGCGGATCGTGCCCTTTTCTGCCTTCTTCGGGTCGGTCGCGCCCATCAGTTCGCGGTTCTTCAGAATCGCGTTCTCGCCTTCGAGCGCCTGAACCATCACCGGGCCCGAGATCATGAAGTCGACGAGGTCCTTGAAGAACGGACGCGCTGCGTGAACAGCATAGAACTTCTCGGCGTCGGCGCGCGAGAGGTGAACCATGCGGGCGGCAATGATCTTCAGACCAGCGTTTTCGAAGCGGCTGTAGATCTGGCCGATCACGTTCTTTGCCACTGCGTCCGGCTTGATAATCGACAGGGTGCGTTCGATCGCCATAAAAACTCCAGAAAATTAAGAGGTTACAAGTTCAAACGAATCGGCAATTGTAGCATGTTCCCATGTATGATTGCGATTGAACCCTCTTTGGCCGGCCAAGCAGGTTAAAGACGCCAGGGACTGGGCAAAAATCATGGGACAAGCCGGGTGGAACGCCACGTCGCGCCGTCCCGCCGGGGTTTTCAGCGAGGCTTAAGGATGACGGCTTAGGCTCCATGACAATACCGGAAAGCATGTGGCGGCCTGGTGAAACACGAGCGTTGAAACTCCGGGCCACCGCGCATATCTTACGAAGTAGCGGGCCGCGCATCTGTCGCGTGCCGCCAACCACGCGTTTCACGCAAGGAGAAAGCATGAACGAGTACCCCTATAACTTCGGCCGCGGCGGCTCCGTCACCTCGGCGGAGACCCGCAACCGCGTACTGCGCAACACCTACTGGCTGCTCGCGCTGTCCATGGTGCCGACGGTGCTCGGCGCGTGGGTGGGCGTCGCCACTGGCTTCTCGCTGTTCGCGGCTACCAGCCCGGCCATGAGCATGCTGGCGTTCTTCGCGATCGCCTTCGGCTTCATGTTCGCCATCGAGCGCACCAAGAACAGCTCGGTCGGCGTGTTCGTGCTGCTCGGCTTCACGTTCTTCATGGGCCTGATGCTCTCGCGCCTGCTGTCGTTCATCCTCGGTTTCTCGAACGGCCCGTCGCTCATCATGCTCGCTTTCGGCGGCACCGGCATCATTTTCGCCGCCATGGCCACCATCGCCACGGTCAGCAAGCGCGACTTCTCGGGCCTCGGCAAGTGGTTGTTCATGGGCGTGATCGTGCTGCTGCTGGCCGGCGTCGCGAACGTGTTCCTGCAACTGCCCGCGCTGATGATCACCTTCTCGGTCATGGCCATCGTGATCTTCTCGGCCTACATGCTGTTCGACGTCCAGCGCGTCGTGAACGGCGGCGAGACGAACTACATCTCGGCCACGCTCGCGATCTACCTCGATCTCTACAACGTGTTCACGAACCTGCTGGCGCTGCTCGGCATCTTCGGCGGTAACCGCAACTAAGCCGCGACCAAGCCACAATCCGGCGAGCGCCCGGCCACATAGGCGGACGCTTCGACCGCCGGATTTCAGGCACAAAAAAGCCCATGACTGCCGTCATGGGCTTTTTTTCGTCCTGCGCGGGCGTCCCGCACATCACGGCATCGTCACAGTGCGACCCAGTCGAACCCTTCGGCCTGCGAAGCCACCCCGATTTCCGTGGCGGCGTTGCCGAGCACCGCGGCCATCGCCGCGCGGGCCAGCTCCGGCGTGTTGTTCTGCTGGCTCAGGTGCGCCGCGATCAGGTGCCGCAGTTTCGAGCGGTCGAGCCCCGCGAGTATGTCCCCCGCCGCTTCATTGTTCAAATGCCCGTGCGAACCGCCGATGCGCGCCTTGAGCGACGGCGGATACCGGCTCGCCGCCAGCATGGCGAGGTCGTGATTGCATTCCAGCACGAGCGCGTCGCAGCCGCCGAGCACCGTGCCGATATGCGAGGTCGATTCGCCGACATCGGTCAGCACGCCAAGGCGCGCCGCGCCGTCGCTGAACACGAACTGGAGCGGTTCGCGCGCATCGTGCGGCACCGTGTAGGGCAGCACGCCCAGCGCGCCGATTTCAACCGTTTCGTCGCCCCACAGCACGTGCAGCTCGACGCCGGCTTCGTCGGCGCCCACGGCCTGCGCCGTACCCCAGCTCATGTAGAGCGGGATCGACCAGCGGCGGGCGAGCGTGAGCGCGCTGCCGATATGGTCGCTGTGTTCGTGGGTGATGAGGATGGCGTCGAGGCCGTCGGCGGCAAGGCCCGCTCGCGCGAGCCGCCGCTCGACTTCCTTGCCCGAGAATCCGCAGTCCAGCAGCACGCGCGTGGGGCGCGCCCCGCTGCCTGCTTCTACGACCAGTGCGTTGCCCTCGCTACCGCTGCCGAGGCTCGCAAAGCGCACGGCCGCGTCAGTTGAGCTGGGCGTGCAGCGCAGTCACGATGCGCTGGGCGTCCGACGACGTGTCGATCTGGCCGCTCTGGTCCACCACGGCCACCTGCGTCTGCGAGTCGCTCTTCGAGCGCACGGCAACCATGAACTCCGGCCCTTGATTCTTCGCAGCCGTCTTCGGGTTGTAGAAGAGCTTGCCGAGCAGGCCGTCGCCCTTCAATTCCTGCATCGAATCGGCGTAACGCACGTAGTAGATGCCCTTCTCGCGGTCGCGGTTGTCGACCGTGAAGTTGGTGCGGTCGAGCGCGAGACCCACGCGCAGCCAGGCGCGGTCGAACGACTCCGGCAGATCGAGCGTGACGCCGCCCGCCGCGTGGTCGACCATGGCCGCGTCGCTCGACGCACGGGCGTCGGTCAGAAGCTGCTTCGACTGCGGATCGGTCAGGCCGAACTTCTGCATCAGCTTGGCGAGGAACAGCGCTTCGAGGGCCGGATCGCGCGGACGCTCGACCCACTTCGACGAGGCCTTGTCCTGCCCCGTGAGCACTTCTTCCATCGCGCTATGCGTGATCGAAATGTCGGTCTGACCGTCCGGGCCCCGCGTCACGAGCGTGCGGAAGCGGTCGCGCGTGCCCGACGAGTACGCGAAGTCGATCACCTTGCCGATCGTGCGGCGGAACCAGTCGTCCGGAATGTTGGCACGGTTTTCGGCCCAGTCCGTGATCATGATGCCGGTACCCGCCGAATCGGTGGTGAGCGTGAAGCCGTTGTCCTGCCAGAAGGTCTGCAGGATCGGCCAGACGTCGTCCGGCGTGCGGCCGTCGACCACCAGCCAGCGGCGGTCGCCGTCGCGCTCGACGTGCATGCCGAACGGATCCTGCGTGGTGGGCGTGCCGAGCGTGGTGTTGCCCGCGCTCGTCACGGTGCCCTTCGGTGCGCCGCCGAGCGCCATCGAAGGCGGCGGTGCGACGTACTTCTGGCCACCCGGCGCGGCCGAGAGATCCTGCGGCACGGCGAGCGGCGGCGCGCTCGGCGTGTCCTTGTAATTGACGCGATCCGACGCGAACCAGTCGTTCAGCGATTCGCAGCCTGCAAGCGGGCCGATAGCCAGCGCCAGCACCGCCAGGCGGGTTGCGTGGAGGGAGAGAGCAGAACGTTTCATGGGGTCCTTCGTGATACTGGAGCGCAAAGCCGGGATCGGTCGTGGATTCGGGCGGAGATGGCGTCGGTTGAAAAAACGGGGCTCTTCGGCGGATCTGGGGGATCAGCCGATCAGGCCAGCTTCGCGCATCGCCGTGCGCACCACTTCGTGGTAGCGCTCGTCGAGCGGCGTGAGCGGCAGGCGAATGCCGCCTTCCATGCGGCCGAGTTCCTGCAGTGCCCACTTCACCGGAATCGGGTTCGATTCGATGAACAGGTTCTTGTGCAACGAAAGCAGCTTCAGGTGAATCGCGCGCGCGGTCTTCGCGTCGCCTTCGAGCGCAGCGCGGCAAAGCTCGCTCATCTGGCGCGGCGCGACGTTCGCGGTCACCGAAATATTGCCGTGGCCGCCCAGCAGCATCAAGGCGATCGCGGTGGGATCGTCGCCGCTGAAAATCCAGAAGCCTTCCGGTGCGTGCTTGATCAGGTGCGCGGCGCGGTCGATGTTGCCCGTCGCTTCCTTCACGCCCACGATGCCCGGCACCTGCGCGAGACGCAGGATGGTCTCGTTCGACATGTCCGCCACGGTGCGGCCGGGCACGTTGTACAGGACGACCGGCAGGTCCACCGCTTCCGCGATCTTCGCGAAATGGCGGTACATACCTTCCTGGGTCGGCTTGTTGTAATAGGGCACGACCTGGAGCGACGCCTGCGCGCCGACGGCCTTCGCGTGCTTCGTGAGCTCGATCGCCTCGGCCGTGGAGTTGCCGCCGGCGCCGGCGATGATCGGCATGCGGCCCGCGGCGTGCTCGACCGCCGTGCGGACCATCAGGATGTGCTCTTCGACGTCCAGCGTGGCGGACTCCCCGCTCGTGCCGACCACGACGAGGGCATCCGTCCCCTCTTCCACATGCCAGTCGATCAGTTTGCGAAAGGCCGGCAGATCGAGACTGCCGTCCTCGTGCATGGGGGTGACGATCGCGGGAATGCTGCCGCGCAGCGTGATGCCGTCCTGAATGCCGTTAGCCATGAAACGTCAAAGAAATGAGTACGTTAAACCGCGATTGTAGCGGATTAGCCGGCCAGATCGTAACGCGGTACGGGTAGTACCTGAGTTCCATCTTCATTACGGCGCTTTTCGGCGGCTTTCCCGTCCGCCTGAGCGGCTTTTTCCGCTTCTTTTGCTTCTTCCGCTTGATCCGTTCCGCCGTACCGCGAACCGCGTGCTTCGCGCACGGCGCAAATACGCTGGATGAACGCCTCGCGCGGTTCGGCGAGAAATCCGTCCTGATAGGCAATGACGCGCAGCGCCGGCGTGCAGACCGCGAGCAGTTCGCCCGGCGCCAGCAGGAACGCGGGATTGGACGGTTTGCCGACCGTCTCGTTCCCTTGCGCGAACGTTTCGTAGATCAGCACGCCGCCCGGCGCGAGCGCATCGATCAGTTGCGCCATAAGCGGCCGGTGCAGATAGTTCGTGACCACGACGGCCGCATAGCGCCGAGCCGGCGCGAGCGGCCACGGGGCGCCTTCGAGATCGCAGGCGAGCGTGTCGATGCCCGCCACGCCCTGCATCGTCGCGAGTGCGGCGGCGTCGCGGTCGAGCGCCGTCACGCGGTGGCCGCGCTGCGCGAAGAACCGCGCGTGGCGACCGCTGCCCGATGCCACGTCGAGCACGTCGCCGCCCGGCGCGACCAGATGCGCCCAGCGGCGCACCCAGCGCGAGGGTTCGGCCAGCGCCCCGTGGGGCGCACCGGCGGGAGACGTCGTGCTCAACGCAGCGCCCCTCAGTTGTAGGAGAGGCCCATGACCTCGCGCACGTCGCGCATGGTCTCGTTCGCGAACTTGCGAGCCTTATCGCAGCCGTCCGCGACGATCGCGCGCAACAGCGACGGATCGTCCATGTACTTCTGCGCCCGCTCGAGCATCGGCTGCTGCTCGCGCAGAATGCCTTCGATCACCGGCTGCTTGCATTCGAGGCAGCCGATGCCCGCCGAGCGGCAGCCCTGCTGCACCCACTCGTGCGTCGTTTCGTCGGTATAGACCTGGTGGAGCTGCCACACCGGGCACTTGTCCGGGTCGCCCGGATCGGTGCGGCGCACGCGCGCCGGGTCGGTCGGCATCGTGCGGACCTTTTTCTCGATGGTCTGCGCGTCCTCGCGCAGACCGATCGTGTTGCCGTAGGACTTCGACATCTTCTGGCCGTCGAGGCCCGGCATGCGCGAAGCCTCCGTGAGCAGCACCTGCGGCTCCGGCAGGATGATCTTGCGCGAGCCTTCGAGATAGCCGAAGAGCCGTTCGCGATCGCTCATCGAAAGGCTCTGCGACTCCGAAAGCATCGCGCGCGCCTGTTCGAGCGCTTCGTCGTTGCCCTCCTGCTGGTATGCGTTGCGCAGCTCGTGATAGAGCTTAGAGCGCTTGCCGCCCAGCTTCTTCGCGGCTTCGTTGGCCTTCTCCTCGAAGCCCGGCTCGCGGCCGTACATGTAGTTGAAGCGCCGCGCCATCTCGCGCGCCATCTCCACGTGCGGCACCTGGTCTTCGCCCACCGGCACGAGCGAGGCGCGGTACAGCAGGATGTCGGCGGCCATCAGCACGGGATAGCCAAGGAAGCCGTAAGTGCCGAGATCCTTGTCGCGCAGCTTCTCGATCTGCTCCTTGTAGGTCGGCACGCGTTCGAGCCAGGACAGCGGCGTGCTCATGCCGAGCAAAAGCGCCAGTTCCGCATGCTCGGGCACCCGGCTCTGGATGAAGAGCGTGGCCTGGTTCGGATCGATGCCGGAGGCGAGCCAGTCGATCAGCACGTCCCAGACGTTCTTCTCGATAACCTCGGGCGTTTCGTAGTGCGTGGTGAGCGCATGCCAGTCCACCACGCAGAAGAAGCACGGATACTCGGACTGGAGCCGCACCCAGTTTTTCAGCACGCCGTGATAGTGGCCGAGGTGCAGCGACCCGGTGGGCCGCATGCCGGAGAAGATACGGTCTGGGAACATGATGTTATGAAAAGAGCGAAACGAGTGGGGTAAGGATGGCCGTGACCACGTCGTAGCCGATGGAGACGAGCGGGCGCAGCCAGAATCGGGTGAAGATGCCGCTCACGAGGAGCGCCATCACGATGATGAAACCATAGGGCTCGAGGCGCGAGAGCGCAATGCTCGCGCGCGTGGGCAGCAGCGCCGCGAGCACCCGCCCGCCGTCGAGCGGCGGCAGCGGAAAGAGGTTGAGCACGCCGAGCACGAGGTTCACGCCCACGCCGGCGGCGGCCATGCGCGTGAAGAACGGCTCGTCGATGCCAAGCACCGCGAGCGCGACACCGAACACGCCCCACACCAGCGCCTGCACGAAGTTGCAGGCGGGGCCGGCGGCGGCCACCCACAGCGTGCCCCAGCGCGGATTGCGCAGATTGCCGAACGCGATCGGCACAGGCTTGGCGTAGCCGAACACGAACGCGCCGCTCGTGAGGAAATACAGGATCAGCGGCATCGCGATCGTGCCGATGGGGTCGATGTGACGCATCGGATTGAACGACACGCGGCCGAGCACGTAGGCGGTGTTGTCGCCGAGCGCGCGCGCGACGTAGCCGTGCGCGGCCTCGTGCAGCGTAATGGCGAAGATGACCGGGAGGGCGTAGACGACGATCGTCTGTATCAGTGAAGCATCCATGGCGCGGTATTGTATCAATGCGGTATCGATGCGCCGGCGCACAGCCGGCAAGGGCTCCCGCGAAAGCGGTGTGGCAACGCACCGAAGCGGGATCAGACCATCAGACCTCTTCTTCGGCGAGGCCGAACGGCGCGAGGCTGCCGCGCCCCGCCCGCACGAGCACCGGCTCGCTGCCTGTGAGGTCGATGATCGTGGAAGGCTCGCGCGGGCACGCGCCGCCGTCGATCACGAGATCGAGCTGCTTTTCGAGGCGCTCGCGAATTTCTTCGGGGTCGTTTAGCGGATCGGTATCGGGCGGCAGGATCAGCGTGGTCGCGAGAAGCGGCTCCCCCAGTTCTTCGAGGATCGCGAGCGGAATCGCATGGCCCGGCACGCGCAGGCCGATGGTCTTGCGCGACGGATGCGACAGCCGCCGCGGCACTTCCTTGGTCGCCTGCAGCACGAACACGTAAGGCCCCGGCGTCACCGACTTGATGAGCCGGTACTGCTGATTGTCCACCATCGCGAAGTTCGCCAGCTCCGACAGGTCCCGCACCATCAGCGACAGCAGCGCCTTTTCGTCGAGCCCGCGGATGCGGCGCAGGCGTTCGGCCGCCGGCTTGTCGTCGATGCGCGCGGCGAGCGCGTAGCTCGAATCGGTGGGCAGCGCGATCACGCCGCCGTCGCGGATGATCTGCACCGCCTGCTTGATGAGGCGGGGCTGCGGGTTTTCGCAATGAAGCCGAAAGTACTGGGACATGGCAATGATCAGTGATCAGCTAACGGGGGACCAGGGCGGACGACGGTCTGGGCGGTCGTTCGTCGCAGCGCGCAGGTGGGGACGCGCGCGCGTCAAAGCAATCAGGCAAGCGCAACTATAAGGGTAACGGCAGGGGCAGCGGCAAGGGCAACTGCGGAAGAACGGCAGGCGCGTGGCAAAGAAAGCGCGCGGAACCGGACCGGCACGAGACGCGTGGCACCGCGTTGTGCCTATAGCCACCGCTCCCAGACCGGCTTGAGATCCGAAGGCAGCGGCGGCAGGCTGCCCGGCGCGATGGTGCCTGGGCCCGGCGCGTGGAAGTCCGAGCCGCGCGAGGCCTCGAAACCGAAGCGGCGCGCCACCGCGGCGTACTCGCCGTACTGGTCCGGCGTATGGCTGCCGGTAACGACCTCGATGGCCTTGCCGCCCATGTCGATGAATTCGCCGAAGAGCGTGTCGAATTCGAGCTGCGTGTAGCGATAGCGGCCCGGATGCGCGATCACGGCCTCGCCGCCCGCGGCCTTGATCCACGAAACGGCGTCGGCGAGCTTCGCCCAACGGTGCGAGATATAGCCCGGCTTGCCTTCGCCGAGCCAGCGCGAAAACGCGTCCTGGGTGTTCTCCGCGCGCCCCGATTCGACCAGATGGCGGGCGAAGTGCGTGCGCGAGATCAGGTCGGGATTCGAAACGTAGCGCAGCGCGCCTGCGTAGGCGTCGGGAATGCCGAGCTCCTCGAGCCGCTCGCCGATCGCTTCCGCGCGCGCGGCCCGGCCGTTGCGCGTACGCGCCAGCCCTTCCACGAGGGGCGCGCAGGCAGGATCGACGTTGAGCCCGACGACGTGCACCGTGCGCGACGCCCACGTCACCGAGATTTCCACGCCGCAGACATAACGCATGCCGAGCGCCGCGGCCGCTTCGCGTGCCTCGCGCTGGCCGCCCACCTCGTCGTGATCGGTGAGCGACCAGAGTGTCACCCCGCCCGACTGCGCCAGTTGCGCGACGGCGGTGGGCGCCAGTTGGCCGTCCGAGACGGTGGAATGGCAGTGCAGGTCGGCGTTCATCGCTATCCAGTCAAAAGTCAGCGATTATTTTACTGCAATGCAGTGTGGTCGTCCGGGCGCCGCCAACGCGGGCGGGCGCCCTTGTCCGGCGGCCTTCGGTCATCGTCGTCGTGCGGGCGTTATGCGCACAAAGTCGGGCCGGAACACCTCGCGCTACGAGCAGAACGCCTCGATCAGTTGCGCGACGACTTCCGGCTGATCGTGATGGACCATGTGCCCGGCGTCGTCGATGATGCGCTCGCGCCAGTCGGGAAAGGCCGAAAAGCGCGACTTGAATTCGCCGACCGGCACTTCGCCCGCGAGCCGCGCGAGCGTTTCCGAGCCCGCCGCTTCCACGTGCAGCACCTTGGCGCGCACCTGCGACCAGATCGCCATCACCTCGTCGATGCGATAGAGAAGCGGGCTGCGCATCTTGTGCGCGGCGTCGGCGAGCAGCATGTAGCCGCCCTCCCCGTCGGGCTTCGACCAGTGCTGGGCGAGAAAGCGCGCGCGACCCGCGGCGAGGCGCGGGTTGGTCTTCACGAGCCGCGCCGCCACGTCGTCGAGCGTGGCATAACGGCGTAGCGCGGGCGGATCGCGCAACTCGTCGAGCCAGGCGCGCAAGCGCCGCGGCGCCTGCGCAACCGGCGGCGACGGCATGCCGAAGCCTTCGAGATCGACCACGCGGCGCACGCGCTCGGGCCGCACACCCGCGTATAGACACGAGATGTTCGCGCCCATGCTGTGGCCCACCAGATTCACCTCGCCGGTGCTCGCGTAGTGCGCGAGCAGACCGTCCAGATCGGCGAGATAGTCGTAGAACCAGTAGTTGCCGCCGCCCTGCTCCGCCACCGGCCAGTCGGACAGGCCGAAGCCGCGCATGTCGGGCGCGATCACCTGCCAGTTGCCGCCCAGCGCATCGACGACGAACTGGAACGAGGCCGCGACATCCATCCAGCCGTGCAGCATGAACAGGATGAGCGCGTCGCCGGCACCCCAGCGGCGCACGTGCAGCCGCACGCCATTGACCTCAACGAATTCGGATCGGGAAACGTTCATGCGTGCGCGTCGAAAAAGAATGGTCGTTCGATTATATCGGGATGCGCCGTCAGGTGCCGACGACGCTGGCCCTCATTGCTGAGCGCCGCCTGCGCGCTTGCGCGCCTCGGCCGCAGCGTGTTCTCCGGCGTCCTGGGCAGCCAGCGTTTGGAGCTCGGTTTCGTCGAAGCCTGCCGAGCGGCGCGCCTCGAAGTTGAACGGCCCGCGCATCTTCGGCGCGTCGTACTGCTGGGCGAGCGCGAGCCAGGCCGCGTGCGGATCCAGCCCGCGCGCCCCGCACAAGTAGCGGAACCAGTGGTTGCCGATGCGCACGTGGCCCACTTCGTCGTGCAGGATCACGTCGAGAATCGCCGCCGATTCGTCGTCGCCCGCCTGCTTCAGCCGCGTGCGGATGGGCGGCGAGGCGTCGAGCCCGCGCGCCTCCAGCACGCGCGGCACGAGCGCCATGCGGGCGAGGACGTCGTCGCGGGTGCGCTCGCACATCTCCCACAGGCCGTTGTGGGCGGGAAAATCGCCGTAGACGTGGCCATAGTCCGCCAGACGCACCCGCAGCAGCGAGAAGTGATGCGCCTCTTCCGCCGCAACCGTGAGCCAGTCGGCGTAGAAGGCCTCGGGCATGTCGGCGAAACGCCAGACGGCGTCGAGCGCCAGATTGATCGCGTTGAATTCGATGTGCGCCAGCGCGTGCAGCAGCACCACGCGGCCTTGCGGCGTGCTCATGCTGCGCCGTTGCAGCAGACGCGGCTCGACCAGCTCGGGGCGCTCCGGGCGGCCCGGCAGTTCCGCTGGGGCCTCGATCCGCAGCGGCGGGTTCCAGTGGTGGGCGCGCGGTCCCGCTTGCGCCTGCACCCGCGCATCGAGAGCCCGCACCGCCTCGGCCTTGGCGACGGGATCGCGCTCGCGCAGCGCGTCGAGCGCGGCAATGCGCCAGTTTTCGGGCGGGTCGAGCGGATCGGCAATCGCAGCGACAGAGGGGGAAACAACGGAATTCATCGGAAACCGCAGCAAAAATACGGAAAACAAGGACGAAAATCGGCGCGAACGGACGCAGAACGGATGCACTCCGTGGCGTAGCCCACCGGGCAGCCCGCGCGCAACCGTTTACAATACGCGATTCACCTGCTCCGCGCCGCAGGGCCATGCCCGCCGCGGCGCCGCAGACGCCCACATCACTGAGGAGACGCAGCACCGTGGCCATCTACAAGCTTGGCGAAGCCGCACCCAACATTCACGAAAGCGTGTTCGTCGCGGATAACGCAACCATCGTCGGCAAGGTCACGCTCGCCGAAGACTCGAGCGTCTGGTTCGGCGCGACGCTGCGCGGCGACAACGAACCGATCTCGATCGGCGCGCGCAGCAACGTCCAGGAAGGCGCGGTACTGCACACGGACCCCGGCTACCCCCTCACGATCGAAGCCGGCGTCACGATCGGCCATCAGGCGATGCTGCACGGCTGCACGGTGAAGGAAGGCGCGCTGATCGGCATTCAGGCCGTGGTCTTGAATGGTGCGGTGATCGGCCGCAACTGTCTGGTTGGCGCGGGTGCGGTGGTCACCGAAGGCAAGGTGTTCCCCGACAACTCGCTGATTCTCGGCGCACCGGCGAAAGTGGTGCGCGAACTCACCGAGGCCGACATCGCAGGCCTCAAGCGCAACGCCGACGTGTACGCGGAGCGGCGCGCGTATTTCAAGGCGCAACTCGTGCGGATCGGCTAGGGCTCGCTGCCTGAGGCCGCTGCCCGGACTGTGCCGCGCGATTCGAAACGAAGGAAAAGATTGTGAACGACCAGTTGCAGAAATTCATGTTCAGCGCCGCGCCGGTGCGTGGCGAGATCGTCTCGCTGCGCAGCACGTGGCAAGAGGTGCTCGCGCGGCGCCGCTATCCGGCGCCGGTGCAGACCGTGCTCGGCGAAATGATGGCCGCGTGCGCGCTGCTTTCGGCGAACCTCAAGTTCGACGGCACGCTGATCATGCAGATCTTCGGCGACGGTCCCGTGCGGATGCTGGTCGTGCAGTGCGGCTCGGATCTCTCGATGCGCGCGACCGCGCGGCTCGCCGATGGCCTCACGCCCGAAGAGGCCGCAGCCCTGCCCGCCGACACCACGCTCGCGGGACTCATCAATCCGAACGGCAAGGGCCGCTGCGTGATCACGCTCGATCCGGCCAGCAAGCAGCCGGGCCAGCAGCCCTACCAGGGCATCGTGCCGCTGAACGACGAAGACGGCCCGCTCGCTTCGATCGCCGAGGTGCTGGAGCATTACATGCACCACTCGGAGCAGCTCGACACGCGCCTGTGGCTCGCGGCCAACGGCGAGCGCGCCGTGGGCATGCTGCTCCAGAAGCTGCCGGGCGACGGCGGCATCGTGCCACACGAGAACGAACTCGATACCGACACGTGGGAACGCGTGTGCACGCTCGGCGGCACGTTGTCGCGGGAAGAACTGCTCGAACAGGAATCGGAAACGCTGTTCCGCCGCCTCTTCTGGCAGGAGAACGTGCGCCATTTCGAGCCCGTGCAGACGCGCTTCCAGTGCACCTGCTCGCGCGGCAAGGTCGGCGCGATGCTGAAGATGCTGGGCCGCGAGGAAATCGACGGCGTGATCGAAGAGCGCGGCCATGTCGAGATTCATTGCGACTACTGCAACCAGCGCTATGAGTTCGACCCCGTGGACGTGGCGCAACTTTTCAGCGCGCCGGGGCTCTCAGAGGGAGTCGCCCCCGCAGCCGACCAGCGGCACTGAACGCAGTGCGGTCCGGCCGGCAGTTGCTTAGGCGTACGACCGATGGGAGAGAAGCATGAAGAAGAACACGAACTTCACGGGGGCACGCGTCACGGCGGCGGCCATGCTGGCCCTGCTCGGCGCGGGCATCGCGCTCACGAGCGGCTGCACGCTGGAACCGCCGGGGCCGTCGCCGATCTATAGCCGCCTGCCCGCGGACCAGTCGGGCGTCTCGACCGGCGCGCAGCCGCTCACGCCCGAAGAGCGCGAACGCTACGACGCCATCGACCGCCAGGTGATGGCCGACCAGAACCGCGCGATCGCCGCCGAGGCGGCGGCCGAAGCCTGGTCGCGCTACTACACGCCGCCCGTCACCGTGTCCGGAAGCTATTACAGCGGCGGCTGGGGCCATGGGTGGGGAACGGGTGTCGGCTACGGACCCGGCTGGGGTTGGGGCTGGTAAGACGTCACGACGTCGTCGGCATCGAAAAAAAAGCGCGGCCTATGCCGCGCTTTTTCTTTGGGACTGTCGGGATCTCAGCCCGCCTTCTTCTTCGTATCCTTCGCTGCATGCGCGTGCTTCTTGTCGGGCACGCGCGACACCGGATTCGGCACCACCTTCACCGGCGCATCCGACATCACGCCCCGCGTGGACGTATTCGACGACCCCACCGGCGCGGGCAGCGGCTGGTTCGGCGAGACGAACTGCACGAATACCTCGCCGTCCTTGACCATGCCCATCTCGTAGCGCGCCCGCTCCTCGACGGCTGCCGTGCCGTTCTGCAGATCCTGCACTTCGCCCGCGATACGCTCGTTGCGCGTTTTCTCGTCGTCGTTCTGCTTAAGCTGCGCGGCAAGCTGCCCTTGCAGTTCGTGCACGCGCAACCAGCCGCCGTGGCCCCACCAGAGCGGATACTGGATCAGCGCCAGCAGGATGATCAAAACGACAGTGACAAGCCGCATGAAAGGTGCCGGATAAATACACGCCGCCCTGCGCTAGACGCAGGGCGGCGGAGAACGGAATCGAAGGGAGTCAGCAAGGCTGCTGCCGACGTCTGCCGGCGATCGACACAAATCAGCGCAAAATCAGCGCAGATTGTAGAACGCCGACTTGCCCGGGTAGCTGGCGATATCGCCGAGATCTTCTTCGATGCGCAGCAGCTGGTTGTACTTCGAGATGCGGTCGCTGCGCGAGAGCGAACCGGTCTTGATCTGGCCGGCGTTCAGGCCGACGGCGATGTCCGCGATGGTCGAGTCTTCGGTTTCGCCCGAGCGGTGCGAGATCACGGCGGTGTAGCCCGCGCGCTTGGCCATTTCGATGGCGGCGAAGGTTTCCGTCAGCGTGCCGATCTGGTTGATCTTGATGAGGATCGAGTTGGCGATGCCCTTCTCGATGCCTTCCTTCAGGATGCGCGTGTTCGTGACGAACAGGTCGTCGCCGACGAGCTGGATCTTCTTGCCGAGCTTGTCGGTCAGGAGCTTCCAGCCGGCCCAGTCGGACTCGTGCATGCCGTCTTCGATCGAGACGATCGGGAACTTGTCGGCGAGCGTGGCGAGGTAGTCGGCGAATTCGGCCGACGACAGTTGCAGGCCTTCGCCCGCGAGCTGGTACTTGCCGTCGTGGTAGAACTCGCTCGCCGCGCAGTCGAGCGCGAGCACCACGTCTTCACCGGCGCGGTAGCCGGCCTTCTCGATGGCTTGCAGGATGGTCGAGAGGCATTCGTCGTTGCTGCCGAAGTTCGGTGCGAAGCCGCCTTCGTCGCCCACGGCCGTGCTCATGCCGCGATCCGAGAGGATCTTCTTGAGCGCATGGAACACTTCCGCGCCGCAACGCAGCGCTTCGCGGAAGGTCGGCTGGCTCACCGGCACGATCATGAATTCTTGAATGTCGAGGCTGTTGTTCGCGTGCGCGCCGCCGTTGACGATGTTCATCATCGGCACCGGCAATTGCATCGCTCCCGAGCCGCCGAAGTAGCGGTACAGCGGCAGGCCGGCTTCTTCAGCGGCGGCCTTGGCGACGGCCATCGAAACGGCCAGCATCGCGTTGGCGCCGAGGCGCGACTTGTTGTCGGTGCCGTCGAGCTCGAGCAGGGTCTTGTCGAGGAAGGCTTGTTCCGACGCGTCGAGGCCCATGATCGCCTCGGAGATTTCGGTGTTGATGTGCTCGACAGCCTTCAGCACGCCCTTGCCGTTGTAGCGGCCGGCTTCGCCGTCGCGCAGTTCGATCGCTTCGCGCGAGCCCGTCGACGCGCCCGACGGCACCGCTGCGCGGCCCATCGTGCCCGATTCGAGCAGCACGTCGCATTCGACGGTGGGATTGCCGCGCGAATCCAGAATCTCGCGACCGATGATATCTACGATTGCACTCATGGTTTCCTCAGGAAATGACAGTAATTCTTTGCCGACGAAAAGCGCGCACCGTCTACGCTCGCCTCGGGTCCATCCGCTCGGGACACACCCTCGGGCACACCGTCACGTGGGACAGGCGGCGCGGTCGTCGGGTTCAACTTGCCGCAATGCGCGGGTTGGGTTCGATCCCTGGCCGCTGCACTGCCACGCTGCCTTTTTTACATCGAATACATCGACGCGGGGCACGGGCCGTTGTTCGCACAGCATGATGCCCCTGTGTGACATCCGCTGCGCGTTCGGCCCTGGCACCGCGCTGCTCCTCCATCGCGCCGTTCATGCAATCCATCGAAGCGGCGCGCACTGCTTACTGCGCTGACGGCAAGAGATCTGCGCGAGATCTACGCCAGTCAGTTGAAGTCGTTCTCGAGGAACGGCGCGCGCTTGACCGCACGGTCGAGCGTCACGAGCGTTTCGAGCAGATCCGCCATGCGATTCAGCGGCACGGCATTCGGACCGTCGGACTTCGCCTCGGCAGGCTTCGGGTGCGTTTCCATGAACACACCCGCCACGCCCGTGGCCACGGCCGCGCGCGCGAGCACCGGCACGAATTCGCGCTGGCCGCCCGAACTCGTGCCCTGCCCGCCCGGCAACTGCACCGAGTGGGTCGCATCGAATACGACCGGCGCGCCGGTCTCACGCATGATCGCGAGCGAGCGCATGTCGGAGACGAGGTTGTTGTAGCCGAACGAAACGCCACGCTCGCAGGCCATGAAGCGGTCTTCGGAAAGACCCGCTTCACGCGCGGCCTCGCGTGCCTTGTCGATCACGTTCTTCATGTCGTGCGGCGCGAGGAACTGGCCTTTCTTGATGTTGACCGGCTTGCCCGAGCGTGCGCACGCGTGGATGAAGTCGGTCTGGCGGCACAGGAACGCGGGCGTCTGCAGCACGTCCACGACCGATGCCACAGGCCCGATCTCTTCTTCCGCGTGCACGTCGGTCAGCACGGGCAGGCCGAGCTGGCGCTTCACTTCGGAGAGGATGCGCAGGCCTTCGTCCATGCCCAGGCCGCGAAACGACTTGCCGCTCGAACGATTGGCCTTGTCGTAAGACGACTTGTAGATGAACGGAATGCCGAGCTTCGCGGTGATTTCCTTCAGGCGCCCGGCCGTGTCGATCGTCATCTGCTCCGATTCGACGACACAGGTGCCCGCGATCAGGAAGAACGGCTTGTCGAGGCCAACCTCGAAACCGCACAGATTCATGCTTTCTCCTCGGCGCGCGAGAGCTGGTGCGCGAGTGCCGCTTCGACATACGCCTTGAAGAGCGGATGACCGTCGCGCGGCGTGGACGTGAATTCCGGGTGGAACTGGACGCCGACGAACCACGGGTGCATGTCGCGCGGCAGTTCCATCATTTCGGGCAGGTCTTCGGTCGGGGTACGGGCGCTGATGATAAGGCCGCCCGCCTCGAGCCGGGGCACGTAGCCGTTATTGACTTCATAACGGTGACGGTGACGCTCGTTCACGTCCTTGCCATAGATCTCGGCGGCCATCGTGCCGGGCTTGATCGGGCAGCGCTGCGAACCGAGGCGCATCGTGCCGCCGAGGTCCGAGTCTTCGTCGCGCTTCTCGACCTTGCCTTCGCGGTCGGCCCATTCGGTGATGAGCGCCACCACGCGGTCCGGCGTGTCCGGATCGAATTCCGTGCTGTTCGCGTGCTTCAGACCCACCACGTCGCGGGCGAATTCGATCACGGCGAGCTGCATGCCAAGGCAGATGCCGAGGTACGGCACCTTCGCTTCGCGCGCATACTTGATCGCCTTGATCTTGCCCTCGGTGCCGCGGCGGCCGAAACCGCCCGGCACGAGAATCGCGTCGAGGTGCTTGAGGCTGTCCACGCCCTCGGCGTCGATCTGCTCGGAGTCGATGTATTCGATGTTCACCTTCGTCGAGGTCTTGATCGACGCGTGACGCAGTGCTTCGATGAGCGACTTGTACGACTCGGTCAGATCGACGTACTTGCCGACCATGCCGATCGTGACTTCGTGCTTCGGATGTTCGAGCTTCTCGACCATTTCCGACCAGATCGACAGATCGGCGGGCCTGGCGGAGAGCTTCAGTTCGTCGCAGACGATCGAGTCGAGCCCCTGGTCGTGCAGCATCTGCGGGATCTTGTAGATGCTGTCCGCGTCCCACACCGAGATCACGGCGTCTTCGGGCACGTTCGAGAACATCGAGATCTTCGAGCGCTCGTCGTCGGGAATGCGGCGGTCGGCGCGGCACAGCAGCACGTTCGGATAGATGCCGATTTCGCGCAGCTTCTGCACGCTGTGCTGCGTGGGCTTGGTCTTCAGCTCGCCCGCCGTGGCGATGAACGGCACCAGCGTCAGATGCACGAAGCATGCGCTGTTGCGGCCAAGGCGCAGGCTCATCTGGCGCGCGGCCTCGAGGAACGGCAGCGATTCGATGTCGCCCACCGTGCCGCCCACTTCGACGATCGCGACGTCCGGCTCGCCGCACGTCGCGGACGCCGCGCCGCGCTCGATGAACGCCTGGATTTCGTTGGTGATGTGCGGAATGACCTGCACGGTCTTGCCCAGATAGTCGCCGCGGCGCTCCTTGCGGATCACCGATTCGTAGATCTGGCCCGTGGTGAAGTTGTTGGCCTTGCGCATCTTCGTGCTGATGAAGCGCTCATAGTGGCCAAGGTCGAGGTCGGTTTCCGCTCCGTCTTCCGTCACGAACACTTCGCCGTGCTGAAACGGGCTCATCGTGCCGGGGTCGACGTTGATGTAGGGATCGAGCTTGAGGAGGGTGACTTTCAGACCGCGCGATTCGAGGATCGCGGCGAGGGAGGCGGCGGCAATACCCTTGCCGAGGGACGAAACTACGCCGCCGGTGACGAAAACATATTTGGTCATCGCTGAATGCTCGCGGGAAAAACGGATTATACCGTAAAGGCAGGGCTAACCCTGCTTTTTGCGCGAGCTGCGTGTACGTCGAACGACGGCGGCGATCGTCCCGGCGGGCCCGGCTCCGGGGGCGGCGACACCGCCCCGCCCCGTTCAGTCGCCGCTATCCATGGCGTAAAGCAGGCGTTGAACCGCGCGGGCCGTTTCGATGGGCCGCTCCATCGGATAGAGATGGCTGCCCTCGATCCACTCGAAGCGCTCGCCGGCAATGCGCTGCGTGGCGGTGAGCCCCACCTGGCGAACCTCCTTCGACTTCGTGCCGGCGACAAAGCCGACCGGCACCGGCGAGCCGTGCGCGAGCCGCGTGCCGAGCGTGTGCGGCAACGTGCGGTAGATCAGGTACTCGGTGCGGCGGTCGAACGCGAGCGTGCGCGTGCCGTCGGCCGAGGTCTGAGGAATGCCGAAGTCGATATAGTCGGACAGCACGCGCTCGTCCCAGCGCGCGAAAGCGGGCTTCGAATGGAAATGCCGCCACGCCTCGTCGCGGTTCGCCCACGTGGTGCGGCGCGTGCGCGTGGCGGCCGCGGGCGAGAGATGCTCGTCGAGCCCGGTCCACTGCGACATCATGAGCATGCTGCTGCGCCAGCCCGCGATCACCGGCGAGTCGAGCATCACCACGCCGCGCACCCACTGCGGCTTTTTCAGCGCCGCCATCAGCGAGAGATAGCCGCCCAGCGAATGGCCGACGAGCCACACCGGGTGCTCGTAGCTGCGGCCGATGTCCTCCAGCAGCTGATCGACGAGATGCGGCCAGTCCCGCGTGACCGGAAAACGCGCGTCGTGACCGAAGCGCTCGACGTAGCGCAACTCGTAGCTGTCGCCCAGTTCGGCGAAGAACGTCCGGTAAATCGAGGCGGGAAAGCCGTTGGCGTGGGAAAAGTGGATGACGTTCTTCAAAGGCCTGTGGTCTCCGTATTCGTTATGCACGCTGTTGCCGGCGCGCGGGCGCGCCGAGGCACGAGCGGGCGCCGCCTCTGCGGCGTCATTCATCGGCCGCGTCCATCCAGTAGCGGCGCTGCGTGTCGCCATAACGCTCGACGCTCAAACCGCCGGGGCCGACCTCGATGCGCACGGCACCGTCCGCATCGCTGCGCGCGAGGACGATGTGGCGCGAAGCGTAGCGCGCGAACACGCCCGGATTGGGGTGATGGAAGCGATTCAAATAGCCTACCTGAAATATCGCCACGCGCGGCACGACAGAGTCGAGGAACGGTTCAGTCGAGGAGGTGCGGCTGCCGTGGTGCGGCACGAGCAGCACATCGGCACGCAGCTCGACGCGGGCCCCACCCTGGGCGCGCGAACGTGTCACGAGCGTGCGTTCTTCGGGGGCTTCGATGTCGGCCGTGAGCAGCGCGGACGCCGGGACGCCGGAAGCACCCTGCGCCGCCGTCGAAACCCGCAGCACGCAGCAATGCGCGTTCGGCTTGCCGACGAGCGGCCCCGGGTCCGGCCAGAGCACCTCGAAATCGACTCCATCCCAGTGCCAGCGTTGGCCTGCGGCGCACTGGATCGTCTGCGCCCCGACGCGGCGCGCGTGGTCCCACAGCGGATGCGCCGGCAAAATGCCTGCGACGAAGCTGCCTACGCCAATTTCGTCCAGCACGGCGGGAGCGCCGCCCGAATGGTCGGAATCGTCGTGGCTCACCATCAAGGTGTCGAGCCGCAGCACGCCGTGCGCCTGCAGATAAGGCACGACGATGCGCTCGCCCGCGTGGGTCGATTCGGGCCCGGGACCGGTATCGAACAGCAGCGCGTGGTGCGAGGTTTCCACGAGCACGGAGTTGCCCTGCCCGATATCGAGCGCCGTGAAGCGAAACGCGCCGGGCGGCGGCCCCGTGGGCGCGGGCACGAGGAGCGGCAGCCACATGAACGGGCCGAGCCAGCGCAAGGGCCAGCCGCGCGGCGCGAGACACCAGGCCACGCCCAGCGCGGCAAGGGCGAGCGCCCAGGCGTCCGGTTGCGGCAAGCGCAGCATGGCCCAGGACACCACCGAGAACCCGCGGAGCATGGCGGCCAACCGGTCGAGCATGGCATGCGCGAAGTGCAGCGCGCAGGCGTCGAGTGGCGCAGGAAGCACAACGCCCAGCAGCACGGTGGGCGTAATCAGCATGCTCACGAACGGAATTGCCACGGCGTTCGCAAACGGGCCGATCAGCGGAATCTGTGCGAACCAGAGGGCCGTGAGCGGCGCGAGCGCCACCGTAACCGCCCATTGCACGCGTGCACCGTCGGCAAGCCTGGAACCGGTGCGGCGGGTGACATCGGCTGCGCGTGCCAGGAAACGTCGTTTGAGGGTGGCTTGCCGCGCGGCGTCAGCGTCGCTCATCGGATCAACTGGATCGCCCCGATCGGGCATGGCCTCGGCACGTTCCGGACTGCGCACTTTCGGCACGCCGGATGCCGCGAAGAGAATGGCTGCGACAGCACAGAACGAGAGCCAGAATCCCGCCGCCGTCACCGCCCACGGATCGCGGATCAGCACGAGGCCGAGCGCCCACGCCAGCACCTGCGAGCGCGCCACGTTGCGCCCGCTCAGGAGCGCGAGCGCGGTCACGGCGAGCATCCAGAGCGCGCGCTGCACGGGCACGTTGAACCCCGCCAGTGCGGCATAAACGGTGGCCGCGCAGAACGCGCCGGCCACGGCCACTTTCTGGGCGGGGAGGATGAGCGGCGCCTCCACGCCGCGCCAGCGCACGCGCCGCCAGAGCGCGCCCGCCGCCCAGCCGGCCAGCCCCGCCACGAACGCGAGATGCAACCCCGAGATCGCGACCAGATGACTCGTGCCGGTGCTGCGCATGAGACGCCAGTCGTCGTCGCTGACCGCATCCTGCGCGCCGGTTGCAAGCGCGACCACGATGCCGCGATGCGGCGCCCCGGCCAGAACCGTATCGATACGCGCGCGCAGCCGTGCGCGCCAGCGTCCGATCAGCACACCGAGGCCATGCTCCTCGCCGGGCAGGCGTCGCGCATGCCCGGCGTCGCTGACATAACCGGTCGCACGAACACCGCGCTCGAGCAACGAAACCCCGGCATTGCGAAGGCCGAAGTTGCCCTCGCCGTGCGGGCGTTTGAGCCGCACCGGCAAACGCCAGCGCGCACCGGGAACAAGTGACGGCAGCGGCGCACCGCGCGCCACCCAGTCGAGCTGGACGATGCGCGGAAGAGGCGCGGCAGCGCCTTGCGCGCCCCACGACTGCACGGCGAAGAGAAAACGCGCACTGTTCGTGCTCAAGGCCGGCAAGCCGGCCACATAACCACTCACCTCGATATCGCGCGCCTGCCAGTCGAGCGGCAACGCTTCGGCAAGGCGCAGATCGGCACGCCATGCCGCATAGCCAAAGCCCGCGCATGCAGCCGCCAGCCACACGGCCAGCCAGCCGCTCAGGCGCCGCGTGGCACGAAGCGCCGCGTCGTACGTCTGCACGCCATCCTGCGCGGGATCGCCGTCGCCATCCGCGGTACGCACGAGCGTCCACACTGCCCACGTGCCTGCGCCGGCCAGCATCAAAGCCAGCGCGATCCAGCCGCGCCATCCCGGCAGCGCC
The DNA here is from genome assembly GCF_905220215.1 of Paraburkholderia sp. J12. Lineage (NCBI taxonomy): Bacteria > Pseudomonadati > Pseudomonadota > Betaproteobacteria > Burkholderiales > Burkholderiaceae > Paraburkholderia > Paraburkholderia sp. J12. Next base: position 180,606 of record NZ_CAJMZC010000009.1, read on the forward strand.
GCCTGTTGCTGCAGGCAGAAAACGCCCAGCGCAAATCCTCCCCATACGGCCCGCATACGCCCTCCCTCGATCGAGGCGGCTTTACGGGTGCGATGAGTTCAAAAAAGGGAAACGACGCAACCGGCGCGACAGTCGCAAATGCGCGCCGCCTTGCAACCGATTATGCAGACGAAAGCGCGAGCCGCGGCAGCGCCGCCGCAGCGTTAGCCGTTGTGCCAAGGGCAAGTTCGCCGGGCGCGAGGCCGCGCAAGCCGGCCAGCACCGCACCGATGCGCGGCACCTGGTCCGGCGTGTTGCGCTCGCGATAGAGCCAGGCGGGCGAGATATCGGGCGCATCGGTTTCCATGACGATCGCGTCGAGCGGCAGTTGCTCCGCAAGCCGCCGGATCTGTAGCGCCCGTTCGAACGTGACGTTGCCGCCAAAGCCCAGATGCATCCCGTGGTCGATGAAGGCGCGCGCCTGCTGGAAGCTGCCGTTGAACGCATGCGCAATGCCGCCGTGCACGCCATTGCGGCGCAGGCCCTTCAGCACCTGATCCTGCGACTTGCGCACATGGCAGATCGCCGGCAGTCCGTATGCGCGCGCGAGCTTCAGCTGGGCGTCGTAGAAGTGCTGCTGCCGGGCGTCGTCGAGTCCCGGCACGAAATAGTCGAGACCGATTTCGCCGATGCCGACGAAGCGCGGATCGTCGAGGCTCGCTTCGATCTCTGCGCGCAGCGCATCGAGATCCTCGTCGTGCGCGCCCGGCGTGTAAAGCGGATGAATCCCGAGCGCGTACACCGCCCCTTCCACGCGATGCGCGAGCGCGCGCACCGTCGCGAAGTTCGCGCGCGCCACCGCCGGAATGACGATGCGCGACACGCCCGCCGCGCGCGCCGCCGCCGCGACCGCGTCGCGGTCGGCGTCGAATTCGGCGGCGTCGAGATGGCAGTGCGTGTCGATCCACATGGCATGCGCCTCAGACGGGTACGACGGGCTCCTCGTACAGCATGCCGTCGCGCAGGCGCACGGTGCGATCGCACCGCGCCGCCAGGTCGGGATCGTGCGTGACGATCACGAAGCTCGTATCGAACGAGTCGGACAGCTCGAGCATCAGGTTGAACACAGTGTCGGCGGTATTGCCGTCGAGATTGCCGGTGGGTTCGTCCGCCAGCACGCAGGCGGGCTTCGTCACGAGCGCGCGCGCGATCGCCACGCGCTGCCGCTCGCCGCCCGAAAGCTCGCCCGGACGATGCTTCGCGCGGTGCGCAAGCCCCACGCGGTCGAGCGTCGCGAGCGCGGCGGCGCGCGCCTCTTCCTGCGGCAGACGGCGAATGCGCAGCGGCATCGCCACGTTGTCGAGCGCCGTGAACTCCGGCAGCAGATGGTGGAACTGATAGACGAAGCCGAGCGCGCGGTTGCGCAGGTCGTTGCGCTCGCGCTCGGAGAGTTCGGTAAACGGCTTGCCGAGCACCGAAACATTGCCCGCGCCGGGCTCATCGAGGCCGCCCAGCACGTGCAGCAGCGTGCTCTTGCCCGAGCCCGAGGCACCGACGATCGCGAGCTTTTCGCCGCGGCGCACCTTCAGTTCCGTGTGCTTGAGCACCTCCACCTGCAAGCCGCCCTGGCCGAAGGTCTTGGAGACGTTATGGGCTTCGAGCACATAGGGATAATCGCCCGCGGCGGCGAGGATCGATTGACGGTCATTCATAACGCAGTGCCTCCGCAGGACGAACCTTGGCCGCGCGCCAGCTCGGATAAAGCGTCGCGAGCGCGGACAGCACGAACGCGATCAGGCCGATGCGGATCACGTCGGAGGCGACGAGTTCCGAGGGCAGCTCGCTGATGAAATAGACGGACGGCGGCAGGAACTGCACGCCAAGGACATGCTCGATGGCCGGCACGGTCCACGGAATGCTCCACGCGATCAGACAGCCCAGCGCGACGCCGAGGCCGGTACCGACGAAGCCGATCGTCACGCCCTGCACGAAGAAGATCTTCATGATCGACGACGGCTGCGCGCCGAGCGTGCGCAGGATGGCGATATCGGCCTGCTTGTTGGTGACGGTCATCACGAGCGACGAAACCAGATTGAACGCCGCGACCGCGATGATGAGCGTGAGGATGATGAACATCATGCGCTTTTCGATCTGCACGGCCGAGAACCAGGTCTTGTTCTGCTGCGTCCAGTCGCGGATGTAGAGGTCGCCCGAGAGCGTGTGCGTCAACTGCCGCGCTACCTCGGGCGCGCGCTGCATGTCCTTCAGACGCAGCCGCACGCCGCTGGGCGCGGGCAGACGATAGAGGATTTCGGCGTCGCGGATATTGATGAGCGCGAGCGTGCTGTCGTACTCGTAGTGGCCCGACTCGAACACGCCCACCACATTGAACTGCTTCAGGCGCGGCAGCATGCCCGCGGGCGTGATGGAGCCTTCGGGCGCGACGAGCGTGACCTTGTCACCCACCTGGACGCCGAGGCTCGACGCGAGATCGGCGCCCAGCACGATGTTCCAGCTACCCGGCGTGAGATCGTTGAGACTGCCCGCCTTCATCTCCTTGTCGATATCGGAGACCTGCGGTTCTTCGGACGGCTCGATGCCGCGCAGCGCGACGCCGGACAGGCTGTCGCCGCGCGTGAGCAGCGCCTGGGCATCCACGTAGGGCGCGGCGCCGATCACTTCGCGATTGGTCTTCGCCTCCTTCGCGGTCAACTGCCAGTCGGGCATCGAACCCGTGGGCGAGAAGATCTCGATATGCGCGAGCACCGAGAGCATGCGATCGCGCACGTCGCGCTGGAAACCGTTCATCACCGAGAGCACGACGATCAGCGCCGCGACGCCGAGCGCGATGCCCGACATCGAGACGAGCGCGATGAACGAGATGAAACCGTTGCCGGTCGTGCGCTTGCCGGCGCGCGTGTAGCGCCAGCCTATCTGCCATTCGTAGGGAAGTTTCAAGCGTGTCCTTGTCTGCGTCTTCGTTGTGCGGCTGCTGCGGCCCGATTGGTACGCCGCAGCGTCTTGAGGCGCCACCCGGCGCGTTGCCGGCCGGGTCGCCCTGACCGCTCCGGGGGCGGTATCCCGCGTCCGTGCCGCTGCGATCAAGCGCGAAGTTTGCCACACTGGCGGGCCATAGGGCCCCTTGTGCCGTTTTTGCGCGCCGTAAGGCCCTTTCATCCGCCTTCGCCGCTCCTTGGTTTCGAGCCGGATTTCCCCCACAAGTGCCCGATTTCCCGCGACACCCCGCCGGACTACCCGAGCGGAGCGCCCGATGGACGAAGCGCCGAAGTACAATTCGGCCCATCATGCCCGCCGACCGACTCCACCTGCTTCTCCCCTTCGCGCTGCCTTCCGCCGCAGCGGCCTCGACAGCGCTCGCGGGGCTCGACACACCGGCGCTCGACAAGCTCGTTGCCCGCGCCACGGCCGGCGGGGCGGTAATCGGCGAGGATTTCCAGCGCACGCTGCCGCACGAGCGCTGGGTCGCGAAGCGATTCGGCACGGCCGATTCGCGTGCCTCCCACCCGGCGGCCGCCGACGACGAAGCCCCGCTCGCGCCCTACATGCTGCTCGCCGACGGCGGCACGCCCGGCGACGCCACCTGGGCCTGTATCCAGCCCGTGCACGTGCGCATCGCGCACGACCATCTGGTGCTGATCGATCCCGCCTCGCTCGAACTGGCCGATGCCGATGCCGCCACGCTCTACGCCGTGGCGAAGCCGCTCATCGAGGAACTGGGCGTGCGCGTCGAGGCGCCGACGCCGCGGCGCTGGTATCTCTCGAGCGACATCTTCGGCACCTTGGCCGGCGCTTCGCCGCTGCGCGCGAGCGGGCGCAACATCGAAATCTGGCTGCCGCACGAAGCGGGCTCGGGCCAGCGTTCGCGCGCCTGGATGAAAGTGCAGAACGAGGTGCAAATGGCCTGGTTCGAGCATCCGGTGAACGAAGCCCGCGAGGCGCACGGCCTGCCCGCCGTGAATTCCATCTGGTTCCATGCGCAAGGCACGCTGCGCCCGGTGAAGAGCCCGTTTGCGCAGGTGCGCTCGGACGCGGCCGCCACGCGCGGCCTCGCGCTGGCCGCAGGCGCCGGTGTAGACAGCGCTCCCGCCTCGTTCGCCGCGTGGGCAACGTCGGCAGAAAACGCAAACCAGACCGGCACGACCCTCGTCGAGCTCGACCCGTTTTCGGCACCCTTCATCCAGCAGGACTGGGGGCGCTGGAACGCCGCGTTCGCCGCACTCGAGCGCGACTGGTTCGCCCCCGCACTCGCCGCGCTGCAGACAGGCCAGCTCGCCGCGCTCGACCTCACGCTATGCGGCGACACGGGCTCGGTCGATCTGTCGATCACGCGCGCCGACCTGCGCAAATTCTGGCGGCGCCGTGTGCTCGCGTCGCTTTTCATCGAATAAACCCAACCGAAGCCGTCCCGCATGACCCGAATCGTCACTCGCGCCTGTTCCCCCGCCGACGCCGAAGCCCTCGTCCGTCACGGCCTGCATCCGGTGCTGGCGCGCCTCTACGCGTCGCGCGGCGTGTGCCAGCCCGACGAGATCGAAACCGGCCTCGGCCGCCTGATGCCGCCCGCCGGCATGAAGGGCCTCGACGCCGCCGCCGCGCTGCTCGCCGACGCGCTCGAAGCGAACCGCCGCATGCTGGTGGTCGCCGACTACGACTGCGACGGCGCCACCGCCTGCGCCGTCGCCGTGCGCGGGCTGCGCATGCTCGGCGCCCGGATCGACTACCTCGTCCCCAACCGCTTCGAGTACGGCTATGGCCTCACGCCCGAAATCGTCGCGCTCGCGGCGAAGCAGCCGGGCGGGCGGCCCGACCTGCTGATCACGGTCGATAACGGCATCGCGAGCGTCGAGGGCGTGGAAGCCGCGAACGCACTCGGCATCGACGTGCTCGTGACCGACCACCATCTGCCCGGCGACACGCTCCCCGCCGCCCGCGCCATCGTCAATCCGAACCAGCCGGGCTGCGACTTCGAGAGCAAGTGCATCGCGGGCGTGGGCGTCATGTTCTACGTGCTGCTCTCCCTGCGCGCGGAACTGCGCCGCCGCGGCGTATTCGGCGACGGCCGGCCCGAGCCGCGTCTGGACGGCCTGCTCGATCTCGTCGCGCTCGGCACGGTCGCCGACGTCGTGAAGCTCGACTGCAACAACCGCGTGCTCGTGGCGCAAGGGCTGCAGCGCATCCGCAACGGCCGCATGCAGCCCGGCATCGCCGCACTCTTCCGGGCCGCGGGCCGCGAAGCGCGCAGCGCCTCCGGCTTCGATCTGGGGTTCGCGCTCGGGCCGCGCCTGAACGCCGCGGGGCGCCTCTCCGACATGTCGCTCGGCATCGAGTGCCTGACCACCGACGACGTGGGCCGCGCCTGGGCCCTCGCCCAGCAGCTCGACGGCATGAACCGCGAGCGGCGCGAAATCGAGGCGGGCATGCAGCAGCAGGCCCTCGCCGATCTCGCCGACGTCGATCCCGAAGGCAAGGCCACGCTCACGCTGTTCAATCCGGGCTGGCATCAGGGCGTGATCGGCATCGTCGCGGGGCGGCTGAAGGAGAGGTTCCATCGCCCGTCGTTCACGTTCGCGCCCGCCGACGAAGGCGGCGAACTCGTAAAGGGCTCGGGCCGCTCGATCCCCGGTTTCCACCTGCGCGACGCCATCGACCTGATCTCGAAGCGCGAGCCCGGCCTCATCCACAAGTTCGGCGGCCACGCGATGGCGGCCGGCATGACCCTCGCCGCCGCCGACGTGCCGCGCTTTGCCGACGCCTTCGAGCGCGTGGGCCGCGAATGGCTCTCGGCCGAGGCGCTCGCACGCACCGTGGAAACCGACGGCGATCTCGAAGACGCCTACTTCACGCCCGATTTCGTCGAAATGCTCGATGCGGCGGTCTGGGGCCAGGGCTTCCCGGCGCCCGTGTTCGCGGGGGAATTCGAAGTGGCTTCGCAGGCGCTCGTGAAGGACAAGCATCTGAAGCTGCAGCTTTTGCGCGGCCGCCAGCGCTTTAACGCCATCTGGTTCAACCACACCGAGCCGCTGCCGCAGCACACCACCGTGGCCTACCGGCTCGTGCGCGACACCTGGAACGGCGTGTCGCGGGTGCAGCTCGTGGTGGAGCACGCGGCGGACTGAGACCGTAAAGCCGGCCTTGACGACGGCCCAATCGGCTATAATTCAAGGTTTTACGCCCCGGATCACGACACAAATGGAAGCGGAACGTCTCAACGCGATCGAAGCCTCTCTGGCCGACCTGCGCGCACGCGCGGGCGAGCTACGGGGGTATCTTTGACTACGATGCCAAGTCCACGCGACTGATCGAAGTCAACCGCGAACTCGAAGACCCTAACGTCTGGAACGACTCGAAGCACGCCCAGGGTCTCGGCAAGGAAAAGAAGCTGCTCGAAGGCGTGGTGCACGTGCTCGACGGCATCGAGAACGACACGCGCGATGCGCAGGACCTCTTCGAGATGGCGCGCGAAGAAGACGACGAAGACACGCTCGTCGCCTGCGAGGCCGACGCCGCCGCCATCGAGAAGCGCGTGGCCGACGTCGAGTTCCGCCGCATGTTCGCGAATCCGGCCGACCCGAACAACGCCTTCATCGACATCCAGGCGGGTGCGGGCGGCACCGAGGCCTGCGACTGGGCTTCCATGCTGCTGCGCCAGTACGTGCGCTACTGCGAGCGCAAGGGCTTCAAGACCGAAGTGCTCGAAGAGTCCGAAGGCGACGTGGCCGGCATCAAGAGCGCGACGATAAAGGTCGAGGGCGAATACGCCTACGGGTTCCTGCGCACCGAAACCGGCATTCACCGCCTCGTGCGCAAGTCGCCGTTCGATTCGTCGGGCGGGCGCCATACGTCGTTCTCGTCGGTGTTCGTGTATCCGGAGATCGACGACTCGTTCGAGATCGAGGTCAATCCGGCCGATCTGCGCATCGACACCTACCGCGCTTCGGGCGCGGGCGGCCAGCACATCAACAAGACCGACTCCGCCGTGCGGATCACGCACATTCCGTCGGGCATCGTCGTGCAGTGCCAGAACGACCGCTCGCAGCACCGCAACCGCGCCGAAGCCATGGCGATGCTCAAATCGCGCCTGTACGAAGCCGAAATGCGCAAGCGCCAGTCGGAGCAGGACAAGCTCGAAGCGGGCAAGTCGGATGTGGGCTGGGGCCACCAGATCCGCTCCTACGTGCTCGACAACAGCCGCATCAAGGATCTGCGCACCAACGTCGAAATCAGCAACACCAAAGCCGTGCTCGACGGCGATCTCGACGACTTCATCAGCGCAAGCCTGAAACAGGGCGTGTAAGCCGCCGCGGCCCCGGGGTATCCTCGGGCGCCCCGGCCCGCTCACGCATCGCAATTTCCGGGGCGGCGCGCACCGCGCCCTGCCCCGGCGCCCCGCGAAGAACGTAGCGCGTTCGCCGCAGTCCGGCGCGCCCCGGACAAACGCCCGGCAAAAATCGGGCAAAATCCGGGCAAAATCGCGCTAGAGTCGCGCAAGCATCGCCGGCAGGCGCCCGTGCAGCACGGCGCGCCGCGCGGGCACCACGAAATCCGCAACATCGCCGTATCACCGAATCCGAGCCAACATGACCGAACCGACCCAGCCGACTGCGGCCAGCGCCGCGCCCGACCTGGACGACAACCAGATCATCGCCGAGCGCCGCGAAAAGCTGCGCGCGCTGCGCGAAACGGGCGTCGCCTATCCGAACGACTTCCGCCCCACCCACCACGCCGCCGACCTGCAGCGCGACTACGCCGAAACCGACAAGGACGCGCTCGAAGCGCAGCCGCTCGAAGTGGCGATCGCCGGCCGCATGATGCTCAAGCGCGTGATGGGCAAGGCGAGCTTCGCCACCGTGCGCGACGGCTCGGGCCAGATCCAGTTCTTCATCACGCCCGCCGACGTGGGCGACGCCACCTACGAAGCGTTCAAGAAGTGGGACCTGGGGGACATCGTCGCGGCGAGAGGCGTGCTGTTCCGCACGAACAAGGGCGAGCTGTCGGTGCGCTGCACCGAATTGCGCCTGCTCTCGAAGGCGCTGCGCCCGCTGCCGGACAAGTTCCACGGCCTCGCCGACCAGGAAACGCGCTACCGCCAGCGCTACGTCGACCTGATCGTCACGCCCGAGTCGCGCAACACCTTCGTCTCGCGCACGAAGGCGATCTCGTCGGTGCGCCGCTTCATGGCCGACGCCGGCTTCATGGAAGTCGAAACGCCGATGCTGCACCCCATCCCGGGCGGCGCGGCGGCCAAGCCTTTCGTCACGCACCACAATGCGCTCGACATGCAGATGTTCATGCGCATCGCGCCCGAGCTGTATCTGAAGCGCCTCGTCGTGGGCGGCTTCGAACGCGTGTTCGAGATCAACCGGAATTTCCGTAACGAAGGCGTTTCGCCGCGTCACAATCCGGAATTCACGATGATGGAGTTCTACGCCGCGTACACCGACTACGCGTGGCTCATGGACTTCACCGAAGCGCTGATCCGCCAGGCCGCCGTCGACGCGCAAGGCACGGCCGTGCTCACCTACCAGGGCCGCGAGCTGGACCTGAGCAAGCCGTTCCATCGCCTCACGATCACGCAGGCGATCCAGAAGTACGCGCCGAACTACACCGACGCCCAACTGGCCGACACCGCGTTCCTGCGCAGCGAGCTCAAGAAGTTCGGCGTGGACACGAACCAGCCCGCGTTCCTGAACGCCGGCGTGGGTTCGCTGCAACTGGCGCTCTTCGAAGAGACAGCCGAATCGCAGCTCTGGGAGCCGACCTACATCATCGACTATCCGGTGGAAGTGTCGCCGCTCGCGCGTGCCTCGGACACGCAGCAGGGCGTCACGGAACGCTTCGAGCTCTTCATCACGGGCCGCGAGATCGCCAACGGTTTCTCGGAGCTGAACGATCCGGAAGACCAGGCCGCGCGCTTCAAGAAACAGGTCGAGCAGAAGGACGCCGGCGACGAGGAAGCGATGTACTACGACGCCGACTACATCCGCGCGCTCGAGTACGGCATGCCCCCGACGGGCGGCTGCGGCATCGGCATCGACCGTCTCGTGATGCTCTTGACCGACAGCCCGAGCATCCGCGACGTGATCCTCTTCCCGCACCTGCGCCGCGAAGACTAAGTCGCGCTGCTTACCGCTTAGCGGTCGCGCCCATGGGGTGCATGCGGTTCACGCCGCATGCGCCCTTTGTTTTGGGGCTTTGCGGCTCCGGATGCCCTTCCCGCTTGCATTCTGTTTGTAACCATCGGTAAAAGCTGCTGGGGTCGAAACCCGCAGCCGGCCCCCACCCGATTCGTCAGAACAAGCATCCATGCGCCTCGCCGCCCGCCTGCGCCAAGGCGCAAGGCCGCTGCACTGGGCCGGGGTTACAAATTGAAACTCGCCGGGAATCGTTCTGGCTCAGACTCTGTCTCATAAACATCAACTCTGCTGAAGACGGAGCCCATCATGAATCAACCCGATCCGAATACCTCACGCAAGCGTCTGCATCCCCTGATCGCCGCGGCCGCTGCGGCCGTCATCGTCGCGAGCCTCGCGGCCACGGCCGCCATCACGGGCGTCTTCCCGAAGGCGTCGAGCAGCAGCGAACAGAACGCCCAGACCCAGACCGGCCAGACGGCCATGATGGCCTCGCAGCCTGTGGTCGATTCGACGCAGCCAGCGCCGGCCCCGCAAGGCGAAAACGCGCAGGTCGCGCAGAACACGGCGCCAGCGGAGCCGACCGCGCAGCAACTGCAGCAACCACAGCAACAAGCGGGACAACCGATGCCAGTCGCGCCGGGCGCCCCGGCGCAGCAACAACCGCAATATGCCCAGCAACCGCAGCAAGATGCCCAGGATGCGCAACCGGCCCCGGCGCCATGCGAATCGTGTGGCACGGTCGTGGCGATTTCGGCCGTCAAGCATGAAGGCCATGGCACCGGTATCGGCGCCGTGGGCGGCGCGGTGGCCGGCGGCCTGATCGGCAACCAGTTCGGCGCGGGCGGCGGACGCACCGCCATGACGCTGCTCGGCGCGCTCGGCGGCGGCGTTGCCGGTAACTCGGTCGAGAAGCACCTGCGCAGCAGCACGAGCTACTCGGTGCGCGTGCGCATGGAAAGCGGCAAGCTGCGCTACTTCACGTACCACGAAGCGCCGCCGTTCCAGCAAGGCCAGCGCGTGCGCGTGGAGAACGGTACGCTCGTCGCGACCTGATCGCGACCTGAGGCGGCGTCTGACGCGTGGAGATGCGCGTAGCAAGCCGAGCAAACAAAAAGGCGATTCACTCAATGAGCGAATCGCCTTTTTTACGCCCTGCAAGCGGCTGCGCCCACCGGGACGCAGTCATCCATCCGCTCAATATCAATAGCCGGCGTCTTCGATCCACGCCGCCTGGATCGCCTCCAGGATCTTCTCGTTCGAGCGCTCGGGATCGTCGTCGAAGCCTTCGAGCTCCGTGATCCAGCGATGCAGATCGGTGAAGCGCACGTATTGCGGATCCACTTCCGGATGCGTGTCGGTCAGTGCCACCGCGATGTCCTGCACATCGGTCCATTTCATGGCTGCGCGCTCCTCTTCGGGCTTAGTGGTTTTCCTTCGCGTGATTGATCGAGTAACGCGGAATCTCGATCACCAGGTCGTCGTCCTTCGGCACGAGCGCCTGGCACGACAGCCGCGAGGTCGGCTCCAGACCCCATGCCTTGTCGAGCAGGTCATCCTCGGTTTCCTCGGACGGCTCGAGCGCGTCGAAGCCTTCACGCACGATCACGTGACAGGTCGTGCACGCGCACGACTTCTCGCATGCGTGCTCGATCTCGATGCCGTGCTCGAGCAGCGCGTCGCACACGCTCTCGCCCGGCTTCGCTTCGATCACCGCGCCCTCCGGGCACAGTTCGACATGGGGCAGCACCACGATTTGAGGCATTGTGAATTCCGTTTCCAATAACGTTCGTATCGGGTGCAGTCCCCCGTCCTCGACGGCGGCCTGCGCCCATTCTACTGGCGCCGCGCGCTTTCCTGCATCGGGAAAGCACGCAGGCGCGGCGGCGCCTGCAAGCACTCGCATGCGCCGCTTCGATCCTTGCCGGACGCGCCGTCCAGGCGCTCAGCCGATCTCGTCGAGCCGCTTGCCCGCGAGCGCGCGCTTGATGCCCTTGTCCATGCGGCGCGCGGCGAATTCGTCGGTGCCTTCGGAGAGCGCCTTGGTGGCCGCCTCGATCGCACCGGTGTCCTCGCCCTGCGCGACGCCGCGCAGCGCGTCCACGAGCGCGTCGAGCGCACGACGCTCGTCGGCGTCGAGCAGCTCGCCGTCGGCGGCGAGCGCGGCCGTGGTGGCCTCGATGATGCGCTCGGCTTCCACCTGCGCCTCGCGCAGCGCGCGGGCGCGCATGTCCACCTCGGCGGTCTTGAAGCTGTCTTCGAGCATCTTCGCGATGTCGTCGTCGGCGAGGCCGTAGGACGGCTTCACCACCACCGAAGCCTCCACGCCCGAATGCTGCTCGCGCGCGAACACGGAAAGCAGGCCGTCCGCATCCACCTGATAGGTCACGCGGATGCGCGCCGCGCCCGCCGTCATCGGCGGAATGCCGCGCAGTTCGAAACGCGCGAGCGAGCGGCAGTCGGAGACGAGCTCGCGCTCGCCCTGGACCACGTGGATCGCCATCGCGGTCTGGCCGTCCTTGAAGGTCGTGAAGTCCTGCGCGCGCGCGACCGGAATGGTCGAGTTGCGCGGGATGATCTTCTCGACGAGGCCGCCCATCGTCTCGACGCCGAGCGAGAGCGGAATCACGTCGAGCAGCAGCCAGTCGTCTTCGCCGCCGCGGTTGCCCGCGAGCAGGTCGGCCTGGATCGCCGCGCCGAGCGCGACCACCTGGTCGGGATCGAGATTCGTGAGCGGCGCCTGGCCGAAGTACTGCTCGACCGCGCGGCGGATCACCGGCATGCGCGTCGCGCCGCCGACCAGCACCACGCCCTTCACGTCTTTCGCCGCAACCTTCGCATCGCGCAGCGCCTTGCGGGTAGGCGCGAGCGTGCGCTGCACGAGTTCCTGGGTGAGCGTTTCGAAGCGTGCTTCGTCGATCGTCAGCGCGATCTGCTTGCCGCTCGACAGCGTCACGTCGAGCAGCACTGCCGGCGCCGACGAGAGCGCTTCCTTCGCGTCGCGCACGTGATCGAGCAGGAGGCGCACGTCTTCAGGCGCGAGCGTACTGGCGTCGAGCCCGGCCTGCTCCAGCACGTAGCGATAGAGCACGTGATCGAAGTCGTCGCCGCCGAGCGCCGAATCGCCGCCTGCCGCGAGCACCTCGAACACCCCCTTGGTGAGCTTGAGGATCGACAGGTCGAAGGTGCCGCCGCCCAGGTCGTAGACCGCGTAGAGGCCTTCGGCGCCGTTGTCGAGGCCGTAGGCGATGGCTGCCGCGGTCGGCTCGTTCAGCAGGCGCAGCACGTTCAGGCCGGCGAGGCGTGCGGCGTCCTTGGTCGCCTGGCGCTGCGCTTCGTCGAAATACGCGGGCACCGTGATGACCGCGCCGACGAGTTCGTCGCCGAGCGTGTCTTCGGCGCGCTGGCGCAGCGTCGCAAGAATTTCCGCAGAGACTTCGACCGGGCTCTTCACGCCGTCGGCGGTCTGGATCTGCACCATGCCCGGGGCATCGACGAATTCGTACGGCGCGTTTGCCGCGCCTTCGACTTCAGCCTTGCCGCGGCCCATGAAGCGCTTGACCGAGACGATCGTGTTGCGCGGATCGGTGGCGGCTTCGGCCTTGGCTTTGCGGCCGATGCGGCGGCCGCCGCCCGCGAGATAGCGCACGACGGAAGGCAGCAGCACGTGGCCGTCCTCGTCGGGCAACACGTCGGGCACGCCGCTGCGCACCACGGCGACCAGCGAGTTCGTCGTGCCGAGGTCGATGCCGACCGCGAGCCGCCGCTGATGCGGCGCCGGCGCCATGCCGGGTTCGGAGATTTGCAGTAATGCCATCTGTGTGATCTTGTGGGGAGCCCGTATGGCCCCTTGCTTAAATCCGTTTTCAATCCGTTCGGCTCGCGCCCTGCCCCGCTCTACCCAGGCGGCCCGGCGCTCGCCCCATTCAGCCTTCCAGACGCTCGATCTGCACGTCGATCTCGGCCGCCACGCGCTCGATGAACATCAGCTGGCGCACCGCCTCGGCGGCCGGCTGGTTCGAACCGCTGCCGATCAGCGCCGCGAGCTTCGTCAGCCGCGCGCGCTCGTCGTCGCGCAATTCGGCCGCCAGCGCGTCGAGCGCGTCGACGTTCTTCGCGCCCACCGCATCCTCGATCGCCTCGCGCCACTCCATCTGCTGCATGAGGAACGCGGGCTCCATCGCCGTATTGTTCTCGGCCTCCACGTCGATGCCGCGCAGGTGCAGCAGATACTTCGCGCGCTTGAGCGGATCGCGCAGCGTCTGGTACGCCTCGTTCGCGCGCGTGGCCCACTGCATCGCCACGCGCTTTTGCGCGTCGCCGGCCGCGGCGAAACGGTCGGGATGCACCTGCGTCTGCACCGTGCGGTAGGCATGGTCGAGCGCATCGGCGTCGATCTCGAACTGCTCGGGCAGGCCGAAGAGAACGAAGTGGCTATCGGAGAGCGAGGAGAGCGAAGAAAGCGAGGTCATCGAATGTATGCCGCCCCGGGCGGCTTCCCGCGGGCGCGCCGCGCGCACCCATCAAAAGTCAAAAAGGCGGCACAGGCCGCCTTTTCACCGCTACGCGCGGACTCAGACGCGGAACGACTCGCCGCAGCCGCACTCGTCCTTCACGTTCGGATTGTTGAACTTGAAGCCTTCGTTGAGCCCTTCGCGCACGAAGTCGAGCTGCGTGCCGTCGATGTAGGCGAGGCTCTTCGGATCGACGATCACCTTCACGCCATGGCTCTCGAACACGTTGTCTTCAGACGCGAGTTCGTCCACGTACTCGAGCTTGTAGGCAAGCCCCGAGCAGCCCGTGGTGCGCACGCCAAGGCGCAGACCCACGCCCTTGCCGCGCCGGGTCAGATACTTCTGCACGTGCTGTGCCGCTTTTTCCGTCAACGTAATTGCCATAGCGTTTTCGCCGCGCCCTGCACCGTGTGGTCCGGCCTTGCCGTTCCGTCACGCCGCCGCGCCCGGGCTGCCTGCATTCAAAGTCGTTAATCCCGCAGCGGGCGGCCTGGCCGTCCGCTGCGCTCCTGCCTGCCCAAGACCCTTCGGCCTTTGTGCGCCCTCAGGCCGCGTCGGCGTCGGCCTTCGCGTCGGCCGTGTGGCGCTGGCGGTAATCGGCCACCGCTGCCTTGATCGCGTCTTCCGCGAGGATCGAGCAGTGGATCTTCACCGGCGGCAGCGCGAGCTCTTCCGCGATCTGCGTGTTCTTGATGTCGAGCGCCTGATCGAGCGTCTTGCCCTTCACCCACTCGGTCACGAGCGAGCTCGACGCGATGGCCGAACCGCAGCCGTACGTCTTGAACTTCGCATCTTCGATCACGCCGTCCGCACCCACGCGGATCTGCAGCTTCATCACGTCGCCGCAGGCCGGCGCGCCGACCATGCCGGTGCCCACTGCGTCGTCGTCCTTCGCGAACGAGCCGACGTTGCGCGGATTTTCGTAATGGTCCAGAACCTTGTCGCTATATGCCATGATCACACTCCTTCAATTCGTTGGCCGCGCTGCACGCTGTTCTTTTCAGCCAGTTGCGCGGCGGCCGGGTCGATGTTCGCAATGCCGCGCGTTTAGTGCGCCGCCCACTGGATGGTCGAAAGATCGATGCCGTCCTTGTGCATTTCCCACAGCGGCGAAAGCTCGCGCAGCTTGGCGATCTTCGACTTGAGCAGGTTGATCACATAGTCCACGTCCTGCCCGGTCGTGAAACGGCCCACCGTGAAGCGGATCGAGCTGTGCGCCAGTTCGTCGTTGCGGCCGAGCGCGCGCAGCACGTACGACGGCTCGAGCGACGCGGACGTGCAGGCCGAGCCCGACGACACCGCCACGTCCTTCACCGCCATGATCAGCGACTCGCCTTCGACGAAGTTGAAGCTGATGTTCAGGTTGTGCGGGACACGCTTTTCCATGTCGCCGTTCACGTAGGTTTCTTCGATTTCCGAGAGGCCGCGCAGCAGCTTGTCGCGCAGCATGCGCACGCGCTCGTTCTCGGTGGCCATCTCTTCGCGCGCGATACGGAACGCTTCGCCCATGCCCACGATCTGGTGCGTGGCGAGCGTGCCCGAGCGCATGCCGCGCTCGTGGCCGCCGCCGTGCATCTGCGCTTCGATGCGCACGCGCGGCTTGCGGCGTACGTACAGCGCGCCGATGCCCTTCGGGCCATAGGTCTTGTGCGCCGAGAACGACATCAGGTCGACCTTGAGCTTTTGCAGGTCGATGGGCGCCTTGCCCGTCGATTGCGCGGCGTCCACGTGGAAGATGATGCCCTTCTCGCGGCAGATCTCGCCGATCGTCTCGATGTCCTGGATCACGCCGATCTCGTTGTTCACGTGCATGACGGAAACGAGGATCGTGTCGGGACGGATCGCGGCCTTGAATGCTTCGAGGTCGATCAGGCCGTCGTCCTTGACGTCCAGATAGGTGACTTCGTAGCCTTCGCGCTCGAGCTCGCGGCAGGTGTCGAGCACGGCCTTGTGCTCGGTCTTCACCGTGATGATGTGCTTACCCTTGCTCTTGTAGAAGTGCGCGGCACCCTTGATCGCGAGGTTGTCCGACTCGGTGGCGCCGGAGGTCCAGATGATTTCGCGCGGGTCGGCGTTCACGAGCGCCGCGACGTTCTCGCGCGCTTCTTCGACCGCACGTTCCGCATCCCAGCCGTAGGCGTGGCTGCGCGACGCCGGATTGCCGAACTGCTCGCGCAGGTACGGAATCATCTTGTCCACCACGCGCGGATCGACCGGGGTCGTCGCGCTGTAGTCCATGTAGATGGGCAGGTGGGGAATGTCGTTATTCATCTATCGCTCCGGGGATTCTGTGTGCTGCTCTGTGTATTGCGCTGGCCTTGGTCCCGGTTCAGGAGCCGGCCATGTTGAATATGGAGTTCGGCCCGAGCGGCACGCTGCGCACCGGATCGAGCGCGGGCGCCTCGGCGCGGCGGTCGCGCAGGACGGCGGGCGCGGCGCCTTCGCGGGCGCGCTGCTTGTCCACCAGGTCCTTGAGGGACACCGAATCGAGATACTCCACCATCTTCTGGTTCAGCGTGGACCAGAGTTCGTGCGTCATGCAGTGGCCGTCGTGCTGCTTGGTGCCTTCGCACGCGCCCTTGCCGCCGCACTGGGTGGCGTCGAGCGGCTCGTCCACGGCGATGATGATGTCCGCCACAGTGACGTCCTCCGCGCGGCGCGCGAGGTTGTAGCCGCCGCCCGGCCCGCGGACCGATTCGACGATTTCATGACGGCGGAGCTTGCCGAACAGCTGTTCGAGGTACGACAGCGAAATATGCTGGCGCTGGCTGATACCCGCAAGCGTCACCGGGCCCTGCTCCTGGCGCAGGGCCAGGTCGATCATCGCCGTGACGGCGAAACGGCCTTTCGTGGTGAGTCTCATGATGTAGGGGAACCGCAATTCTCGACAATTTTCGTCAAGTATAAATACATGACTAGTTTAGTCAAGTATCCGCACCGCGATACGGGTTATTAGGCGGGCTGCGAATAGCCACAAACTACCCAAAATGCGAATCGGGGCTTGCGTCCCTCCTCGCGCTCTTCGGTGGCCACCCGCCGCCACCGGCGGCTTCAGTCGACCAGTTGGGTGCGCAATGCAGCCAGCAAACCCGTGCAAGCCGCCTCGCACTGATCGAGCACCGCTTCAAAACCGGCTTCGCCGCCAAAATAAGGGTCGGTGACGACGCGTTCATTACGCTGCGGCGCGAACTCCATCAGCAAGCGAATCTTGTCGCGCGTCGCAGCCGACGCCACTTTTTGCAGCGCCGTGACGTTCGCGTCGTCCATGGCGACGACCAGATCGAAACGCGCGAAGTCGTCTGCGCCGATCTGGCGCGCGCGCAGCGGCGCGAGGTCGTAGCCGCGGCGCTCACCCGCGCGCCGGGCGCGCTCGTCGGGTGCCTCGCCCACGTGCCAGTCGCCCGTGCCGGCCGAATCGACGTCGATGCGCCCGGCCAGCCCCGCCTGCCCGACCAGGTGCCGCATCACGGCTTCAGCCGTGGGCGAGCGGCAGATGTTGCCGAGGCAGACGAAACAGACGGAAACCTTTTTCATCGGATCGAACGTCGCGAAGGGCAACGATGGGCAATATAAGAAGCTATGAAGCGAAGGCGCGATTATACAAAGCACTGAGCAAAGCCGCCCGGCGCAACCGCGCCGG
This sequence comes from Paraburkholderia sp. J12, assembly GCF_905220215.1. Classification (NCBI taxonomy): domain Bacteria; kingdom Pseudomonadati; phylum Pseudomonadota; class Betaproteobacteria; order Burkholderiales; family Burkholderiaceae; genus Paraburkholderia; species Paraburkholderia sp. J12. The sequence goes on from NZ_CAJMZC010000009.1 coordinate 197,891, forward strand.
ACGCTTAGATGGTGCTCGCGCGCGGCAGCGTTTCGCCGGCCACGGGCGTCTTGACGGGGACCTTGCCTTCGCTGCCGACGAGGCCGTACGACACGGCACGGGCCAGTTCGGCACTCAGTTGGTCGGCGGCAAGCGGCATTTGCTGCTGGGCCGTATTCCAGGCATGGGCCCACGCGATGGCCGCGCAGGACACGATCAGCGCCAGCGGCCAGTACATCGATATTTTCTTTTTCATGATGCGGACTCTCTCGACTTGGGGCGACGGGTACGGGACGCACTATCGCCAGTCGAAATGATATAGACATCCGCAATCAGGAAAAACCCGGCAACGCCAAACACACTGTTGCTCCAGGTTAAACAGTGGTCAGACCCGGCTTGACCGCGCCACTCGCGCCCGCTCAACCCGCGCCGTTCTGGCGCCGCGTCGTGTCGAGGTGGGTGCGTTGCGCCGCGTAGAGCTCCCGGAAGGTGCGCCCGACGGGCGCCGGCATGTCACGGCCATCGGTCCATCCGCGCGCGAGCGGCAGCTTGCGGATGAGCCGCGACTCGCCGCCGAGGCGCTCCAGCACCCGCACCCCCAGTTTGGTCAGCAGCGCATAGGCGCCGGGATGCAGCGCGAACCAGCCCCACACGGCCAGCGCGGCGCGCTCGCGCCAGGGGCGCAGATGGCGCTCGGTCTGCTTCTCGCGCAGCTTGCGCAGCAGATCCGAGAGCGGGATGCCCACCGGGCAGACGCTGTTGCATTCGCCGCAGAGCGTGGCGGCCTGCGGCAGATCGAGGGCCTTGTCGAGGCCGACATAGCTCGGCGTCAGCACCGAGCCCATCGGCCCCGGATAGACCCAGCCATAGGCGTGGCCGCCGACCTTCTGATAAACGGGGCAATGGTTCATGCACGCGCCGCAGCGGATACAGCGGAGCATCTCCTGGAATTCGCCGCCGATGAGCCCCGTGCGACCGCCATCCACGAGCACCACGTACATATGCTCCGGGCCGTCCTGGTCGTCCTTGCCGCGCGGCCCCGTCAGCACCGAGAAATAATTCGACGTGGCCTGCCCCGTGGCCGAGCGCGGCAGAAGACGCATGGCCGTCGCGAGGTCTTCGAGCGTGGGCAGCACCTTCTCGATGCCCGTCACCGCCACATGCACGCGCGGCATCACCGTGCACATGCCCTCGTTGCCTTCGTTCGTCACGAGCACGACCGAGCCCGTTTCGGCCACAAGGAAGTTGCCGCCCGTCACGCCCATGTCCGCTGAAAGAAAGTGCGGGCGCAGCATCTCGCGCGCCTCGCGCGTCATGTCGGGAATCTCGGTCAGACGCGGCTTGTGGTGCGTCTTCGCGAAGAGATCGGCGATCTCCTCTTTGTCCTTGTGGACCACGGGCGCAATGATGTGGCTCGGCGGCTCGTTGCCGTTGATCTGCAGGATGTATTCGCCGAGATCGGTTTCGATGGACTGCACGCCCATGCCTTCGAGCACGGTATTGAGCTGCATTTCCTCGGACACCATCGACTTCGTCTTGATGACCTTGCGCACGTCGTGCTGCCGGGCAATCTCGGCCACGAGCCTCGCCGCGTCGCGCGCGGTTTCGGCGTAGAGCACCGTCACGCCGCGGCGCGTGGCCTCGGTCTCGAACTGCTCGAGCCAGACGTCGAGGTTCTCCAGCGCGCGGTTGCGGCGCGCCTTGAGCGCGTCGCGCGTGGCCGGAAAGTCGATCTCGGTCATGCCGGCGGCGCGGGCCGTGACGAACTTGGTCGAGAGCTTCGTGAGGTTCTGCTGGAGACGCTGGTCGGCCAGCTTCTGGCCGGCGCGCGCCTTGAACTGCATCGACTGGACTTGCATGGTTCGGGAATCCTGGTGCGAAGAGCGCTAGGGAAGGTCGCTGCGGGCGGCGCGTCAGACGTCGCCGGCCAGCACCTGGGCCACGTGCAGCACGCGCGTAGCCGTGTCGCCCGTGCGGCGCAGGCGCCCTTCGATGTTGAGCATGCAGCCGAGGTCGCCGAGCACCACGGTGCCGGCGCCGCTCGCGCGCACGTTCGCGCATTTTTCGTCGGCGATCGCAGTCGAGATCGCGCCGTACTTCACCGCAAACGTGCCGCCGAAGCCGCAGCAATGCTCGCAGTCCTTCATCTCCTGCACCTGCACGCCGCGCTGCGCGAGCAGCGTGCGCGGCTGCGCCTTGACGCCCAGTTCGCGCAGGCCCGAGCACGAATCGTGATACGTGACCGGCCCGGGGAATTCGCCCGCCGGCAATTCCACCTTCGCGACGCTGACGAGAAAGTCCGTGAGCTCGTATACGCGCTCGCGCAACAGCCCGTAGCGGCGCATCAGCTCCGGATCGTCGCGAAAGAGATCGCCGTAATGCGCGCGGATCATGCCGCCGCACGAGCCCGACGGCACCACCACGTAGTCGTACTGCTCGAATTCGCGCAGCGTCTTTTCGGCGAGGTCCCGTGCGAGCGCCCGGTCGCCCGAGTTGTAGGCGGGCTGCCCGCAGCAGGTTTGCGCGGGCGGCACGTCCACCTCGTAGCCGGCCTGCTCCAGCAGCTTGATGGCAGAAAAGCCGATTTCGGGACGCATCGTGTCGATGAGGCAGGTGACGAACAAACCGACTCGCATAGGGGCTCCTCTCTAAAACCGTCCCCGATTATCCGACGTTTCGCAGCCGCCACCAATCCATCGAACGCGCATCGCGCGCGAATCAAACGCATCGCGGCCCTGGCGCGACTCCCCGGCAGCCGCTTACTTTTTTCACGATACGAGATACAATGGATTTTCCGCCTGATATGTCGACCTCGGTGTCGACGTCGGCCTCAACCGCGGCGTCAACCGAATCTGAACCCATGAGCGAAAGTGGAAACACGCCAGATCCGAAGACCTCGATTCAGGTAATCGAGCGCATGATGCGCCTTCTGGACGCGCTGGCCGCGCACAGCGACCCTGTCAGTCTCAAGGAACTGGCGCAGCGCACCGAACTGCACCCCTCCACGGCGCACCGCATTCTCAACGACATGGTGAGCTGCCGCCTCGTCGATCGCTCCGACCCCGGCACCTACCGGCTCGGCATGCGCCTGCTGGAACTGGGCAATCTCGTGAAGGCGCGCCTTTCGGTGCGCGACGCCGCGCTCACGCCGATGCGCGAGCTGCACCGCCTCACCGGCCAGACCGTGAATCTCTCGGTGCGCCAGGGCGACGAAATCGTCTATATCGAGCGCGCCTATTCGGAGCGCTCGGGCATGCAGGTGGTGCGCGCGATCGGCGGCCGGGCGCCGCTGCACCTCACTTCGGTCGGCAAGCTCTTCCTCGCCGCCGACGAAGCCAACCGCGTGCGGGCCTACGCCACGCGCACGGGCCTGTCGGGCCATACGCGCAACAGCATTACCGACCTGAGCCGCCTCGAGCGCGAACTCGCGCATGTGCGCCAGCAGTCCTGCGCGCGCGACAACGAAGAGCTGGAACTAGGCGTGCGCTGTATCGCCGCAGGCATTTACGACGATACCGGCAAGCTGGTCGCAGGGCTCTCGCTCTCGGCGCCGGCCGATCGCCTGCAGGATTCGTGGCTCGGCCAACTGAGCAAGACCGCGCTTGTGATTTCGGAATCGCTCGGCTATCACGCGCAGCCCGCCGAGGGCAACGTTCAGCCAGCCTGATGATTCCAGCCTGATTCCGGCGGCGCGCTTGTGCCTCATCCAAGGCCGCATCCAGGCCGCGCATTCCAGCCTCTGCCAACGAAAACGCCCCGCAACTGCGGGGCGTTTTGCATGGGCACGGGAACGAAGCGCCGGACTACGCGAAACCCGTCGATCAGGTCCCGGCGCCGCCCGCGTCCGCGCTCGTAATGCGCGGCTGCTGGTCGGCACCGCCGTTGTCGAGCCAGGCGCGCACGCGTGTCGCATCGGCAAAGCGCGAGTACTTGCCGCTCGAATCGAGCAGCACCATGATGACCGGGCGATCGTGAATGGTCGCCTGCATCACGAGGCATTCGCCCGCTTCGTTGATGAAGCCGGTCTTCTGCAGGCCGATGTCCCACGACGGGTTGCGGATCAGCGCATTCGTGCTGTTGTAGGCGATCGTGCGCTTGCCCGTGAACACCGTGTAGCTATGGTCGGTCGAGAACTGGCGGATCATCGGGTACTGATAGGCCGCATTGACCATCTTCGCGAGATCGCGCGCGCTCGAGACGTTCTGGCTGGAGAGGCCCGTCGAGTTCTCGAAGTGCGTATCGGTCATGCCGAGCTGCTTCGCCTTTGCGTTCATCGCGGCGATGAACGCCGGACGGCCGCCCGGGTAGTAGCGCGAAAGCGCCGCGGCTGCGCGATTTTCGGAGGCCATCAGCGCGATGTGCAGCATGTCTTCGCGCGAGAGCACCGAGCCGACCGAGAGGCGCGAGCCCGTGTTCTTGTCGTAATCGCGGTCTTCGTCGGTGACTTCGACCTGCTCGGTCATCGGCGCCTTCGAATCGAGCACGACCATCGCCGTCATCAGCTTCGAGATCGAGGCGATCGGCACGACGGCGTGCGAATTCTTGTCGAAGAGCGGTTCGAGCGTGTTCTGGTCGACGACGTAGGCCACGCCCGAGCGCAGCATCAGCGCGTCCGGCGACTCATGCAGGCCGAATGCCTGGCCCACGGTCGGCTGGCGCGGCTCATAGGCAACGCGGCGCACCGCCTGGTGGTGGCCGTTCATCGTGTAGCTCACGCGTTTTTTCTTCGCCACCGGGCGCGTGTCGTCGTCATTGGCTGCGACCGTGCGCGCGCCCCTGGCCGATTTCTGCGAGACCTTGGCCGGCGCCGCCGCGGCCGGCCTGGCAACCTTTTTGGTTACTTTCTTCGCCTTCGTCGTCTTGGCCGGCGCTGCAGCATCTTGCGTTGCAGCGAAAGCGCTCGCGGGCAGGGCGATCGTCGCACTGATGGCTACGGAAACAGCCACCGACAGCGCGGTGCTGACCACGGCACCGGGCATCAGTCTGAACGACAGGAGCTTGTCGGATTTCATTGGTGTTCTGGATGAAGCGGCGGGATTGTTCGCCAAGTGTAGTAAAACCACGAAAATTTCGCAAATTGAAGCACTTATCGCCACTCATTAAACCGAAGTCTGACTTTCGATTGAAATGACCGATAGGCTTCACGCACCCATTGACTGCAGCAATCGGAACGCCGGACCTTCCCTACCGACTCGGCGCCTACCTCGTTTTGACGGGAATTACGGCCCGAGTCAGGTAAAACTTGATAGAGGGAAAATACCGGGGAGCGATCGCGTACGCGACGCGCATTCGACTGCAATGAATCTTTAACGTTCCATTATCCATTCTGGTGGACGTGTCGGGAATATCTTGTACGCATATCCACGCTCGCCTACAGCATTGTCAGAGCGCGATCTTGCCCAATCTCGCGTGCGACTGCCGAACTCCGCTCTACCCGTGCGGGCCCTGCGCGGCGAAGCAGCGTCGCCATTCTGCTTCGACCCTACCCAGCACGCATAAGCGTCTGTTTAATAAGAATTTATCGACATTGTGCGACGCACAAAATGGGCTTGACTTTCTTCGGCAGCATCCTAAAATCGATGTCAATGCTGCGACGCACAAAGCCCGCAGCAGATCGCCTCGAGTCTTGCCACTTATCTACACGGACCGCATCAGACGGCCCGTCATCCATCCAGGAGCGTAAACATGAGTCTGCTGACCCCTGAGCAATTCGCCGCTGCCCAGAAAGCCAACCTCGAAACCCTCTTCGGTCTGACCGGCAAGGCATTCGAGAGCGTGGAAAAGCTCGTCGAATTGAACCTTCAGGCCGTCCGCTCGAATCTGGCGGAAACGCAGGAGCATGCGCAGCGCGCGCTGTCCGTGAAGGACGCGCAGGAACTGCTGGCCCTGCAAACGAGCTATGCCCAGCCGCTCGCCGAAAAGCTGCTGTCGTATGGCCGTCACGTGTACGAAATCGCATCGGCCACGCAAGCCGAATTCGCGAAGGTCGCTGAAGCCCACTACGAAGAACAGAACCGCAAGGTGCAATCGCTCGTCGACAACGTCGCGAAGAACGCACCGGCCGGCTCGGAAACCGCCGTTGCCGTGATCAAGTCGGCCATCAACGCCGCGAACACGACCTACGAAACGGTTCACAAGGCCACCAAGCAAGCCGTCGAAATCGCCGAAAGCAACTTCAACGCGGCAACGGCTGCCGCGAGCAAGGCTGCCGCGCAAGCTTCGCGCTCGGCTGCCGCTACGGCCAAGAAGGCGGTCTAACGCCCGGTGCTGACGCGGTGCGCCGCCAGGCGTGATGCGCACCGTTGTGCCGGACCCGACGCTCCGGCATGCCCCACGGGCGTGCCGCTTGCCCGGCCTCTTGACCGGGACTTTTTTTACGCTCCGGCGCCTCTCGCAGAACCCATAGAAAAACGGCGCACCCCTCGCGGGGTGCGCCGTTTGCTTTTGTGCGCAGCGCAGACCGTGCCGCGCGCAGCTTACTTCTTCTTTTGCGGCGGCAAGTCCGTGCAGACGCCCTCGTACAGTTCGGCCGCCATGCCCACCGATTCGCCCAGCGTCGGGTGCGGGTGGATCGTCTTGCCGATGTCGGTCGCATCCGCGCCCATTTCCACGGCGAGGCAGACTTCGCTGATGAGGTCACCCGCATTCAGGCCGACGATGCCGCCGCCGATCACGCGATGCGTCTCTTCGTCGAAGATCAGCTTGGTGAAGCCCTCGTCGCGGCCGTTGGCGATCGCGCGGCCCGAAGCGGCCCACGGGAACACCGCCTTGCCGTACTTGATGCCTTCGGCCTTGCACTGCTCTTCGGTCTTGCCCGCCCACGCCACTTCCGGATCGGTGTAGGCCACCGACGGAATCTGCAGCGCGTCGAAGTACGCCTTCTCGCCGTGCGCCGCTTCTGCCGCCACGTGGCCTTCATGCACGGCCTTGTGCGCGAGCATCGGCTGGCCGACCACGTCGCCGATCGCGAAAATGTGCGGCACGTTGGTGCGCAGTTGCTTGTCCACTTCGATGAAGCCGCGATCGGTCACCGCGACGCCGGCCTTGTCCGCGCCGATCTTCTTGCCGTTGGGCGAACGGCCCACGGCGACCAGCACGAGGTCGTAGCGCTGCGGCCCGGCCGGCGCCTTCTCGCCTTCGAACGTGACGTAGATGCCGTCTTCCTTCGCTTCGGCCTTCGTCGTCTTCGTCTTGAGCATGACGTTCGCGAAGCGCTTCGCGTTGTACTTCTCCCAGACCTTCACGAGATCGCGATCCGCGCCGGCCATCAGGCCGTCGAGCATTTCCACCACGTCGATCTGCGCGCCGAGCGTCGAATAGACGGTCGCCATTTCGAGGCCGATGATGCCCCCGCCGATCACGAGCATCTTCTGCGGAATCTGGCGCAGTTCCAGCGCGCCGGTCGAATCGACCACGCGCGGATCTTCGGGCATGAACGGCAGCTTCACGGCTTGCGAGCCGGCCGCAATGATCGCCTGTTTGAACTTGACGACCTTCTTGCCGCCCTCGCCCGCCACTTCCATATGATGCGGATCGACGAAAGTGCCCACGCCGGTCACGACTTCGACCTTGCGCGCCTTCGCCATGCCGGCGAGACCGCCCGTCAGCTTCTTGACGACGCCCGACTTGAAGTCGCGCAGCTTGTCCAGATCGATCTGCGGCTTGCCGAACGAGATGCCGTGCGACTCGAGCGCAGCGGCTTCGTCGATCACGAGCGCCGTGTGCAGGAGCGCCTTCGACGGAATGCAGCCCACGTTCAGGCACACGCCGCCGAGCGTCGAGTAACGCTCGACCAGCACGGTCTTCATGCCGAGGTCGGCGGAACGGAACGCAGCCGAGTAGCCGCCGGGGCCTGCGCCGAGCACCAGCATGTCGCATTCGATATCGGCGCTGCCGCTAAAGCTGCCGGCTTGCGGTGCCGGCGCTTTAGAACCTTCGGCAGCTTTCGGCGCTGCCGGCGCTTCTGCTGCCTTCGGCGCTTCGGCCTTAGGAGCCGGAGCCGGCGCAGCCGCGCCCGCCGACACTTCGACCAATGCGACCACGGTGCCCTGCGAAGCCTTGTCGCCGGCCTTGATCTTCACTTCCTTCACGGTGCCGGCGACATCGCTCGGCACTTCCATCGTGGCCTTGTCCGACTCGAGCGAGAGCAGCGTCTGCTCTTTCTCGATGACGTCGCCCGCCTTGATGTTGACTTCGATGACGTCGATGTCCTTGAAGTCGCCGATATCCGGCACTTTCACTTCGACGAGACTCATGGTGTCCCCTTCAGAGACGACCGGCCACGGCCGCCGTCGCGCACTTCAAAGTGCGGCGCGGCGGCGCGAGCCGGCCGAAGCGGTTTTACAGGATCACGCGGCGGAAATCGCCGAGGATCTGGCCGAGATACGCGTTAAAGCGCGCGGCAGCCGCGCCGTCGATCACGCGGTGGTCGTACGAGAGCGACAGCGGCAGCGTGAGACGCGGCACGAACTGCTTGCCGTCCCACACCGGCTTCATCGCGCTCTTCGACAGGCCGAGGATCGCCACTTCCGGTGCGTTGATGATCGGCGTGAAGTGCGTGCCGCCGATGCCGCCGAGCGACGAGATCGAGAAGCAGCCGCCTTGCATCTGGTCCGGCTTGAGCTTGCCTTCGCGCGCGAGCTTCGAGAGCTCGGCCATTTCCTTCGCGATGTCGACGAGACCCTTCTTGTCCGCGTCGCGGATCACCGGGACGACGAGGCCGTTGGGCGTATCCGCAGCAAAACCGATGTGGTAGTACTGCTTGAAAACGAGATTGTCGCCGTCGAGGCTCGCGTTGAACGCCGGGAACTTCTTGAGCGCGGCAACCGCGGCCTTGATCACGAAGGCGAGCATCGTGAACTTCACGCCGGACTTCTCGTTTTCCTTGTTCAGCTGCACGCGCAGCGCTTCGAGGTCGGTGATGTCCGCTTCGTCGTTGTTCGTGACGTGCGGGATCATGACCCAGTTGCGATGCAGGTTCGCGCCGGAAATCTTCTTGATGCGCGAGAGCGGCTGCGTATCGATCGGGCCGAACTTCGTGAAGTCGACCTTCGGCCAGGGCAGCAGATTCAAACCCGCGCCGCCACCGGCTGCAGGTGCGGCAGCCGCGGCGGGCGCCGCCAGCGCGCCCGTCATCACGCCCTTCACGAAAGCGGTGATGTCGTCCTGCGTGATGCGACCCTTCGGACCCGTGCCCGTGACACGCGCCACGTCGACACCGAGGTCGCGCGCGAACTTGCGCACCGAGGGCGAAGCATGGCTCGGACGGCGCGCGCCGCCTTCGCCGGCCGGGATGATCGGCGCCTGCGCGAGCGCCGACGGTGCGGCAGGCGCGGGCTTCGCGGGCGCCGCGGGAGCGTCCGACGGCACTTCGACCGGCGCCTTCTGCGCGGGAGCGGCGGCCGGAGCCGCAGCGCCTTCGGCTTCGATCACGAAGATCTCGGTGCCTTCGGACACCGCATCGCCGACCTTGACCTTCACTTCCTTCACGACGCCGGCCACCGGGCTCGGCACGTCCATGGTCGCCTTGTCCGATTCGAGCGTGACGAGCGACTGCTCCTTCTCGACGCGGTCGCCCACCTTCACGGCGACTTCGATCACCGGTACGTCCTTGTAGTCGCCGATATCGGGGACCTTGACGCTTTGCACGCCGCCGCTCGCAGCGGGGGCGGCGGCCGGCGCAGCAGCCGGAGCCGGTGCGCTCGCAGCCGCCTTGTCGGCCGCGGGGGCGGCAGCAGGCGCTGCGGCCGGCGCAGCAGCGGCACTCGCACCCGCAGCGCCATCCAGCACGAGCACGAGCGAGCCTTCCGACACGTTGTCGCCCAACTTGACCTTCACTTCCTTCACCGTGCCCGACGCGGGGCTCGGCACGTCCATCGTCGCCTTGTCCGACTCCAGCGTGATGAGCGATTGCTCTTTCTCGACGGTATCGCCCGCCTTCACCAGCACCTCGATCACAGGGATGTCCTTGTAATCGCCGATGTCCGGCACCTTGACTTCGATCGTTTGACTCATTGTTGATGTCTCCAGGACCGCATAAGCCGCGCCTCCCCGCTTCGGGGAGGCGCGCCTGCGATGCACACGGGGGTGATGCGTTAGACGGTCATCGGGTTGGGTTTGGACGGATCGAGGTTGTACTTCGCAATGGCGTCGGCGACGACCTTGCGCTCGATCTTGCCTTCGTCAGCCAGCGCGTTGAGCGCGGCAACCGTCGTCCAGTAACGATCGACTTCGAAGAAGTGACGCAGCTTCTCACGCGTATCCGAACGGCCGAAACCGTCGGTGCCGAGCACCACGAACTTGCGCGGCACGAGGCCACGGATCTGGTCGACCAGCGCGCGCACGTAGTCGGTCGAGGCGATGACCGGGCCTTGCGTGTCCTTGAGCAGCTTCTCGACGTGCGATTCGCGGCGCGGCTCGCTCGGATGCAGCAGGTTCCAGCGCTCGACTTCGTGGCCTTCGCGCGCGAGTTCCGTGAAGCTCGGCACGCTCCAGAGGTCGGCTTCGACGCCCCAGTCGTTCTTCAGCAGGTCGGCGGCAGCGATCACTTCGTTGAAGATCGTGCCCGCGCCCAGCAGTTGCACGCGCGGTGCCTTGACGTTGTCCGCGCCCTTGCGGAACGCGTACATGCCCTTGATGATGTCGGCCGCCACATGCTCGCCCTGCGGAATCGCCGGGTGCTCGTAGTTCTCGTTCATCACGGTGATGTAATAGAACACGTCTTCCTGGTCCTGCACCATGCGGCGCAGGCCGTCCTGCATGATCACGGCGAGTTCGTAGCCGAAGGTCGGGTCGTAGCTCACGCAGTTCGGCACCGAAGCGGCCCACAGGAGCGAGTGGCCGTCTTCGTGCTGCAGGCCTTCGCCGTTCAGCGTCGTGCGGCCCGCCGTGCCGCCCAGCAGGAAGCCGCGCGAACGCATGTCGCCGGCAGCCCACACCAGGTCGCCGATGCGCTGAAGGCCGAACATCGAGTAGAAGATGTAGAACGGCACCATGATCTCGCCGTGCGTCGAATACGACGTCGCGGCCGCGATCCAGTCGCACATGCCGCCGGCTTCGTTGATGCCTTCCTGGAGAATCTGGCCCGTCTGCGATTCCTTGTAGAACATCAGCTGGTCGGAATCTTCCGGCACGTACTTCTGGCCTTCCTGGTTCCAGATGCCGATCTGGCGGAACAGGCCTTCCATGCCGAAGGTACGCGACTCGTCCGGCACGATCGGCACGACGCGCTTGCCGAGCGCCTTGTCCTTCAGGAGGATGTTCAGGATCCGCACGAACGCCATCGTCGTGGAGATCTCGCGGCCTTCGCCCGTGCCCTTGAGCAGCGGCTCGAACACGTCGAGCGCCGGCACCGGCAGCGACTCGGCCTTCTGGCGGCGCGCCGGCAGGTAACCGCCGAGGTCCATGCGCTTCTGGCGCATGTATTCGAGTTCCTTCGAGCCTTCCTCGAACGTGAGGTACGGCACGTCGACGATCTGCTCGTCCGTGATCGGCAGGCGGAACTGGTCGCGGAACTTCTTCAGCTGATCCACCTGCATCTTCTTTTGCTGGTGGGTGATGTTCATGGCCTGGCCGGCTTCGCCCATGCCGTAGCCCTTGATCGTCTTGGCGAGGATCAGGGTCGGCTGGCCCTTCGCGTGCTGGGCCTGGTGGAACGCCGCGTAGATCTTGTGCGGGTCGTGGCCGCCGCGGTTCAGGTTCCAGATGTCGTCGTCGGACCAGTCGGCGACGAGCGCCTTCAGCTCAGGCGTGTTGAAGAAGTGTTCGCGCACGTACGCGCCCGACTCCGACTTGTACGTCTGGTATTCGCCGTCGACGACTTCCATCATGCGGCGCATCAGCGCGCCCGACTTGTCGCGTGCGAACAATGCGTCCCAGCGGCTGCCCCAGATGACCTTGACGACATTCCAGCCGGCGCCGCGGAACTCGCTTTCGAGTTCCTGGATGATCTTGCCGTTGCCGCGCACCGGGCCGTCCAGGCGCTGCAGGTTGCAGTTGATGACGAACACGAGGTTGTCGAGATGCTCGCGGCCGGCCATGCCGATTGCGCCGAGCGATTCCGGCTCGTCCGTCTCGCCGTCGCCGAGGAAGGCCCAGACCTTGCGGCCTTCGGTCTTGGCGATGCCGCGCGCCTGCAGGTACTTCATGAAGCGTGCCTGGTAGATCGCCATGATCGGGCCGAGGCCCATCGAGACGGTCGGGAACTGCCAGAAGTCCGGCATCAGCCACGGGTGCGGGTACGACGAAATGCCGCCGCCGTCCACTTCCTGGCGGAAATTGTCGAGCTGCTGCTCGGAGAGGCGGCCCAGCAGGAACGCGCGCGAGTAGACGCCCGGCGACGAGTGGCCCTGCACGAACACGAGGTCGCCGCCATGCTCGGCGGTGGGAGCGTGCCAGAAGTGGTTGTAACCGACGTCGTAGAGCGTGGCCGCGGAAGCGAACGAGGCGATGTGACCGCCCACGTTGGTGTGCTTGCCCGCGCGCAGCACCATGGCCATGGCGTTCCAGCGCGTGTACGAGCGGATGCGGTGTTCGATGTCCTGGTCGCCCGGGTTCTGCACCTGGTTGGCGACGGGGATGGTGTTGATGTACGGCGTGTTCGCCGAGAACGGCAGGTGCTCGCCATGTACACGAGCGAATTCGATCTGCTTTTCGATCAGGTAGTGCGCACGGTCGGGTCCGACCGTCGAGATGACGCCGTCCAACGCTTCAAGCCATTCGGCGGTTTCCTGCGGATCTTCGTCCTTGTCGGCGGCTACGTACTTCAGGACTTCGTCGGGTACTGCGGACATGCTCGTCTCCTGATTGGGGAACGCTGTTGAACGGACCATGCGGGCGACTGTTCGGGACGAGCCGGGGCCGACCGCAGCAGCTTTCGGGCGATTGTAATGACCCCCCCGGACCTCGCGCAACAAAATTTTCGAATTGCGAGATCGAATTTTATAATGTGGAAAATTGCTGCACCGCACGCTGAATCGTTCGCGCCCCTGCGTCGATAACGGCCAGTTTGCGCCCGTTTATCGGCGATTTACCGTTTTTTTCGCGTCATTTCCGTGTCTTACGCTGAGCTACAATCCTTGCCATGTTGACCGAACGGCTTTTCGCTCGCTCGGCGCGGCCGCCCGGTACGCCCGGCGACACGTCGCCGTCCCGCTGGCACCACGGACCCTGGTGGTCCAATTCCTATTTGCTGACGCCGCTCCTGTCGATCCTCGTCTTTCTGATCGTCATGAGCCTGATCTTGTGGAGCCTGAACCGCCGCGAGCAGCAGCAGCAGGAAGACACGCTCTACCGCAATGTGGCCTGGGCCCAGCAGCAGATCCGTCTCTCGATGACAGGCGCGCAGGAGCAGCTGCAGGCGCTCGCGCGCGATCTGGCCGCCGGCCACGCCGACCCGCAGTCGTTCCAGACGTCCACCACGGACATCATGCAGGGCCATCCCGAGATCCTCTATCTGAACTGGTACACGAGTGCGCAAGAGCCGCGCTGGCCCAATACGGCGATGCCGGTGTTCGGCCAGCGCCTCGCCAAACCCAACGACGAGCAGATGGACGAGGCCGTGAAGGCGGCCTTCACCGAAGCGCGCGAGACGCGCCGCCAGGTGTATTCGCCGCTTATTTACGACGACCTCGGCAACGGCTACATCACGCTGCAAACCCCTGTATACCGCGACCGCGATTTTCTCGGCTCGATTGCGGCCGTGTTCTCGGTCGAAGGGATCCTGAAGCACGACATCCCGCCCGAGCTGTCGGCCAAGTACAAGATCTCGATTCTCGACGTCAACAACCGCGAGCTCGCCACCACCTCGACGCGACCGCGCCTGCCGCGCGACGTCTATTACGACCTGCCGCTCGACCCGCCGGGCCAGGGCGTGTCGGTGCGCGTGTACTCGTACCCGCAGATGACCAACTTCACGAACAACACGCTCGTGTGGCTGGTCGCGGGGCTCTCGTGCTTCGTGCTGTGGAGCCTCTGGAGCCTGTGGAAGCACACGCGCCAGCGCTTCGAGGCGCAGCAGGCGCTCTATGCGGAAGCGTTCTTCCGCCGCGCAATGGAAAATTCGGTGCTGATCGGCATGCGCGTGCTCGACATGCACGGCCGCATCACCCACGTGAATCCGGCGTTCTGCCGCATGACGGGCTGGGACGAAGCGGATCTCGTCGGCAAGAACGCGCCGTTCCCCTACTGGCCGCGCGATGCCTACCCGGAAATGCAGCGCCAGCTCGACATGACGCTGCGCGGCAAGGCGCCCTCCTCGGGGTTCGAATTGCGCGTGCGGCGCAAGGACGGCTCGCAGTTCCATGCGCGGCTCTATGTCTCGCCGCTCATCGACAGCTCGGGCCGTCAAACGGGCTGGATGTCGTCGATGACCGACATCACCGAGCCGAAGCGCGCGCGCGAGGAACTCGCCGCGGCGCACGAACGCTTCACCACGGTGCTGGAAAGCCTCGACGCCGCCGTCTCCGTGCTCGCCGCCGACGAAGCCGAACTGCTGTTCGCGAACCGCTACTACCGCCACCTCTTCGGCATCCGCCCGGACGGCCATCTGGAGCTCGCGGGCGGCGGCGGATTCGACTCGGCGAACGCCTCCTCCGATTCGATCGACATGGTCGACGCGTTCGCCGGCCTGCCCGCCACCGCGCTCACCGAGAGCACGGCCGACGCGCAGGAGGTGTACGTGGAGAGCATCCAGAAGTGGTTCGAGGTGCGGCGCCAGTACATCCAGTGGGTGGACGGCCATCTCGCGCAGATGCAGATCGCCACCGACATCACCACGCGCAAGCAGGCCCAGGAACTCGCCCGCCAGCAGGACGAAAAGCTGCAGTTCACGAGCCGCCTGATGACGATGGGCGAAATGGCTTCCTCGCTCGCGCACGAGCTGAACCAGCCGCTCGCCGCGATCAACAACTATGCCTCGGGCACCGTGGCGCTCGTGAAGTCGGGGCGCGCCGCGCCCGACAACCTGCTGCCGGTGCTGGAGAAAACCGCCCAGCAGGCCGTGCGGGCGGGCATGATCATCAAGCGCATCCGCGAATTCGTGAAGCGCTCCGAACCCAAGCGCCAGGCCACGCGGGTGGCCGACATCGTCGCCGATGCCGTGGGTCTGGCCGAAATCGAGGCGCGCAAGCGCCGCATCCGCATCGTGACCGACATGCGCTCGCGCATGCCCGTGATCTACGTCGATCCGGTGCTGATCGAGCAGGTGCTCGTCAACCTCCTGAAGAACGCTGCCGAAGCCATGGCCGAAGCACGCCCGAACTTGCCCGATGCGGCCGCAGACCCCGTGATCCGCGTGCTCGTGAAGCGCGAAGGCGGCAACGTGTGCATCAGCGTCGTCGACCAGGGCCCGGGCGTGGACGAAGCCACGGCCGAACGCCTCTTCGAACCGTTCTACAGCACCAAGTCCGACGGTATGGGCATGGGGCTGAATATTTGCCGCTCGATTATCGAATCGCACCGAGGGCGCCTCTGGGTGGTCAACAACGTCGAAGCAGACGGCCACATCAGCGGCGCGACGTTCCATTGCAGTCTGCCGATAGGCGAAGCGGATACGCCGTCTCGCGACGGCTCCGACGAGCCGACTCCAACAACCGTTACGGGAGAGCCATGAACAGCCCAGTCACTACCCAGGAAACCGTCTTTGTCGTCGACGACGATGAGGCCGTACGAGACTCCCTGCGCTGGCTGCTTGAAGCCAATGGCTACCGCGTGCAGTGCTTCCTGAGCGCAGAGGAATTCCTCGAGGCGTACCAGCCCGCCCAGCAAGCCGGGCAGATCGCCTGCCTGATCCTGGACGTGCGCATGTCGGGCATGAGCGGGCTCGAATTGCAGGAGCGCCTGATCGCCGATAACGCCTCGCTGCCGATCATCTTCGTGACGGGCCACGGCGACGTGCCGATGGCCGTTTCGACCATGAAGAAGGGCGCGATGGACTTCATCGAAAAACCCTTCGACGAAGCCGAACTGCGCAAGCTCGTCGAGCGCATGCTCGAAAAGGCCCGCAGCGAAAGCACCAACGTGCAGCAGCAGCGCGCCGCGGCCGAGCGCCTCGGCAAGCTCACGGCGCGCGAGCACCAGGTGCTCGAGCGCATCATCGCGGGCCGCCTGAACAAGCAGATCGCCGACGATCTGGGCATCAGCATCAAGACCGTCGAAGCGCACCGCGCGAACATCATGGAGAAGCTGAACGTCAACACGGTCGCCGACCTGTTGCGCCTCGCGCTCTCCAACAAGCCGCAGCAGCCGCAACAATAAGCGGCACCACCCTGCCTCCCGCCTCCCGCGCGCCGGCCGCTCCTCGTGGCCGAACCTGCGCGGGGGCGGTGTTCCCTTCCGTACCCGCCTGCCCACCGCATCCGAAGCGCCACGCCGCGACGGTATAATGTCGGCCTTCGCAAGAGCCCGGCGGCCACGCGCCGCCTGCGCCTGAAAACCGCCCGGCAACCTCGGGCGCCCTTGCCCCGCATCGCCCACTCTGAAGCCCGACCGACCATGACAGCCACCCTCATCGACGGCAACGCCCTCTCCAAGCAACTGCGCGCCGACGTCGCCACACGCGCCGCCGCCCTCACCGCCCGCGGCCATCAGCCTGGCCTCGCCGTTGTGCTGGTCGGCGACAATCCGGCGAGCGAAGTCTACGTGCGCAACAAGGTGAAGGCGTGCGAGGACAACGGCCTTCATTCGTCCTACGACCGCTATCCGGCCACGCTTTCCGAAGCGGACCTGCTCAAGCGCATCGACGAACTGAACCGCGACCCGAAAATCCACGGCATTCTCGTGCAATTGCCGCTGCCGAAGCACATCGACAGCCACAAGGTGATCGAGGCGATCGCGCCCGAGAAGGACGTCGACGGCTTTCACATCGCCAACGCCGGCGCGCTCATGACCGGCCAGCCGCTCTTTCGCCCCTGCACGCCCTATGGCGTGATGAAGATGTTCGAGGCCCACAAGATCGCGCTCACGGGTGCGAATGCGGTGGTGATCGGCCGCTCGAACATCGTCGGCAAGCCCATGGCGATGCTGCTGCTCGAAGCGGGCGCCACGGTCACGATCTGCCACAGCAAAACGCGCGACCTCGCCGCGCATACGCGCGAAGCCGACATCGTCGTGGCGGCGGTGGGCAAGCGCAACATCCTCACGGCCGACATGGTCAAGCCCGGTGCGACGGTAATCGACGTGGGCATGAACCGCGACGACAACGGCAAGCTGTGCGGCGACGTCGATTTCGCGGGCGTCAAGGAAGTGGCCGGCTACATCACGCCGGTGCCGGGCGGCGTGGGCCCGATGACCATCACGATGCTGCTCGTGAACACGATCGAAGCCGCCGAGCGGGCCGCAGCCAACGCAGCCTGAGGCAAGCCGGGCAGGATCAGCCATGCCAGAGCGGCCCCTTTGCGGGCCGCTTTTGCTTTGCGCGCGCCACCGTTTCGCCGGCGAGCGCCGACATCTGTTAATTTGCTGGCATCGGCCGGTTGTGAAGCGAGCACCGCGCCCCAATACTCGATGTGTCGGGGGCCGCCGCGCCCCCGGACCCCATTCAACGCGAACCGCGACAGACAGGAACAGGAAGCACCATGGCTACTACTCCCTCCGATAATCCGCTGCTCGACTTCACCGGCCTGCCGCGCTTCGGCGAGATCCGCCCCGAACACGTGACGCCCGCGCTCGACGTGCTGCTCGCCAACGCGAAGGCCGCCGTGGACCGCGCCGCCGAACCGATGACGCCCGCCCAGTGGAACGACGTGGTCGAACCGGTCGAGCGCGCGAGCGAGCCGCTTTCGCGCGCCTGGGGCGTGGTCGGCCACCTGAACGCCGTGGCCGACACGCCGGAGCTGCGCGCCGTCTATGGCGAGAACCTGCCGCGCGTGACCGAGTTCTGGGCGAGCGTCGGCCAGAACCTCGCGCTCTACGAGAAGTACAAGGCCATCACCACGCACAACTCGTTCGAGCTGCTTTCGGGCGAACGCAGGAAGATCCTCAATAACGCGCTGCGCGACTTCCGCCTCTCGGGTGCCGAGTTGCCCGAAGACCAGAAGCCGCGCTTCGCCGAACTGCAGGAGCGCCAGGCGGCGCTCGCGAAAGCGTTCTCGGACCACGTGCTCGACGCCACCAACGGCTACGCGTACTACGCGGCGAACGAAGCGGAACTCGCGGGCCTGCCCGAAGACGTGATCGCCGCGGCGCGCGAAGCCGCCGAGCGCGAGAACAAGGAAGGCTGGAAATTCACGCTGCACTTCCCTTCGTACTTCCCGGTGCTCCAGTACTCGGAAAACCGCGCAATGCGCGAAACGATGTATCGCGCGTACGTGACGCGCGCGTCGGAACTGGGCCCCGTGTACGGCGGCGGCAAGGCCGAATGGGACAACACCGAAATCATCGCGGAACAGCTGAAGCTGCGCCACGAAGAAGCGACGATGCTCGGCTACAACAACTTCGCCGAAGTCTCGCTCACGCCGAAGATGGCCGAGTCGCCGCAGCAGGTGATGAGCTTCCTCGAAGACCTCGCCACGCGTGCGCGCCCGCACGCGGAAAAGGACTGGGACGCGCTGCGCGAATTCGCCGCGAACGAACTGGGCCTCGCGCAGATCGAGCCGTGGGACATGGCCTTCGCTTCCGAACGCCTGCGCCAGCAGCGCTACGCGTTCTCCGAGAACGAGGTGAAGCAGTACTTCCCCGAAGACTTCGTGCTGCCGGGCCTCTTCAAGGTGACCGAGACGCTCTTCGGCGTGCGCATCCGCAAGGACAGCGCGCCTGTGTGGAACCCGGACGTGCGTTTCTTCCGCGTGGAAAACACGGACGGCACGCTCGTCGCGCAGTTCTATCTCGATCTCTACGCGCGCGAAGGCAAGCGCGGCGGCGCGTGGATGGACGACGCGCGCTCGCGCCGCAAGCTCGAAGGCAACGGCGTGCAAACGCCGGTGGCCTACCTCACGTGCAACTTCTCGGCACCCGTGGGCGGCAAGCCCGCGTGCTTCACGCACGACGAAGTGATCACGCTCTTCCATGAGTTCGGCCACGGCCTGCATCACATGCTCACGCGCGTGGACGAGCTCGCGGTGTCGGGCATCAACGGCGTGGAATGGGACGCGGTCGAACTGCCCTCGCAGTTCATGGAGAACTTCTGCTGGGAGTGGGACGTGCTGCGCGAGATGACCTCGCACGTCGATACCGCCAAGCCGCTGCCGCGCGAACTGTTCGACAAGATGCTCGCCGCGAAGAACTTCCAGAGCGGCCTCGGCACGCTGCGCCAGATCGTGTTCTCGATGTTCGACATGGCGCTGCACGTCGACTTCGACGCGTCGGCAGGCAAGAGCGTCAACGACCTCGCACGCGAGATCAACGAGCGTTATCACGTGATTCCGCAAACCTCGTTCTCGCGCTGGCCGGACACGTTCAGCCACATCTTCGCGGGCGGCTATGCGGCGGGCTACTACAGCTACAAGTGGGCCGAGGTGCTTTCCGCAGACGCCTATGCGGCGTTCGAAGAAGCGGCGCAGGCGGCGAAGTCGAGCGTGCTCGATGCGGCCACGGGCACGCGCTATCGCAAGGAGATTCTGGAGGTGGGCGGCAGCCGCCCGGCGATGGAATCGTTCAAGGCGTTCCGCGGACGCGAACCGAGCATCGATGCGCTGCTGCGTCACAACGGCATGGAGCAGCCACCGGCCCAGCATTGAGTCAAGGCGCGTACGTCGTTACGCGCCTGGCAGAAAAAACGCGCATGGGACCGGCTCCCTTGCGCGTTTTTTTATTGCCTTCTGCCCTAACGGTGCAGCTTGAAATCGACGCTCTGCGGCCGGCCTTCGAGCGCGAGCGCCGCGCGTTGCGCCGGCTGCCGGCTCACCACCCGGCCCCGGCTGACCACCGCAAGCCGCGCTGCGCGCAAACGGATCGCCTCGATGGGGTCGCGCGCGTCGAGCACCACGCAGTTCGCCGCGCACCCGGGCGTGAGGCCGTAGCCTTCGAGCCCCAGGATCCTTGCCGGATTCACCGTTACGGCGTCGAAGCACGCGCGCGAGGCCGCCACGCCCGTCATCTGCGCAACGTGCAGCCCCATGTGCGCGACTTCGAGCATGTCGCCCGAACCGAAGCTGTACCACGGATCCATCACGCAGTCGTGGCCGAACGCAACGTCGATGCCCGCCGCCATCAGTTCCGGCACGCGTGTCATGCCGCGCCGCTTTGGATAGGTATCCGAACGACCTTGCAGCGTGATGTTGATGAGCGGATTCGCGATCGCCGCCACGCCCGCCTCGCGCATGAGCGGCAGCAGCTTGCTCACGTAGTAGTTGTCCATCGAATGCATGGACGTGAGATGCGAGCCCGCCACGCGACCATGCAGACCTAAACGGTGCGTTTGCGCCGCCAGCGTTTCGATGTGGCGCGAGAGCGGATCGTCGGACTCGTCGCAATGCATGTCCACGCGCAGGCCCTGTTGCGCCGCGAACTCGCAGAGGAGACGCACGGACTCGGCGCCGTCGGCCATCGTGCGCTCGAAGTGCGGGATGCCGCCCACCACATCGACACCCAGCGCAATCGCGCGCTTCAGGTTCTCGAACGCGCCGGGGCTGCGCAACAGCCCGTCCTGCGGAAACGCCACCAGTTGCAGATCGAGATACGGCGCCACGCGGCGCTTCACTTCGAGCAGCGCTTCGACCGCCAGCAGGCGCTCGTCGCAAACATCGACGTGACTGCGGATCGCCAGCAACCCGCGCGCGACGGCCCAGTCGCAATACTGCAACGCGCGCTCGACGAGCGCTTCCTGGGTGAGATACGGTTTGAGCTCGCCCCACAACGCGATGCCTTCGAGCAAGGTGCCCGAGGCGTTGACGCGCGGCAGACCGTACGAAAGCGTGGCATCCATGTGGAAATGCGCATCGACGAACGGTGCGCTCACAAGCGCACCCGCAGCGTCGATCTCTTCACGCGCCTGCGCGGCGAGGTGCGGTTCGACGGCCGCAATGCGGCCCGCATCGATGCCGATATCGACGGTGGCATGGTCGGCGGGATGCCCTTGCGCGAGCACGGCGCGGCGGATGATCAGGTCCATGAACGGCTCCTCCTCGTTGCGCCGATTCTATCGGCGCCAGAAAAGGCGCGCCAGCGCGATGCCGCACCGGGGCGACGCGGGCTTCTCAGGCACGAAACTCGCCGTCTTCGTCTTCGGGGTCCTCGTCGAAGAGCGCGAACTGGCCGCGCAGCGCGGGGTTCTCCTCTTCGAGTCGTACGCCCACGCCCAGAAGTCGCACGCCCAGCTTGCGCCGCGCAAGCCCCTTCTCGAGCAGCGCGAGAAACGTGGGCAGATCGGTTGCGTCGCGCACGCACTCCACCGTCGTGCGCTGGAAGTCGGCGAAGCGGATCTTCACATAGAGCTTGCGCACCGCGTGCGCACAGCCGGCCCGCTCAATGCGCGCGTCGAGTTGCATGGCGAGCGGCTTGAGCTCCTCGCTGCAGGTTTCGAGTGTCATCAGATCGTTCACGTAGGTCGTCTCGACGCTCACCGACTTGCGCTCCTGGTCCGCGCACACGGGCCGCTCGTCGATGCCGCGCGCGCGCTCGTAAAGCCGCTTGCCGAATACGCCGAAGTGACGATGCAGATCGATCAGCGACCACGTGCGCAGCTGTGCACAGGTGGCGAGACCCAGCTTCTCGAGCTTGCCGGCCGTCACCTTGCCGACGCCGTGAATCTTGCGCACCGGCAATGCGGCGACAAAAGCGTCGACCTCGTGCGGACGCACGACAAAGAGGCCGTCGGGCTTGTTCCAGTCGGACGCGATCTTCGCGATGAACTTGTTCGGCCCGACGCCCGCGGACACCGTCACGCCCACGGTCTGCCGTACCCGCTCGCGAATTTCCTCCGCGATCAGCGTGGCGCTGCCCTTGCAGCGCGTGGCGTGGGTGACGTCAAGATAGGCTTCGTCGAGCGAGAGCGGCTCGACGTCGGACGTGTAGTCGCGGTAGATCGCCATGATCTGGCGCGACGCGATGCGGTACTTCTCCATCGCCGAGGGCAAGATCAGCAGATCGGGACACTTGCGCATGGCGAGCGCCGACGACATGGCCGAATGCACGCCGAAACGCCGCGCCTCGTAGTTGCAGGTGGCGACGACGCCGCGCTGGTCGGGCCGCCCGCCGACGGCAAGCGGACGCCCGCGCAACGAAGGATCGTCGCGCATTTCAACCGACGCATAAAAACAGTCGCAATCGCAATGGATGATCTTGCGGGCGGAGCTGCTCGCGGCGGGCTGCGGCGGGGCGAAAGTGGGCGCGTTCAAGGTATCGATACTGTACAAAAACACAGTGCCATTTTCAAGAGAACTGTCAGTGATCGGTCCCCTGACCGTACCGCTATTGCGGGACTACACCGTATCTGTACGCGGGCGCACGGCGGCCTATACTCGTGCGCTCAACCTGGCTACTGATCCAGCGAAAAGAGCGAAAACCATGAAGACGATAGGCGTGATAGGCGGCATGAGCTGGGAGTCGTCCGCGGAGTACTACCGGCTGCTGAACCGCTACGCCAAAGCGCGCTTAGGCGGACATCACAATGCGCGCAGCCTCATGGTGACCGTGGACTTCGCGGGCATCGAGGCGATGCAGCGGGCGGGCGACTGGGATGGACTGGGCGTGCAGATGGCCGAAGCTGCCGCGCAGCTCGAACGCGGTGGCGCGCAGATGGTTCTGCTGGCGACGAACACGATGCATCGCGTTTGCGCTTCGATCGAGGCGGCGATCGCGGTGCCCTTTCTGCATATCGCCGATCCCACGGGTGCGGCGCTCAAGGCCGCGGGCGTAACACGCGCCGGGTTGCTTGGCACGCGCTATACGATGGAGCAGGATTTTTATGTGGGGCGACTGCGCGAGCGGCACGGTATCGAAGCTATCGTGCCCGATGAAAGCGGACGCGAGGACGTGCATCGCATCATTTACGACGAGCTGTGCCACGGCGTCGTCAAGGACGAATCGCGGTGTGTCTATCAACGCGTGATCGAAGACCTCAAGGTGCGCGGTGCGCAAGCGGTCATTCTGGGGTGCACGGAGATTACTCTGTTGATCGGCGCCGGCGATTCGGCTTTGCCGGTATTCGATACTACCGCGCTACATGCACAGGCGGCGGTGGATTGGGCGGTTGAAGACTAAGCAGACACACAAGTCGTTCACGCGCAGAATTGCGAAAATATCCGGGATGGTTGTGCGCCGGGAATCGACACACGCCCCTTCACTCTTATTGAACTGAGCCGCCACTGCATACAACTCCAGAACAGCGCAGGGATAGCGGCCATGCCGCCGAACAACACAGGGATGACCGCGAAGAAGAGCACACCAGACATCACGCAGTCGATTCCATGGCTGTGGATTAACGGTACTTATCCAGAAACAAGACGGCATATTCGTCCCAAGCCGCTTCAAACGCAGCCATCGCACCAAGGCCGGCATTGCGTAGCACAAGATAATCGAGCCAGTTTGCCTTCCACGGTCCGCCGGGGGCTCGCTCATCTGCGCTCACATCGCGCGCCAAACGACCCACGGTATCGTTGCGTTCAGTTTGAGTTTTGATCCACTCCTGGAATGATTTGATCATTACTTTGCTCCATTAAAAGTATCCAGCACGTAGTAGATTCACACCACGAGACTCCAATAAAATAAGGAATCCGATATATATATTCATCGATATGAATATGGTATCGATCAGTAGTTGCCGCCCCTAACCTTCCCTTCGTTCACTCGATCTCGACTCGTAAATCAGGATAGGGGCGTATAGCCGTCAGGCACATCGGATTAATCCGATCTTGACTGCGGCAGCCCGCCACACGCCCCGACGACAACGAACAGGATCGCGATGGAAACTTTGAACTGAATTCTTTGGAGGTGTCGGATGCGCGACGGTTGAAAGACCTTGAGAGCGAAAACTCGCAGATGAAGAAGAAGCTGCTGGCCGAAACCGTGCTGGACCGCGAAATCGAGGAAGTGGAGAGATTACTGCGTGCCGGCTACACCCAAGGCAAAATGGACGCCAGAAAGCAAAAAAGGCCTACACGTCGATACCGTGTAAGCCTTGATTTGCCTGGTTGCGGGGGTAGGATTTGAACCTACGACCTTCGGGTTATGAGCCCGACGAGCTGCCAGACTGCTCCACCCCGCGTCCGTCAGAGAAAAGAATTATAGGGCCTTGCAGCCGTTACGTCAAACACTTTTCTCAATGGCACCACGAAATCCGGGATCGAGCACGAACGAAGCACGGCAGCATCGATCGCCAACGCCCCCGAGTTAATCCGGAGTCCCAACCAAATCCATCTCCTACACTCCCAGCAGCGGCCTCACATCCTCAGCCCATTCCAGCCATATCTCCTGCGACTGTATCCCCGCCTTGAGAATCGCATACTGCACCTGCTGGGCGCGCGCGAGCGACGGCGCACCGAAGTCCCGCGCCTCGATCTGCCGATAGGTTTCAAGCCGCACCCGGTTCTCGTCGATCAGCCGCAGCAATTCTTCGCCCAGCCCAAGCGGTCCAATCACCGCATCGGCGCGCAGCTTGAGCAGGAACACATTGCGGTCGTCGGGCCCGAGCGGGGTCTCGCGCACCCAGCGGCTCACCTCCTCGCGCCCCACCGGCAGCACGCAATACACCTTCCTGCGCGACGCGGCCGCCGCCTCGTCCTCGATCACCGCGACCCACCCTGCCTCGACCATGCGGCCGAGTTCCCGGTAGATCTGCTGATGCGTGGCCTGCCAGAAGTAGCCGATCGCACGATCGAAGCGCCGCGCGAGGTCGTAGCCGCTCGAAGGCTTCTCCAGCAAGGCAATCAGGATGGCGTGGGGCGTGGACATGCGGCGATTCTAAACCACCGCCCTCACCATGCCGACCCTTAATCCTCCCGAGCGAGGACACTATGCAACCAGTTGCATAGTGTCCTCGGCTTTGCTATGTTTAGTCCTGTCGAACCGCCCGGCGCCTTGCGCGCCCCGGATTCGGTGCCAATTCGGTGCCATATGGATGCAACGAAGATCACGACGGCGGCCGCCCTCAAACCGCGGCCGCCGTCCCCTTCCAGGAGATTTGGATGTCCCTGCCCGCCGTGCTGCGCCGCGGCCTCTCGATTCCCGTCGTAGGCTCGCCGCTCTTCATCATTTCGAACCCCGATCTCGTCATCGCGCAGTGCAAGGCGGGCGTGGTCGGTTCCTTCCCCGCGCTCAACGCCCGGCCCGAGCACGTGCTCGGCGAATGGCTGGACCGCATCACCACCGAACTGGCCGAACACAACGCGAAGCATCCCGACAATCCGGCCGCTCCGTTCGCCGTGAACCAGATCGTGCACAAGTCGAACGACCGCCTCGAGCACGATCTCGGCGTCTGCGCGCAATACAAGGTGCCGATCGTGATCACGTCGCTCGGTGCGCGCGAGGAAGTGAACCGGGCCGTGCATGGCTGGGGCGGCATCGTGCTGCACGACATCATCAACAACACGTTCGCGAAGAAGGCGATCGAGAAAGGTGCCGACGGCCTCATCGCAGTCGCCGCCGGTGCGGGCGGTCATGCCGGCACGCTCTCGCCGTTCGCGCTGATCCATGAGATCCGCGAGTGGTTCGACGGCCCCTTGCTGCTTTCGGGCGCAATCGGCAACGGCAATGCGATTCTGGCCGCACAGGCCGCGGGCGCCGATCTCGCCTATGTCGGCTCGGCGTTCATCGCGACGAACGAGGCCAACGCGGTCGATGCGTACAAGCAGATGATCGTCGAGGGCAACGCTGGCGACATCGTGTATTCGAATCTCTTCACCGGCGTGCACGGCAACTATCTGCGTCAGAGCATCGTGGCAAGCGGCCTCGATCCGGATGCGCTGCCCGTGTCCGATCCTTCGAAGATGAACTTCGGATCGTCGCACGCGAAGGCGTGGAAAGACATCTGGGGCTCGGGCCAGGGGATCGGCGCGGTGAAGAGTATCCTGCCGGCGGCCGAATTGATCGCGCGCCTGAAGCGCGAATACGAAGCCGCCCGCGCGCGGCTCGGCGTCACCGCCGCGACGGCGGAAACGGCCGAAGCCTAAGCCGCGCGCCACCGCACGAAGCCGATGCCTCTCACGGGGGCATCGGCTTTTTACTTGCCGCTAGCGCGCCTTCATGCGCGCGATCTCCTCTTCGACGTCGCGCAACTGGTCCTTGCCGAAGAACATCTCGTCGCCGACGAAGAACGTCGGCGAGCCAAACGCGCCGCGTTCGAACGCGGCATGGGTGTTCGTCAGCAGTGCGCCCTTCACCTCCGGGTCGCCGATAGCGGCCTCGAATGCCGCACCGTCGAAGCCGTCGGCTTCGAGCGTTGCGCGCAGCACCGCCGGGTCGTCCATCTTGAGGCCGTCTTCCCACATGTGCGCAAACATGCGATCGACGTAACGCTCGAAGGTCCCGTTGCGTTGCGCCGCGATCGCACCGCGCATGAGTTGCAGCGTGTTCACGGGAAAGTGGGGATTGTGGCGATAAGTGCTCAGTCCGTGCCGCGCGATGAAGCGGCGCATCTCCAGCATCATGTACTTCTGTTTGTTCTCGATGCCCGCGAACGCTTCCGCCGGCGAGCGGTTGCCGCTCAGCTTGAAGAGGCCGCCCAGCAAAACCGGCACATACTCGAAGCGCACATCCTGCCGCGCCTCGATTTGCCCGATCACTTTGTGACTCAGGTAAGCATTAGGACTGCCAAAATCGAACAGAAACTGCACTTTCGTGTCGCTCATCGTGCCTCCGCCATGAATCGTGTTCTGCCATATCGGCCAATATACCGGCGCAGCGTTCACGCGACAATCGAGGCCGACCCGGCGCGTTGCCGCCTCGAACGTTATCTCCCGTCTGCCAGCTGAAGCGGTACATAATGACGCGTCGCGCGCGCCCGGAAACCCCGGCGCGCATCCCTGCATCCCGTTTTACCGCTCTCAGCCGATCGAGCCGCTTATGAAAATCGCCACCTGATAACGTAATTGTTGTCCGATGGGGTCCGGTAGCATCCGTAGAAATGGCTGAAGGCCTCGTGTTTACAGGGGTTTTCTTCCGTAGCGATCCGAAGATGATTCAGGTGATCCGGAAGAAAAATGTATATCCTTCCGTATATCCATAGTCCGATATACGGCCATGCATGCTCACTCAACCAAGCTGTCGGACGCCACCTGCCGGAACGCAAAACCGCACGAGCGCAACTACACGCTGACAGACGGTGGTGGACTTCATCTGCTCGTCAAACCCAACGGCACACGTCTGTGGCAATACCGCGCCACGGTGCTGGGCAAGCCCGTTTTGGTGTCGCTTGGACAGTATCCGGATGTTGGGCTGTCCGACGCGCGACGCAAGCATCAAGATAGCCGCAAGCTGGTGGCGCTCGGCATACATCCGACCGAGGATCGAAGGCGCCAAGAAGCCGAACGAAAAATCGCTGAGTTAAAACGCCAGATCGGCTCGTTCCGGGCTGTGTGCGAAGCTTGGCGTGCACGTACTGACGGGGCGTTGCGCCCGGCATCCATCAATCAACGCGAGCGAGAGATAGCCAGACATCTGATGCCGAAACTGGGCGACCGTCTGATGGCAGACGTCACGCGGTTCGATTTGGCGGAATTGCTAAAAGACGTGTCTTCCCGCACACCCGAAGTCGCTCACAACCTACGCAACTATTTGAGTGCGATATGGGAGCACGCTGCCGACCACGGGATTGTTGCCGCCAACATCGTCCCGTTGAAATTGATCGGCCGAGGACCCAAGGTCAGCCACGCAGCATTAAAGCTTGAGCGCCTGGGTGACTTCCTGCGCGCACTAGAGGCCGATTCCGCCGAGTTGCAGGGAAAAATCGCAATTCGGCTTATCATTTTGAATGCCGCACGCAAAAGCGAAGTACTCGGCGGTCGGTGGGCGGAAATCGATTTTGATGCAGCAGAGTGGCGCATTCCACCTCAACGCATGAAGGGTGGAAAGGAACATGTCGTGCCGCTGTCGCGGCAGTCCGTTGCGCTTCTACGCGAGCTACGCTCCATATCTGGCAGGGACATCATGTTTCCGAACAAACGCGATCCTCTACGCCCAATGGCAGGCCGAAGCGTCAACAACGTGATGGACCGCATGGGATTCGCGGAAGAAGCAAAACCGCATGGCTTTCGGGCGATGTTCAGTACCTATTGGCACGAAGCTCTTGAGCCAAACGACGTCATCGAACTATGTTTGGCGCACAGCATCGGTTCTACGGTAAGTCGCACGTACAATCGCGCGCAGTTGTTAGATGAGCGTCGAGAGTTGCTGCAACGTTGGGCGGATCTAATAGACAACTTAGCGCGAGCGCCCTCGTAAGTCCATGATGGACTGGGATTTGCAAACCGCAGTGCCTTAACCACCAGCGTGAATGCGGGTTACAGCTGACCTGACTGCATATGCGGCATCAGATTTGATGCTCACAATGTGTTGCAGGACAGATGGCCGATCAAGCGATGCCCATCCTTAATAAGCACTGGCTGCTTATGGCGCGCCGCGTACCGGAGTGCCTTTCGCAGGGATCTCAGGTTGGATACTGTCGCGAGATTAATTTCGGCCGGCGGCAATGCGCGACGAAAATCGCGCAGCGTGCCGATTTGCAGCAGGTTCAGGCAGCGCAGATGCATGTCGCTGACCATGTACTTAGCCGCCACGGCCGGAGACAACCAGCCCAAGAGTTCAGTAACACGGTCGTATAGCGTACGTAACCGGTCCAGCGCATCCGCGGGCGTCACGGGTGCCGGCGCGTGGATCGCCACCGGCGAGCCGTGGCGGGAACGACTCTCAACCATCAGTGGCCCCAATTTCCAGATGGGCTCGTGGTGAGCGATGCGATTTCGCAGCTCATTACACAAATCGAGCCTAGCAAAGAGGGCATCTCGGTGTTTCAGTTTGGCCCAGTAGCTTGCCTGTCGCTGCCGATGTCCGGGAAGAACGTCCACGAGGATGGGACCCCACGCCACGGATTGTTGGTGAATATCGACCGTGAGGTCAAGAAGGCGCGGCCAGAACCCGAATGTCAGACCAGACACCACATCATCGGGAGAGGGGGCAGGCACGCGCGGCAGCAACTGATATCCCCGCTTGTAGTGCGTGATGTCCATGATCTTAGCCTTCGACAGGCTACTCAGGGCAACGTGAGCGTACCAGTCCTTGGAGCCTTGGCCGCCCACTGCACCATAGCGCTGGCTCATGGCATGATGGAACTGATTCCGAAGCACCACCTCCACCAGAGAGATCGTGCGAAAGAGTACAGCGCTCAGCTCGTCGTTCCAGTGGTAGAGTCCCAGCACCTCGCCGTCATCAGTTGCACCGAAAAAGCTTCGGTAGTTGCTCAGTCGCGCATGCGAAAGCGCTTGGATGTGTGCCAAATTCCCCGCAGGATTGCCCGTGATCAGTTTCAGCATACGTGTTATACTTTTCTTGTAAGCGCTTGGGTAACATGGTTCAGTAGCTCCCTCTTCGGACGGACGCTGGATCCCAAGACGCAAAAGAGGGGGCGGCCGCGTAAGCGGCCGTTTTCCTTTGTGCTACGCACGACCAGCCTCCTTCAGCAACGCTGACAGCTTGGCTTCCAGCCGTGCCAGTTCGGACTTGAGTTGAACACGCTCGGCGCGCAAGGCGTCGAGGTCAACCGCCTCCTCATCTGCCGCAGCCGCCACATACCGAGCCACGCTGAGGTTGAAGTCGTTCGCCGCGATCTCGGCTGGGTCCACGAGGCGAGCATACCGTTCAACGTCTTGCCGCTGACGGTAGATGTCCACGATCATGCTCAGATCGGATTCACGCAGCACGTTCTGCGTTTTGCCATGCTGATAGGTGTCGCTGGCATCGATGAATATCACGCCGTCGTCAGCCTTCTTCTTGCGCAGCACAAGAATTGCGACCGGGATAGCCGTATGGGCGAACATCTTGGTTGGCAAAGCGATTACTGCATCGATCAGGTTCTCGTGGACTAGTTGCTCTCGGATCTGCCGCTCTGCCCCAGTACGAAAGAGCACACCCAAGGTCACGACCGCTGCCATGCGGCCCGTCTCAGGCGCGAGCGTCTCGACCATGTGGCTTATGAATGCGTAGTCGCCGACCATTCTCGGAGGAACGCCGCGCCGGTAGCGCTGATAGATGTCTCTCTCCGCCATCTCGTGCCCCCAGTCGTGGAGCGAGAACGGGGGGCTGGAAACGGCGACATCGAAACGCCTTAATCCGCCAGAAGCGTCGAGCAGCTTGGGAGCACGGAGGGTATCACCCCACTCAAGCTGATGATGAGTCTCACCATGAAGAACCATGTTCATCTTGGCCAGCGCCCAAGTCGAGCCGCTCTTCTCCTGACCAAAGAGGGAACACCCACCCTGCCCCGACCCCGCCCTAGCGAACTGACTGCACGCGATCAGCAGTGAACCTGTTCCGCAACAGGGGTCACCGATCGCCTCGCCGCCCGAGGGTGCCATCAAACGTGCCAGCAGTTGAGACAACTCGGGCGGAGTGTAGAACTCGCCGCCCCATCTACCCCCGACTTCTGCGGTATGCCTGATCAGGAAGTCACACGTAAAGGCGACGCCCTCATTCGCCAGACCGCCACTCTCGCCAAAATTCAAAGCGCTGACGCCGATCGCATCCAACAGACGGCCGAGCACACGCTCCTTCTGTTCAACGTTGCCAAGCACGGTCGAGTTGAAGCTGATGCCCCGGAAGACGTCGCGCAGGCCAGAGTTGGCTCGCTCGATGGCAGCAAGGGCCGAATCGATGCGTTCCCCCAAGTCAGGGTCAGCGCTGTTGCGGGCAGCGGCGAGGCAACCGAAGCGGAATTCGTCCGGCACCCAGTAAGAGGCGTCGCTAGAGACTACGGCGGCCTGACTGCCGTGGGCTGACGCAACGTCAGATAGGAACCTTACCATCAGCATTGCCAAGACGAGGTCTCGGTAGTCCATCGGCCTGCAAATTCCGCGGAATGCGTCGCAGGCCTGAAGAACGGCAGACCGAATGGCATCTTGTCGAGCGGGGTCAAGCATGTGTGGCCCCACTGCGCAGTACTTGTCTCGTCACATGGGCGATCTCGGCCCGGTCGATCTCGTTCAGGCGATGTCGAATGGCCACAATCTCCTGTGTCGTCTGATCGAGTTCGGCAATCTGGCGCTGCTTCGGCATGGGCGGAACTTCAACTTCCAGCGAAAGAAGCGCAGCTTTGGTCAGCGCCTTGATAGTGGTGCCGGTCAACAGCAGAGAAATCTGCTGTTGCGTCGACGGCTCGTTCAGATGCCAGACCAGGTAGCGCGCGTCCAGTTGGGAGGTCGGGCGGATCACGTTGAGCTGCCCCAAGGGGAAGACCGGATCGTCGGCACCTTCGAAGAGCCAAGCACTGTAGTAGTCTCCCCTCGACGGGATCACGATGTCGCCGCGCTGAAGGCAGTGCGCGAGATGCCGCTCTTGCACATGCAGCCACGGCAGTTCGTGCCAGCGCAGGGGTTTGCCAGCCACCAGGTCTCGGATGGCCAGTGCGCGCACGTTACCGTCAGGCCCCTCCTTCGGGGCCTGGTCGCGAAAAACGACGGCGGTGTGGACTTTGGCAATGGTGCCGAGCGGGGGATTCATTTTCTGCGGATGATTCTACTGTAAATATGCAACCAGTGTACCACGCCCGCATCGGCGGGCAAGCAGTAGAATTATCCGCAGTCTCACGCCAATGTCCACAAAAGTAACGGGCTTGAGTACGACACGATCGTCTTTTGTTGATCTCGACGATCAGGCATGGTCGGCGCACAGGCCCGGAAACCGAGAGGGCCTTGCCACATCCTTCGTCGCGCTTCCCTGCGCGAAGCAGCGCGCGATCTTTGATTCGGTCGTGAGCGCAGACAGAGGCAATGCGTGGCCGAGCTACTCTAGCTTCTGACAAACGACGGGATACCGGAAATCGCAATATAGTCTTCACCAAGCGACTCGCCCCGCTTGTTCGGCAGCACGCGTAACTCAAGGGGATAGCGCAGAAGCACTGTGAGAGACTGAACACAGATATATCGTTAATCGCACTAAGAACTTTATGTCGAACACAAATTTGGTTCGCCCCAGCCGCGACGGAGATCAGTTTCATTACCTTTGGGCTTCTAGACGTTGTTTGAAGCTACTCACTGCAGATGGCGGTCTCGTCGCCATGAGTATCGAAGGTCCGTCGCCAAATGAACAATCAGGAGCCGAACAGATCGAAGCGGGTGAAGAGCTGATTGACATCGCGGAGTATTTTGGCAGCGAAGATATCGACCAAGCGCAGCTGGTGCGTTATATGCAGCTTAAACACTCGACCTTGCATGCTAACGATCCATGGACCGCAAGCGGGCTGGAAAAAACCATTAAGGGCTTCGCGAAGCGGTTTGCCCAATTGCAAAACGCTTACGCTCAAGCCGAGCTGGCGAAAAAACTGGAATTTTGGTTTGTCACGAATAGACCAATCAATTCGAACGTTGTCGAGGCTGTCGCTGATGCTGCAGCAGAAGCAACCCCGCGTCATCCAGATGAACTGACGAAGCTGGAGAGATTCACTGAGCTGGCGGGCGGCAAACTAGCAGCATTCTGCAAACTACTCCGCTTCGAAGATCGTCAAGGTGGGTACTGGGACCAACGCAACGTCCTGTTTCAGGAAGTCAGTGGCTATTTGCCCGATGCGGACGTTGATGCGCCAACGCAACTGAAAGAACTTGTTACCCGACGGGCCCTTTCCGAAGGTGAACAGAATCCTACGATAACCAAGATCGATGTATTGCGGGCGTTGAAGACCGATGAAAGTCGGCTGTTCCCCACCAACTGCCTTGTAGGCGATATTACTGATGCAGTTGCGCGCGAACAGGAAATCGAAATTATCAATCAAATCATCGGCGCGACGAGCCCTGTCATCGTCCATGCTTCCGGTGGGGTTGGCAAATCGGTCTTCGCGACACAGATTGGCAAGGGTCTTCCCGATGGTTCAGCCTGCATTCTCTACGACTGCTTTGGTAACGGACAGTACCGAGGTGCGACTGGCTATCGTCACAGGCATAAGGATGCACTCGTTCAGATTGCAAACGAATTGGCCACAAAAGGAATCTGCCACCCTTTAATCCCGACGATTCATGCCGATACATCGGCATATGTCCGCGCGTTTGTTTACCGTTTGACTCAAGCGGTGCAAATCCTGCGCTCATCTGAGCCAAACGCACTCTTATGTGTAGTTGTGGATGCGGCAGACAATGCGCAGATGGCTGCCGAGGAGATAGGCGAGGCGCGTTCATTCGCACGCGACCTCATTCGCGCAAGCATCCCTGAAGGTGTCCGTCTCGTCTTTCTGTGCCGCACACATCGTCAATATCTTCTTGATCCACCCATCGCGGCAATATCAATCGAGCTGCGCCCGTTTAGTCGTAGTGAGACGGCGACTTTCTTGCGCAAAAAGTTCCCCGACGCAAGCGAGCACGACGTCGATGAATTTCATCTACTAAGCTCGCACAATCCACGCGTGCAGGCGCTGGCTTTATCGCAGAAGTTGCCGCTGCAAGAAGTGTTGCGACTGCTCGGACCCAATCCCACGAGCGTAGAAGACACAATTGCGAACCTGTTGGATAACGCTATTGCGAGGCTCAAAGATGTCTCAGGTTCGATTGAAAAAGAGCGAGTGGAAAAGATCTGTGCGGGTATGGCAGCACTACGACCATTGATTCCGATACCTATTCTCTCGGCGATGTCAGGAGTCGAGCAGGAAGCAATCAGGAGCTTTGCTTACGATATTGGGCGCCCCCTCCTTGTGACTGGCGAGACTATCCAGTTCCTAGACGAGCCCGCCGAAACGTGGTTCCGGGATAAATTCAAACCCACTGCGCAGGGATTGGCGGGCTTCATCGTCAGCCTGAAACCTCTGGCAAACAAAAGTGCTTACGTTGCTTCCATGTTGCCTCAACTGATGCTGGAAGCAGGTCAATTTTCCGAACTCGTAGATCTAGCGCTGTCTTCGGCTGCACTCCCGGAAGGGAACGCGCTTGAAAGACGCGACGTCGAACTGCAACGTTTACAATTTGCGTTGAAAGCGGGCCTCCGATCGCAGCGCTACCTCGAAGCTACGAAGCTCGCATTGAAAGCCGGCGGTGAGACAGCAGGTGATGATCGACAACGAAAGTTGCTCCAAGAGAATACCGACCTCGCATCAGATTTTCTTGAACTTGATCTCATTCAGGAAATCGTGTCCCGTCGCACTTTTGGTTCTGGATGGATTGGCTCTCATCATGCATATGAGGCAGCGCTTCTTTCCGGTCGAAAGGAGTTGTTGGGAGAGGCACGAAGCCGATTACGTATGGCTCACGAGTGGCTGCAGAACTGGTCCAGTTTGACGACTGACGAACGCGAGAAAGAGAAGATATCGGATCAGGATGTGGTTGAGCTTACGCTTTCGCACTTGAATATTCATGGTGCAATAGATGCTGTAGAGAGCATAGGGCGCTGGAAACCACGCGAAGTTTCGTATCGAGTTGGACGCATTGTGGTTCGACGCCTTATTGATCACGGACGTTGGTCAGCTATCGACGACATCGCGCTCGCAGCGAGAAAAAATCTTTGCTTAGCGCTTGCCATCGCTACCGAATTGCGGGCGGTAAATAAGACGCCTCCAGATGAAGCGACGCAACATGCGCTTCGTAAACTTTCGAAGATTCGGGTCGATCTTGGCAATCGCAGCGGTTGGGATAACAGTGAGGCCACACTCGACGCAGTAACGGCTCTTGTCGAAGCCGCATTGAAAAAGAATTTATGCACGCATGGCGACGCAGCCGTGATGCTCGCTCAGTACCTACCGGCAGAACCACCACGAGGGCTTGCGTCACGGTTCTCTAAGGCTCGCTTCCCCCTGCTCCGAGCCTATTGTCTTCAAGCTTCTCTCGAACAAAAGTCAATCGAGTTGATCGACATCGCTAACTCCGAGCTTAAAAAGGAGATCGAAAAGAAAAATGAGCATACAACGTCTCGCGATCTTCGAGAATTCCGGGAGGATATCGGCGCCCTACTCCCATGGCATAAGCTTTGGGCATCGTGCCTGCTCGGACAGGTCGAAAAGGAGGACGTTTCAAATGAAATCGAGAAGGCGCATAAGACCTCCACGAAAGCCGAGCTAGACAGATACCGAGAAGAACCTAGCACCTCGAATGAAATCGCCCTACTTCGAATGGATATTCTGCACCATGCCGGAATCACGGATGAAGCGGCCTTGGCATCATTCAACCATTGGAAGGGAGAGCTCAAGCAGCCCTTGTCCACTCCAACGCTCAATGCACTTTGCAGATTGTGCGCACAACTGGATGAGACAAAAGCTTCTGCGCTGATCTATGCCGTGGAATCCTACACACTCACGAAAAACGAACGATCCGATGCGGAAAGTAAATCGAAGGAGTATCTTGAGCTTGCCCGTGCCATATTTACGACGAGCAAAGCAGATGCACACGCGTATTTCAATGAGGCCATGGAGGTCGCGGGAAAGATCGGCGATGAAAATCTTGCGCGGTGGGATGCCATTCTTGACCTCGCCGATCGCGCTTCGCGTGTCGATCGCCCTGTACCCAAGGTCGCTTACCAGTTCGCACGATGCGCAGAGCTGACCTACGACTACGTCGTACGAGATAAGCATTTTGCCTGGAACAGCACGGTGAGCGCCATTTGTGGACTGTGCCCCGCCTCGGCCATCACCATTTTGAGCCGATGGCGAGACCGGCAGTTTGGTTGGCGCGACAGGCTGTTGCCGGTCGCTATTGAAAAACTGATTGAACAAAACAGCGTCGACCCTCGGGATGCACTTCCATTGATTGGATTCCAAGCACAGTGGGACCACGACAAGCTTCTTGATGCAGTACTGGCCAAATCCGATAACTCGGAAGCAAGAGCTTTGGCGAGCCGTATTTTGTATCGCTATGCACAGTTCTCTGTCTTTGCTTCGTCAGGCCTGAAAAATCTTCAGCGAATCGCAGCAAAGCACAATGTCGCCCTGCCAGGGCTGGCTGACGCGATTGCGTCGTCTGAGCGAAAGGAGGCTGCAAGCAAAAAAGAGAGAAGCCGCTACGAAACGCCGCTGTCTGCCGCGAGTGAAAGCGAGCCAATCCCGTGGGAACATATCTTTGCAGAAGTGGACGTCACAACGGCGGGCGGTCTGTCTCAAGCTTACCTGATGTTTAAGCGGACTGACCCACCGTGGAATCATGAGAGCTTCTTCATGGAGGCCATGCATCGGGTACCTTTGGGAGCGGAAGCCAGTTTCATTGAAACCGTTGTAGGAGCTCCGGAGTTCGACCTTTACAGCTTTAGACGTTTTTTGGAGCGAGTGCCGGAAAACTGGAAAGTGCGACCAGCCGTCTCTCGGGCACTCGCTAGAGCCCTGAAGGAGATTTGCCGCCGCTATTACATGGAGATCAGGAAAAGCCGCTATTACGAACTGTTTCCTTTCGAGCTCGCATGCTCAATATCGGGCATAAGCCAAGCTGAGATCGTCGACGTCGTGCTGGCCTCTACCGGCGAAACACCCGATCTCATCGAGACGGGTCGACTCTTTTCTCTTGTCGGACTTCTCGCGATCAAGCTATCGCACGATGAAGCGTTAGCCGCTTTGATATATGGGCTCGAGCTTTTCAACTCGGCGCTGGAAGACAAGGACGGTGATGGACCGTGGCGCGATACTTTATTACCGCCCGACGATATTCGGGAAGCGATTGCAGGCTATATATGGTCCGCATTGGCTTCGCCGGAAGCGCCGGAAGCGGTGCTGCGATGGGAAGCCTCACACGCCGTCGTCGAGTTGTGTCGTCTCGGACGTCAGAGTGTAGTTGATCGATTGATCAAGATAGCTACGGCTGGAGACGGCGGTCCATTTGTGGACGTAAGATTGCCGTTTTACGCACTTCATGCGCTCCAATGGCTGCTTATCGGTCTGGCAAGAGCCTCATTGGAAACACCATCCGCAGTGGCCCCCTATTCCGGTCAGCTTGTCGATTGGGCCCTAACGGACCAACCTCATGTATTGATCCGTGCATTGGCCTCGCGCGCCGCCCTCCAGCTTGCGGCAAACGGATGTCTAGTCGACGAGGACGGGCTTTCCGATCGTCTAAAAAATGTCAACGTATCGCCACTGCCTGTTGTCGAGTCCGACACCTATGAACGCCGTGCTTCTCGCAAGCGCAACAGGCACGCGGGCACCGATGGAGACAGCTTTTATTTTGGCATCGACATCGGCCCCTATTGGTACGCTCCGCTCGGTCGGGTGTTTGCCCTGTCCCAAGACGACATTGAGGCCGAAGCACTGAAGGTCATACGGGAGGTTTTTTCCTATGGTGCGAAGGGTCGCTGGGACGACGATGAACGGGCTCGCCGCAACCTCTACGAAGAGCAGCACACTCACCATTCCCACGGCTCATCTCCCAGGGCCGACAATCTTCAGTTTTATCACGCCTACCACGCGATGATGATTGTCGCAGGGCGGCTATTGGCTACGACATCCACGCACCGCGACCCAACCTACGACGAGGATGATGGGTTTGCTGACTGGCTATTTGGCCATGATCTCACTCGCCGCGACGGCCGCTGGCTTTGGGATCGGCGTGACCCTGAACCAGATTCGCGGAGTACGTGGCTATACCGCGAAAATGACCATCCGGACCGACGACACGTGACGGAAGGTGACTTTGAGGAGGCGCTTAGAAACGGCGATAGGCTAAATTTGTGGGGACATTGGACCGAGGCGGATACGCGCCGGGAGCAATCAACGCGTATCTACAGTGCACTCGTTACACCGGCTAAATCGGAAGCTCTGCTGCGCGCTCTCGCCACGACCAAAGATGTGCATGATTACGCGATACCGAGTGCCGACAGTGACATGGAAATCGATGAGGACGGCTTTGAGCTTAAGGGCTGGGTGCTGGACCACAGTGATGGAAGGCGGCTAGATGAATACGACCGCTGGGCTGGGGGCGTTTCCTTCCCACCAC
Source organism: Paraburkholderia sp. J12 (assembly GCF_905220215.1). NCBI lineage: Bacteria > Pseudomonadati > Pseudomonadota > Betaproteobacteria > Burkholderiales > Burkholderiaceae > Paraburkholderia > Paraburkholderia sp. J12. Next base: position 235,837 of record NZ_CAJMZC010000009.1, read on the forward strand.
CGCGTCCCGCACCATTCATCGCCGAACAGATGCGGATTGAAACGGACTCGGATCTTCGATTTTGGACAGATCAAAACGAAACGTGTGTCATAGAAAGCCAAATCTGGGGCTATTACGACGAAGCGAATCGCCATGAAAGTAGTAATCCCAATAGCGGCAGCCGCCTTCAAGTGTCGGCATCTTTCGTCGCAGCCATGCTGGATGGACTAAATCGCGACCTCATTATTGAGGTGCAAATCGAGCGGCGGCGCCGCTATCAACCATATGAAATCGGTGAAAAGAATGACGACGAGCGAATCAAAACAATTGCCAAGCTCTACCTTCTCGGAAAAGATGGAAAATTGCGGACCATCTGACAGCGTATTGGCGCTTGGTCGAAAACTCGTTGAGGAGTTAGGACTGGAACAGTCCGTTGATACGCTCGGACGTTGGATGGCCCACTACATTGCCGATCTTGTAACGAAGGCTGAGAAAGCTACCGGGGATGAAAAGATTGTGGTGGAACGCGAGTGCTCCGCCGCGATTTTGGCACTGTGGAAGCATCGTTCTGAATTGCCGGATGGACGTCGTCCGTTCCAAGCACTGGAGCCGGTAATGCGGGCTATCGAAAGTCTCGACCCAGAGAACGATACACCTCGCTACTTTCGTGCAGCCCGCCCTCCGAAGGGTGATGCTGCAGAAACGTCGGAGCAAGCTCGATGGTTAGCCTTGGTAGATGGGCTAGACCATTCAGCTAGAATTCTTATCGGCTACTGCCTTGCTGAGGCCGCCGAGGCGGCGCTGGACAAATCAAAAGAATGGGTAAAACTGGCAACGGAAATTGACGCCAACGGTGCTCCTGAAATCGTCATCCGTGTTATCTCGTCAACCGCCGACATGATGAAGAAGCCGGACCCTAACGAAGCAATGCGTTCGCTTCTTAAGGACAGAATCCAACGATTGCACGGATTCCTAGAGATGGCCGAATCGCTAGTCATCACGCTTGACGAACGCCTTCAGGCGCTGCCATCTGCGGGAGAGAGCAGGTCGGATAATTAGACGTCACCCGCTTCCGTTGGACGACTTCCATCGCAATGGCGCTTTCGCTCGCCGGAAGCCACGATCGGCAGCCATGAAAGCTTCCAGCATGTATGGGACCAACGCCGTTACGTCGACCACTTCGCCGTAGGTCTGCGCGTGTAGCTATACGGTAATCCGGCCGGTATCGCTCGTAGAATCGAAATATCGATCCGTATATCACCTGCCAAGTAAAATACCGCATCGCTTATGCATCAACACTCGGGACATTTCATGAAGATTGCCACCTGGAACGTGAATTCCCTCAAAGTCCGCCTGCAACACGTCATGGACTGGCTCACCGCCAGCCAGACCGACGTGCTGTGTCTCCAGGAACTAAAGCTCACCGACGACAAATTCCCGCGCGCCGAACTCGAAGCGCACGGCTATCGCAGCTGGTTCGCCGGCCAGAAGACCTATAACGGCGTGGGCATCCTCGTGCGCGATGGCCTCTTCGTGGACGAAGCCACGGTCGTGCGCAACATCCCGGCATTCGAGGACCCGCAGCAGCGCGTGATCGCCACGACGATCGGCGATACGCGCGTGGTGAGCGCGTACTTCCCCAACGGCCAGGCGCCCGGCACCGAGAAGTTTGCGTACAAACTGCAATGGCTCGATGCGCTGCACGACTGGCTGGCCGACGAAATGAAGCGCTATCCGAAGCTCGCGCTGCTCGGCGATTACAACATCGCCCCCGAAGACCGCGACGTGCACGATCCGAAAGCCTGGGAAGGCCAGAATCTCGTCTCGCCCGAAGAGCGCACCCAGTTCGCGCGACTCGTCGAACTGGGTTTCGTCGACGCGTTCCGCCAGTACGAGCAGCCCGAAAAGACCTTCACCTGGTGGGACTACCGCATGTTCGCGTTCCGCCGCAACGCAGGGCTGCGCATCGACCATATCCTGCTCTCACCCGCCCTTGCGCCGCTCCTCAAGTCGTGCGAAGTGGACAAGACGCCGCGCAAATGGGAGCAGCCCTCGGATCACACGCCCGTCGTGGCCGAACTCGATATCAGCGCTTAAAAGACACAAGCAGACACAAGCAGCGCGGCCGCGCCGCCATCACCACGTTCCCGCCAGTGTGGTCCACAAGAAGCGGAACACGAGCGCGTCGTAATCGGCGCGCTCCAGCGCATCGCTGCCGGGGCCATGGCCGCCTTCGGTGCTCTCCAGATACCAGACGTTCGTGTGGCCCTGTTCCTGCATGCGCGCCACCATCTTGCGCGCGTGGCCCGGATGCACGCGGTCGTCGCTCGTCGAAGTCGTGAAGAGCGACGGCGGATACGGCACACCGGCCCGCACGCGGTGATACGGCGAATAAGCCGCCAGCGCTCGCGCCTCGGCAGGATCTTCGGGGTCGCCGTATTCGTCGAGCCATGACGCGCCCGCATGCAATAGCGGGTAGCGCTGCATGTCCAGCAGCGGCACTTCGCTCACGACCGCGCCGAACAGTTCGGGCCGCTGCACCATGCAGGCGGCGACCAGCAGGCCGCCATTGCTGCCGCCCTTGATGCCGAGTTGCGCAGCGCGCGTATAGCCGTCGGCGGCAAGCTGTTGTGCGACGGCGATGAAGTCGTCGAACGAGCGTTGCCGATGCTCGGTCTGCGCCTGCACATGCCAGGCGCTGCCGTACTCGCCGCCGCCGCGGATGTGTGCGACCGCAACGATCCCGCCCTGCTCGAGCCAGCCGATGCCATCGCCCACGAGATATTGCGGCATCAGCGGAATCGCAAACCCGCCATAGGCGGTCAGCAGGCAGGGCGCCGGCTTGCGCGCGCTTCCTTCTAGCGCCGCGCGCGGCCCGATCATCGTGAAGGGCACGCGCGTGCCGTCGGCCGAAAGTGCGTGCGAACGTACCACCGTGAGCGGTGCCGCATCGAACTGCGTGGGCCAGCGATCGAGCAGTTCCCAATCCTCGAGATCGCGGTTCGCGAGGTCGGTGAGCCAGTATTCGGGCGGCTGCAGATAGTCGTCCACATCGACGAAGACTTCGTCGTTCAGCGTATCTTCAATCGGCGACACCTCCACCTGCGAAGCCGCATGTGCCGGAAACGCGCGCGCGTGCCAGGCCCACGCGCCGTCTTCGCATTGCGGCTGCCACAGCATCGTGCGGCTTTGCACATCGTCGAGCCACGACACCACGAGATACTGTTTCGTGTTGGTCCAGTCGCATGCCGAAGTCACGGGGGTCGGCGTAAAGAGCGCCGTCATGGTGCGCTCGCCGGCCAGGAAGGCGTCCTCGCGGATCGCCAGCAGCGCACCGCCCGGATGCGTGACGCCCCCGCACGCCCAGTCGAGGCGCGGCTCCAGCAACAGCCAGCCCTGCCATGCACCGACCGCGACATGCTCCGGCACCTCGTACCGCTGCCATGCCCCCTGCGCGTCGAGCCGGTAGTTGTACGCGTCGAAGAAGTCGATGCTGCGCACGACGTCATGGCGCTTCTCGATCGGGTCGTAGTCGGCTTCGACGCTGATATCGCCGAACTCGCCGCGAAACACCACGGGTGCATCGGCGAGGCGCGTGCCGCGGGTCCAGCGGCGCACCTCGCGCGGGTAGCCCGAGCGCGTGAGCGACTTGCGGCCGTTGTCCCAGCCCACATAAACCGTGTCGCGGTCGATCCACGAGATGGTGTGCTTGCCTTCCTTCGGGATGACGAAGCCGCCGTCCGCGCTTTCCACGAAGACGCGCCGCTCGAGGTCGAACTCGCGCACCGTCACCGCGTCCGCGCCGCCGTCCGAGAGCTGGATCAGCGCGCGGTCGCCATCGGGATAAAGGATGTCCAGGCCCGCGCAGACCCACGCCACACCCTCAGCCTTGCCGAGTGCGTCGAAGTCGATCAGCGTCTGCCATTGCGGCTTGCCGGCGCGCCAGTCGGCCCAGAGGGCACGGCGCCAAAGGCCCTTGGGATTGCTTTCGTCCTCCCAGAGATCGTAGGCCCATGCTTGCCAGCGGCTCGGGATCACGGGCCGTTCGCGCGGCAGATAGGCTTCGGAAAGACGTTTTCTGAGCGCCTCGAAACGCGCGCCGCCCTGCCATGCGGCACGTGTGCGCGCGTTCTGCGCCTCAACCCATGCGGTGGCAGCGGGGTCGTCGAGCGATTCGAGAGAGAGAAAGGGATCGGCCTCGGCGGGCCAGGGGGAAGTGACAGGCATGATCGATGGTGTGCGGGAAACCAGCGTCGATTATGCCTTGCACCGCGCGCATGCGATGCACTACCGCCGCATCGGGCGCGAATCGAACGCCCGACGCAGCGGATTGCTCCAGCGCAGTTACTCCAGATTCAGTTCCTGAATCTTGCGCGTGATGGTGTTGCGGCCAATGCCCAACCGCTCCGCCGCCTCCACCTTGCGGCCGCGCGTGAAGTCCAGCGCCTCGCGGATCACGGCGGCTTCGAAGCGGCGCGAAAGCTCGTCCATGACGTCGGCGCTGTTCTCACGCAACAGGCGTGCCACTTCGGTACGCAAGCCGGTTTCCCACACGGCTATGGCCGCCGCAACGCTCACGGCCGCGCCGAAGCCGCCCGCGGCCGGCAGCACGCCCGGTACGCCGCCGTTCGCGCCGGCTACGCCCAGTGCCGCGCCGCCCAACGCCACCGCGCCGGCGCCGTCCGCCCCCACCGCGACGCCGCCTTCGACCGGCGCCCCCTGCGCCGGCACGAGATCCGGCGGCAGATCCTTGATCTCGATGGTCTGCGCGGGCGCCATCACGGTCAGCCAGTTCGCGAGATTTTCGAGCTGGCGCACGTTGCCGGCAAACGGCAGCGAGGAGAGATACGCAAGCGCCTCATCGGAGACGCGCTTGGGCTCCACGCCCAGTTCGCGCGCGCTCTTTTGCAGGAAGTGGCGCGTAAGAAGCGGAATGTCCTCGCTGCGCTCGCGCAGCGCCGGCAAGCGCAAGCGAATCACGTTGAGGCGGTGATACAAGTCCTCTCGAAACAGGCCCTGGCGCACGCGCGTTTCGAGGTTCTGGTGCGTCGCGGCGATCACGCGCACGTTCGCCCGCAGCGGATTGTGGCCGCCCACGCGGTAGAACTGCCCATCGGAGAGCACGCGCAAGAGCCGCGTCTGCAGATCGAACGGCATGTCGCCGATTTCGTCGAGAAAAAGCGTGCCGTTCTCGGCCTGCTCGAAGCGGCCCTGGCGCATGGCCTGCGCGCCCGTGAACGCACCGCGCTCGTGGCCAAACAGTTCGGATTCCAGAAGATCTTTCGGAATGGCCGCGGTATTGAGCGCAATGAACGGTCCGTTCGCGCGTGGGCTATGACGGTGCAGCGCGCGTGCGACGAGCTCCTTTCCGGTGCCCGACTCGCCCGTGATCAGCACCGTCGCGGCCGAATGCGAGAGGCGCCCGATCGCGCGGAACATGTCCTGCATGGCGGGTGCCTGGCCGAGCATCTCGGGTGCTTCGGCCGGACGGTCGTCCCATGGATGCTCGCCGCGCACGCTCTCGTCCACGGCGCGGCGGATCAGCTCGACCGCCTTGTCCACGTCGAAGGGCTTGGCGAGGTATTCGAACGCGCCGCCCTGGAACGCGGCCACTGCGCTGTCGAGGTCCGAGAACGCGGTCATGATGATGACCGGCAGTCCCGGCACGCGGTCGCGCACGGTTTGCAACAGCTCCAGGCCCGAGCCGCCCGGCATCCGGATATCGGATACCAGCACCTGCGGGCTGTCGTGGTCGAGCGCACTCGCGGCCTCGCGCACGTTCGAGAAGCTGCGGGTCGTGAAATTCTCGCGCGCAAGGGCTTTTTCGAGCACCCAGCGTATCGATTGGTCGTCGTCTACTATCCAGATCGGCTTCATAAGGTCGGTCAGAAGTCTTGTTGGCGTGCGCAATCAGGAATCGAGCGGCAGGAGAATCTGAAACTCGGTGTGTCCTGGCCGGCTTTCCACTTCGATCAGGCCATCGTGCTGCTGCACGAAGGTCTGCGCGAGCGTGAGTCCGAGACCGCTGCCGTCCTCGCGCCCCGAGACGAGCGGATAGAAGATGCGGTCGCGGATGTCCTCGGGAATGCCGGGCCCGTTGTCGGTGATATGCAAGTCCAGTGCCAGCTTGCACAAACGTTTTGAAATCGTGATCTTGCGGGCAACGCGCGTGCGCAACTCGATGCGCGCATCGCCCTGCGAGATGCGTTCGCGCAGCGCCTGCGCGGCATTGCGCACGATGTTGAGCAGTGCCTGGATCAGCTGCTCCTTGTCGCCGCGCAGATCGGGCACGCTCACGTCGTAGTCGCGCTCGATCGTGAGGCCGCGCGGGAACTCCGCGAGGATCACGGCGCGCACGCGCTCGCACACCTCGTGGATGTTCACGTCGCCGACGATATGTGGATGCCGGTGCGGCTCGAGCAGACGATCGACGAGTGTCTGCAGCCGGTCCGACTCCTTGATGACCACCTGCGTGTACTCGCGCAGCTCGTCGCGTTGCAGCGCGCCGAGCTCGAATTCGAGCAGCTGCGCCGCGCCGCGAATGCCACCGAGCGGATTCTTGATCTCGTGCGCGAGGTTGCGGATCAAATGCTTGTTGACGGCCGTGAGGTCGTGAATGCGCTCCTCGCGGTCGCTGCGTATGTGCCGCTCGTTTTCGAACAACTCGAGCAGCACGTAGTCGGGCGCGCTCTCGAGAAAACCGACGATCGCGTGCACGTGCAGCGGCTCGCGGCCCGGACGTTCGAGCGACGCGTCGAGCCGCGTGGCGTGAAAGCGGTGTTCGGCGATCGAGGCGATCGTCGCGACGAGTTCGTCGGCATTGGAAAAGAGATCGGACCACGCCATCTGCGCGAGCTGCCGGCGCGAGAGGTCGAGCATGGCCTCGGCAGACGGGTTGGCGAACGCCACCCGCAGCGTGCGCTTGTCGAGCACGAGCACCACGGTCGGCAGCGCCTCGAAGCCGGGCAACAAGCCGGAGCCGGCGAGTGGCGCGTCGTCCGAGAGCGGTTCCGCGTGGCCCTTCCTGGCCTTGATCAGGTTCTTGAGCACCATGTAACCGTCCGGCGCTGCGCGCGGCGCACCGGCACTATCCCTATCGATGTCGAGGTCCCGACGCTGCGGCGACCGCGAAAGCGCCGCTGTCCAGGACCCGGACCTGCGGCCTAATGAAAAAGGGACGGCGCCGCCGTCCCTTCCTGAACTCTCGCGACCGTCGCGCGGCGAACGGGCGCTTCGTCGTGTAGCAGCGAGCGAAGCGCCATCGTCGATTGGCTGCGCGAATTACAGCGAGTAGTACAGCTCGAACTCGACCGGGTGCGTGGTCATACGCACGCGCTGCAGCTCGGACTCCTTCAGCGCCAGGTACGCGTCGATCATGGTGTCGGTGAACACACCGCCGCGCGTCAGGAACTCGCGATCCTTGTCGAGCGCTTCGAGCGCCTGGTCGAGGCCGGCACAGACGGTCGGGATCTTTGCATCCTCTTCCGGCGGCAGGTCGTACAGGTTCTTGTCGGCGGCTTCGCCCGGGTGGATCTTGTTCTGCACGCCGTCGAGACCCGCCATCATCAGTGCCGAGAAGCACAGGTACGGGTTGGCCATCGGATCCGGGAAGCGCGTTTCGATACGGCGACCCTTAGGATTGCTGACGTGCGGAATACGGATCGACGCCGAACGGTTGCGTGCCGAGTAAGCAAGCTTCACCGGTGCTTCGAAGTGCGGCACGAGACGCTTGTACGAGTTCGTCGTCGGGTTCGTGATCGCGTTCAGGGCACGGGCGTGCTTGATGATGCCGCCGATGTAGAACAGCGCGAATTCCGAAAGACCTGCGTAGCCGTTGCCCGCGAACAGGTTCTGGCCGTCCTTCCAGATCGACTGGTGAACGTGCATGCCCGAACCGTTGTCGCCCACGACCGGCTTCGGCATGAAGGTTGCCGTCTTGCCGTAGGTGTGCGCGACGTTGTGGACGATGTACTTCAGTTGCTGCGTCCAGTCGGCGCGCTGCACGAGCGTCGCGAACTTGGTGCCGATTTCGTTCTGGCCTTGACCGGCCACTTCGTGGTGGTGCACTTCGACCGGAATGCCGATCTGCTCGAGCAGCAGACACATTTCCGAGCGGATGTCCTGGAACTGGTCGACCGGCGCGACCGGGAAGTAGCCGCCCTTCACGCCCGGACGGTGGCCCGTGTTGCCGCCTTCGAATTCCTTGCCTGCCGACCACGGGGCTTCTTCCGAGCCGATCTTCACGAAGCAGCCCGACATGTCCACGTTCCACTGGACCGAGTCGAAAATGAAGAATTCGGGTTCCGGACCGAAGAAGGCCGTGTCGCCGAGGCCCGTGCTCTTCAGGTACGCTTCGGCGCGCTTCGCGAGCGAGCGCGGGTCGCGCTCGTAGCCCTTGCCGTCGGCCGGCTCGACCACGTCGCAGGTCAGCACGAGCGTCGATTCTTCGTAGAACGGGTCGATGAAGGCGGTGTTGGGGTCCGGCACGAGCAGCATGTCCGACGCTTCGATGCCCTTCCAGCCGGCAATCGACGAACCGTCAAACGCATGGCCGCTCTCGAACTTGTCTTCTTCGAATGCCGAAACCGGCACCGAGACGTGCTGCTCCTTGCCGCGCGTATCGGTAAAACGGAAGTCGACAAACTTGACGTCTTCGTCCTTGACGAGTTGCATGACGTCGGCCACGGATTTACTCATAACCTTTTCTCCTGATTAACGATTTCGGCGAACAGCGTCGCCGTCCGAATTCTGTTGATCCTCGCCGGCCGCCCCTGGCAGGCCACCCTCGCCAGCCGCCGCCTCTGCCGCGCCGGCAAGCCGGCTGCGAATCGATCGCGACGTATAAAGCAGCTTCCGTGCCATGCATGCGCCAAGCTGGCGCAATTCCTTTTGGCGACGCGCAGTTACAGTGAAAAAACCTGTCGCTCCCGCCGCGCTGTTGCTGCCCGATTGCCTGCGCCATCCCCCGTGAAGCACCATTTTCGTGCAATCCCGAAAATGGCGCGCCTTATTTTTACCATCATGGTGCACAGGAGCGGATTTGCACCATTCCGATGCAAATCCGCTCCTGTGCAGTCATCCTGCTTCCCTCGACCGCTCTCGTGGAGCGGCCCGGACCGCCGGAGGGGCTGCGCGCTAGAATGGTCTTTTGGTCCAACGCGAAAAACAGGAGATCCGCAGTCATGAGTACGCTCGAACAGTTGTACGCCCAGGCCGAAAAGCGCCGTGCCGAGAATCAGCTGTCCTACGCGGGCGCAGTGGCACCGGCCGAGGCGTTCGAGCTGCTGCAGCTCGATCCGCGCGCCCGCCTCGTGGACGTGCGCACGCGCGCGGAACTCGACTGGGTGGGCCGCCCCGTGATCGGCGACGGCCAGTACGTCCACGTCGAATGGACGCGCTATCCGGGCGGCGTGCCGAACACCGAGTTTCTCGCCCAGCTGCGCGCGGCCGTCGATCCCGACGCACCCGTGCTGTTCCTGTGCCGCAGCGCCGCGCGCTCGAAGCTCGCCGCCGTCGAGGCAACGAAAGCCGGCTTCGCGCAAGCCTACGACCTGCTCGAAGGCTTCGAAGGCGACAAGGACGGCCAGGGCCATCGCAAGACCGTTTCGGGCTGGTGCTTCCGCGGCCTGCCGTGGATCGGCGCCTGAGCGACACCCGCCGGCTACGATCTGGCCGATTGGCCACTCTGAGCGCCGCATGTGACAGGCCGATGATGCGGTAAAGCCATGGCGCATCGAATGCGCCATGGCCGTGCACGGGTGCCCGCCCGGCACCCCCTCTCACGGAAACCCGCGCAAAAGCCCTCTTTAGAACCCCGTGCGCGGCCCGCTGCGGCGTTCGCGATCGACGGTGACATCCGACGCTTCCGGCGGCTCGACAATGTCGCCGCCCAGCAGATGCACGCCCTCGCGCAGCTTCACGAACGCGGCCGCCACCGCCTCCGGCTCGCCCTTCACGCCCAGATCGATATGCCGGCGCGCGTAGATCCCGCCGCGCTCGGTGTCGCCCACGCTCGGCAGGCTAAACACGCGCACGCCCGGAAAATCCTGCTCGATGCGCTCCATGAGCGGCGTGAGCGTCGATTCGGGCAGCTCGAACACCAGCAGCGACTTCTCCGCGTGCGGCGTCTGATGATGCAGGTGCGCGTATTTCGTGTCGAGCACCCATTCGATCATCGGCCAGGCCATCACCGGAAAACCCGGCACGAAATGATGGTCGCGAATCGAAAAGCCGGGGATCTTGTTGTAGCCGTTCGGGATGATCTCCGAGCCCACCGGGAAGGTGCCCATCTGGAAGCGATGCTGGTTCTCCGGCGAACCGTAGTCCACCGGATCGCTGCCCGTGTGCATGTCGCGAATGCGTTCGCGGATCGCGGCTTCGGCATCCGGATGCAGGGCGAGCGGCACGGAAAGCGCAGCCGCCGCGCATTGACGCGTGTGGTCGTCGGGCGTCGCGCCGATGCCGCCCGTGGAAAACACGATGTCGCCGGAGCCGAAGCTGCGGCGCAGCGTATCGGTGATGCGCTGCGGATCGTCGCCAACGTATTCGGCCCACTCGAGCGAGAGCCCGCGTGCGCCGAGCAGTTCGATGACCTTCGGCAGATGCTTGTCCTGGCGGCGCCCGGAGAGAATCTCGTCGCCGATGATGATGACGCCAAATGCCATATGTCGCCTCGCTACAGGTATTGAATGATGGGCAGAACGGAGAGCGCCTCAGTGCGCGACCGTCGTCACGCTGTGGCCGGCTTCCGCGCGCATGCGCTGGAGCGCTCGCAGGCAGTAGTTGCCGAACCACAGCGCCGTGAACACCAGAATGAACGCATAGATCCAGATGGTCACGGCGGCGACCACCGGAAAGAGCACCACGAGCCACGCCGACGACACCCAGATCGCCGTGGGCAGCGATCCGAGCAGCCCGCTCACCACGCCGATCGTCAGCAGCGGCAGGCGGTAGCGGCGCACGAGCGCGCGGCGTTCTTCGGCGCTCGCGTGGAGTGCGAGCGCGTCGTAGGTCATCACGCGATACGTGAGCCAGCCCCACAACAGCGGCGGCACCAGCGCGAAGAACGGCGGAATAAAAAGCCAGAGCGGCAGTGTCACCGCCATCAGAACGAGGCAAACGAGCGTCGTCCAGAGCGAATGCACGAGGCTGCCATACCAGCTGCCGCCGTGACGCATTTCGAGCGCGGCGTAGGGCCCGCGGGAGAGATAGCGGATCACGCGCGGCATGGCGAGCGCGACGATCAGCAGCAGCACGGTCACGACGATCAGCGGAATGGCGACGGCGACCACGACGAGCGGCGCGATGACGGCCCGCATGCCGCCGAGACCCAGCATGTCGAAGAGGTGATAGACCGAGGCCGTGAACGACCAGCTTTCGAGCCAGAGGCGAGCCGTATCGATCAACGGCTGCCAGAAGGCATAGAGCAGCGCCCCCCACGCGATCGCCGCCACGAGGAACGGGATGAACGTGAGGAACAGCATGACGGGATGGAACACGCTGGCGAGCGCGCGTCCGAACGAGCGCAGCAGATCATTCATGCGGGATGGGGGCGTGGGCGAGTCGGTGGTCGATGCGCAAGCCGCACAACGGCGCGGCGATAGCCGCAAGCATAAACCACCGCGCACCGCCGCGCGTAATGAGCGCGGAGTGGGACGCTCCCGCGAGCCGGCGCCCCGCCCGGGCAGGCGCCGTCAAGGGCTCTCAGGCTCCCTCATGCACCTCATGCGCCGTTGGGTGCCGTCACCGGCGCGCGGTCGTAGAAGTAGATCCCGTGCGGCGAGCGGCCCACGGGGATCGTCTTCACGAGCTTCCTGGTCTGCATGTCGACGATGCCCACGTGCTTCGCGAAGCGGAACGTCACCCACAGGTAGCGCTTGTCGGCGGTGAGCTCCATGTCGTCCGGGCCCGGCATCAGGCCACTGATCTCGCCCGTCTTTTCCAGCGTCTCTTCGTCGATGATGCTGATGGTGTTCGAGACACGGCTCGACACCAGCACGTGGCGCCCATCCACGAGCGAGCGGAAGTTGTGCGCCGCCTTGCCCACCTGGATCTGCTTGACGATCTTCTGGTTGCGCCAGTCCACCACGGCCACATAGTCCGCGCCCGTCATACCGACGAGCAGATACTTGTCGCCGGGCGTGAACCACAGGCCGGCCGGCGCCGGTCCGACCTTCATCTTCCACAGCACTGTCTGGGTGGGCAGATCCACGGCCGCGATCTCGCCCGAGACCTGCAGCGAGACGAACACGATGCGGCTGTCGTTCGTGAACGCCATGTGGCTGGGCATGGCGGAAAGCGGCAGGCGCTTTGCGACCGTGACGTCGCTGCCGCCGCCGTAGTGATAGATGTCGAGGCGGTCCAGACGCAGGCCCGTGGTGACGAACCACTTGTTGTCGGGCGAGAAGCCGAGCTGATACGGATCTTCGATGTTCTCGACCCAGCGCTGCGGCTTGCCGGTTTTCGGATCGACGAACAGCAGATTGTTCGACACCGAGTTCGCAACGATCAGCGACCGGTTGTCCGGCGTGGGAAAGAGGTGATGCGGTTCCTTGCCGGTGGGCACGGTGCCGACGACCTGCTGGGTTTGCGGGTCGATCAGGCTCAGCGTGGCTTCGCCGGAATTGAGCACGATGATGTTGTTCGTCTGCGCAGCGGCGCGCGCGGCGAACGGGAAAAGCGCAGCGCACGCCAGCGCGCCGGCAGCGGCGAGGCAGCCGGCGGCGCGGCGGAATTCGGATTTACGCATGGAAACTCACTTCCGGAAGGAAGCTGCCATTGTAGATCGTCCAGCCTTCCGCAAGGTTGACGCAGGCCTGTTGAAAAACAACCCTGCGTCAGAACACCACGCGCCGGAGCGCCCGCCCGGCACTAGCGCTGCATCGACTCCCAGACCTTGTGCAGGCGCTTGACCGATACCGGCATGGGCGTGCGCAGCTCCTGCGCGAAGAGCGAAATGCGCAGTTCCTCCAGCAGCCAGCGGAATTCCCCGAGCCGCGGATCGAACACGCCGCCGCGCTGGGACAACGCCCGCTGATACTGCTGCAGGAGCGGCTGGAATTCGGCGGACTGGCGCGCGTCGCGGGTAGCATCGGCCCGCAGCTTGTCGATGCGCAGCGCAATACCCTTCAGATAGCGCGGGAAATGCACGAGCTGCGCATACGGCGTATCGACGATGAAGCGTTTGCCGATCAGCGCGTCGAGCTGCGCCTGCATATCGGCCGCCGGCTGCCCGAAGGCCTTCGCCTGCACGAGCTTCTTCGTCACCGTGGCGTATTCGGCGAGGATCTGGCCCGCGAGCCGCGCGATTTCCTGCGCGAGCAGCGAGAGGCGCCCGCGGCCCTCGTCGCGGCGGGCGTGGAAGCTCGCATCGTCGTCGGGGAGCGGATCCTGCAGGCAGGCGCGGTCGAGCGCAAGGTCGATCAGCTGGTCGCGCAGCTCTTCCTGCGTCGCGCGCGCCATGAAATGCATCGCCATCTCGCGCAGGCCCGGCAGGTTCTTCTCCAGGTAGCGAATCGGCTCGCGCAGTTGCAGCCAAAAGAGCCGCCGCAATCCGGCGCGATGGATGCGCGCGGCCTCCTCGGGCGAGTCGAACACCTCGACGTCGCAATGCGTGCCGCGATCCACGAGCGCCGGGTAGCCAAAGAGCGTCTGCCCGCCCCGGCGGATTTCGAGCAGTTCGGGCAGCTTGCCGAAGTTCCAGGTCGTGAGGTTTTCGTACAGCGCCGTGGCCGGCGCAGCACCCGTTTCTGCCGCCGGCGCCGGCGTATGGGGCGTGCGCGAGGCGTTGCCACGGGTCGGCGCGGCCGCTGCGGGCGCGCTGCCCGGCAACGCTTGCGGCGGTTGCGGTGCATCGCCTTCCGCGTCCTCCTGCCCGCGCGTCTCCAGCGCCGCCAGTGCCGTTGCGCTCGCGAGCTTCTGGAACTGCTGCTGCGCCTGCGCGCCCAGTTCCGCACGCAGTTGCGCGAGATTGCGGCCCATGGCGAGCTGGCGCCCGTGCTCGTCGATCACCTTGAAGTTCATGAAGAGGTGTGCGGGCAGCGTTTCGAGCTTGAAGTCCGAGGTCTTCAGCGCGATTTGCTTCTGTTCGCGCACATCGGCAATCAAGGCTTCCACGAGACCGCCCGCACCGAAGCGTTGCGCGCCCGCGCGCTCGGCGAAACCCGCCGCATAGTCGGGCAGCGGCACGCAGTGGCGCCGCAGTTTCTGCGGCAGTGACTTGAGCAGCAGTTGCGCCTTCTCCTTGATCATGCCCGGCACGAGCCATTCGCAACGCCGCGCATCGACCTGGTTGAGCGCGTAAAGCGGCACCGCGAGCGTCACGCCGTCGCGCGGCGAACCGGGCTCGAAGTGATAAGTGAGCGCCATCGCGACGCCCGACATCGTCATGCGCTTCGGGAACAGGTCCGTCGTGACGCCCGCCGCCTCGTGGCGCATCAGGTCGTCGCGCGAGAGATACAACAGGCGCAGCTTGTCCTCGGGCTGGCCGCGCTTCTTCACCTCGTCGCGATACCAGCGCTCGAACGACGCCCCCGAATAGATGCCTTCGGGAATCGCCTGATCGTAGAACGCGTAGATCAGTTCGTCGTCCACCAGCACGTCCTGGCGGCGCGACTTGTGCTCGAGTTGCTCGATATCGGCAAGCAGCTTGCGGTTGTGCGCGAAGAACGCGAGCTTCGTGTCGAACTCGCCTTCCACGAGCGCGCCGCGAATGAAGAGTTCGCGCGCGCGCGCCGGGTCCTGGCGGCCGAACGCCACGCGGCGGCGCTGATACACCGGCAGGCCGTACAGCACGCCGCGCTCGAACGCGCTCACCTGCGCTGCACGCTTTTCCCAGTGCGGCTCGGAAAGCGACGTCCTGAGCAGATGCGCGCCGACCTTTTCGAGCCATTCGGGCTCGATCTTCGCGATCGTGCGCGCGTAGAGCCGGCTCGTCTCGATGAGTTCGGCGGCCACGACCCAGCGCCCCGCTTTCTTCACGAGCGCGGAACCGGGCCACAGATGGAACTTGATGCCGCGCGCGCCGAGGTAATGCGGCTCGTCGTCGGCCTTCAGGCCGATATTGCCGAGCAGGCCCGTGAGCAGCGCGTGATGAATCTGCTCGTAAGTGGCCTCCGATTCGTTCAGCCGCCAGCCGTGCTCGCGCACCACCGTCAGCAACTGCGAGTGGACGTCACGCCATTCGCGCAGGCGCAAGTGCGAAAGAAAGTTCGCGCGGCAAGCGTCTTGCAGCTGCCGGTTCGACTTCTTGTGTGCGACGGCTTCCTCGAACCAGGCCCAGATCCTGAGCCACTGGAGAAACTCGGAACGTTCGTCGGCAAAGCGCCGGTGCGCCTGGTCGGCCTGCTCCTGTGCCTCGATCGGCCGGTCGCGCGGGTCCTGCACCGAAAGTGCGCTCGCGATGATCAAGACTTCGCGCAACGACTGCTCGTCGCGCGCGCCGAGAATCATGCGGCCCACGCGCGGATCGAGCGGCAGGCGCGCGAGTTCGCGGCCGAGCGGCGTGAGCGCGTTGTCGTCGTCCACGGCGCCCAGTTCGTTCAGAAGCTGATAGCCGTCCGCAATCGCGCGGCCCGGCGGCGGCTCGATGAACGGGAACGTTTCGATGGCCGTGAGGTGCAGCGACTTCATGCGCAGGATCACGGCCGCGAGCGATGAACGCAAAATTTCCGGATCGGAAAATTTTGGGCGTGACAGGAAATCTTGCTCCTCGTAGAGACGGATGCAGACGCCGTCCGCCACCCGGCCGCAGCGGCCCGCGCGCTGGTTCGCGGCGGCCTGCGAGATCGACTCGATCTGCAGTTGCTCGACCTTGTTGCGATACGAGTAGCGCTTCACGCGCGCGAGCCCCGTATCGACCACGTAGCGGATGCCCGGCACCGTGAGCGAGGTTTCCGCGACGTTGGTGGCCAGCACGATGCGGCGCGCGTTCGAGGGCTTGAACACGCGTTCCTGCTCCTGCGCGGAAAGCCGCGCGAAGAGCGGCAGGATTTCCGTGTGCGGAGGATGGTGCTTGCGCAGCGCCTCGGCGGCGTCGCGAATCTCGCGCTCGCCGGGCAGGAACACGAGCACGTCGCCCGAGCCTTCGCGGCAGAGTTCGTCCACGGCGTCGACGATGGCGTCCATCAGGTCGCGGTCGCGCAGTTGCCCCTGCTCCCGTTGCGACTTGCCTTTTTCCCGCCCCGTCGTGCCCTGCGCGGCCTTCACCGCGGGGCTGTCCTCCTGCACCGGGCGATAGCGCAGCTCGACCGGGTAGAGCCGCCCGCTCACCTCGATCACCGGCGCGGGCTTCTCGTCGCTACCGAAGTGGCGCGCGAAACGCTCCGCGTCGATGGTCGCGGACGTCACGATCAGCTTGAGATCTGGCCGGCGCGGCAGGATCTCTTTCAGATAGCCGAGCAGGAAGTCGATGTTGAGGCTGCGCTCGTGCGCCTCGTCGATGATGATCGTGTCGTAGGCCTTGAGGAGCGGATCGGTCTGCGTCTCGGCAAGCAGAATGCCGTCGGTCATGAGCTTGACCGAGGCGCCCGGCGAGAGGTTGTCCGTGAAACGCACCTTGTAGCCCACCACTTCGCCGAACGGCGTGCCGAGTTCCTCGGCGATGCGGCGCCCCGTGGCCGACGCCGCAATCCGGCGCGGCTGCGTATGGCCGATGAGGCCCGTGCCGCCCGCGCCCAGGCCGCGCCCAAGTGCGAGCGCGATTTTCGGCAACTGGGTGGTCTTGCCGGAGCCCGTCTCGCCGCTCACGATCACGACCTGGTGCCCGGCGATCGCGCGCGCGATTTCCTCGCGGCGGCCGGAAACAGGCAGCGCTTCGGGGAACGTGATAGCGGGAATGGGGTTCGGCTCGATCACGCGGCGCGCGGGGCGTTCGCTGCGCTCCTTGCGTTCGGTGCGTTCGTCGCGTTCGGTGCCGCCCTTCTGCTCGGCGCGCGCACTGCGTTCCGCGTGCACCGGGTGTTGCTCCGCCCGCGCGGGCTGCTGCGCGCGTGGGCGCTCGGGACGCGCCTGCGGTGCGGATTTTTGCGGCCGTTGCCCGCCCGGCTGTTCTTTGCGCGGTGGCTGAGCGACGCGCTGTTCGCGCGGCGCGCCTTGCGGCCTGCGCGGCTCGTGCTGCACGCCGCGCTCGCGCGCAGGCGGCTTTGCGCCTTCGTCGGCAACGCGCGATGCGGGTGGCTTCTGTTCAGGCTGAGCGGCCGGTCGCGCTGCGCGCGTGGCTTCGTTCACGGCTTCACTGGCGGTTTCGCGCGCCGGTTCGACACGCTGCTCGACCGGAGACCGACGCTGCGAGGACGGCGGCTCGACCGGCACCGCCTTCTGCGCGGGGTTCTGCGCACGCGTTTCCTGCGGCGCCTCGCGCCCGCGCCGATCCTGCACGCGCGCGCCGCCCAGCGCGCCGCCCTTCATGAGCGACGAGAGCCGATCCGCAGACGCCAGCTTCTGAGCGTCTCCATACTTCTGCGAGGCGCGTTTTTCCTGCGCGCCGCCGTGCGCCGCACCGGACTCGTCGCGGGTGTTGCTGCCCTGCGCCGACGCAGGTCTTTTGGGTACATTCGACATGGGGGCGCATTATAATCCCGGGCATGAATTCCCAAACCGACCTCGTCCCCGCGCCCGCAGACTCGGCAGCCCCTACTGCCGCTGAGGAATCCGCCGCCCAGATCGTCGCGCAGCACGCGCAGTTCGTCGACTGGATGCGATCGGTCGCGCCCTACATCCACGCCTTCCAGGGCAAGACGTTCGTCGTCGGTTTCGGCGGCGAAGTCGTGCACCAGAATCTGCTCAACGCGCTCGTCGCCGACATCGCGCTCCTGCAGGCCATGGGCATCCAGATCGTGCTCGTGCACGGCTCGCGCCCGCAGGTCGAAGAGCAGATGAGCCTGCACGGCGTGGAATCCGAGTTCTCGCACGGCATGCGCATCACCAATGCCCGCGCGCTCGAATCGGCGAAGGAAGCGGCCGGCGAAGTGCGTCTGGATATCGAGGCCGCGATCAGCCAGGGGCTGCCGAACACGCCGATGGCGCACGCGCACATCAGCGTGGTGTCGGGCAACTTCGTGACGGCGCGTCCGGTGGGTATCCTGGACGGTGTGGATTTCCAGCACACGGGCGTGGTGCGCAAGATCGACGCCGATTCGATCCGTCACTCGCTCGCGAGCCGCAAGCTCGTGCTGCTCTCGCCGCTCGGCTTTTCGCCCACGGGCGAGGCGTTCAATCTCTCGATGGAAGACGTCGCTTCGGCGGCGGCCATCGCGCTGCGCGCCGATAAAATTATTTTCCTCACGGAAACTTCGGGCCTTCTGGACGAGGAAAGCGAGCTGATCCGCGAAATGTCGCTCGACGACGCCTACAAGCTGCACGAAAGCGGCACCGTGCTCGGCGACGCGGCGTTCTACCTCAAGCATTCGATTCGCGCCTGCCGCGGCGGCGTGGGCCGCGCGCACATCATTCCGTACGCGCTCGACGGCGGCGTGCTGCTCGAATTGTTCCTGCACGACGGCGTCGGCACGATGATTTCCTATGAGAACCTCGAGAGCCTGCGCGAGGCCACGCCCGACGACGTCGGCGGCATTCTCACGCTGATCGAGCCGCTCGAGATGGACGGCACGCTCGTGCGGCGCGGACGCCACCAGATCGAGCGCGATATCGACCACTTCTCGGTAATCGAGCACGATGGCGTGCTGTTCGGCTGCGCGGCGCTTTACGCGTACCCGCAGGAGCGCATCGGCGAAATGGCGTGCCTGACCGTGTCGCCCGAAGCGCAGGGCTCGGGCGACGGCGAGCGCCTCCTGCGCCGCATCGAGCAGCGCGCGCGGGCGCGCGGCCTCACGCGCATCTTCGTGCTGACGACGCGCACCGAACACTGGTTCCTCAAGCGTGGCTTCGTGAAGGCCACGGTTGACGATCTGCCCGAAGACCGCCGCCGCCTCTATAACTGGCAGCGCAAATCTCTCGTGCTGATGAAGCAGCTTTGACCGGGCCCGCGCGCCGAAAAGTGCAGCCAGCGCGCGAGACGCCCACCCCCACACAACTACAGCAATCCCTTGCATGGGACCGGAGCAGGTGCCGAGGCACTCACTCCGGATCGACAGGAGAAGCACAGCATGGCCCGAATGATTCAATGCGCGAAGCTCGGCAAGGAAGCCGAGGGTCTCGACTTTCCGCCGCTGCCGGGCGAGCTCGGCAAACGCATCTACGAAAGCGTCTCGAAGGAAGCCTGGCAGATGTGGCTGAAGCAGCAGACCATGCTCATCAACGAAAACCGCCTGAATATGGCCGATCCGCGCGCGCGCCAGTACCTGATGAAGCAGACCGAGAAGTTCTTCTTCGGTGAAGGCGCCGATCAGGCAGCGGGCTACGTGCCGCCGACCGAGGGCTGATTTGCCCCGGTGGCTTGCCCCACCGCCCTGCTTCTGCCTCTCTTCGGGAAGTGGGCGAACAGCCCGACGAAATCCGCGCCGCGTGCGCGGATTTTTTTATGCGTTTACCGTATTTCGAGGTCCCGGCCGGACTGCCGCGAAATCGGCGCAATCCTCCGCCAGGCGGGGCCTGCAGCGTGTTGCGACGCAGCGCAAGATAGGGGTGGTTTGCACGATCTTCGCTCATCGTGCTATCATGCCGCTTCGTTCAACAGGCTTTGGCCATCAATTGCGTTCAACCCCAAACGCAACCTGCGCAGCAAATTGAACGTTTTCATACAAAGAGACTGAACCGCTACGCGGCCGTCTTTTTCGTTTCAGCGGCGCTTCACAGGCACGCCCGTGCCCGTCCAGCGTCCTCATGCATCCTGCCCCCCAACAAGGCCACGCAGGTGCAACGACTACGCACAATTCGACCGAGTGTCGTTTCGCGACGCATCGGCACGCCTGTCCCGTACCGCGCCCGCGCTTGACCCGTTCAAGCCCGCGCCGCCGGGCCGGCCCGCCCTTTCGCGAAACCGCACTCCCCCGGCAAACCGTGGCGACCGCACATGCGGCCCCCGCAGTCATTGGAGATGCAAACCTTGACCGCTTCCACCTCCGGATCATCGGCCTCGACCGATCTCAGCCTCGACGACATCACGATCGTCGATAAAAACCTCCTCAAGCGTGCCGTGGGCGCCATGGCGCTCGGCAACGCGATGGAATGGTTCGACTTCGGCGTGTACAGCTATATCGCCGTGACGCTCGGCCAGGTCTTCTTCCCCTCGAGCAGTCCTTCGGCGCAGCTCATGGCGACCTTCGGCACCTTCGCGGCCGCGTTTCTCGTGCGGCCGATCGGCGGCATGGTGTTCGGCCCGCTCGGCGACCGCATCGGCCGCCAGCGCGTGCTCGCGATGACGATGATCATGATGGCCTGCGGCACCTTCGCGATCGGCCTGATCCCCTCGTATGCGTCGATCGGCATTGCCGCCCCCGCGCTGCTGCTCGTGGCGCGCCTCGTGCAGGGCTTTTCGACGGGCGGCGAATACGGCGGCGCAGCGACTTTCATCGCCGAATTCGCCACCGACAAGCGCCGCGGCTTCATGGGCAGCTTCCTCGAATTCGGCACGCTGATCGGTTATGTGCTGGGCGCGGGCACGGTGGCGCTGCTCACCGCCACGCTCTCGCACGCGGCGCTGCTCGACTGGGGCTGGCGCATCCCGTTCCTGATCGCGGGGCCGCTCGGGCTCGTGGGTCTCTACATCCGCATGAAGCTCGAGGAAACGCCGGCGTTCAAGCGCGAGGCCGAAGCCCGCGAAGCGGACGAAAACGCGCGCCCGAAGATGACACTCCGTTCACTCGTCACGCAACACCTGCGCCCCTTCCTGCTGTGCGTGGGCCTCGTCCTGATTTTCAACGTAACCGACTACATGGCGCTCTCGTATCTGCCGAGCTACCTCTCGGCGACGCTGCACTTCAACGAGACCTGGGGCCTCTTCCTCGTGCTCGTCGTGATGGTGCTGATGATGCCGATGACGCTCGCCGCGGGCCGGCTTTCCGATGCGATCGGCCGCAAGCCGGTGATGCTTGCGGGCTGCGTGGGCCTGCTCGCGCTCTCGATCCCGTCGCTCATGCTGATCCAGTCGGCCGAGGTGCTGCCGGTGTTCTGCGGGCTGCTGATCCTGGGCGCGCTGCTGTCGTGCTTTACGGGCGTGATGCCTTCGGCACTGCCGGCGCTGTTTCCGACCTCGATCCGCTACGGCGCACTCGCGATCGGCTTCAACGTCTCCGTGTCGCTGTTCGGCGGCACCACGCCACTCGTGGCCGCCTGGCTCGTGGACAGCACGCACAACCTCATGATGCCGGCCTACTACCTGATGGGCGCGGCGGTGATCGGCATGATCGCGGTGCTCGCGCTGCACGAGACTGCACGCCGTCCGCTGCCGGGTTCGGCACCGAGCGTGGGCACCCGGGCCGAAGCGCATGCCGTGTTGCGCGGTGCGCGTCTTGCGCGCGAACTCGACGACGAATACGCCACGGCCAACGCGGTGCGTGCTTGACGTACTTCTCTTCGTAACACTCGAAGAAAAGCCAGCTTCGCGCTGGCTTTTTTGCGTTCTGCCGCCGGGGCGTTCAGATCAGTTGGGTGTGTTCGACGCGCGGGCCGCCCGGGTTTCCGATCGTCAACATCGCCGCCGTAACGGGTAGCTTGAACCGCCTCGGCCCCGCGCTGCCCGGATTCACGTAAAGTACACCGTCGCGCGTTTCACTGGAAGGTTTGTGCGAGTGTCCGCTCACGACCACCGTTACGCCCTCCTCCGCCGGATCGCCTTGAAAGTCGGGCAATTCGTGCACCACGGCGATCTTCAGACCACCGATCTCGAGCACCGTCTGGACCGGCAACGCGTCGGCCCACGCGCCACGATCGTTGTTGCCGCGCACGGCGGTCAGCGGCGCGACGGCGGCAAGCGTGTCCAGCACATCGGGATGGCAGATGTCGCCGGCATGGACGATCGCGTCGCAGCCTTCGAGGAAGCGCTGGAGTTCGGGGCGCACCAGATTGTGCGTATCGGAAACGAGGGCGATGCGAAGCGGCGTTTGGGCAGGCATGCGGGGATTTTGAAGGCAAGGAGCGGCGCGAAATGGGCTTACGCGCGATTATCGCCGGGAGCGTGGGGCAGCGCGTGCCGATCGTCGCCGCCGAAGTACACGGCGAGCCAGACCGTGGGCGCCGTCTCGTCGGTCCAGGCCACGCGGTGCCGGCAGTGCGCCGGTATCTGCACGTAATCGCCGGGCAACAACCGCCTCAGCACCTCGCCTTCGGCTTCGAACTGCAGCGCGGCGGCACCCGCGAGCAGCACGACCCATTCGTCGCGCGGATCGTCGTACCAGAAGCCGGCGGGGCTCGCCTGCCCTGTCGAGACAATGCGCTCGATCGTCACGCCGTCCCGTCCGGCCAGCGGTTCGACGCGCTCGGCAAGCGCATCGCGATCGACGCCAGCAAAGAGATTGCCGAACGCGTACCCGTGCGCCGCCGCGTTCATTGCAGCGGTCTCAGGCCATCGAGCAGCGTAGGCACCAGTTCGCTGACCGTGGGATGCACATGCATCGCGAATTCGAGCGTCGTATAGGGAGCGCCGGCCGTCATCGTATCGATGAAGGTGTGGATCGCCTCGTCGCCCTCGATGCCGAAGATCGACGCGCCGAGGATGAGCTTCGTCTGCGCATCCACGAGCGCCTTCATGAAGCCGTCCGTTTCGCCGCGTTCGCGCGCGCGGCCCACGCGCGACATCGGCATGGTCGCGATCAGCGCCGGGCGGCCGCTTGCACGCACCTCGTGCTCGCTCATGCCGACGCGCGCAAGCGGTGGATCGACGAACACCGCCCACGCGGGAATACGCGTGTCGGCACTGCGGTTCGCGCCATCCAGCAGGTTTGCCGCGACGATCTGGAAATCGTCATAGGAGGTGTGCGTGAAAGCGCCACGCCCGTTGATGTCGCCGAGCGCCCACACGCCCTCCACGTTCGTACGCAACTGGCCGTCAACGGGAATATGGCCGTGCTTGTCGCGTGCAATGCCGGCCGCGTCGAGGCCCAGATCGTCGGTATTGGGAATGCGCCCCGTGGCGCACAGCAGATGCGAAACATCGAGCGATTCGCCATCGAGGGCAATGCGCACGCCACCGCCGGCAAGCGGTTCGACGCTGCGCGGTTCGGTGCCGAAACGAAACTCGATGCCTTCCCGCGCCAGCACCTCCTGCACCGCGCGCGCCACATCGTCGTCCTCGCGCGACAGCAGCCGCTCGCCGCGCACCAGCACCGTGACGCGGCTGCCGAAGCGGCGAAATATCTGTGCGAATTCGAGCGCGATATAGCTGCCGCCGATGATCGCCAGATGCGACGGCAAGGTCGTGAGTTCCAGTATCGTGGAATTCGTTTCGTACTGGATACGATCGATGCCGGCAATGGCCGGCACGAGTGCACGCGTACCGGTATTGATGAAGATCTCGGGCGCCTCCAGTTCAACGGGCGGCGCGCCGGCAGCGGCGATCTGCACGACGTGAGGCCCGGCGAAACGCGCGTGCCCCTGAAACACGCTCACGTTGGGAGCCGTGCGCAGCCAGCGTTCGACGCCTACCCGCGAGGCACCGATGATGCGGTCCTTGCGCGCCTTCACGAAGGCAAGATCGACACTGACTTCACCGCCGGCGTGCACGCCATAGTCGGCTGCATGACGCGCGACGTGGGCAGCGCGCGCGCACGCCACATAGGCCTTGGTGGGCGTGCACCCGACGTTGACACAGGTGCCGCCGAACGCCGCGCGCTCGATGATGGCCGTCTTGCGTCCGCTCTTGCCGAGCCGCACGGCCAGCGGCGGCCCGCTCTGCCCGGTGCCGATCACGATTGCGTCGAATCGCTCTGCCATGCCGGCTCTCCCTGGTGACAGTCCTGTTGCAAGCTCGTGGCGGCGCGCGTCGTCGCATCGGCCACACCTCGCGCCATCTTACGCCGCGATTGCGGCAGACCCGCGCGAACGTGACCGTGGCGCGGCGCTTACCAGTGTGGTGTGCGGTGGTTGCCTATTAGAAATACAGGAAATCCGGGAAAAAAAGAGCCGTCTCGCAACGCGAGACGGCTCACAGGGTGACGTCACAACAGCAAACGGGCGAAGCTGCCGCGCGTCAGGGGGATCGGGATTTCGCTGTGCTTTGCGCCTGCTTTGCACCTGTTTCGCGCCGTGTTTCGTATCCGCAACGGGCCGGTCGACAGACAGGGTCAGTGCACGCAATCTCCATGTGCGGCGACGAGCAGTTCGCGCGAGCGCTGCAGCGCAGCCCGCGCGCCACGTGTGGCGACCATGAGCCCAACCTGGCCCAGATTGAAGTCGAGCGAAACCATCATCTGCATGAGGTCCACCATGGGCAGAACCAATGCTGGTTGATATAACTGTCGTTCGATAAAAGATTTCATCATGGCTCCCGCGCCTGGCCATTGCTTCCAGCGGGATGCCATGGCATTTCGATGAATGCCATTCTAGGAATGAAGCGTGCGCCGATAAATGGCCCAAAAGTGAAGTCACTTGTCGCCATAGGTGAACAATCGACGCAGGGGCGGCGGGACAAGGGGCTATCGACGCAATAGCGTCGCCCGGACCACGCCCAGAGGCGCTCCGGGCCTCAGCATCGGGAGCTATTCGAGCGGCGTGGCGACGAATTCCGGCCACTGCTCGGCACGCCCGGAGAGCGCCGCCAGCGCCGGATAGCGAGCCGCCTCGGCCACGCCCGGCAAAATGTACTGCGTAAAGCGCCATGCCACGGCCGCCGTGATGTCGGCCTGCGTGATCCGGCCTGCACAAAGCCACCCTTGCCTGCCCGCCACGAGCTCGTCCAGCACCGCATACGCGGCGTGCATCTGCGCACTCACACGCTCGAACCACGGCTCGTGCTGGCGCTCGGCCGGGCGCAGCTGACGCTCGTACACCTGCTGCACGGTCTTTTCCATCGCCGCGAGCGCAAAGCCGTTCACGCGCAGCGCGAAAACACGCTCCTGGTTTTCCTCGGGCATGAGACGCCGCTCGGCGGGCACCTTGCGGTCGAGGTAGTCCAGAATCAGTGTCGAATCGACGAGCAGCGTGCCATCGTCGTCAATGAGCGTGGGCGCCTTCACCACCGGATTGATCCGGGCAAACGTGTCGTAGCCGCTGAAGACGGACACGCTGCGGTGCTCGAACGGCAGTCCGAGCACGTGCAGCGAAATGGCGACGCGGCGCACGTAGGGGGAGTCCATCATGCCGATCAACTGCATGGCTTTGCCTCATCGAAAAAGGGAACGGGCCGTCGATAGTGCGGGATCGCAAGAGGCTTTTCAAGCCCGCATCGCATTACCGTGGTTCTGTCCGCCGTCATACATAGTCTGGAGTCCGATTCATCTCGTGAGATCCGTCCTATTTCACCAGCACTCCGAACCCTGTCCGACAGACTTCCCCGGACCGGAAAGAACCGCGAAAAACCGTGCCAAAAAAACGCTGTAGCCGGCCGTGTCGATCTGTCGCGCTTTTTTAGCTCCCGTTTTTATGGCCTCGAAGCTACAGTGGTTTGTTGACGTCCCACGTGACGCGACGCGGCATTGCTGCGACGCAATGCCCAGCTCCGTGAAAAGCCCGTGCGACGCAGGCCCGCACCGGTAAAGGCGCAACGCAATGGAGGTCGCCTGATCAGGGTGCCGAATCATTACGCAGTACGCATTTAACGGGGTTTTTTCGCGCCGCATGTGCTGCACCGCATCGCCGGGAAACTCCTGGATTCATGTCGCGCGTGCCTGCGCTAGTCTGAATGCACCAGGAGACGAAATCATGAGACAAGCATTCAATGTCGGCGTCGTCATCATCCTTGCACTCCTCGTCGCGAACCGGGTCGTCAACCGCTTCGAGGCGCACGGTAGCCACTCGCTCACGTGCGCCCAGGGTTCCGTACTCGTGAAAGCCGAGGCGCTGGCGCGTGGCTTTACCGAGCTGGGCGCGCGCAGCCAGGGCGAGAACTTCTTCTCGTCCTGTCTCGTCTCCGGCCAGGGGCAGGTCGGCGACACCACCGCCCACGACTGAGCCTACCCGCCTGATTGCCGCAGCGCGCGTCCTCGCGCGCCTGGACGGGCGTGTCCTCGACGGCGTTCCTGAACGCCCAGGGTGCCCCTTGCCGCCTTTCCTGGCTTAATGGCTTGAGCTTCCCACGGCACCCTCGTCGCCAGCAGGCGGTTGATCCCGGCGCGCCGGTCACAGACCCGGTGATATGCTCGCGCTCTCGACCTTCGGCCGGAGCGCCCCTCATGACCGAACCAGATCCTAACGGCAATGTCCATCGGGCAGCTGCCGTCGGTTATTCCCCCACCGCCGCCGACCACTATGTGCGCGGCCGCCCCGATTACCCGCCCGAAGTCGCCCTCTGGTTGCGCGACACGCTGGGCCTGCGCGAAGGCCAGACCGTGGTCGATCTGGGCGCGGGCACCGGCAAGTTCACGCGCCGCCTCGTCGAAACCGGCGCCAGCGTCATCGCCGTCGAACCCGTTGCGGCAATGCGCGCGAAGCTCGCCGCAGCGCTCCCGCAGGTCGATGTGCGCGACGGCGCCGCCCAGAGCATGCCGCTCGCCGATGCGTCCATCGATGCCGTGGTCTGCGCCCAGGCGTTCCACTGGTTCGCCAACGCCGCCGCGCTGGCCGAAATTCATCGTGTCTTGAAGCCGGGCGGCCGCTTCGGCCTGATCTGGAACCTGCGCGACGCGCGCGTGGACTGGGTGGCGCGCCTCGACGCCATCGTCAACCGCGTGGAAGGCGACACGCCCCGCTACTACACGGGCCAGTGGCGGGCAGCCTTCCCGTTCCCGGGATTCGGAGCGCTGCAGGAGGCGCACTTCTCGGTCGGACACAGCGGTTCGCCGGAGGACGTCATCGTCGCACGCGTGAAATCGACGAGCTTCGTCGCCGCACTACCGGCCGCCCAGCAGGCGCAGATCGAGGCGGAAGTGCGGGCGCTGATCGACGCCGAACCGACTTTGCGCGGACAGGCCACGGTCACCGTGCCATACGAAACCGCGGCCTTCGTCGCCGTCAAGCAGGGCGAGGCGGCATCCTGAGCAAACTGTCCGGGGTGCCGGCCATGCAGCACCGCTCCGGCCGGCTGGCTGGCCCCCAGACCCTTGCTGGAAGCGCGTGCCCGGCTTTCTTTCGGGTTGCCAACGGCGCCGAAGCGCGGCGACAATGCTCCGGTATCCGGGGGAATTCATGAGAAAACGCATCCTGTGGGCGGGAGTCAGCATGCTGGCGGCATGCACGTCGGTCACCGACGTGAATTCAAGACAGGATGGGCACCTGATGGTCACGAGCCGCGCGCGCTGGGACATCGTGTCCTGGAATCGCGTGCGCACCGCCGGCATCAAGGAAGCACAAGCCTATTGCCACAAACGCCGCAAGGAAATGCACACCGTCGAGGTGCACAGCGAAGGAGTGCGCGGCGTGACGACCCAGACAGTAGAGGTCATATTCGACTGCATCTGACGCAGAGGCCGAAAGCGCATTGCCAGAAACCGCTGAACGGCCCAAGGAGTGGCGCCTGGCGGTAGCCGGGGAGCCCTGTCCCGGCGTCAGCAAACCTTGCCATTGCGCAACAGTTTGTTGTCGTTCTCCCCAGTATCCAATCGGCATGATCGGTTTAAACTGACGAAACTTGACGAAACATTTGGTTACGTCTTTAACCGACACGAATCATGCTGACCGCATTCTTCATCGCGTGCCCGTTCGGCATCCTGGCGTTATTCGGCTTCGCCAGAATGATCGATCCGCGCACTGGGCATATTGGCGGCCGTTGACTGGCAACTGGCCCGTCATGCAGAGCGGTCGCTCTGCTAGCCTCCGACCGGGCGCTTTTCTCCGCCAGGCTGGCTGCGATAGCCGGCGATTCAGCCTACTGAACTGCCGCGCTTGCGGCATCGAAACCGGTCAATCGTTTGCGTGAAGGAATTGAGCCGCAAGAGCGTCTGCAGCAATTCGTGACATAGAAGGGATTTGGGAAAAGAAGCCTGGTGCCGGGGCGAAACCGGGAATACCTGAGCAGATCTATCGCCCTAAGAACGGCAAGGATCGGTCACGGAGAAGGCCACTCCGCCAGCCATCTAGCAACCAGGTTCCTGCCTCCCCACTTCACCACGATTTTCATCAACAATTGTTAATTGCGTGCGCAACGAAATTGCGCCGCGGGAGAACTGTCTGGAGAATGGCCCGGAGGATATTCGATTCACTGCATGCCCCGGAGACAAAGCCAGACCCATGACCCCATCCGCGCCCACCCATCCACCGGCTTCTCCGCAGCCTGCCCCGCCGAAGCTCAAACCGCTGCCGTTTGCCTTTCCGTTTCTTCGCAAGGGCCAGTCCACCGCTTCTTCGCAGTTCACCGACGAGCACGACATTTACCGGCTGCTGGCCACGAGCGAGGCGTCCGGCTCTTACCTCGTCAGCCGCAAGGGCATGTGGCACGGCGGCATTCACATCACGGAAGCAGGCGCGGGCCAGGCGCTGGACCTGGACGCCGGATTGCGTTGCATCGCGGACGGCGTGCTCGTCGCCTGGCGCGCCAACCGGGACTACCCGGTCAGTGAACTGGCAGCGGACGGCGGTAACGCGCCGTTTCAGGCTCCCTACAGTACGGGCTTTGCGCTGGTGCGTCACGAGATGGAGTTCCCGCGCGGCACGAAGCTGACGTTCTACAGCCTGTACATGCACCTGATGTCCAGCGCCGACTACGACAGCAACTTCCCGAAGCGGCAGAAACCGGCGTACTGGTCGCGGCAGTGGACGATCACGAACTACGCGCAGGACAAACCTACCCCTGTGGCCGGACAGGTTGCCGATGGACAGGTCGGCCTGCACGTGCGCAGGACGCCCAACGGCCCTGTCCTTGGCATCCTGCCGCAGGGCGCGAGCGTCAGCATCGGCAAGACGGAAACGGTGCACGGCGCGACGTGGGGGCAACTGACGGACCTGAACGGAGCCACGCTGTATGCGCCTGTCGCGGGCGGCTACGTCGCGCCCGCCGCAGCCATTACCGGCTGGATTTTCCTGGGCGCGCAGAACGGCGGGCCGGTCGCGAAAGAAACCATGCCGGATTCGACCTTCGACCGGGTAGTCGTCACCACGAACCAGGCGTGCAGCCCGGGCGATCTACAGGGCACAGGCGGCGGCATTCCCGTCAAGGCGGGCGACCTGATGGGCCACCCGGGGCGCTACGACTCGCTGGACCGGTGCACGGCTGGAACGCGCATGGCGCACATCGAGGTGTTCTGCGACGGGAGTATCAAGCCGTTCATCAAGGCCGGGCGCAACTGGGTCAACGCCAATTGCGCGAACGTGAAGCAGTGGAGTCAGCTTGGCCTGTCCGCAGACCCGACGATTCTCCGTATTGACCGTGGGACCACGCTATACGACAGAGACCCGAGCGGAAGTACGCCGCCGCAAAAGAGTGACCATGCGAAGCAAACCGATGTCATCCAGGCCTATCCGTTCGCCGCCCTGCCGCAGGACGCGGCGCACCTGTTCACGGAGACCGCGCCCGGCAGTGACGGCGCGAAGCGTCGCTGGTGGAAAGCAGACAGCGCGGACAGGCAGCGCAATCCCATCTCGGGTTGGGTGCGTGAGCAGAACTTTGCGGGTGGCCGTGTGACCCGCGAGTTTTCACAGGACTGGATCGATTTCGAGTGCCACGACGAAGACCACGATCCGGCGCACACCATTTTCGCGACCACGAACGACTATGTGGACTACACGCTCGGCAGCGATACGCCAGGCGCGGGTTCGCTTGGCAAGCTGAGTCCTCTCATGGCCGCCATCTACCGCGTCCTGTATCCGGGCGGCGACGGTGCTCAAGCGGCGGACGAACTCTGCGCTTTGGGGCAGAACACCCCGGGCGCGGGCTTCCCGTGGGCCGCCTTCCGGGCGTCGCGCCTGATTGCAAAGCACGAAAGCGAATGGGCCAACCCGGCGAAGTGGCAGGAACTGGTCAGCGCCATCGAGCAACATACCGGGCCGAAGCCTGAACATGAAGAGGAAAAGAAACGCATCGCGAAGCTCGCCTGGTGGGACGAGGTGCAGGCCGGGGTGGCGGGTTTCCCGGGGCCGGACGTCTACCACATCAACCCGGTTGGATTGGTGGGGAATTTCAGTGCGAGCGGCTCACTGAAATGTACCCACTGTGGTATTGATTTATCAATAACGTCACGCCTGCTTAAAGAAATTTTTGCAAATATCAGCGATGCGAATGCAGAGTACTTCTCCAAGGCTGTCACCGTCGCATTTGGGAAATATAAGATTGATTCGTGCAACCGCGCAGCGCACTTTTTAGGCCAATGTGAAGTCGAATGCGCAGGATTTACAGCTTTTCGCGAGAATTTAAATTACACCAACGGAGACCATCTTTGGTCAACTTATCGCACAGCTTTAACAAATGGACTGCGCAGAATGCATCCAATGTGGACTTCTGCTCAAATGGAAACTTATGCAAAAACTCACTTGATTTACAACGATAGTGAACTTGGTGAAGTGCTTTTTGGAGATGACGAATGTCCCGGCAGAGATTATCGAGGACGAGGTTTATTACATATGACATGGCTCGCAACATACAAGAAATACAAGCGGGCAAGTGGCATTGACGTGGTTAGCGACCCAAATAAGGTGCAAAATGATCCAGCCGTCGCAAGTGACTCATCCGCATGGTTCTGGAGTTCGCATTCGATTAATACTCCAGCTGATGTCAACAATGTACACGGAGTGACGCACGTGATAAACCCAGCGTTAAAGGACTTTGCTCGACGGAAAGCTGCTGCTCAAAGAGCTTTCGCTGCATTGAATAAAGGTAATCAGCCCTGCAAGCAAGATTGGGATTCGACTCTTACGACGGGGAACGGATGGTGATGAAAGTAATTAAAATCTCTATGGTACTGCTGGGTTTGGCATGTGCAGCGGCCCCGTGTTACTCCGCAGATGAATTTCCAGCCAGTCTCTCCGCCGATGTAATTCGACCGGGCTGCTCAATATTCTTCTCCAAGGAATTTCACCCCGTTCAAGATGATCCATTGAGTACTCCGCTGTTCTCTATTGTTGAATCATGGAAATGTCGCGATGGCGAGGATTTACCAATTGATAAATATGGAATAAATGGCTCGAGCCCTGATATAGTAACTGTTTTTTATTGGGGGCGACATGATATTGTGGTGCTTATTAAGTGGGAAGTAAATTCCCAGGCAGCTGACTATTCGGGAGATTACTATAAATTATTTGCCTACACGTATTCGAATAAATTTGGATCACCAAAATTTGTCAGGGATAACGAGTTAATGAAATATTTTCCAGCTGGTTTTGATGGGGTCAAAAAAAATGGGGCATCAATTACTTATCCATTCAAGGATGCATCCTCCATACGCAAAAAACTTCGATCCGTTCACCTTAACTAAAGTTTTGAGTATTGTTCTCGTGAGAGAGTCCTGTCCTCGATAATGTTGCTCAACTGCGCAAAACATGGGCCGCCCACGCTTGCATCATCGGGCGGCGCGGTTCTAGCTGCGGCCCATTCCCTACGGTCCCGCCGTGATAGGAATGACATCGGCCCCGGCCTTGATCCGGTCAAGGTAATCGGCCCACTCCTGCATCATCTCGCGGCGCTCGCGGATGAACTTTGTCCGGTTGTACACCGCGCCGAGGTTATCCGGTACAGCGTGCGCGAGTTGATGCTCGATCACCTCCGGTTTGTGTTCCAGTTCCTCATGAAGGATCGTGCGCGCCATCGCCCGGAAACCGTGGCCGGTTATCTCGGTGCGCGTGTCGTAGCCAAGTCGCCGCAGCGCGGCATTAATCGCCGCTTCGCTCATCGGGCGTTTGATATCGCGTGCGCCGGGAAACACATAGCGGCCGCCACCCGTTAGTGCCTTGAGTTCGCGTAGGATCACGACGGCCTGTGTTGCGAGCGGCACAAGGTGGTCCGTATCTGTTTTCGTGACGCGGTAGCGCCATTCCCCCTTGTCCAGGTCGATCTGCGTCCATTCGGCCTGTCGCAACTCGCCGGGGTGCACAAACAGCATGGGCGCGAGCCTGAATGCACACAGGACCGGGAACGTGCCGGAAAAGGCGTCGAAGGCCCGCAACATCTCGCCGACCTTGACGGGCTCCGTTATCGAGGCGAAATGCGTTGTCTGCGCGGGCGGAATTGCGCCGACGAGATCACGCGCAGGATCAGCCTTGCAATAGCCTTCCTTGATCCCATAACGGAATACGCGGCTGATTTCGCTGCGCAGACGGTGAGCCGTAAAGCGCGCCCTCCGGCTGTCAACCCGTTTGAGGACCACCAGAATCTCGGGCGCGTCAATTCCGGTAATGGGCCGCTTGCCGAGCCAGGGGAACGCATCGTTTTTGAAGCGCGCCAGCGTTTTTTCGTACTGCCCGGTTTCGACGGACTGGCAGCGTTCCTGCATCCATGCGAGCGCAACGGCTTCGAATGAATTGGTGGCGGCGAGACGGGCGGCGCGCTTGTCGGCCTTCTTTGCTTCACCCGGATCAATGCTTGCCGCCAGTTTTTCGCGAGCGTCGTCGCGCCGCTTGCGGGCATCGGCAAGCGGCACATCTGGATAGACGCCAGGCGCAAGGCTCTTTTCCTTTCCGGCGAAACGGTACTTGAAAATCCATCGCCTGCTGCCCGTTGGCGTGACGAGCAGCAACAGGCCGCCGCCGTCATACAGCTTCTGCTGTTTTTTACTTGGCTTCGCGTTCCGGATGGTGACATCGGATAGTGCCATGTTTGCTCCCCAGGTCTTGCGCTACCGTGGGGGTTGTGTACTTCCCGTCGAGCGCTAGATTCGTGAGAACCCCCTAAACAACCCCTCGATGGGGGTTGCTATCGATGGTGAACCTTTGGAAACGATAGCGAACAAAACCCCGCTCAGCGTTAGCTGGCGGGGCTATATATGAAACGCCGAAATCGGCTGGAGGGTATCTGGTGCCGGGGACCGGACTCGAACCGGCAAGCCGTGAGGCGGCGGATTTTCGTCACACCACGTCTTTCGACGCCGCGCGCATCGCTCGAAGCAACGCGCGCGTTCGTGCGCTGGACTATGCCTTCGCCGTAGCGGCATCGCGCATTTCACGCCGCGTGCCGCGCCAGGCGCCCCCCGTCTAGTCTCTACACCTTCCGCACCGCCGCGCGAAGCGCAGCAGCAGGCTTGGCTCGGCATTGCCTCGGCGCGGCGCTCGCGCCGCCCAGGGGTTTCACCGAATTTGAGGGGTTCTGCACCGGCCGTTTCCGACCGGGCACTCAATCTTTCTTTAAGTCCGCTATGTTTACCAATTTCATCACCCCGGCAAGGGCGGACCGGATTCTACCATCGCCACGCCCCCTCCCCAAGCGCCCTCCGTCATCCCACCGTAACAAGCGCTTTCCATAATCGGCTCATCGAAAACGTTTACAACGCCCGGGCCGCCACGCATGACACCAACCATCAAGGATGTCGCCGCACACGCCGGTTTCTCGATCGCCACCGTTTCGCGGGCGATCAATGCCCCTCACACCGTCAATCCGGTCACGCTCGCCAAGGTGCGGGAGGCCATCGACGCGCTCAAGTTCCGACCGAGCCCCCTCGGCCGCCAGTTGCGCGGCGAGCGCACGCGCCTGATCGGCGTCGTGCTGCCGACGCTCGCCAACCCCGTCTTCGCCGAATGCCTGCAGGGCATCGACGACCTGGCCGCGGCACACGGTTTCCGCCTCATGCTGATGACCACGCAGTACGACGCCGACCGCGAACGCCACGCGATCGAAACGTTGCGGACACAACGTGTAGAAGGCCTGATCCTCACGGTAGCGGACGCGGATACCCATCCGCTGCTCGACGAGCTCGACGCCGACGGCCCGCTCTACGTGCTGATGCACAACGATACGAAGCGCCGCCCCTCGGTTTCGGTGGATAACCACCAGGCCGCGTACGACGGCGTGCGCATGCTGATCGCGCACGGCCACCGCCGCATCCTGATGCTGGCCGGCACGCTCTCGGCGTCCGACCGGGCCCGCCAGCGTCACGCGGGCTATACGCGCGCCATGCAACAAGCGGGGCTCACACCGGCGCCCGCACTCGAAATCGATTTCAATGCAGACGAACTCGCGCCCTCGGTGCTTGCGCATCTCACCACCGGTTCGCGGCGTCCCACCGCCCTCTTCTGCAGCAACGACCTGCTCGCAATGGTGGTGATGCGCGGCCTGCGCCGCGCACGCATGCGCGTGCCGCAGGACATGTCGATCCTCGGTTTCGACGGCCTCGCCATGGGCGAGCTGCTCGCTCCGCCGCTCGCGAGCATCGGCACGCCGAATGGCGAGATCGGCCGCTCGGCATGGCAGCGCCTGATGGCGCGCATCGGCGGCGAGTACGCGGGCGCCTCGCTCGGGCTCGCATTGCCGCACACGCTGCGCGAGGGCGGCACGATCTCCGCCATTGCAGGCGCACCGCTCGCGGATACGCTCCCGGCCGCGCGGACGCCGCACGAAGACGGCGAATTCGATCGCTCATAAATCACTTCTCGCCGACCCCTCGCGCGTTCGCGACGCGAGGGGCACGTATCACGACCTTTCACCCGTCCTGGAGACCTGCCGTGACTCGCCGATTCGCCTTCGCTGGTCCGCTATCCCCCCGTTTGTTTCGCCCGCGCCCGCTGCTCACACGCATCGCCGCGCCCGTGAAGTGCGCCGCGCGCGCGCTCCCGGTCGTGGCCGCGGTGTCCTTCGCGCTCGTCGCGAGCTTCGCCGCGCCGTCCGTGGCGCAGGCCGACGAAACCGCCATCTGCTACAACTGCCCGCCCGAATGGGCCGACTGGGCGAGCCAGATCCAGGCGATCCAGCAAAAGACCGGCATCCGCGTGCCGTTCGACAACAAGAACTCCGGCCAGGCAATCGCACAGCTGATGGCCGAGCAGAAGAGCCCGGTCGCCGACGTGGTGTATCTGGGGGTCTCCTCGGCCTTCCAGGCGAAGGACAAAGGCGTGATCGCGCCGTACAAGCCCGCGCATTGGGACGACATTCCCGCGAACCTCAAGGATCCGCAGGGCTACTGGTTCGCGATCCACTCGGGCACGCTCGGCTTCTTCGTGAACAAGGATGCGCTCGAAGGCAAGCCGGTGCCGCGTTCGTGGGCCGACCTGCTCAAGCCCGAATACAAAGGCATGATCGGCTATCTCGATCCGTCGAGCGCCTTCGTCGGTTATGCGGGCGCCGTGGCGGTGAATCTCGCGCTGGGCGGCACGCTCGACAATTTCCAGCCAGCCTTCGAGTGGTTCAGCAAGCTCAAGGCGAACGAGCCCATCGTGCCGAAGCAGACGGCCTACGCACGCGTGCTCTCGGGTGAAATTCCGATCCTGCTCGATTACGACTTCGATGCCTATCGCGCGAAATACAAGGACCACGCCAACGTGGAATTCGTGATTCCGAAGGAAGGCACGATTTCGGTGCCGTACGTGATGAGTCTCGTGAAGAACGCGCCCCACGCCGACAACGGCAAGAAGGTGCTGGATTTCGTGCTCTCCGACGAAGGCCAGAAGTTGTGGGCGAACGCTTATCTGCGCCCCGTGCGCGCGAATGCGCTGTCGCCCGAAGCCGCGGCGAAGTTCCTGCCTGCCAGCGACTATGCGCGGGCGAAGCCGGTGGACTTCGCGAAGATGGCCGCTCAGCAGCAGGCGTTCGGCGAGCGCTACCTGCAAATCATGCACTGAAGCCTGCCCTGGACACGCCGCGCCCCGGATCCGCCGAACCGCCTGAATTGCCGACCGTCATGCACGATCTCACCTTTCCCCTGCGCTGGCGCGTGGCGCTCGTCGCGCCCGCCCTCGCGATCTTCCTCGCCTTCTGGCTGCTGCCGATGGTCGCGCTCGTGCAGGTGAGCGCGGACGGTCACCTCGTCGAGACTTATCGTGCACTCCTCACGAATGGCCGCTACATGAAGAGTCTCGCTGCCACCATCGCGCTTTCGGCGGCGGTCACGGCGGCCACGCTCGCGATCTCGACGGTCTGCGGCCTCCTGCTCGCGCGGCGCCAGTTCCCCGGCCGCCGGGCGCTGCTCGCGCTGCTTACGTTTCCGCTCGCGTTTCCCGGTGTGGTGGTGGGCTTCATGGTGATCATGCTCGCGGGGCGCCAGGGGCTGATCGGTGCGCTCGCGCTGCGCTTCACCGGCGAGCGCTGGGTTTTCGCCTACTCGATGGCCGGGCTCTTCGCGGGCTATCTGTACTTTTCGATTCCGCGCGTGATCGTCACCGTGATGGCCTGCGCGACGCAGCTCGACGCCTCGCTCGAGGAAGCCGCGCGCTCGCTCGGCGCTTCGGCGTGGCGCATCTTCTGCGACGTGATCCTGCCCGCCCTCGCACCGGGTCTCATCGCCGCGGGCGCCGTGTGCTTCGCCACGGCCATGGGCGCATTCGGCACGGCCTTCACGCTCGCGACCGACATCGACGTCTTGCCGATGACCATCTACACCGAGTTCACGCTCAATGCGAACATGGTGACGGCCGCCGGTCTTTCGATCGTGCTCGGGCTCGTGACCTGGGGCGCACTCACGCTCGCGCGCAGCCTGACCGGCGCCTCGGTTGCCGCCACGGCGTGAGCCCCTGAACGTCGAGCCCTGAGCGCTTTGAGAACCTTGCGAGCCTTGCAATACGGCGCCCGAGACAACACGCGATAACACGCAACAACACGCATGAACTCCCTCGTCACCCCCGCAGCACCGGAACTGCCGGACGAGCCGCCCGCCGCACAGCGGCGGCGTCTGTCCTGGCCGTCCACCCGCACCTGGCTTGCCTGCGCGCAGTGGTTCGTCACCCTCGCGACCTGCACGTTTCTGATCGTGCCGGTGGTGATGTCCATCCTCGCCGGGCTGACCGTCAACTACTTCCGCGGTGTCGCGAGCGGCCTCACGCTGCGCTGGCTCGACCAGGTGTGGACGGAGTATCACGCCTCCGTGTTCCTCTCGCTCGAAATCGCCGCCGCCACGCTCGCCATCACGC
Organism: Paraburkholderia sp. J12; assembly: GCF_905220215.1. Classification (NCBI taxonomy): domain Bacteria; kingdom Pseudomonadati; phylum Pseudomonadota; class Betaproteobacteria; order Burkholderiales; family Burkholderiaceae; genus Paraburkholderia; species Paraburkholderia sp. J12. The sequence goes on from NZ_CAJMZC010000009.1 coordinate 272,779, forward strand.
TGCTCGCGGGCGTACCGGCCGGCTACGCGCTCGCGCGCAGCCGCACGCGCGCTTCGCGTCTCATCGAGGAGTTGCTCGTCATGCCCGTCGCGCTGCCCGGGCTCGCTTCGGCGCTTGCGTTGCTGGTCGTCTATGGCGGCTTCACGGCCTTTCGCATGAGCGCCTGGTTCATCGTGGTCGGCCATGTCGTCTTCACGCTGCCGTTCATGGTGCGGCCCGTGGCGGCAGTGTGCGCGTCGGCGGACCTGCGCACGCTCGAAGAGGGTGCAGCGAGCCTCGGCGCGAGCTTCGTGCAGCGCTTTTTCACCATCGTGCTGCCCAACGCGCGGCCCGGCATCGTGGCGGGCGCGCTCGCGGTTCTCACGCTCTCCATCGGCGAGTTCAACCTCACCTGGATGCTGCACACGCCCGACACGAAGACGCTGCCCGTCGGCCTCGCCGACACCTATGCCTCGATGCGCATCGAAGTGGGCAGCGCGTACACCATCCTGTTCTTCGTCATGACGATGCCGCTCCTCATCGCCATGCAGTGGCTGGGCGTGGATCCGGCCGGCGGCCGCAATGGACGCAATGGACGCACCGGCAACAAGCCACGCCGTCATAAGGATTCCCGATGAAACTCGATTCCACTCCCATCACGCTCTCGCGCTGCGCGAAGACCTTTCGCGGCACGCGCGTGCTGGAGCCGCTCGATCTCTCGATTGGCGCAGGCGAAACGCTCGTGCTGCTCGGCCCTTCGGGTTGCGGCAAGACCACCACGCTGCGCCTCATCGCCGGGCTCGAAACGCCCGATGCCTCCGGCCGCGTGCTGTTCGGCAACGACGACGTCACCGCCCTGCCCATCGAGCGCCGCAAGGTAGGCATGGTGTTCCAGAACTACGCGCTCTTTCCGAACCTCACGGTGCGCGGCAACATCGGCTACGGGCTCAAGATCCAGAAGGTGCCCGCCGATGCCGCGCGCGAGCGCGTCGCCGAGCTGCTCGCGATGATGCGGCTCGAAGCCCACGCCGACAAACCCATCGACCAGCTTTCGGGCGGCCAGCGCCAGCGCGTGGCGCTCGCCCGCGCACTGGCGCCGCGGCCGCGCGTGCTGCTGCTCGACGAGCCGCTCACCGCGCTCGACGCCCGCCTGCGCGACGCCCTGCGCGGCGAGATGAACGCGCTCTTGCGCGAGCTCGGCGTAACGACGGTCTATGTGACGCACGACCAGGCTGAGGCGATGGAGCTGGGCGACCGCGTCGTCGTGATGAGCGCGGGCCGCATCGAGCAGATCGGCACGCCGCGCGAAATCTACTACCGGCCGGCGAGCCGCGCGGTCGCGCAGTTCGTGGGCACGCTGAACCGTCTCGCGGGACAATGGCGTGACGGCATGCTGTGCACGACGGGCGGCGCGGTCCCGGCGGCCGCAGCCGGCGCGAACGAACTGTTTTTCCGCCCGGAGGACGCCGCGCTGACCGACCCCGCCGCCTCGCACCTGCGCGGCGTGATCGAGCAGGCAACGTTCCTCGGCGAACGCACGCGCCTCACCATCGGCGGCGCAGCGCCCGATGCGCTGGTCGTCGATGTCGCGGGCCGCGTGGAGCTCGCGCGCGGCACGGCGGTCGGGCTCTCGATCGCGCCCGAGGCGTTGATCGCGCTGGCGTAAGCCATTTTTCCCCACAATAAACGGACACATTGAGAGGCCACCCATGCTGCTCGCCCAGATCAGCGACCTGCACATCAAGCAACCCGGTGCACTCGCCTACCGCCGCGTCGATACGGCCGCGAAGCTCGCGCGCACCATCGCGCGCCTGAATGCCCTCGACCCGCGCCCGGACGCCGTGATCGTCACCGGCGACCTCGTGGACCGCGGCTCGGTCGAGGAATACCGGCACCTCAAGACACTGCTCGCCACGCTCGAGATTCCCTACTGGCTCCTGATCGGCAACCACGACGGCCGCGAAGGGCTGCGCGAAGTCTTCCCCGAACGCGCCGAATTGAACGCGGGCGGCCCCTTCGTCCATTACGCCGTCGATATCGGGCCGCTGCGTCTGATCGCGCTCGACTCCATGCAGCCGGGCCAGAGCGCGGGCACGCTTTGCGCCGCGCGGCTCGCGTGGCTCGAAGCGCAGCTCGACGCCGCGCGCGGCGCGCCCGTCATCGTCGCGCTCCATCACCCGCCGTTCGACAGCGGCGTCGGCCACATGGACGCGATCCGGCTCGACCCGCAAGCCGCCGAGGCGCTCGAAGCGCTCATCGCGCGTCACCCCAACGTCGAACGCGTGATGTGCGGCCACGTGCACCGCTCCATGTTCGCGCGCTTCGGCGGCACGATCGCCTCGGCCGTGCCCGCGCCGGCGCACCAGGTGACGCTCGATCTCGCGCCCGACGCGCCCTCGACCTTCACGCTCGAGCCGGCCGCCTTCGCGCTGCACCGCTACGATCCGCGCAGCGGACTCGTGACGCATCACGCCTATGTCGATGATTCGGACGGTCCCTACCCGTTTCACGAACCCACGGGCGACCTGATCGCCTGAGAGCAAGCTCAGGCCACCCCACGCGCCGCATGCGGCGCGCGGCAAGGCATGGGCGAGCGTCAGCAGGATCGGGCCTGCTCCGGTATCATCGGCACGCTCGAATACTGCCTTTGCGTCTGTCCGGGCGCCGCCCGCTCCAAGCCATGTCCACACCCGATTCCGCAACCGCCGGCGAAAGCCAGTCGCTGCGCGGCCTGTTGCTTCTGCTCGCGACCATCGCGGGCGTCGCGGTCGCGAACATCTACTACAACCAGCCGCTCCTCGCCGACTTCCGCCAGTCGTTTCCGACGGGGGCCGCCTGGATCGGCGCGGTGCCGGCCGCCACCCAGCTCGGTTACGCCGCCGGCATGCTGCTGCTCGCACCGCTCGGCGACCGCTTCGACCGCCGGCGCCTGATCCTGCTGCAAACGGCCGGCGTCTGCATCGCGCTCCTCGTTGCCGCTACGGCGCCTACGCTCGGCGTGCTGATCGGCGCGAGCCTCGCCATCGGTGTGCTCGCCACCATCGCGCAGCAGGCCGTGCCGTTCGCCGCCGAACTCGCGCCACCCGAAGCGCGCGGCCATGCAGTGGGCACCGTCATGAGCGGGCTCCTGATCGGCATCCTGCTCGCGCGCACGGCCGCAGGTTTCATCGGCCAGTACTTCGGCTGGCGCGCGGTGTTCGGCGCGTCGATCGTCGCGCTGCTCGGTCTCGCCGTCGTGATCGTGCTCAAGCTGCCGCGCAGCCAGCCCACCTCGAAGCTCGGCTATGGCCGGCTCCTTGCCTCCATGTGGCATCTCACGCTGGAACTGCGCGGCCTGCGCGAGGCGGCCGCAACCGGCGCCTGCATCTTCGGCGCGTTCAGCCTCTTCTGGCCCGTGCTCACGCTGCTGCTCGCGGGCGAACCGTTCCATCTCGGACCGCAGGTGGCGGGGCTGTTCGGCATCGTCGGCGCGGCGGGCGCCATGGCCGCGCCCTGGGCCGGACGCTCCGCCGACAAGCGCGGCCCGCGCGCCGTCATCACGATGTCGATCGGGCTCGTCGCGCTCGCCTTCGCGATCTTCGCGTTCTCGGGCAAGAGCCTGATCGGGCTCGTGATCGGCGTGATCGTGCTCGACATCGGCGTGCAGGCCGCGCAGATCTCGAACCAGTCGCGCATCTACGCGCTGCGCCCCGAGGCGCGCAGCCGCGTCAACACGGTCTACATGGTGGCGTACTTCATCGGCGGCGCGGCCGGCTCCGCCATCGGCGCGGCAACGTGGCACGCGTTCGGCTGGGTCGGCGTGTGCATCGCCGGCCTCGCGTTTTCGGCGCTGGCCGGCTGGATCCACGCGAGCACGCGCGAGCGCGCCGGGCACGGCGCGCAGGCGTCCTGAGGTTTCCCGAGGCGCTCTAGCCGCGCAGCACGCCGAGCAACAGCGTGACCACGAAGACCACGAGAAAAAGATAGAAAAGGATCTTCGCGATTTCGGCGGCGCCGGCCGCGATGCCGGTGAAACCGAACACGGCGGCAATAAGCGCGATCACGAGAAACACGATGGCGTAGTGAAGCATGGCGTAGCCCTCCCAGGTCGTTGGTGTCGGGCGCAGGTCGCTTGCCAGGTGCCAGGGGAATGGCCCGCGATGCCTGCCGCGCCGATCGATGGGTGCGCTACGCAAGCGCCGGGCCCGTCGCTCCACGCGGTCGGGGACGTACCCCATCCCCGATCCGGCAAGAATACCCGGGCACGCCGCGTGCTGGAGAGGGGACCCCTTACCTGAAACGGTGGAGTTACCCATGAAACGCCTGATTGCCTTGTTGCTCATTGCCGCTTCGGCCGGAACCCTCGCCGCCTGCAATACCGTGGCGGGCGCGGGCCAGGATATGTCCGCGGGCGGTCACGCCATCACCAACAGCGCCGAACAGGCGAAGTAGCGCGGCGCCGGCACGCCTGCCGGTATCGCCGGCCGGCGCGGCCGCCGTCGGGAGCCTGGAGATCGCGAGGGGCGAGTCCGCCCCTGCTCGTCAGGCCCCGCGGCGGCGGTCGTCGAAGATAAACGAGAGGCCCACGCTGCCGAGTATCAGCACGGTCGCGACGATCGTGCTGGCCGTCACTGGCTCGCCCAGCAGCAGCGCACCCAGCGCGACGGCCACCACGGGATTCACGTACATGCAGCTGCTCGCCACGAGCGGGCTGGTGTGGCGGATCAGATAGCCATACGCGACATAGGCGGCCATCGTGCCGACCAGCATCAGATAGAAAAACGCGACAGCAGGCAGGAAATGCAGTGTCATCATGCGTTCACCCGTGATCCAGGCGATGAGTGTGGACACCCCACCCCCGAGCCCGATCTGCAGCGCCGTAGCGAGAAAGAGGTCGGACGGGAGCTGGAGCCGTCCGGCCAGATGCGCGCCGATCGCCCAGAAAAGCGCACCGCCGAGTATCGCGAGGCAGCCGTCCGCCGTGCCCGACGCGCCGCCGCCGTGGCTCAGGATCCCGATGCCGGCGAGACCCAGCGCTACGGCCACCCACTCCGCCTTCGCGATGCGCCGCCCGGTGGCAGCGGCAATCACGGTTGCGAAGAGCGGCACCGTGGCAACCATCACCGCCGCCGTGCCGGTGCCCACGGTTCGCATCCCGTAAGCGAGCATGCCGCTGGAAAGCCCGACGAGCGTCGTCCCGACGATGCCGGCATTGCGGACCTCCAGCAGCGTCGGCATGACGGGACGGCGGCGCATCGCGAACACGAAAAGGCCGATGCCCGCCAGCAGGTTGCGCAGCCCCGAAAGCAGCAGCGGCGGAAACGAGCCGAGCGCGACGTGTACGCCGAGGTAGGTCGAGCCCCACACGAAATAGACGACGCCGAGCGAGAGTGCGACGCGGCCGCTCCGCGATTGCGGCAACCTTATCGAGCGGCACAACGGCCAAAGGGTATTGAGCACACGCAGCGCACCGGCTGCAACGACCTGCACGCGGGAAGACAAACGAGGCGGCGTGGTCATGGCGTCGCGCTCGGGAACCGAAGCGGCGCGCATCCCTCAGGGTCCCGCAGGCGTGCTGCGGGACGGATCAAACTCGACGGCATGATGAATGGGAGAAAAAGCGGTAAGGCACAGCGGCGGCGACGGCCGGTGCGCCAGGGCCAGTCGGATAAACGTAAGCTGGCCGCCCCGAATTATGCAACAAGCCGGCCCGCGTGCGTCGTTCAGGGAGCGCTTTATGCGCTGCAATTACGACGTGCGAGAAAAGGCAAAACCTCGGGACGATTCAGCGCTTCGGGCGCTCCGAACGTTTCGCATCGCCCGGAAAGGCATCGTCATCGCCCGTGCGGTTCGCGTGCTAACATTGCAAATCCTTTCTTTATGCTTTCGTTTTTACCTGTCGCCATGCGTACTCCGTTCTCGCATCTTGCCCGTTCGCTGCCCCCGCGCGCCTGCCGCGGCCTGCGCGAACGCGCGCGCATGCGAATCCGGGCGGGCGCATGCGCCGCGCAAGAAACCTTGTCGCGTCGCGCCACGACCCCGCCCGTCGCCGCCCGGCGTCCGGCCTGAACCGCTCTCCCCTCGTCATCCGGAGCCGTTCGGTCGGGCTCCGGGCCGATCCCGCACGCCCCGCCCATCGCCGTATTTCAGGATCGCAAGGAGAACCGCCGTGACCCGCAAAATCCGCTACCTCACCGAACTCGACGTCGCCCGTCTCGAAAAAAGCGCAGCCGAACCCGGCGCCGCCCCGGCGCGCCAGACCATGCTCGACGAACTGCTCGAGCGCGCCGAGATCGTCGCGCCGCAGGACGTCGCCGCGAACGTCGTGACCATGAACTCGCAGGTCACGCTCAAGAACGAGGAAACGGGCGAGACCTTCACGTGGACCGTCGTCTATCCGCGCAGCGCGGACTTCGCCGCCGGGCGCCTCAATGTGTTCTCGCCGGCCGGCCTCGCGCTGCTCGGCCTGAAGCGCGGCGACACCGTGCGCTTCACGCCGCCGAGCGGCGCCCAGCAGACGCTGAAGATCGACCGCATCCTGTTCCAGCCCGAAGCGTCCGACGATTTCAGGCTGTAAGCGTGCCGGCAGGTCGGCGCCCTTGCCCGGCGCCATACCGCGAATTGCACGCGCGGGCACTTGCCAGATCGTCGCAGCACGGTGTATTGTTTGGCCTGCTTACGCGGGGGTCCTGCGTTATGCGCCGTTACGTAGTTTCGTATCTGCTCAGGTACGAAAGTCGGGCGGCGTATCGCGCGGGTGAGAAATACCCTTTGAACCTGATCTGGATAATGCCAGCGCAGGGAAGCGTCCGGACTTCGCAGCATCGCTCCACCCTCTCATCCAGCGAAGTCCGTCCACGTTCCGTCTCGTCTCCTGCGAAGCTGCTGTTCCCACTTTGCTTTGCATGGACCGGAGTCAGACGCTCAAGCGCCAACTCGGGTCGACACGGAGAGAGATACATGAACGCGAACCCGAAGTTCGTTTCCGCCAACGCGCACGTCGACGAAGCCGCGGTCGCGCCGCTGCCCAATTCCCGCAAGATCTACGTGACCGGCTCGCAGCCGGACATCCGCGTGCCGATGCGCGAAATCACGCAGTCGGACACGCCCACGGGCTTCGGCGGCGAAAAGAATCCGCCGATCTACGTCTACGACACGTCGGGTCCGTACACCGATCCTGATGCGCAGATCGACATTCGCGCCGGCCTGCCCGCGCTGCGCCAGACGTGGATCGAAAAGCGCGGCGACACCGAGTCGCTCGACGGCCTCTCGTCGCAATACGGCCGCGAGCGCGCCGCCGATCCGGCCACGGCCGAACTGCGCTTCCCGGGCCTGCACCGCACGCCGCGCCGCGCGAAGACCGGCAAGAACGTGACGCAGATGCACTACGCGCGTCAGGGCATCGTCACGCCCGAGATGGAGTACATCGCGATCCGCGAAAACCAGCGCCGCGCCGAGTATCTGGAAAGCCTCAAGGCAAGCGGCCCGAACGGCGCCAAACTCGCCGCGATGATGGGCCGCCAGCACGCGGGCCAGGCCTTCGGTGCCGCGGCCTTCGGCGCCGACGCGCTCAAGGCAATCACGCCCGAATTCGTGCGCGAGGAAATCGCACGCGGCCGCGCGATCATTCCCGCCAACATCAACCACCCGGAAAGCGAGCCGATGATCATCGGCCGCAACTTCCTCGTGAAGATCAACGCGAACATCGGCAACTCGGCCGTGACCTCGTCGATCGGCGAGGAAGTGGACAAGATGACGTGGGCGATCCGCTGGGGCGGCGACACGGTCATGGATCTCTCCACGGGCAAGCACATCCACGAAACGCGCGAGTGGATCATCCGCAATTCGCCGGTGCCGATCGGCACGGTGCCGATCTACCAGGCACTCGAAAAGGTCAACGGCAAGGCGGAAGACCTCACGTGGGAAATCTTCCGCGACACGCTCATCGAGCAGGCCGAGCAAGGCGTAGACTACTTCACGATCCACGCGGGCGTGCGCCTGCAATACGTGCCGCTCACGGCCAACCGCATGACCGGCATCGTCTCGCGCGGCGGTTCGATCATGGCCAAGTGGTGCCTTGCCCACCATAAGGAATCCTTCATTTACGAGCATTTCGAAGAGATCTGCGAAATCATGAAGGAATACGACGTGAGCTTCTCGCTCGGCGACGGCCTGCGCCCCGGCTCGATCTACGACGCCAACGACGAAGCGCAGCTCGGCGAACTGAAGACGCTCGGCGAGCTCACGCAGGTCGCGTGGAAGCACGACGTGCAGGTGATGATCGAAGGCCCGGGCCACGTGCCGATGCAGCTCATCAAGGAGAACATGGATCTCCAGCTCGACTGGTGCAAGGAAGCGCCCTTCTACACGCTCGGGCCGCTCACCACCGACATCGCACCGGGCTACGACCACATCACCTCGGGCATCGGCGCCGCGATGATCGGCTGGTTCGGCACGGCGATGCTGTGCTACGTGACGCCCAAGGAACACCTGGGCCTGCCGAACAAGGACGACGTGAAGGAAGGCATCATCACGTACAAGCTCGCGGCCCACGCAGCCGATCTGGCGAAGGGCCATCCGGGCGCGCAGGTGCGCGACAACGCACTCTCGAAGGCGCGTTTCGAGTTCCGCTGGGAGGACCAGTTCAACCTCGGTCTCGACCCGGACAAGGCACGCGAATTCCACGACGAAACGCTGCCGAAGGACTCGGCCAAGGTTGCGCATTTCTGCTCGATGTGCGGCCCGCACTTCTGCTCGATGAAGATCACGCAGGACGTGCGCGATTTCGCGGCCAAACAAGGCATGAGCGACGACGAGGCCCTGAAAAAAGGCATGGAAGTGAAGGCCGTCGAGTTCATCAAGCAAGGCGCCGAAATCTACCAGCGCCAGTAAGCCATACGGTGTGAGAAGCCTGGGAAGGGCGCGGTGCAAGCCGCGCCCTTCGTTTTTGCAGTGCACGAAAAGTGCTGCGTGCGAAACATTCTTTTACGAATCCAACGACTCGCTGACAAAGCCGAACAACCAGATACGGGATCGCCCGATACGATGGGAATATCGGAGTGGCGGCTTGCGTCCGCGCGCAGGCAACGCCGCTCGTCATTACCCCTGGAGTCGGACATGAAAACCCTTGCACGCGCACGCATTCTCATCGCACTCGCTACCGTCGTCACGGCGGCGGCCAGCCTTTCCGCCTGCGACAACATGTCGACGCGCGACCGCGATACCGCGATCGGCGCAGGGGTGGGCGGCGTCGCGGGCGCGGCACTCGGCGGCAGCGCGCTCTCGACGGTGGGCGGCGCGGCGGTGGGCGGCATCATCGGCAATCAGGTCGGCAAGTAACGTTGCACCGGCCCGCAGTACCTGAGGACAAAGCGCAAGACACAAGGCGCGAACACCATCATTAGAACGACAGGCAAACGCAGCTATCAGAGAGGCGGCGCGGCGCATACCCGGTAACAGGATGCGCCGCGTTCGTTTTGCCTTTGCAATCGCGCGAAATACGCGGTTACCGGTGCGCAACACAAAGTCACGAACGACAGCGTAAGCTCGGGAGATGCCAGTTTGCGCCCCACATCGGGCGCGCGGCCGGCCGTCCGCTCACGGAGTCCGCCATGACACGCCCGTCTGTGTTCCTCGCCCCTGCCCGTTCCCTGCGCCCCACAGGTTCCCTGCGTTCCAATCGCACCGCGCGCACCTTTCGCGGCATCACAGTCGCCGGCGCCGTTGCCTCCACCCTTGCGCTTTCGGGCTGCTACTACTATTACCCGTACGGCTATGGCTACGGTACCTACCCGGCTTACGCCACGCAGCAGGAAACCGCCGTTGCCACAGCCGGCAACACGCCGGCTCCCAACGCCGTGCCCGATGCCCAATATCCGGGACCGCTCTATTCGACCCAGCCGGTAGCCATTGCCGTGCCCGCTTATTCCGCGTGGCCGGTCTATCCCGCTTATTACCCCGCTTGGGGCTGGGGCGCGCCCGCCGTGTCGTTCGGCTTCGGCTGGAGCGGTGGACACTGGCATTGACGACTGCGGTTCCCCCTTGCGCGCGTAATGCGCTTTCCCCCGCGCGGCCCCCATTCAGGCGGGGCCGCCAGTTCCTCGCCATATTCGGTGCCGGACCGTACTTACCCTGCTTGACGCTCAAGCCGCATTTTCTATGCTGCTATTGGGCGTCGGGGACTGAAGCACGGCCTTAAATAATCGCCCATCCAGCACGTGCCCCGGCGCACCGGGCGGCATCGACTGCGCCGACTCCAGAACAGCATAAAGGAGACATCATGTTTCACCAGCTGTTGACTCCCATCGGCAATTCGCTTCTGCCTTCTTTCATCGTTGCGGCACTTCCCATCCTCACCGTGCTCGTCCTGCTGGGCTGGGCACGACGCCCTGCGTGGCAGGCCTCGCTCGCGGGGCTCGTGGTCGGGCTGATCGTCGCGATCTTCGGCTGGCAGTTTCCGGCCGGCCTCGCCATCGACTCCGTCGTCGCGGGCGCCGTGTTCGCGCTCTGGCCGGTCATGTGGATCGTCGTCACGGCCATCCTGCTCTACAACATCGCGCTGCGCTCGGGACGCTTCGCGGCCTTTCGCATGTGGCTGCTCGACAATCTGCCGAACGACCGCCGCATCGTGCTCGTGGTAGTCGGCTTTTCGTTCGGCGCGCTCTTCGAAGGCATCTCCGGCTTCGGCACGCCCGTCGCGATCACGAGTTCGCTGCTCATCATGCTGGGCTTTCCCACGCTCGAAGCGCTCACCTTCACGCTGATCTTCAACACGGCGCCCGTGGCCTTCGGGGCGCTCGGCGTGCCGATCACGGTGCTCGGCGCCGTCACGCACCTGCCCGCCGATATGCTCGCGCAAATGGTCGGCCGCCAGTTGCCGTTCTTCGCGCTGCTGCTGCCCTTCTATGTGATCGCCATCTACGCGGGCGTGACCGGCATGCTGCGCATCTGGCCGGTGCTGCTCGTGGCGGGCGGCAGCTTCGCCATCACGCAGTTCGTGACCTCGAACTTCGTCAACTACAGCCTCACCGACGTGCTCTCGTCGCTGATCTCGCTGATCCTCACGATCGCGTTCCTGCGCGTCTGGAAGCCCGCGCCCGATCCGCAGTTCGAAATCCGCATCGACCGGGCGAAGGAAGTGCGCGGCACGGTGTCGGGCGCCGCCGGCTGGTATCCGTGGCTGATCGTGGCCGCGGTGGTGATCCTCTGGACCATCGCGAAAGTCTTCACGATCGGCGACACGAAGATCCCCTGGCCGGGTCTCGACAAGGCCGTGTACATCACGCTCTACAAGGTGCCCTACGGCGCGATCTGGGACTTCCAGCCGCTCGCCACCGGCACGGCGATTCTCGTAGCGGCGATCGTGACGGCGTTCGTCGTGCGCCTGAAGCCCGCCGACTTCGGCGGTGCGATCGTCGATACGTGGGTGCAGACGCGCATCGCCATCCTGACCGTCGCCACGATCGTCGGGCTCGCGTATCTGATGAACTACTCGGGGCTCACCTATACGCTCGGTCTCGGCGTCGCTTCGGTCGGCGCGTTCTTCCCGCTCGTTTCGGCCTTCCTCGGCTGGGTGGCGGTGTTCCTCTCCGGCAGCGACACCTCGGGCAACGCGCTCTTCGGCAATCTGCAGGTGGTGGCCGCGCGCCAGCTCAATCTGAACCCCGTGCTGATGGCGGCGACCAATTCGTCGGGCGGCGTGATGGGCAAGATGATCTCGCCGCAAAACATCTCCACGGGCGTCGCCACGACCGAGCTCAAGGGCAAGGAGGGCCACGTGTTCGCCCGCACGTTCAAGCACTCGATCCTGCTTACCGTGCTGCTGGGCATCCTCGTGTGGCTGCAGCAGAACGTGTTCACGTGGATGATTCCGCACTGAACGCGCACGGCCGCCGCGGGCCCGGACGATAAAAAAGCCCGCCTGCGCAATACGCGCAGGCGGGCTCGATGTTTCCCAGATCGTCCGGGCCTACGAAGACTTAACGCAGTTCCGAAACGACGAGACCCATGATCTCCTGAGCCGGACGCGAGGTATCGATCTGGCCGTTGTCGTCCAAGATCGCCACGCGCGTCTGGTTCTCGGTCACGGCGCGCACGTTCAGCTTGTACTGCTTCGCGGTCTTTTCCTTGCGGCCATGGAACACCTGGTTCCAGAAGCCCTGCTCGTCGGACGTCATGTCCTTCGGATCGACGTAGCGCAGGTAGTAGATGCCCTTGGCGCGGTCACTGTCGTCCACCGTGAAGTTCGCACGATTGAGCGCCATGCCCACGCGCTGCCAGGCGAGGTCGTACGGCTCGCCGAGCGTGAGTTCGGACGACGTGTACTGACCGCCCGTCTCGGCCTGAGCCTGCTTGCCGGAACCCGACTGCTGGCCCACCGCCGCGACGTTTTGCGCCGCCACGGCCGCCGCGGCCGCATCCGGGCCTGTGGCGGTCGCATTGGTGGCCTTGGCATTAGCCTTCGCGGCTTCCTCGTCGGCGAGCTTCACGTCGGGCACGCCCGGCTGCGCGCGCGCGAGCGTCGCCATCAGGCGCTTGAGGTACTCGGTTTCCAGCGCAGGATCGTTGGGCTTCGGCACCCACTGGCTGTTGTCGTTGTTGATGCCGGTGAGCTGCTCGGAGAGGCCCTTCTGGCTGATGAAGATGTAGGTGCCGCCGGCCGGCGAGGTTTCGAGACGCGTGCGGTACTTGTTGCGCTCCGCCGTGACGTACGAATTGCCCGTGGCCCACGAGAGCGTATTGCGGATGATGCCGTCCGAAAGCTTCGGATGCGTTTCGTTCCAGTCGGTTTCCATCACGCCCTTGTCGCGCTGGTCCGTGACCAGCAGGAAACCCTGCTCCTGCCAGAAGCGGCGCACCTGGGCCCAGAGCTGATCGGGCGTCTTGCTGTCCACCACAAGCCAGCTTTCCGTGCCGTCACGCTGGATATGCATGCCCGGCACCTGCGGCAGCACCTGGTTTTCGTCGCTGGGCGTCGCGGTGTCCTGCACCTGCTGCAGCGAGGACAGCGAGGTCTCGCCGCCCTGCGGCGGCAGCGAGCGCTGGTCGGCGGTTTCGTCGAGCAGGTTCGGCGGAACGGCCAGCGACGACTCCTTGGCCTTCGAGTCGCTGCGGTAATCGATCTTGGTCGGCGACGGCGAGCTGCAGCCGGCGACCAGCCCGCCCGCCATCAGGAGCGCAGCGGCGCGGATGGCAAGACGTTGGTGAAAAGCAGTCATGTTCGGGTAATCCTTCGGCTACGCCACGGCCAGTTTCCGTGGATCAACCAGCCATTTTACCGGGCGAGAGGCGCCCTGTGCAAAAACCGCTGGACGGGATCGCGTTACAGGATCTCTCAGCCCCCGGCAAACCGCCGCGAACCCGACCCCTTAACGTTCGTCAACATTTATACGACGCGCAAATTTACACGAAAATTTGCCGTTTCAGCTTTTTATTCAAGACGATAGATGACACGCTCGGCCCTCCTGACGTTTGCGCCCAGCCGAATAAAGAGCCCATCCTGCTTGTGCAGCGCGCGCCGGTGCTAACTTCGCGACAAATCTCAAAAAAAGCAGTAGGCCAAAAAGTCCGGAGAGGGGTGCCCCATGACGACACGTTCATTCCCGCGCGCGAAGCGCGAGGCGGCCTGCGCGAGCCTGCTTGCTGCTGCGAGCCTCTGGCTCGCCGCGCCCGCAGAGGCCGCGCTGGGCGATACCGCCGCGCCGATCGCGGCTGCGACCACGCGGGGCCTGGCGGGCGGCACGGCACGCGTGGTGGGTTATGTCGACGCCGGAGGCACGACGATCAACGAATATGTCGCCGTCGCGACCGGCCAGATCTTCGCGTACTCGTGGCGAGGCCCGACCATGCCGAACCTGGACGCTTTGCTCGGCAGCTACGCGGCTTCGTGGCGCAGCGGCGCAGCGGCCGTCCTCGACGAAGCGCGCGGCGACCTGCACGCCGCCCGTGTGGATCAGCCCGATGTGGTGGTCGAAACGGCCGGTCAGATGCGCAGCTACGTGGGCCGCGCCTGGCTGCCGGCCGCGCTGCCCGCCGGCGTGAGCGAAGGGGACCTGCGATGAGCCGCCGCCTGCGCCTTGCACCGCGCGCGCTGTTTTGCTCATTGGCACTCTGCGCCCTGCTCGCCGCCTGCGGCGGCGGCGGTAGCAGTAGCGGTAACAGCGCAAGCGCCGCCAGCAGTAGCAGCCCCGCCTCCGCGGCCGCGCCGGCTTCGGCTCCCGGCACGCCGGCAAGCAGCACCAGCTCGACGAGCACCACGAGCACAACGAGCACAACGAGCACAACGTCGCCCCCCGTCCCGCAGTCGACCACGGCGAACGTCGTGGCAGTGAACGTCTCCACCTCGGCGACCTCGACACGCAACATGCTGATGGCGAGCGTGACCGTCTGCGTGCCGGGTACGAACACCTGCGCGACCGTGGACAACGTTCAGGTGGATACGGGCTCGCAGGGCCTGCGCCTGCTCGCCTCCGCACTGCCGGCCGGTTTTGCGCTGCCGGGCGTGCCCGCGGGATCGGGCGGGTCGGCCGGTGCGCCTGCCGGCGAGTGCGCGGTCTTCGGCACGGGCTACACCTGGGGGGCGGTGCGTCTTGCGGACGTGCAACTCGCGGGCGAAACCGCGGCCTCGCTGCCCATCCAGGTGATCGCGGACCCGTCGGTGCCCGCGGCGCCGGGTAATTGCAGCAGCAGCGGCGTTGCGATGAACAGCGCGACGGCGCTGCACGCGAACGGCATTCTCGGCGTGGGCGTCTTCAACGCCGACTGCGGAGCAGGCTGCGTGAACAAAGCGCTTTCGCCGTGGTACTACGCCTGCGCCTCAGGCAGTTGCACGGCCACCGCGCAACCGCTGGCCCAGCAGGTCAGCAATCCGGTGGCCGCCTTTTCGAGCGACAACAACGGCGTCGTCATCGACCTGCCCGCCATCGCGGCAGACGGCACGGCAACAGCCAACGGCTCGCTCACTTTCGGCATCGGCACGCAGGCCGACAACGAACTCGGATCGGCAACGGTGCTGCACGCGGATACGGTCAGCGGCTTCGTCACAACCACGGCCCCGGACGGCACGGTCTATTCGCAAAGCTATCTGGACAGCGGTTCGAACGCCTACTTCTTCTCGAGCACGACACTCACGCGCTGCGGCGTGTGGTTCTGTCCGGCCTCGCCGCAAACCGATTCGGCGACGATAGCCGGCACGGACGGCACGACAGTCGCCGTTGCGTTCTCCATCACGAGCGAACAGACGCTGGTCGCCACCGGCAACTGGGCCTTCGACGATCTCGCCGGCTACAACGGCAGCATGTTCGGCTGGGGCCTGTCGTTCTTCTATGGACGCCGCGTGTACACGGCCATCGAGGCGCAGGAAACGCCCGCGGGCGCCGGGCCGTTCTTCGCGTTCTGAGATGCGTGGAGGCGAGGTCCGGCGCGCCGCGACGCCGGACAACGTTCAGGCGGCGGCGAGCCGCATCACTCGTCGTCGGAGGCGTTCGGGTCGGGGGTCGTTTTGGCGAATGCGGGCGGTGCGAGCCAGCGGAACGAGACGAGGCCCGACTCGTTGAACATGCATTCGGCGGCCGTCTGCGTGAAGGTGGGCTTCTTGATGCCGAGCTTCTGGGCAAGCGCCGCTACCGGCGTGGCGGGCTTCGGCTCCGCTTGGGTCGCTTTGGTCGCCGAGGCGGCCGATGCCGCGGCGGCCACCGCCGCGCCGCTCGCCGCAACCGGTGCCGAGGCGCCCTGCGGCGCGAGTGCGAGCGCCCCCGAACCGAACGAAGCGGACGAAGCGTCTAAAGCAGCGGAAGCCGCCGCCGTAGCCGAAGCCGTCGACACCGCCATCGCACCGGACGCTGCCTCGGCCGCCGAAGCCTCCACGGCGGCCGAAGCCGAGGAAGCTGCCGCAGCCGCAGAAGCGGTGACAGGCGGCCTGGCGAGCGCCCCTTCCACCACCACGCGCTGGCCGCGGTACGACACGGCACTGTGCGCAATGGAGAGCTTGTTGCCCGGCGACACTTCGGCAAGGCGGCTTTGCATCTCGTCCTCGCATGCGCTGGGGTTGCGGTACATCGAGACACATCCCGCAAGCAGGGAGGCAGCGGCCGCAAGGCCGACGAAGCACGCTTTCCGTTTGTTCATCGCTCATCCGTATTCAGGCTGCCGCAATTGTAGCGTAAGGGCCCTGCGCGTCCCGCAGCGCGCACCCTCCTCGCGGCACGCGGGCCTGCTATCATCGTACCTGTATATCCATACAGTGCCGCGCGTGATCCCCGACTCTCCCGATCCGTTCTATTACCTCGCCAATTTCGAGCGCGCGCTCGGCTGGCTGACCGCGCGCTGCGCCGATCTGTTCGACACCGGCGAAGCCCGTTTCGCGCAGCGCTTCGGCACGCTGCCGCGCGCCTCGCGTGCCCTTTTCGTGCGCATGCTGATGCGCAAGGGGCCGCACTTTCGCGCGGGCCGCCTCGACTATGCCGAGATCGGCTGCCCGCGCGCCGCGGCCGCGGCGCTCGTGGCCGAGGGCTGGATCGACGAAGCGCCCACGCTCGCGCTCGATGCGCTCGCGCCGCTCGTCACGAAAGCGGACTTGCAGGCGCTGGCCGTCTCGCTCGGCATCGCCGTCGATGTGCGCGCCACGCGTGCGGCCACCCTCGCCGTGCTGGAGGACGCGGCGCCCGCGCCGCGCGGCTGGCACGCGTGGTTCCCGGAGTCGGCCGATACGGCGTTCCATCTCGCCGCGGCGCCGCTGTGCGAACGGCTGCGCCTGATGTTCTTCGGCAACCTGCGGCAGGACTGGTCGGAGTTCGTGCTGGCCGATCTCGGCATCTATCGCTACGAAAGCGTGCCCTTCGACGCGGCCTCGCGCGCCTTCCACCATCGCGACGACATCGACACCTGGCTCGCGCTGCGCGACTGCCGCGAACGGCTCGAGACCGCTCCGGAGACGATTGCCGTGGCGCTCGATACCCTCGACGCACTGGCGCCCCGCACGCAGGACAACGCGTGGCTGCGCACGCGCCACGACCGCGTGCGCCACGCGGCGGGCCAGGCGGCCGAGCGCGCCCGCGAACCGGCACTGGCCTTGCGCGCCTATCTGGACTGCGGACACCCCGAGGCGCGCTACCGGCGCGTGCGCGTGCTGGAGCAACTCGGGCGCCGCGACGAAGCGACCGCGCTGGCCCGAGCCATCGCTACCGCGCCCGTCAACGAAGAAGAGGCGCAGCGCGCGGCGCGCACGCTTGGCCGTCTGCAACGGCAACGCGGCTCGCCCAGCCCACAGGGTGCGGCCAGTGCGCAAACCGGCGCGATGGCGGAGCTGACCTTGCCCGAGGCAAAAGCGGATCTGCGCGTGGAGGAAGCCACGCGTCTCGCACTGGCATCGGACGAAGCGCCGGTGTTCTATGTCGAGAACACGCTCATCAACAGTCTCTTCGGCCTGCTGTGCTGGCCCGCGCTCTTCGCGCCGCTGCCCGGCGCGTTCTTCCACCCGTTCCAGCGCGGCCCCGCCGACCTGCACGCCGCCGACTTCGTCACCCGTCGCGCGGACCGCTTCGCGGCCTGTCTCGCCGAACTCGAAACCCGTTCGTACCGCGAAACGATCGAGCGGCGCTACATCGAAAAGAGCGGCGTCCAGTCGCCGTTCGTCGCATGGCCCGCGTTGAGCCGCGACTTGCTGACACTTGCGCTCGACTGCTTTCCGGCCGTGCATCTGCGGCTATGGTTCGAGCGGCTCTTGCGCGACCCCACCGCGAACCGCTCGGGCCTGCCGGACCTCGTGCGCTTCTGGCCCGCCGAGCGGCGCTACGAACTGATCGAAGTGAAAGGCCCGGGCGACCGCCTGCAGGACAACCAGCGCCGCTGGCTCGCGTACTGCGCGGCCCACGCCATCCCCGTGACCGTGCTCCAGGTGCGCTGGGCGGCAGCCCCGCTCGCGCTCGACGCCACCGCACCATGAGCTACACCGTCGCGGTGCGCACGCTCTGCGAGTTCACCGCGAAACGCGGCGACCTCGATCTGCGCTTTACGCCCGCGCCCGACGCAAGCGAGGGCCGCGCCGGTCACGCCGCCATCGCGTCACGGCGTCCCGAGGGCTTCGAAACCGAAATCGCACTCACCGGCACTTATGGCGTGCTGACCGTGCGCGGCCGGGCCGATGGCTACGACCCCGCGCGGCAACGACTCGAAGAGTTCAAGACCTATCGCGGCGACCTCGACGCCATGCGCGAGAACCAGCGCGCGCTGCACTGGGCACAGTTGCGCGTCTATGGCGCGCTGATGTGCGAGAAGCTCGGCCTCGAAGCGATCGAGCTGGCGCTCGTCTATTACGACATCGCCTCCGGCCACGAAACGGCGCTCGTCGAACAGGCGAGCGCGGTGCAACTGCGCGAGGCGTTCGAAGCGCAGTGCGAGCGCTTCGTCGCATGGGCGAACCAGGAAAGCGCGCACCGCGCGGCGCGCGACGCCGCGCTCGAAACATTGCGCCTGCCGCACGCGTCGTTTCGCGCCGGCCAGCGCGAACTGGCCGAAGGCGTCTGGCGCGCGGCCACGCAAGGCCGGTGCCTCCTCGCGCAAGCGCCCACCGGCATCGGCAAGACCATCGGCACGCTGTTTCCGCAGTTAAAAGCCTGTCCGCGCGCCGCCATCGACAAAGTGTTTTTCCTCAGCGCCAAGAGTCCGGGCCGCCAGCTCGCGCTCGACGCCCTCGATACGCTCGCCGCCGCGCAAGATCCAGCGAGTGCCCGTGCGCCGCTGCCGTTGCGCGTGCTGGAACTGGTTGCGCGCGAGAAGGCCTGCGAGCATCCCGATCTCGCCTGCCACGGCGAGTCGTGTTCGCTCGCCCGCGGCTTCTACGACCGGCTGCCCGCCGCACGTAGCGCGGCACTCGCGCGCTTACGGCTCGACAGGGCCGCGCTGCGCGAGGTTGCGCGCGAACACGCGGTCTGCCCGTATTACCTCAGCCAGGAACTGGCGCGCTGGTGCGACGTGATCGTCGGCGATTACAACTACTACTTCGACGTGAGCGCCATGCTGTTCATGCTCGCCGTCCACAACCAGTGGCGCGCCAGCGTGCTCGTGGACGAAGCGCACAACCTGCCCGAACGCGCCCGCACGATGTATTCGGCCGAGCTCGTGCAAACGCGCGTGGACGCCATGCGGCGCAGTGCGAGCGCGCCGGTGAAACGCGCGCTCGCGCGCCTGCAGCGCCACTGGAATGCGCAGAACGCCGTGCAGCCCGATGCGTGGCGCGCGAGCGACGCGTTGCCGGCGGGGTTGCTCGCCGCGCTCGGGGACGTTATCGGCGCCATCGGCGACCAGTTGGCCGAACCGGGACTCGTGCGCGATCCCGAAATGGAACGCTTCTACTTCGACGCACTCCACTTCTACCGCATGGCCGAGCGCTTCGACGCACATTCGATGTTCGACATCACGCCGCTTCCTGCAGCCGGCGGCCGCCGCACGCGTTCGGTGCTGTGCGTCCGCAACGTGGTGCCGGCCGGCGCCCTGAAGCCGCGTATTGCAGCAGCGCACAGCTTCGCGCTCTTTTCGGCGACGCTCGCGCCCACGCACTACTACACCGACATGCTCGGCTTGCCCGCCAATACCGTGAGCCTCGACATCGGCACGCCGTTCAGCGCGGCCCAGCTCGACGTGCAGATCGCGCGCCACATTTCCACGCGCTACAAGGACCGCACGCGCTCGCTCGACGCCATCGTCGCGCGCATTGCCGCGCAGTACCAGGCGCGTCCCGGCAACTACCTGTGCTTCTTCAGCAGCTACGAGTATCTCCAGCTCGCCGCCGATGCCTTCGTCGCGCAGCACCCGCAGATCGACGTCTGGTTCCAGTCGCGCACAATGGACGAAGCGCAGCAGCAGGCCTTTGTCGCGCGCTTCGTGGAAGGCGGCTGCGGGCTCGGCTTCGCGGTGCTGGGCGGCGCGTTCGGCGAGGGCATCGATCTGCCCGGCACGCGCCTGATCGGCACGTTCATTGCCACGCTGGGCATGCCGCAGGTGAACCCCGTGAACGAAGCCATGCGCGAACGCATGGATGCGCTATACGGCGCGGGCTTCGACTACACCTATCTGATCCCGGGACTGCGCAAGGTAGTACAGGCCGCGGGCCGCGTGATCCGCACCGAACAGGATCGCGGCGTCGTGCATCTGCTCGACGACCGCTTCGCGCGCCCCGACGTGCAGGCGTTGCTGCCTGCGTGGTGGCAGATCGGGTGAGCGAACGAGTACGCGCTCCGGTTCGATCAGGATTGCGAACCAAGTTGAAGAAGCCAAGCAGCCGGCTTCAGTCAGGCAACCGGCCGCGTGCAGACTACCTTGCGCTCAAGCCGATTTCGACCTGCCGGCACCGGCTCCCTTGCCGTTCTTCTTCGGCGGCGGGGACGGCTCGGCCGTTACGTCGTCGGCGGCAATGTCCGAGGCAATCGACTTGCCGTCCGGCACCGGGTTCGCCGCGGCGCCCTTCGCCTTCTTCGCGGATTTGTCCTCCTTCACATCCGGGGGGACTGCGAGCTTGTTGAACGTCGTCTCGTCGTTCGCCTTGTCGTAGCCGATCTCGACGGTGTCGCCCGTTTGCAGCGCATCGCCGAGTATTTCCTTCGCGAGCCGCGTTTCCACTTGCTGGCGG